>JAPLNR010000076.1 GCA_026401035.1 Planctomycetia bacterium | reverse complement strand
GCCCGTCATTTCCGTCCGCTGGTGTCTGGAAATAACCGCTGGGGGATTAGCTCAATTGGGAGAGCGTCTGGCTGGCAGCCAGAAGGTCAGGGGTTCGAATCCCCTATCCTCCACTCAGATATCGACACTGCGAGACGTGAGCCGAACCGACAAAGACGGGGCCGAGGGCCCGGCGGACGAATGGGCCTGGCTGGACGGGCGATCGATCCCGCGGGCCAGCCTCTGCCTGCCGGTCGGTGATGCCGGATTCGTGCTCGGGGCGACCGTCACCGAGCAACTGCGAACGTTTGCCGGCCGCCTCTTCCTGCCCGACCTCCATGCGGCGCGGTTTCGTGAGTCACTCGCCGTGGCCGGCATTGTTCCCACCGTGTCGCTCGACGAGATCTTCGCCGCGGCCGACATCGTGGCGCGGCACAACCATGCCTTGGGTCCGACGCAGAGCGACCTCGGCGTGGTGATCTTCGCCACGCCGGGCGACCAGCCTTCCCAGCACGAGGGTCGTCGGGGCACGCCGCGGGTGGCCGTCCATTCCTTTCCGCTCGCCTTCCCGCTCTGGGCGCAGGCCTACGAGCAGGGAGTGTCGCTCCGCAGCGTGTCGATCCGGCAGGTGCCGGAAGACTCGTGGCCGCTGGGGCTCAAGTGCCGCAGCCGGATGCACTATCACCTCGCCGATCGCGAGGCCGAGGCTGCCGAGCAGGGTTCCCGCGCGATCCTCTGCCATGCCGACGGCCGGGTCAGCGAGACCTCGACCGCCAACATCGCGATCGTCCGCGGCGGCACGATCCTCGCGCCGCCGCCGACCGACGCCCTCCGCGGCGTCAGCCTCCACTACCTGCGGCAGCTGGCCGAAGCCCGCGGCATCCAGTGGCGGGAGGAGTCGCTGCGGTCGGCCACGCTCGCCGCGGCCGACGAAATCCTGCTCTCGAGCACGCCCAACTGCCTGCTGCCCGCCACCCGCTTCGACGGCCTGCCGGTCGGCGCGGGACGGCCGGGCCCGCTCTACCGCCGGCTGCTAGCCGCCTGGAGCGAAAGCGTCGGCGTGGACATCGCCGAACAGGCCCAAACCTGAAAAAGTGGCGGGCTGAATTTTGAAAGAGTGACAGGCTGAAGCCAGTCCTCCTTGCACCAGAATTCGGCCCCTCCCAGGGGGAGAAGCGCGGCCCGCCGACGTCGGCTTCGGAATTTGCTGTTGCCAGAGGGTCGTTTCGAGACATAATTCCCCCCGGATGGAGGTCGCCTCAGCCCACGGCTGCAGCGGCTTCGTCCGGAGATCGGCCCCCACTCTTTCGTTCCCACCAGTCGCCGCTCGTCCGGAACATCCCGGAAGGCACGCACGCCTTCCGTTCGATCCGTGCACGTGCACGGATCGGTGCAGGGACTGGGACCGCATCCCCAGCTGATGGCGATTCGCACGCTCCGCCCGCGGAGTGTGCGAAATGACAGCTGATGGTTTACGGCGTTTGATTCGTTTGCGAGGCGAGAAATCCTCGTGGGCTTTTACCCCGTCGCGGTGCCTTCGGGCGTCGTCGACACAATTTGGAGGTTAACCATGCATGCACTTCTGGCTCAGGTACTGGCGGTCGCGGAGGGAGTCGTACCCCTGTCGTCCGACTTCACGAAAAACACCCCGCTGCAGTCGATCACTCTCTATCTGTTCTTCGCTGGCACCGTCGCGATGGGCGCCGGAGCCCTCTACTTCTTCCTGATGCGGGACAACGTCGATCCGGCCTATCGCAGCACGATGGTGGTGGCCGGTCTCGTCTGCGGCATTGCGTGCTTCCACTACTACAAGATGACGCACGTCTACCAGGAGTCGGGCGGAGAGTTTCCGACCGCTCTGCGGTACATCGACTGGCTCTTCACCACGCCGCTGTTGCTCGTGAAATTTCCGCTCTTGCTGCGGATGGGCGATCGCGGGACGAAGTTTTTCTTCCAGCTCGTGCTGCTCGACATCGCGATGATCGTCACGGCCTTCATCGCCGAGACTTCGCCGGTGAACTCGGAGCGTTGGTGGACGTTCTTCCTGGTGTCGTGCGTGTGTGAGGCGCTGATCGTCGGCGTGCTCTACATGTCGCTCGGCCAGGCGATCGCCGAGGCTCCGGCCCCGTTGGCAAAGGCCCTGGAGACGATGCGGTTGTTCGTGCTGATTGGCTGGGCGATCTACCCGATCGGGTTCCTCATGGCCCGCTCGGGCAACGGTGAACTCCGCGAGATCGTCTACAACATCGCGGACGTCATTAACAAGGTGGGCTTCGGTCTGGTCGCCTATCACGGCATCCAGGCATTGGGCCACTCGCACGAGTCGCGGCTCCGTCTGTAGTTTTGTCGTTTCGCGGCATGGCAGCCCGTCGCGCCGGACGTTCCGGCGCGACGGGCGCTGCCCCGGGAAAGTTGCCCTCGTGAATGCACTCCCCGGTTGCGAGCCTCAGCGCAGGTTCGAGGAACTCGTCTTTCGCCGGCTGCCGCTGGCCGGCATGCTCGCCGCATCCGTTGCGGCGTTTGCATGTGGCCCGGGGTGGTCGACCAGGTTGGCCGCGGTTCCGTGGCTCATCTCGCTCGTCTTCGTCGGGCTGCCGCACGGTGCCGCTGATCTCGCGATCGCGCAGCGGCTGGGCAGCCGCACCGCCGCGGCGCGGATGTTCATCGGCTATCTCGCGGTGATGGCGGCCGTGTTCGTCGGCTTCGCGGTGTTTCCCGTGCCGCTGGTGCTGCTCTTCGCCACGCTCTCGATCTGGCACTTCGGCATGTCGCACGCCGACGGCCAGTCGCCATCGATACCCGCCGCGTTCTGGCCGCGGCTGCGGGCGGCGGTCGCCCGCGGCGCGGGTGTGCTCGGCGTGCCGCTGGCCTGCTGGCCCGCGGAAACGTCGGCTGTCGCCGCCCGGCTGCTCTCCGTCATGGGTGGCAACGCCGCCGCCGGCAGTTTCGCCCCCGCAGGCGTGCGGGCCACGGGGATCGCGCTCGTGGCGATCGCCCTCGCCGCGGTCGCCCTGGAAGTGTTCGAGACCCGCCGTGTGCCGGGGGCGGCCCGTCGCTCGTTCGCCACGCTCGTGGATCTGGCGGTGATCGGTCTGCTCGGAATCACGACCGATCCGCTGTTCTCCGTCGGCATGTACTTTCTCTGCTGGCATGCCTGGCGGCATCTCTGGCTGCTGTCTCCGCTGGTGGCGCGGGTCCAGCCCGCCGATGCCCCCACGCTGGGGCGGGCGCTCCTGCGGCTGCACGTCGCCGCGTTGCCGCTGCTCATACCCACGTGGACCGTGCTTCTGGCCGGCTGGTGGTGGCTGTCGCCCAACCATTCGCTGCGGGATCTGGCTATCCTGTCATTGGCCGTGTATCTGGTCGTGACCCCGTCGCACGACCTGCTGATCGACCTGCTCCGGGCCCGCACCGGCCCGGCCCGCGAGACGGGCGATCAGGCGGCCGCCGACGGTCCCACATCCACCGTTCCCCCGTCATGCGCCGCACGACTCGCCTCCTCCTCGCTCTGACGCTCGCGGCACTCGCCGTGCCGCTGGTGCCGTTTTTGCTGTTCGGCACGCGGCTCGATCACCTGGTCTCCCGCTGGCTCGAACCCCGCCCCACGGCCGCGGTGCTCGCGGCGCTCGAGGTGGGCGTGCTGGCCGCCGACCTGCTCCTCCCCGTGCCCTCGAGCATGGTGGCCACGCTCGGCGGCGCCGAGTTGGGGATCGCCCTCGGTACCTGCTGCGCCTGGCTTGGCATGACCGCCGGATCGCTCGCCGGCTGGTGGCTCGGAAAAACGGCCGGTGGCCGGGCGCTCGCCCGACTCGAACCGGCCGAACGCGCGGAACTCGCGCGGCAGCAGCACCGCCTCGGTCCGCTGCCCGTCGTGCTCTCGCGGCCGCTGCCGCTGGTGGCCGAGGCGGCCGCGCTCGTCGCGGGCGCCGCGGGCATGCGACTCCTCGATTTTTTCGTGGCCGTCGCGGCCGGCAATCTCGCCATCGCATTCGTCTGGAGCGCCGCCGGTGCCTTGGGGGCGCGGGCCGACTCGCTGCAGTGGATGCTCTTCGTCTCCCTCGCCCTTCCGGTGGCCGCATCCTGGCTGGTCGCCCGCCGGCGTTTCTGGGAGGATCCCGTGCCCGACAACGACTGACGCCGGAGCGCTCACGCCATGGACGCGATCAAATCCCTGCTCGACATCTTTCTGCACCTCGACGCGCACCTGCATGCGATCATCGATGCCTGGGGGCCGTGGACCTATGTCCTGCTCTTCGCGATCATCCTCTGCGAGACGGGCCTCGTGGTCACGCCGTTTCTGCCCGGCGACTCGCTGCTCTTCGCCGCCGGCGCGATGGCGGCCCTCTACCCCGACTCGCTGAGCATCCTGCTGCTGCTCGGGCTGCTGTTCGTCGCGGCCGTGCTCGGTGACACGCTCAACTACGCCATCGGCCGCTGGGTGGGGCCGCGGGCCTTCCGGATCAATGCCTGGTTCCTCAAGCACGAGCATCTCGTCCAGACGCAGGGCTTCTACGAGCGACACGGCGGCAAGACGATCGTGCTCGCCCGGTTCGTGCCGATCATCCGCACGTTTGCCCCCTTCGTGGCCGGCGTCGGCCGGATGCACTACCCGCAGTTTCTCTACTACAACGTGGTCGGCGGCCTGGCCTGGGTGCTGGCCTGCACGCTCGCCGGCTATTTCTTCGGCAACGTGCCGATCGTGAAGAAAAACTTCGAGCTCGTGGTCGTCGGCATTGTGCTGATGTCGGTGCTGCCCGTCGCCTGGGAGATCTGGGCCGCCCGCCGGCGGAAGCTGACCGCCAAGCCGTGACGGGCTGACCGGGAGACGACAGGCTGAAGCCTGTCCTACTTTTCGGCGCTGGTCTGGTCGAAGATCCGCGTGAACGTGCTGCGGATGCGGGCGGTGAGCGTCTGCACGTCGCCGACGAGCGCGTCGGGGTGGTCGTACCCGAGCAGGTGGGCGAGTTTTCGCTGCTCGGCCGGGTCCGCCGGAAAGTCGTGCCGATCCGCGGCGTCGAGGAGCCGGAGGCGGCTCTCGATTTCACGCAGCGACACATATGCCTGCTCGAGAAAGGCGAAGTCTTCGTCCCGCAGGTGGCCCGCCTCGTGGAGCGCGACGAGGCCGGCGCGGGTTTCGGGCGTCCGCAGCCGCGGGTTTGCGCCGCCATGCACGAGTTGCAGCATCTGCACGATGAACTCGATGTCGACCACGCCGCCGGGGCCGCGTTTCAGGTTCGTCGCCTTCGCCCCCTCCTCCATGCGGAACCGCATCGTCCGGATCGCCTCGACCTCGGCCGCCGTCCAGTTCCGCTCGTAGGCGGCCCGGTGCACGATCTGCATGGCCCGGGCGGCGGCCGCGCGGGAGCCCACCACGACGCGTGCCTTGGTGAGCGCCTGCCGTTCCCAAATGGCGGCCAGACCATCCGGTGCGAAATATTTCTCGAACTCCTCCAGCGAGATCGCGGCCGGTCCGCTCCGGCCGCTGGGGCGCAGCCGCGAGTCCATCTCGTAGAGACGGCCCTGCGGCGTGGAGGCGTTGAACGCCTTCATCGTCTTCTGGGCCAGTTCGCTGAAGAAGTGGGCGTTGGTGGTGCCTTCCGCCGAGCGGCGCGTGAGCCGCTTCGGAAACGTGGCGCCGTCGTGGTCGTAGAGAAAGACGAGGTCCACGTCGCTGGCGTAATTCATCTCGCGGCCGCCGAACTTGCCCATCGCCAGCACCACCGGCCCCGCCCGCACGCCCACGCTCTCCCCCGAGCCGGCCATCGGCTCGCCGAGCCGGTCGACGAGCTTCGCCTCCTCGTGGGCGATCACGGCCCGCAGGAGCGCCACGGGGATCGCGGAGAGCGCGGCGGTGGTCGTGGAAACGTCGAACTTGCCGAGCATGTCCCGCACGCCCACCCGCAACTGCTGCGACGCCTTGAACGCATGGATGATCGGGCCGATGTCGACCGCGCCGTGACACAGTTCGGCAACTTGCGTATCGAGCGCATCGGGGGTCGGCGGACGCACCACGAGCAGGCTGTCGAGCAGTTCGTCGATCATTCCCGGATTGCCGACGAGCAGACCGGCCAGAAACGGGCTCGACGAGCAGAGCCGCACCGTGAGATCGAGCGACGCCGGATTGAAACTGAACAGTTCCCAGAGCACCCCCTTGCCGCCGAGCGAGTCGCTGACCGCGGCGAGATTCACGAGCGTGGCATCGGGATCGGGCGTGCGGCCGATCGTGGCCAGCAGCCGCGGCGCGATCGCCGCGAGGAAGTGCCGGCAGCGGCGGGTCGAGAGAAACCGCGCCTTCTCCTCGCCCAGCGACACGAGCGTGCGATACGCGGCCGCGACGTCGCGAAAGCCATGCCGGGCGAGCACCTCGTGCACGAACGATTCGGGCGGCTCGGGATCGAGCACGAGGTCGACCTCCGGTTCCGGCGCCGTGTCGTCGGGGAAGGCGTCGTGGAGCAGGTGGTCGAGAATGCGGCGGTTGAGTTCCGTGGCCTCCGCCAAGTCGCGCCGTAGGTGGTCGGCCGCCTCGGGCCCGGACCCGTAGCCGGTGCGGACGGCGAGCCGGGCAAACTCCGCGGTCGAATCGGGCAGGGAGTGCGTCTGGCGGTCGTAGAGGATCTGCAGGTGGTGTTCGACGGTGCGCAGCAGTGTGTAGGTGCGTTCCAGGATCTCGCGTTCCTGGTCGGTGAGGCCGCCGGTTTCCGCGAGCCGGCGGATCGCCTCGAGCGTGTTGCCGATGCGCACCTGCGGCGTGTCGCCGCCGCTCAACAGCTGCAGAAACTGGATCGTAAACTCGATGTCGCGGATGCCGCCGCGGCCATTCTTCACGTCGCTCGCCGCAGTACCCGCGCGAACCGCCCGGTTCTCGATCCGCCGCTTGAGCGCCTTGATGCCGCTGATGTCGGCCCGCGTGAGCCAGCGGCGGTAGATCCAGGGCTGCATCTCCGTCAGCAGCCTTCCGCCGAGTTGTTCGTCGCCGCCGACACAGCGGGCCTTCACCCAGGCCTGACGTTCCCAGGTGCGGCCGAATTGGTCGTAGTGCTGCAGCATGGCCTCGAGGGACATCGCCGCCGGCCCGACACCGCCGTGCGGCCGCAGTCGCAGGTCGACGCGGTAGGCGATGCCGAGATCGGTCGGCTCGGCGATCAGCCGCACGGCCTCCTGCACGGCCCGTTCGAAAAACTCCTGGTTCGTGCAGGGCTTCGGCCCCGCGACCTTCCCGTCGGCCGAGAAGACGAACACGAGGTCGATGTCGCTTGAATAGTTCAGTTCGCCGCCGCCGAGCTTGCCCAGCGCGATCACGGTGAGCGTGGCCCGCTCGCCGCCGGCCCCGCGGGGAATGCCCCGTTGCTTTTCCAGCCGCTCCACGGCCGACCGGGCCGCCTCGTGCACGATCGCATCGGCCACGTGGGAGATCTGCGCGACCACCGTCTCCAGCCGCTGCCCGCCGACGATGTCGCCGTAGGCGATCCGCAGCGTCTCCCGCCGCTTGAACCGCCGCAGGGTCCGCAGGGCGTTGTCCGGATCGGCCGCGACGGCCATCTCGGCGCGGAGGGTGGCGGCGAGCGTCTCCTTTTTCTCGGGCCGTCCCTGCCCCACACGGATCTCCTCCCACGACTCAGGGTCGGCGATGACGAGTTCGGCGAGATAGGGGCTCGCGGAAAAAATCCGCACGAGCGTCTCGAGCGCCCGCGGATCCCGCTCGAAGAGCGTGGCGGCGGAGAGCGGGCTGCGGACCGCGCCGATAAACCGTTCAACCGCCACGAGCACGCGGTCGGGATCGCTCACGGTGGGCAGCAGCCGGGTGAGCGCGGCTGCCAGCGCGGCGACGAGGTCGAGCGTGAGTCCGTGGGCGGCAAGGCCCACGAGCGACCGGTGGGCCGACTCCGGGTCGACGAGCCCCGCGCCGCGGCCCCAGACCGCGGCGGCCTGCGGATCATCGAGCAGCCGCAGGGCATCCGTCACCGACAGACCGCCAGCCGACTGGTCTCCTGCGGGCGGGCTGTCCGGCGGTGCAGGCATGTCACACCCCCGATCGCGCGGCGGGCTGCGGTCCGAACGCGATCTGGTGGACCTGATGGACGTCTTCCAGTGGCACGGCGGCCGCCAGCCCGTCGGCCACGGTGCCGGCGAGCGCCCAGGCGCCGGCCGTCGTGATGTCGATGTCGACGAGCCGGCCCACGAGCCGCAGCGGCGCGTCGAAGACGACGATCCGGTCGCACATTGTCCGGCCGGTGAGCTGGGCCGTGCCGTCGGGGCCGGGGTTCGCCTCCCGCCGCTCTTCCCGCGCGGAAAGCCCCTCGACGAGCACCTGCTGCCGCGTGCCGACGAACGGCAGGTTGTCGGCGAGGCTCGCCTCCGTCTGCGCATCGAGCAGCACCTGGTTGCGGGCCTTCTTCACGTCTTCCGGCACGTCGTCGGGCAGCCGTTCAAAGGCCTTGGTGCCCGGCCGCGGGCTGTATTTGAAGATGTAACTGTTCTTGAACCGCGCCGTGCTGACGAGATCGAGCGTCGTCTGAAACTCCGCGTCGGTCTCGCCGCAGAAGCCGACGATGAAATCGCTCGTCACCGCGGCGTGCGGCAGTTCCTCGCGCACCCGTCCGAGCATCTCCATGTATTCGCCGATGGTGTAGCCCCGCTTCATCCGCAGGAGCACGTCGTCGGAGCCGTGCTGCGCGGGCACATGCAGGTAGTAACAGACCTTCGGCAGGTCACGGACGGCCGCGATCAGGTCGGGCGTCATGTCCCGCGGGTAATTGGTGACGAACTTGATCCGGTCGAGGCCGGCCACGCCATCGAGCTGCGCGAGCAGGTCGGAGAGCCGCGTCGTCTTTCCGCCGTCAGTCCACCGGTAGCTGTTGACGGTCTGACCGATGAGCGTGATCTCGCGACAGCCCTCGGCGACGAGTTTCTTCGTTTCCGCGACGATCGCCTCCGGCGGCCGCGCCTGCTCCGGCCCGCGCACCCGCGGCACCACGCAGAACGCGCAGAATTTGTCGCAGCCCGTCTGCGTCCGCACGAAGGCCTGAAACGGCGTCGGCCGCATGGCCGGATCGCGGTCGGGATCATAGCTCTCGAAACTGCGGGCGATCGCCTCGCGGCTGCCCCCCTTGCGGTCGAGGCTCACCTCCAGCTGCGGACCGCTGCCGGCAAGAATTCCATCGACGAGCCGGGGCACCTGGTGCAACTGCCCGGGGCCGACGACGAGGTCGACCCACGGCGCCCGCGTTCGCACGAGCGCCTGGTCCTTCTGGGCCATGCAGCCGAGGACGCCGACGACGAGGCCAGGTCGCTTTTCCTTCTCGAGCCGAATCCGACCGAGCGCCGAGTAGATCTTGTCCTCGGCATGCTGCCGCACGCTACAGGTGTTGTAGAAGACCGCGTCGGCATCGGCCTGTGTCGGCGCCAGCTCCCAGCCCTGCCGGCGGAGCGCCGCCACCACGAGCTCGCTGTCGAGCACGTTCATCTGGCAGCCGACGGTTTCGATCCAGAGCCGCTTGGTCATGGTCTTGGTCATGAGGAAGATTCTACGATTTCAAGCATCTCTTCGCATCTCCAGCCCGAGATGCTGAGGAGCCGGACGGTGGAAGCTCGATGAGCATTGGAGTTTTCGCTCGCTTGCGGCCGGCGCTGCCGCAAAACGCATGTGCGAAAAATCCACGCGAAGAGACTTCCACCGTCCGGCTCCCAATACGGTCTGTTCGCGCCTACGCAAACCGCATCCCCGGCAGAATCGGGTGACCGCGCAGAAACTCGGCAGCCGCCATGCTGCGGCGGCCTTCCGGCACGAGGCGGCGGATGACGATCGCGGTGCCCGCACCGCAGGCCACGGTGATGCCAGTCTCATCCGCGGAGAGGATCGTGCCCGGGAAAACCTCGCCGCCTCCCCGGCCAGAGGCCACCGCGACATCCTCCAGCACGATCCGCAGCGGCGTTCCACCGTCGCGGTGCAGGAAGGCGGTGGTCCGCGGCCATGGCTCGAGCGCCCGGCGCATCCGTTCGATGCGGCTCGCGGGCAGCGACCAGTCGACGGATCCGTCGGCCTTCGTGAGCCGCGGGGCCTTCGTCACCTGCGCGGCATCCTGCGGTATGCCGACCTGCAGCGGCTCACCGGCCGCCCGCACCAGTGCGGCCGCCTGCAGCCGCTCGATGGCCTCGAGCGTGGCTCCGGCGCCGAGTTCGGCGAGCATCCGCTCGAGATCGACGGCGGTGTTGCCGGGATAGACGGGCACGGCGCGGGCGAGAATCACGGCGCCGGCGTCGAGCGCGGGCGTCATG
Organism: Planctomycetia bacterium; assembly: GCA_026401035.1. Lineage (GTDB taxonomy): Bacteria > Planctomycetota > Planctomycetia > Pirellulales > UBA1268 > RGVT01. The sequence continues at coordinate 37,085 of JAPLNR010000076.1, read as the reverse complement.
TGGATCACGCTCACGCCCGCGATCGGATCCCCCTCGAGGATCGCCCACTGCACGGGGGCCGCCCCGCGATGCCGCGGCAGGAGCGATCCATGGAGATTGATGCCGCCGAGCGGCGCGACCGCGAGCAGCCGCGGGGCGAGGATCTGCCCGTAGTCGCAGACCACGAAGAGGTCGGGGGCGAGCCGCTCGATGGCGGCGATCGATTCATCGTCGTTGACCCGTTCCGGTTCGAGCACGGGCAGGCCCGCGGCCACGGCCGCCTCCCGCATCGGGTTGGGGGGTGGGCGGCGGCCCGGCGCCGCATGCACCGGCCGCGTGACCAGGGCGAGGATCTGGTGCGGAGAATGCCGCAGTGCCTCGAACATCGGCACGGCGAACGGCCCCGTGCCCATCACGAGGAGTTTCAGCGGCGAACTTGCAGCGATGACTGCCGTGCGTTCCATGCAGCCAAGCCGCTCCGTGCCGATCCGTGTTGTCAATCAGGTGGTGATGCCGGTCAGGTGGTCGTGCACCGCGCCGCCTCGAGCTGGTGGAGCTGGGCGAGCAACGCATCGTTGGGGCCCAGTTCGCCCCGCGACTGCTTGCCGAAGAACACTTCGCGAAACGTGTCGAGCGACCGCCGCGCCTCGAGCGTCGCGGCCTCGGGCAGGCGGTCGGTGAACAGCCGCCCCTCGAGGTGGTCAAACTCGTGCTGCACCACCCGGGCGAGCAGCCCGTCGAGATCGAGATGGATCGGCTCGCCCTCGAGCGACCAGGCGTCGACCACCACCCGCTCGGGCCGCCGCACGTCCATCCGCAATCCCGGCAGGCTCAGGCAGCCCTCCTCTTGAACGGCCGTACCCCGCGGGCGGCTGAGCGTGGGATTGATGAAGACGAGTTCCTCGCCCGCATCGGGCCGGGCCTCGAGGTTGATGATGAAGAGCCGGTAGGGAAGCGCCACCTGGTTGGCCGCCAGCCCGATGCCGCCGGCTTCATACATGATGTCGAACATCTGCTCGACGGCCTCGCAGACGCCATCGTCGATCTTCACCAGCGGCCGCGTTCGCCGCAGGAGCGCCGGGTGGGGATACTCAACAAGTTGCAGACGGCCGATTTCCATGGCCATTGTTTTACCATACCGATGCCCGATAGTGATGCCATGCAAGACTCCCCCGATCACGATGCCGCCGGGAGCCCGCCCTGGTTCGACCCGGCCGTTTTGGCGGCCACCGGCGGCGGGCTCGGGCGGATTCCGTTGGCGCCCGGCACGTTCGGGGCGGCCGCCGGCGTGATCGTTTCGCTGGCGGTGGCCGCGGCTCAGTTTCCGCCTGTCGCCGAGGCGGCGGTCATCGTGGCGATCAATCTTGCCGGCATCCCGATCTGCACGGCCGCGGCCCGGCGTCTCGGCCGCGGCACCGATCCCGGCGCGATCGTCTACGACGAGATGGCGAGCCTCCCGCTGGGGCTGCTTGCTGTGCCCGCCGCGGCCCGGTCGACGCTGCCGGAAGCGGCGGCCCTACTCCTGGCGGCGTTTCTGCTGCATCGGGTCTTTGACATCGCCAAGCCGTTTCCCTGCCGGCAGCTCGAGCATCTCCCGGCGGGCCTCGGTATCATGGCCGACGACTGGGGCGCTGCACTCTGGATGGCGGTCATCCTGACTGTCTGCAGGTGGAGCGGCTGGGTCTAGCTTTGCCGTGGAAAAGCCCTCCATGGCCTTTTTCCGCTCCCGAAAGTGCCCATGCGTCTCCTGCTCATCGATCACGGCTGCTGCGATCCGCCAGGCACGCGGGTGCATGCCTGCCGTGATCACCTCGTCCGCCTTGGCGTCGAACTGCTCGCCTGCGGCCCCGTGTCGATTCCCCACATCGAGGCCCCGACGCCCGGACTGCACGGCATCCATCTCCACGACATCGCCGCGGCGAACCGGGTGTTTCTCAAGGCCGTCGAGGACGGGTCGCCCGCCGCATTCCTGGCCGCCACCGCCGGCATCTCACCGCGGCTGCTGGGCTCGGTCCGCGAAACGGCGCGGCAGACGATCGCTGAAGCGGTCGATGCCTTCGATCCCGACGTAATCTTCGTGCTCCACGCCGGCATCCTCGCCGATCTTGCCATCGAGACGGGCGTGCCGGTGGCGCTTCACGTGGGCCGCGCCGATCTCGCCGCCGCGACCCAGGAGCCCCGCATCCGCGATCTTGTCGCCGCGGCCCTCGGCTCCGCGGAAACGGTCATCGCGGAAGACCAGGAAACAGCCACGCGGCTCGCGGAGCACCGGCTCGAGCGGGACGACCGCGCCGGCGCGGAACCACCGGCCATCGCCGTCTGGCCGGTGGCCACCGACCACGCCGTGCAGATCCTCGCCGCCTGTGAAGAAGCCCGCCGCCGGCGCCTGTAGGCCACACCGTAGTCCGCCCCACAGTCCGGCTTCCCCCTCGAAAGCGACCCCCCGACGCTGAGGAGCCGGTCGGCTGAAGCTCGACGAGCATTGGAGTTTTCGCTCGGTTGAGGCCGGCGCTCCCGCACGACCCAATGGCGAAAAATCCACGCGAAGGAGACTTCTGCCGCCGGCGACCAATGCGGGTTGTTTGCACTGGGCTGAATGTGGGCCGCTGGTCTCACAAGCGGTCTACAGCAGCCGGTCGATCGCGCCCGACTTAAGCGCATGCGCGAAGGCGTCGTAGTCGCGATAGACGGCCTGGCTCGTCAGCTGCACGACCCAGTTGTGCACCAGCGGCGTGATCGTCACGACGGTCTTCGCGTGCTGGTGCGCCTCCCACATTTCGATGGCCGTGCCCATCGACGCCTCGGGCACGTAGGCCACGAGGAGGTCGAATTCGCGGCACATGTCCACGTGGCCCATAAACACCTCCCGGGCCCGCCGCACGTCATAGCCGATGGAAGTGGCATGATTGGAGAAGGGGTCATAGACTTCCGCAGACGGCCAGTGCGATTGCACGAGGTCGCGAAGGGTGTTTCGATAGGTCTGATCGTGCACGAGCGCCGCCACGTGCGAGCCCTGCATGATCCCCGCCAGAAAGATGCGCATCAGCCATGTCCTCGAAAGCCATGTCCTCAAAAGCCACGTCCGCGAAAACCAGGTCGTCGAAAGACCAGCCAGCCGTGAAGAAGTCGAGTGTAAAGACCCGCGTTGTAAAAAAGCAGCCGTCTGCAGCGGCACCCAGCACCACCGCGATCCCGGCGGCCGATCTGGCAGCCGCCCGCCGCGTCGTCCTCGACCTGCTCGCGATTCGTGGCGGCTCCGGCGATGAAAAGGCCGTCGCCGAGCGGATCGTGAAGTGGCTTCGCGAGGCGGGCTGCCCGAAGGCGGCGGTCTCGTTCGACAAGGCGCACACCAAGACGCCGCTCAAGGGCAATGTCGGCAACCTGATCATCAAGCTGCCGGGCACGCTCCCCGGCCCGCGGCGACTGTTCATGGCCCACATGGACACGGTGCCGGTCTGCCTCGGCGCGAAGCCGGTGGTGGCGGGGCGGTTCGTGAAGAGCGCCGATCCGACGACCGGTCTCGGGGCCGACGACCGGGCCGGCTGCGCGGTCGTGCTCTCGACGGCGCTCCAGATCCTGCGGAACAACATCCCCCATCCACCGCTGACGTTCTTCTTCGCGATTCAGGAGGAGGTGGGCCTCTGGGGCGCGCGGTTTGCGAATGCGGCCGATCTCGGCCGGCCAAAACTCGCCTTCAACTTCGATGGGGGCGCGGTCGAGAAGGTCACGATCGGTGCCACGGGCGGCCACCGGCTCGACATCCGGATCCAGGGCGTGCCGAGCCATGCCGGCGTCGCCCCCGAAAAGGGCGTGTCGGCGGTGGCGATCGCATCGCTGGCGATCACATCGCTCGTGAAGGATGGCTGGCACGGGCTCGTGTCGAAGGAGGGCAAGCGCGGCACGAGCAACGTGGGCGTGATCCATGCCGGCTCCGCCACCAACGTCGTCGCCGACTCCGCGGCCCTCAAGGCCGAGGCCCGCGGCCACGACAGCGGTTTTCGCAACCAGATCGTGAAGGCGATCGAGATGGCGTTCAAGGAGGCGGCGAAGCAGATCAAAAGTGTCGACGGCAAGACGGGGAAGGTCGCGATCGAGGGCCGGCTCGACTACGAGGCGTTTCGGCTCGCCGAAGACGAGCCCTGCGTGGTGGCCGCGGCCGCGGCCGTCCGCGCGATCGGTCGCACGCCGCGGCTCGAGATCTCCAACGGCGGCCTCGACGCCAACTGGATGGCCGCCAACGGCATCCCGACGGTCACGCTCGGCTGCGGACAGATGGAGATCCACACCACGAAGGAGCAGCTCGACCTCGACGCCTTCGAGGCCGCCTGCCAGGTGGCTCTCCGGCTGGCCACAGGCTGAGGCGACAGGGAGACTACTACGGCTCACACTTGATGCTCGCCCACGAGCCGCTCCTGCTGAACGAGGGTCAAGGAGGGGTTGTCCATGCCCCGGGAGCCGGCGTTGGCGGCAAGCGAAGGCAGGATGCCGTAAGCGCAGCCGGCATCGAGTGAGCGCAGGGCAGGATGCCCGCAGCGAACGTCCGGCGATGGGGCGTGGCGAGCCCCGACCAGCGAAACGCGCAAGATTCAAGTGTGAGCCGTATGAGCTCAGCAGCGCCGGAGGTCGTGTGCGGAGAAATTGTAGCGCGAAGGCGACTTCTGCCGCCCGCGAGCCGGCGCAACACGAACAGAGATGCGATCCAGACCGCCGTCATGGACGTGTTCCCAGACGCTGGCATACTATTCTCCAACATGCCCCGGAACGGAATCCCCAAACCGCTCGCGCCCGACCGCGTCCATCAAGGCGACTGCCTCGACCTGCTCGGCCGCATGGCCGACTCGAGCGTGCACCTCGCGTTCGCCGATCCGCCGTTCAACATCGGCTACGACTACGACACCTACGACGACAGCCGTTCGGCCGACGATTATCTCGGCTGGTCGAAGCGGTGGATGGCCGAGATCGTCCGCGTGCTCAAGCCCGATGGCACGTTCTGGCTGGCGATCGGCGACGAGTATGCCGCGGAGCTGAAAGTCACCGCCACGCGGGAGCTGGGCCTCACCTGCCGTTCGTGGGTCGTCTGGTACTACACGTTCGGCGTCAACTGCAAGCAGAAGTTCAGCCGCTCCCATGCGCATCTTTTCCACTTCGTGAAGGATCCGGCTGCGTTCACGTTCAACACCGACGCGATCCGCGTGCCCAGCGCCCGCGAACTGGTCTACGGCGACAAGCGGGCCAATCCGCAGGGCCGCCTGCCCGACGACACCTGGATTCTCCGCCCGCAGGATCTTCCCGAGGGCTTCGGCGCAGATGCTGACACCTGGTACTTTCCGCGGGTCTGCGGCACCTTCAAGGAGCGTTCCGGCTGGCACGGCTGCCAGATGCCCGAACAGCTGCTCGGCCGGATCATCCGTGCGTCAAGCAACCCTGGCGACGTGGTGCTCGATCCCTTTGGCGGCAGCGGCACGACGCTCGCGGTGGCGAAGAAACTCGGCCGCTCGTTCCTGGGGCTCGAGCTTTCCGAGCAATATGCGGCGCGGATCAACGAGCGGCTCGCCGGCATCCAGCCGGGCGACTCCCTCGACGGCGCCCCCGAACCGCTCAAGAGCGTTCCGTCCACGAAAAACGGCCGCCGCCTCGCAAGGTAGGACAGGCTTCAGCCTGTCGCTCCCCAAAAGAGCCCGTCGCCCCCCAGCCGATCCTGTCGCTCCGCGAACGATATTGCCCCCGGCCCGCCTCCCGTGCTCGAATCGGTCTTCCATTCGCCCTTTTTTGGAGTCATCCCCAGCCCATGAAATACGGCCTCAACCTGCTGCTTTGGACCGACCGCATGCACGATGGGCTGCTGCCGGTCGTCGAACGAGTGAAGGCGCTCGGCTATGACGGCGTCGAGATCCCGATCTTCGAATTGAACGAGCCGCTCCATCGCGAGTGGGGTAAAAAGCTCGACGATATCGGCCTCGAGCGGACGGCCGTCACGGTCCGCGGTGCCGGCGACAATCCGATCAGCCCGTCGGCGAGCGTTCGCGCCGCCGCGGTCGACGCGCTCAAGCGCACCATCGACTGCTGCCGGGCGGCCGGCGTGCACACGCTCGTCGGGCCGACGCACTCCGCGATCGGCGAATTCACCGGCAAGGGGCCGACCGACGACGAATTCAAGTGGGGCGTCGAAACGCTGCAAAAGGTGGCCGACCATGCCGCGCAGGCCGGCGTGATGATCGCCACGGAATACCTCAACCGCTTCGAGAATTATTTCCTGACGAGCGTTGCGCAGACGGTGAAGTTTGTGCAGGCGGTCGACCATCCCAACGTGCGGATGATGTACGACACCTTCCATGCCAACATCGAGGAGAAGAATCTTCCGGCGGCGATCGCCGCGGCCGCGCCGTGGACGGTGCTCGTGCACATCTCGGAAAACGATCGCAGCATCCCTGGCACGGGCCACGTGCACTGGAACGAGACCTTCGACGCCCTGCATGCCGCCCAGTACGACGGCTGGATGGTGGTGGAGGCCTTCGGACTGGCGCTGCCAAACATCGTCGCGGCCACGAAGATCTGGCGGAAGATGTTTCCCTCGGAGGATCAGCTCGCCACCGACTCGCTCGCCTTCATGAAGGCCCACGTCGCCAAACGCTGGAAGTAGGACAGGCTTCAGCCTGTCATGCCCCAAGGAAAACAGGCTTCAGCCTGTCGGCCCTCATGCCCCCCAAGAAGCCCGCCCCCTCCGAGCAGCCACCCGCCGCGGGCTTCCACGCCCCGCCGGCCGACGGTGGCCTCTCGATCGACCGGCTCGCCCAGGCGTTCGCGGCGATGATGGGCACGGGCGACCCGTATGCGGCCGACGCGGCGTCGGCTCCCGACGACCTGGTGCATGTCGACGCCTCTCCCGATCTCGACGACGGATTCAGTTCCAGCGACGACGACGCCACCTGCCGGGTGAGCCCGTCGAGCATCCTCGAGGCCCTGCTCTTCGTCGGTCTGCCCGGCGGCGAGCCGCTCACGAGCCGCAAGGTGGCAGGCCTGATGCGGGGCGTGCGTCCGCAGGAGGTCGACGAGCTCGCCGAGGAGCTCCGCCGTAAATACGTCGCCAACAACTGCCCCTACGAGGTGGTGTCGAAGGAGGCCGGCTGGGTGCTGCGGCTGCGGCCGGAGTTCGCGCAGTTTGGCAGCGTGCTCGAAACCCGCTCGCGGCTCGTGCGGCTCGACGGCGAGTCGCTCGACGTCCTGGCGGTGGTGGCCTGGAATCAGCCTGTCGCCCGCGACAAGCTCGTCGAACTCGGCAGCGACGCCTCACCGAGCATTCTTCGCACGCTCGTCCGCCGCGGCCTCCTGGAGCTGGTCGCGCAGGAAGAGGGCGAACCCTGCTACCGCACGACGAAGAAGTTTCTCGAAGTCTTCAAGCTCGACTCGCTCGATGATCTGCCCAACCCCACCGCCCCGCCGCAGTGACTGAAGCACGACAGGCTGAAGCCTGGCCTCCATGAGCACGGTGATTACTCTGTAACGCGTTTGCGCATCCACTGCGGTAGGCTTCGGGCTCCCCGTGCCACAGGAGCCGGCGTTGCTGACAAGCGGAGCCAGGATGGCGGAGCGCGGTCAGCATCGAGTGAGCGGAGGGCATGGATGCCCGAAGCGAACGTCCGGCGATGGGGCACGGGGAGCCCGAAGCCGGATTGGGCGGGTTCGGGCATGACAGGCTGAAGCCTCGCCCACTTTTGACAGGCTGAAGCCTGTCCTACTTGACCCACTCGAGCGCCGCCTCTCGCGTCACGATCTGCCCGTCGAGCTGCATGCTCCGCAGCCGGGCGAGCATCTCCCCCATGGCCCGCCCCGCGGGCACGCCCGCCGCGAGCAGATCGCCGCCGGTCAAGAGCGGCGGCGGATCGAGTTCATCCCGCGGCCGCGCGATCTGCGCGGTCACCCACGCTGCCGCTGAGCCGCTGCCGCGGCCGCAATCCGCCCGGGCCCGCAGCAGATCGGCCAATAAAAAGGCGTCATCGTGGGCGAGCCACGGCTGCACCTGCGACCAAGGCCGCGACGCGAGTTCTTCCGCGCTCCCCGCATGCCCCAACGCCGCCACAGCATCGAGCAGCCAGCAGGCCAGCTTCGCCTCACGATTCGAGAGCCGCAGCCGCGCGGCAACCTGCCGCAGTGGCGGCCCGCCCGCCCGCTCGAAGAGCGCCGCCAGCGCCGTCGAGAGATCGGGCTCGTCGAGGGCATCGATGATCCGCGCCGCCTGCTGCCACTCCTCGCACGCCGCCGCATCCCCGTCCGCGGGGGCCACCTCCCTGAGCACCTCCCGGGCGAGCCCGGTTTCGTCGAGCAGTTCGAGGGCCCGGCGCCGCCCCGGCCGCGACACCATCGCCCGCAGTTCCGCCGCAATCCGTTCCGGGCTCACGGTCGTCACGAGATGGGTCATCTTCTCGATCGCCGCCCGCGTCTCACCGTCGAGCGCGAATGCAAAACCGGCGGCGAACCGCACGGCCCGCAGCATTCGCAGGTGGTCTTCGCCAAACCGCATCGCGGGCACGCCGATGGCCCGCACGACGCCCGCCTTGAGATCCTCCCGACCGCCCACGTAGTCGTGCACCTCGCCCGTGACGGGATCGAGAAAGAGCCCGTTGATCGTGAAATCCCGCCGCTGGGCGTCTTCTTCAGGGCTGGAAAACGTCACGCCGGCCGGGTGCCGGCCGTCGGTGTAGGCGGCATCAGTGCGGAAGGTTGCCACTTCGATCTGGCCTGCCTCGCGAAGCCCGCCGTCCGCGTTCTCACGCGGCCCCAGAACGGTGATCACACCAAACGCCGCCCCGATTGCGAGGGTCCGGCGGCGGCCAAACACTCCCCGCACCTCGTCCGGCTTGGCCGACGTGGCCACGTCGTAATCGACCGGAATCCTGCCCAAAAGCTCGTCCCGCACGCATCCCCCGGCCCAAAAAGCCTGATACCCCGCCGCCCGCAGCCGGCTAACGACGTCGAGGGCAAACTGCCGGGCCTGCTCTGGGTCGGACACTTTCGGCTGCATGAGATTGTGAGTTGACTGTGAGGAAGGAAAGCCGATAGTATGCAGGTTGTCAGGGGCAATTCGGAAACAGATCTGCACAGCAGGGATTTCGGGGACTATTCATCTTTTTTAGGTCAGTCCCGGGGCTCTTTTTCTGGCGACTCTTTTCCGAATCCATTTTTCATTTCTTCATAGAAAGACCCGCAAGGGCACAAGGTGTTTCAAATGACGCTTTCAGCTTTTTCCATGACAAAAAGACGGGCCTTCACGCTCGTCGAACTGCTGGTGGTAATCGCCATCATCGGCACGCTGGTGGGTTTGCTACTTCCGGCCGTGCAGTCAGCCCGTGAAGCGGCTCGCCGCATCAGTTGCACCAACAACCTCAAGCAACTTGGGCTCGGCCTGCACACGTATGCAGACTCGAATGCCCGGGGTGGCGACAATTTCTTCCCCGCACTTTCTACCGGCGGCACGGGAAACCCGGTGCTGGGCTTTAGCTGGATGGCCCAGTGCCTTGCCGGTATGGAGGAAGCAAATCTGCTGAAACTCATCACCGGAACCGCTGCCAATACCAGACCGTCTTGGGACGGTGTCAACACGCCGCAAACTATCCCAACAACCGCAGTCAACTCCTTGAGCCAAACGATTCGGGGCGTTGCAAGCAGTCCCGGTTCGACGAAGTTGAACTTCGCTCTCTGCCCGAGTTTTGCTGGTAACGCCACGGTTTCTGGCACGATGGATGGTGTTTCGAATTACCGGGCCAATGCCGGCATTTGCAACAACACTTCCGCTCCTGCCGTTGCCTTGGCGTTGTCTGGCTCGCTGGGGAATGGGCCGGGTGGCCTTGCCCCAGACAGAAGGCTTGGGTTCCGTGACTATTCGGACGGAACGAGCAAAACCGTCATGGTCTCCGAAAGCCGAATTAACCCGGCGCAGACCGACGGATCTCCAAGTCGCTGGATCAGTGGAGAGCTTTTTCACCTCGCCTCGATCACCTCTGGGTCGATGGCGGCAAACAGTTGGACAGCTCCGGCGAATGCGCTGTCGCGGTTGACACTGATGTCTTCAGGCTCGAATTCGACCAACAGCCCCCCCGCGGCAATCAATCACACCATTGGTGCGAACACTGTTTCGCTTTCGTGGGGACCATCGAGCGATCATGGCGGCAAACTGATCGGTCATCTGTTTGCCGATGGACATGTAGAGTTCCTTTCTGCCGACGTGAATGAGAGCACCTACTGTGCCCTCAACACTCGCAATGGCGGCGAGCCGATTCCGGAATACTGAGACGTTTGCTGCCATTCCAGGCAGTTTGAATCTATACTGAGCGGCCGGCGACCTTCTCGCCGGCCGCTCTTTTTTGAATCTGCATGCATTCACCCCCTTCCATCGATATCTCTGCGGCAGAGGCGTCAAACCAGTTCGGCAGTGCCGTCGACGGCGTTGAATCTGCGTTCCTCCTCGACTGCCGCACGCCGGAGGAATACTCGATCGCGAAGATCGACGGCGCGGTGCTGATCCCCATGCAGGAGATCGCGGAGCGGCTCGCGGAATTGGAGCCGTGGCGCGATAAGCCGATTATCGTCCACTGCCATCACGGCGTCCGGAGCCTGCGGGTGACTCACTGGCTGCGCGAGAAGGGCTTTCACTTGGCGCAGAGCATGACGGGTGGGATCGAGGCGTGGAGCCTCGAGGTCGATCCGGCCGTGCCCCGGTATTGAGTCGGTATTGAGTAGGACAGGCTTTAGCCTGTCGGTGTTCGTGACAGGCTAAAGCCTGTCCTACAGGAGCCGCATCTGCCGTTCAGTGAAGGGCACCGGGCCGGTGAGGAGCGTCGGCTCCTCGTGCTCCTCCGGCACGAGCCGCCGCACGATCGCCGCGGCCAACTCGGCGATGCCCGCGCCGGTAACGGTTGATGTGTGAATCACACCCGCCTCTGACCGCAAGCCGGACGGCCCAAGATCGCACTTCGTCGCCACGGCAAGATCGCGGGGATCGCCAACGCCGCCACCGCCCACGCGGAGCACGAGGTCGGCATCGGCCGCGGCGGCGACCGCACGCTCGATGCCGGCCCGCTCGACGTTGCCGCCGGCCTCGTCCCGCAGGCCGGCCGTATCGACAAGATCGATCTCCCAGCCGTCGAGCACCAGCCGGGTTTCGAGGAGATCCCGCGTCGTGCCCGGCTCGGCCGAGACGATACTCCGGGCATAGCCGGCCAGCGCGTTGACGAGGCTGCTCTTGCCCGCATTCACCTCGCCCGCCACGACCACCCGCCAGGGCCGCGTCAGCCGCAGGCCCACTCGCCCGGCCCGCACGAGCCGGTCGCAAACAGCTCCGGCCGCAGCCTCGTCCCCCGCACGGCGGAGAGAGGCCACATGATCGAGTTCGGCCTGCAGGGCCCCGGCGAGCTGCCGCGAGAGGATCCGCGCCGCCTTCGGGCCGCCGGCCTTTGCAAGGGCCTCCCGCGCCTCGATTTCGATCGGCGGTGCGCCGCCCGCTGCCAGCCACTCCTGCCAGGGCTGCCGCACGGCGCCCACCGCCTCGAGGCTCCGCATCACCGCCTCGCTCGCGGCCACACCGCCGTGGCAGTGCACCTCGAGACTCTTGTCGCTGCGCTTCACAACGACCAATTCCTCGCCGCCGACAGGATCGCCCCAGCGGCCAAAGGCGATCCCGCCATCCGCACGCTCCGCGAGCGGAAACTTTCCGCTGGGATGAAACAACTGGGCGATCGTGTCCACCGCGCCATCGCCGGCCACTGCCACGACCGCCAGCGCCCCGCGGCCGGGTGGCGTGAGCAGCGCAACGCGGACGAACCCGACTGGTCGGTTCGCGCTGCTGCCGCTAAAACTTTCGACTGTCACGTCTTCCCGATCCCTTTCACGCACGTTCACGGAGATACGCCGATGGCTCGCCAGGTTAAAAAAGTGGTCTCGAAAAAGATTGTGCTGAAAAAGACCGCTGCTGGAAAACCTGCCGCAAAAGCAGTGCGTAAGCCCGCGGTGAAGAAGCCGGCAGTGAAGAACGTGACGAAGACGGTGGTGAAGAAAGCGGTGAAGGTAAAAGCCGGGGCAGCCAGCGACTGGGTCGAGGAAGGGTCGCAGGCGCCCGACTTCACGCTGCCCACCCACGACGGCACGAAACTGAAGCTCTCGAGCCTCAAGGGCACGCCCGTCGTTCTCTATTTCTACCCCAAGGACGACACCCCCGGCTGCACGAGGGAGGCCTGTGGCTTCCGCGACGCCAAGGCGAAGCTCGCCAAGCACAAGGCCGTGGTTCTCGGCATCAGCCCCGATTCCCCCAAAAGCCACGAGCAGTTCCGGAAGAAGTACAAGCTCTCCTTCACCCTGCTGGCCGACGAGGGCCACGCCGTGGCCGAGCAATTCGGTGCCTGGCGGGAAAAGAACATGTATGGCAAGAAGTCGATGGGGATCGCCCGCAGCACCTTCATCATCGACGCGGCCGGCAAGGTGGCAAAGGTCTTCAAAGCCGTGAACGTCGACGAACACGACGAGCAGGTGCTCGAGGCGCTTGCGGCTTTGTAGGGCCGGCTTCAGCCTGCCACCGTCATGCCTGAGTGGCCGACAGGCTGAAGCCTGTCCTACTTTTCTGCTGCGGCATATCCGGTACGATCCGCCCGGAAAGCCACGGGCAAAACGCCGTCGCCGCTGCGCACGCGCCGTGGCACGGCGCATACTTGCGGGACATGCAGACTTTTCTTGCCAAATGCACCGCCCTGGCCGTGCTCCTCGGTGGTTTTGCCATTACCGGCGACTTCTCGCGTCTCGCCGCGCGAGGTACGGCGCTGCTCAACGCCACCGGGGTCCCCAATAGCGGTGAGCCCCCCGCCGATCAGCCGCCCGGCGGACCGGCATGGCACCTTCCGCCGACGACCGCCGAGCCCGCGGGGCAGCCCGTTCCAGCGGCCGAGGCTCCGCCCGCTCCCGAGCCGCCCCCCCCGGTCGTCCACGCCACGGATGCCCCGCTGGGCCGTCGCGTGAGCCAGCCCTCGCCCCCTGCGAATGCGGCCGACGCGATCGATCTGGCGTCCCTGCAGACCGGCGACCGACTGCTCGTCTGGATCGGCCGCTCGGCGACCACCACCGCGGTGCTGGCCTTCGACATCGTCGATCCCGCGGCCGGCGAGGCCCTCGAACACCGACACCTCTTCGACGACAATGCCGCGGTGCATGCCGCACCACGGCGGGTGCGGCTGGCGGGCGAGTCGACGCGGGCGGGGCTGATCATGCGCGGCGGGATGCTCCGCCTGCTGCCGCTGGGCATCGTGCACGGCACGCAGACCGGCCAGGAGCCGGAAATGATCGGACCGGTGCAGGGACTGCAGGTGCAGCGGTAGGGTGGGCGGCTTTGACAGGCAGAGGCCGGTGGTAGACCGCTTGCTTCACAAGCGGCTGGGAGTTGCTTCCGGAGGAAGCGGCCGTTCCCTGACAGGCTGAAGCCTGTCCTACACTTCTTCGACGGCTTCGGCGGCTTCACGCTCGGCTGACCAGCCGACCCGCTTCTTCGAGAGGCCGATCTTCCGGTCGTCGGTGTCGACGCGGAGGATCTTCACCTCGATCGGGTCGCCGACCTTCACCACTTCTTCGGCGTTCTCGATCTTGTCTTCCGAGAGTTCCGAGATGTGGAGCAGGCCCTCGAGGCCGTCCTCCAGGCCCACGAACACGCCGAAGTTGGTGATCTTCGTGATCGTGCCCTTCACCACGTCGCTGGCCTTGTAGCGGGCGGGGATGTCGGTCGTCCACGGATCCTCGGCCATCTGCTTGAGGCCCAGGGCGATGCGGCGACGCTGCTGGTCGACCGAGAGCACCTTGCACTCGATCTCCTGGCCCTTGTCGACCATTTCGCTGGGATGCGTCACCTTCCGCGTCCACGACATGTCCGTCACGTGGAGCAGACCATCGATGCCGTCGTCGATCTCGATGAAGGCGCCGTAGTTGGTGAGGTTGCGGACCACGCCCTTGACGATCGCGCCCGGCGGATAGTCGGCGGCCACCTTCTCCCAGGGATTCTGCTGGGTCTGCTTCATGCCCAGCGAGATTTCCTGCTTTTCCTTGTTGATGGCGAGCACCACCACCTCGACCTCGTCGCCCGGCTTCACGAGCTCCGACGGGTGGCTGACCCGCTTGGTCCAGCTCATCTCGCTGATGTGCACGAGCCCCTCGACGCCGTCCTCGAGTTTCACGAAGGCGCCGTAGCTCATCACGTTGACGACCGTGCCCTTGCAGACGGTGCCGACCGGATACTTGTCGGCCACCTTCGCCCAGGGGCTCGCCGTCCGCTGCTTCATGCCGAGAGCGATCTTCTCCCGTTCCCGGTCGATGTGCAGCACCTGCACCTCGATCTCCTGATCGATCTGCACCATCTCGCTGGGATGGCCGATGCGGCCCCACGACATGTCGGTGATGTGGAGCAGGCCGTCGATGCCGCCGAGATCGACGAACGCGCCGAAGTCGGCGATGTTCTTGACGATGCCCCGGCGCACCTGGCCCACCTCGAGCGTCTCCATGAGCTGCTTCTTCCGCTCGGCCCGTTCCTGCTCGATGAGCGCCCGGCGGGAGACCACGATATTGCGCCGGGCCTCGTCGATTTTGAGCACGAGGCACTGGATCGCGCGGCCGCAGTAGTCGCCGATGTCGGCGGGACGGCGGATGTCGACCTGGCTGGCCGGCAGGAAGACGTTGACGCCCGAGATGTCGACGAGCAGGCCGCCCTTGATCTTCCGGGTGACGTAGCCGGTGACGACGTCATTTTCCTTGACGCTCTCCATCACGCGCAGCCAGTCTTCGATCCGGCGGGCCTTCCGCTTCGAGAGCGTGATCAGCCCCCGCTGTTCCTCCTGCTGGCCATCCTCGAATTCCTCGAGGAGCACCTTGACGATGTCGCCGACCTGAGGCGGGGGCTCCGTCTCGTCCCACTCGTTTCGCGGAATGTGTCCTTCGCTCTTGTACCCCACGTCGACGAGCACGAATTCGCTGTCGACCCGCAGAATCTTGCCGTGCAGAACGGAATTGACCGCCAGCGTGGCGGTGCCGATGGAGTATTCGCCGTCTTCGGCGCCTGCCATCGCGAGTTCCAGTTCCTGATCGAGTTCGTCTCCAAGTTCGAGTTCACGGATGAGATTGCGGTTGACCATGCGTTTTGGGGTTTTCGGGAAAAACGGGTTGGGGGAAGGGGTCGCGCGGGCCACGGTGGAACGAGCGACGCAGTGTAGCAGGGCCTTGGCGCCCGAACAATCGAGCGTTTTACCCCGGCCGCCCCGCTTCGCCAGTCAGTAAATCGGCCCGGTGCCCGCACCCGAGCCCGCTGCCGGGTCGATGTTCCCCTTATGAACATCCCGGCCTCCATGCTGCTGGCCCTGCTCGCGTTGGCCGCGGTGCCCGCGCAGGGCCAGTTTCTCGACGCCGAGAAGTCGGCCGCCGGCCCCACGCTCGGCGACGCGCGGGCCCAGAAGTTTCGGGTGGGGCTCGAGGTGAAGGCGGTAGGGGGGCCCTGCAAGGGCATCTACGCCTCGATGCCGGTGCCCGCCGACTGGCCCGAGCAGAAGGTGCAGGTCGTCAACGAGGATCTCTCGGCCGACGTGCGGGCCCTCCGCTACCGCAGCCTCCCCGGCGGCGTGAAGCAGATGATCGTCGAGATCCCCGACCTGCCTTCGGGGGAGAGGGCGCGGGCCGTGGTGACGTTTTCGCTCGAGCGGTCGAGTATCGTCCCGCCGGCCGACACCACCGCCCTCTCGATTCCGCAGAAGCCCGACCGGGCGCTGAGGCAGTTTCTCGGTGCGAGCCCCTACATCGAGACCCGCCATCCCAAGATCATGAAGCTGGCCAAGGCCACCGGCGCGGATCTCGAGGGCTGGCAGAAGGTGGAGGCTCTCTACGACACCGTCCGCGAAAAGGTGGAATATCGCAACGGCGAACTGAAGGGGGCGGCGCGGGCGCTGGCCGACGGCTGGGGCGACTGCGAGGAGCTCACCTGCCTCTTCATCGCGGTGGCGCGGGTCGAGGGCATCCCCGCCCGCACCGTCTGGGTCGAAGGGCACTGCTATCCGGAGTTTTATCTCGTTGATGGCGAGGGCAACGGCTGGTGGTTTCCCTGCCAGGCCGCCGGCGCGCGGGCCTTCGGCGGCATGCCCGACCAGTTGCCGATCCTCCAGAAGGGAGACAGCTTCCGCGATCCCGACCGTCCCGGAAAAACCCTCCGCTACGTGTCGGAATTCATCCGGGGCTCCGCCGTCGACGGCGGCGGCTCACCGCAGGTCACGTGGATCCGCGAGCCGGGCTGACAAAATCATCGACCGCTGCAGCCTGCTGCCAGCCTGCGTTATTCGCCAGCCGCCGCAAACACTTCCGGCGGCACGTACGGCGTCATGTCCTTGGCGACCGGCAGGAACCACCGCGGCACCATCGGCAGGTCGGCCTCGCGCCAGGCCGTCTCGAGACGGTCTCCGGCGAGCTTCACGAGTTTCTCGCGACCGCGGCCGGCCAGCGTCGAGCGATCGGCACACGGCGTCACGGGCCCGTCGAAACCGGCGGCCTTCGCCTGCGTGAGAACGGCGCCCATGCTGATCACGCCCGTTTCGCCCGGCAGGAGCCGGTGCTGGTGGTGCAGTGCGGCGACCGGCACGTCGCGCGGCGCGTCCGACAGCCGCACTTCCACGATCCGTCCAGCCGGGGTCTTGGCGATCATCTCGATCGGCTCACCCGTCACGTGCAGTGCCCAGGCATCGACGATCGCGCCGATGCTCGGGTGCGACGAGGCGACGAGGCCGAGCAGGCCCTCGAACGTGTGGATGAACTGGTGCGTCTTGCCTTCGCGGGCCTCTGCCTCCGGCACGATCGACAGCCCGAGCATGATGCCCCGCTTGGCCAGCAGGTCGCCGACGGTGTCGAGCCGCTTGCGGAGAAATTCGAAATAATCCTTGAACGCGTGCTCTTCGGAGGCCGGCTCGATCGTCGTCCAGGCCCGCAGCGCCTCGGTGGCCTGCGCCAAGTCGAGCCGCTTCGGCAGGAGCTCCATGTCGCGATTGAAGGTTTCGTCGTCGGATCCGAGATCGACGGGCAGATGAAAGAGGCCGCTCTTCAGCCGGGCGCTCACCATCAGCCGGCGGGCATGCTCCACGCCAAACGCATCGGCCTGCTGCTGAAAATCGACGATGTCGATGTCCATCGAATCGAAGCCGAACGACAGGGCCAGTTCGATCAGTTCGCTGGCGCGTCCGGAGAGGGGCAGGCCGATCGTGCTGAGATTGCGGAACATAGGGCGAAAAACTCCTCTGAAATATGAACTGGCTGTGGACGGAGAGCGGGGATGATTTTTCCCACGGGCAGATAGGGGCCGCACAGTATGACTGACGGGCGGTGTATTTTGAAGCGGGCGAGCCCGAATGCGGTGTCGGAAACGGTGCCGGGCATCATTTTTACTTCTTTCAGCGGCGGAGACGCGATGACGATCATCGAGGCGATCACCCTGGGAGTCGTGCAGGGTCTGACGGAATTCCTGCCGATTTCGAGCACCGCCCACCTACGGATCGTGCCGGCCCTGCTGGGCTGGGACGATCCCGGCGCGGCCTACTCCGCCGTGATCCAGTGCGGCACGTTGCTGGCAGTCTTCGTGGCGTTGCGGCACGACATCGCCGCGCTCCTCGGCGGCTTCGCGGCCGGCGTCCGATCGGGGAGGCCGCTGGCCACGGTCGAATCGCGGGCGGCGATCATGATCGCCCTGGGGACCATTCCGATCGTCGTCGTGGGATTCGCGGCGCGGCACCTGATCCGCGGCGAGGCCCGTCGGCTGGAGGTGATCACCGCCACCCTGCTCGGGGCGACGCTGTTCATGGCCGCGGCCGAATGGGTGGCCTGGCGACGGGCCCGCCGCGGCATGGCGGGCCGCGACGGGCTCGACGGGGTGCGGTTTTCCGACGGCCTCACGATGGGGCTCGCCCAGGTTCTTGCGCTCGTGCCCGGCACCTCCCGCAGCGGCGTCACGATTTCAGCCGGCATGCTCGCGGGCCTCGACCGCCGCACGGCCGCCCGGTTTTCATTCCTGCTCTCGCTCCCCGCCGTGGCCGCCGCTGGCCTGCTCGAGGCCTGGCAGCAGCGGCAGGCGATCTTTGGCTCGCCCGAGGCACTCGCGACGGCGGCAGCCGGCACGTTTGCGGCAGCCGTGGTGGGCTATCTCGCGATCCGCTGGCTGCTGCGGGTGCTCACCAGCCACACGCTCTGGCCGTTCATCGTCTACCGCCTCGCCCTGGCCGCCCTCCTCGCCCTGGCCGCCCTCCTTGCCTGGTCGCTCACGGCCGGCTGGGTGCCGGCCGTCGCAACCTTGGCCGTAACCGGCCGTTGAAGAACCATGGCAACGATCCGCGTGATTCCCTGGGCTTTCCTGCTGCTCACCGCAGTCGCGGCGGCCGCCCCCGCGCCGGCCGACCGCTGCGACGATGAAACATTCCTGCGTCGCGTCTCCCTCGACCTCGTCGGCCGCCAGCCGCAGCCCGCCGAGATCGAGGCCTTTCTCGCCGACCGGAGCCCTGACAAGCGGGCCGCCACCATCGAACGGCTGCTGGCCGATCCCGACTGGGCCCGCACGTGGGCCCGGTATTTCCGCGACGTGATCCTCTACCGCCGCACCGACGACCGCGCAGCCTATATGAGCCAGCCGCTCGAAACGTTTCTCGCCGACCGCCTCGAAAAGGACGCCCGCTGGAACACGATCGCCCGCGATCTGATCACGGCGACAGGCAGCCCGGCGGAGCACGGCGAGACGGCGATCATCATGGCGCAGATGGGGGAGACCTCCGACATCGCCGCGGAGGTGTCGCGGATCTTCCTCGGCATCCAGATCCAGTGCGCCCAATGCCACGATCACTTCACCGACCGCTGGAAGCGACATCAGTTCCACGAGTTCGCCGCGTTCTTCCCGCGGGTCGCCATCCGGCGGGAGCCCGGCATGGCCGCCGAACGCTTCGAGGTCGTGTCGTACGACGTCGATCCCCGGGCCCGCCGCGGCAGGAAGAAGCCCAACCCGCAAAACCCCCGCCGCGGCGACCTCGAGCACGAGATGCCCGATCTCCAGGATCCGTCGCGGCCGGGCACCGTGATGCAGCCGACGTTTTTCCTCACCGGCCAATCACTCCCCGTCGGCACGGGCGATCTCGATCGCCGCGGCGCGATCGCCGACTGGATCACGGCCGCCGACAACCCGTGGTTTTCGAAGGCGATGGTCAACCGACTGTGGGCCGAGCTCGTCGGCGCCGGCTTCTATCGCGGCGTCGACGACATGGGCCCGGACCGCACACCGCAGTCGCCCGAGCTGCTCGAGGAGCTCGCGGCGGGCTTCGCCGCCTCCGGCCACGATCTTCGCGGTCTCTTTCGCACGGTGCTCGCGACCGACGCCTACCAGCGGGCCAGCCGCTCGCGATCGAGCCCCGACCGTGAGGGCTTCGCCTCCAACTGCCCGCAGCGGCTCCGGGCCGACCAGCTGTTCACGCAGGTGCTCGCGGCCGTCGGCGTCGCTGAGTCGCAGATCGGCAAGGGACCCGCGGCCCAGGCCCGCCGCGGAAACAATCCGCCGGCGAAGGGGGGCCGGAAGGTGCAGCTGACCGTGCCCCGCACGATGTTCACGCAGGTCTTCGGCTACGACCCCAGCCTCCCGCGGGAGGAGGTCGTGGGCTCGATCCCGCAGGCGCTGCTGCTGATGAACAGCCAGCCGCTCTCCAGCGCCCTCGACGGCGACCGGCAGTTCACCGCGCTTGGCCGACTGCTCCGCGAGGAGGCCGACGACCGCGGCGTCACGCAGCAGCTCTACCTGCGGACGCTCGCCCGGCATCCCACGCCCGAGGAAGTCGCCACCTGCCTCGACCACGTCCGTTCGACGGGCGACCGCGCGGAGGGTTTTGAAGACATCTTCTGGGCCCTGATCAATTCGGCCGAGTTCGTCCACAGGAACTGACCATGCGAAAGCACCCCGTGACCCGTCGCGATGTCCTGCGGGCCATGTCGTCGGGCGTTGCGCTCGGCTCCCTCGGCTGGGGCGCCGTCGCCGCGGCCCACGCGGCCGACCTCCGCAAGCGCGGCAAGGCCTGCATCCTCCTCTGGATGCAGGGCGGCCCGTCGCAATTCGAGACCTTCAGCCCGCTCGTGGGCCACAAGAACGGCGGCGACACCAAAGCGATCGCCACGAGCGTCGCGGGCATCCAGTTCGCCGAGCACTGGCCCGAGGCCGCGAAGGTGGCCGACCGGCTCGCCGTCATCCGTTCCATGACGAGCAAGGAGGGAAGCCATCCGCGGGCCAGCTACCTGATGCACACCGGGTATCTGCCCAATCCCACCGCCCGCCACCCCACGCTCGGCTCGATCGTCGCCAGCCAGTTGGCCGCCCAGCGGGCGGGCGACACCTGCGATCTGCCGCCCGTCGTCCGCATCGGCGGGCGGGGCCGCAGCGACTCGGGCGCCGGCCTGCTCGGGATGCAGTGGGATCCCTTCGAGCTTCGCGATCCGACGCAAAACCCCGCCAATACGACGCCGCAGGTCGAGCCGCCGCGGCATCTCCGCAGGCTCGCCTTGCTGGAGCGGCTCGAGGGGGGTTTTGCGGAGCGGCTGCCGGAAGAGGCGGCCGATCACAAGAGCCTCTACCGCCGCGCCACGCGGATGATTATGAGCGACGCCATGCGGGCCTTCGATCTCGAGGAGGAGCCCGAGGCCGTCCGGCAGGAGTATGGCGCGGGCGGGTTTGCGTCGGGCTGCCTGCTCGCGCGGCGGCTCGTCGAGAGCGGCGTGTCGTTCGTCGAGGTCGTGTCGAACGGCTGGGACACCCACCAGGACAATTTCGCGAAGGTTGCTGAACTCGCCGGCGAGGTCGATCGGCCCTACGCCGCGCTCGTCCGCGATCTCGACCGCCGCGGGATGCTCGACGACACGCTCGTCATCTGGATGGGGGAGTTTGGCCGCACGCCACAGGTAAATCCCAACGCGGGCCGCGATCACTTCCCGCGGAGCTTCAACGCGGTCGTGGCCGGCGGCGGCGTGCGGGGCGGTCAGGTGATCGGGAAGACCGACGCGGCGGGCGTGGAAGTGGCCGACCGTCCGGTGACGGTGCCCGATCTCTTCGCCACGTTCTGCCGGAGCATGGCAATCGATCCGACGGTCGAGAACATGGCCCCGGCCGGGCGGCCGATCAAACTCGTCGACGGCGGCACGGCGGTCGACGAGCTCTTTTAGCCGCTGGGCTCGAGCGCCGTCAGATCCATGCCGAGCCGGCGGAGTTTCTTGTAGAGCGTCGTGCGGTTGATGCCGAGCGAGCGGGCGGCGGCGTCGCGACGCCAGCCGTTGCGGTCGAGGGCGTCGATGATCAACTGCCGCTCGGGGTGGGCCATCGCGGTCTTGAGCGGTGAGGCGGTCTGGGGCTCGCCGGCCGCCGCGTGAAACCGCGTGATCCCCGTCGCCACGGCCGCCGGCAGATCGGCGATGTCGACCAGCGGGCCGCGACCGAGAAACACGCCCCGCTCGACCGCATGCTCGAGTTCGCGGACGTTGCCCGGCCACATGTGCTTCAGGAGCGCATCGCTGGCGGCAGCGGTGAAGCCTTCCACCTGGCGTCCTGCCTTGGCGGCGGAGCGGGCGAGAAAATATCCGGCCAGCAGCGGGATGTCGCCCGACCGGCTGCGGAGGGCCGGCATCTCGATCGTGATGACGTTGATCCGCCAGTAGAGATCGGCGCGAAAGCGGCCGGCAGACACGAGGGCTTCGAGGTGTTCGTTGGTTGCGAGGATCACGCGGGCATCGACCGACTGCGTCTCGGCGCCGCCGACCCGCTCGAACTGCATCTCCTGCAAGACCCGCAGGAGCTTCACCTGCAGGGCGGGCGATGCCGTCGCGATCTCGTCGAGAAAGATCGTGCCGCCGTCGGCCTGCGAAAATTTCCCCGCGCGGTCGGCCACCGCGCCGGTGAACGCGCCGGCCACGTGGCCGAAGAGCTCGCTCTCGAGGAGTGATTCGCTCAGGCTGCCGCAGGCCACCTCCACGAAGCGGCCGCTGCGACCGCTCGTCTGATGGATCTGCCGGGCGAGCAGCGACTTGCCGGTGCCGCTCTCGCCGGTGATCAGCACGGTGGCGGGCGTGGCGGCAATCCGGTCGACGATGTCGAGGGCCTGGCAGATGGTCGGATGCGAGCCGAGGACGGTCTTCCCCGTCGGGGCGGCGACGACACCGGAGGCACCGGCCGCCGAGCGGCCCCGGCCGGCCGCGCAGGCCCGCTCGATGGCGGCGAGCAGATGGTCGTCGCGGATCGGCAGGTCGGTCATGGCATCGGCGGCGGCGGCCAATGCCGCGCCGGCCACCACGTGATTGGGCAGTGCCACCACGGTGCCCGTCGTCGGCGACGCGGTCCGCACGATCGTCAATAGTCGCTGTGCCGCCCGATCCGGCAGCAGGCCGTCGACCACGCAGGCGTCGAACCGGCCCCGGTCGAGCAGCGGGATCGCCTCGTCGGCCGAGCCGACGGCGCTGGCGTGCCAGCCCAGACCGCAGAGCCACTGGGCCGTGCCCGACGCCATGCGGCGGTCGTCGTCGACCACGAGCACGCGGCCGAGGGAAGACTGACGATCCGGTGTCTCTGGGCTGCGCGACATGCTGGTGATTCCGGGGTGGCGATTGCTCTCCCTGATACTTAGGTCGCAAAAAGGCGACAGCAAAGTCGCCGCAGGGAGACAAGTCGACGAAACCCGCACCCACGGAACGGCACGACCGTCACAGCCCGCACGAACGTTCCGGAAGACAGGCTGAAGCCTGTCCTACTTGTCTTCGGTGTGATTCACGTCGCCGAGATGGACGGCGTCGGCGATCCTGTCGGCCGCCGGCCCCAGGAGGATTTCCCGGTTTTCGAAGAGGGCCTCCGGATCCTGGTCGAGCATCCGGATGCGGCGCTTGCGGAAGGAGAAGAAGGCGATCACCACGAACGCCGCGAGGGCCACCACCACGATCGCGGCGGTCACTCCCCGCTCCGCCGACTGGATTAACCCGGTGATCCGGTCGCCGAAGAGATAGGCCAGACCGAAGAAGCCGCCGATCACGACCGATGCGCAGATGAAGTCGGCGAAGAGAAACCAGCGGTACTTCACCCGCAGGATGCCCGCCGTCAGGTAGAAGGGGCTGCGGAGACCGACGAGGAAGCGGGCCACGAAGAAGGCCTTGATGCCATGCTTCTTGAGCAGTTCCTCGATGGTTTTTTCCCGTTCGGCCGTGAGGAATCCCGACCACCAGGGATGCTCCCGGAGGATGCGGGCCCCAAAAAACCGCCCGATGGCATACATCAGGCTGTCGCCGA
This sequence comes from Planctomycetia bacterium, assembly GCA_026401035.1. Classification (GTDB taxonomy): domain Bacteria; phylum Planctomycetota; class Planctomycetia; order Pirellulales; family UBA1268; genus RGVT01. The sequence goes on along the minus strand of JAPLNR010000076.1, from coordinate 13,774 downwards.
GGAGGGCGCCCACCATGCAGGCCGGCAGGGCGTAATACCACTGCAGGGCACCGGCCCGGCTGGCCACGCCGGCCGCCACGATCGGCACTTCCTCGGGAACGGGCAGGCCGATGCCCGTGAGCGTCAGAAAGAACACGATGCCGAGGTAGGAACCCCTCTCGAACCACTCGATCATGTTTTGGCTTGGGTGCTTGTCGGGGGCGGGCTGGGCCTGCGGCGGGGCGGCATCGGTCGATAAGTGTAACCGAGAGGGCGGAGTGGGGCAGGTCTGCCGATCTCCGGCCTTCTTCCGGCAGGGAGAGGGCCGATGCGGTGGCAGACTGAAGCCTGCGCTACTGGGTTTCGCGTTCGATGCCCTCGGCAGCCTCGAACGCGATCGCCTCCTCGGCCAGATTCGCCGTGAGCACGCGGACTGACCCGGCCGTGCCGCCGGGCACCACGAGGATTGCGCCGACGGGCCCGCCCGCGGCTGCGATCGTCGGCAGCCCGTCCGGCCCGAGCACGTAGAGTGCGGTGGAGAGCGCGTCGGCGTCGGCGGCCGTCGGCGCGATCACCGTCGCGGAGAGCACGCCCGCCGCGGGCACTCCCGACCGCGGGTCGAGAATGTGGCCGAGTTTTTTGCCCCGATCGATGAAAAACTGCGTGCCCGAACCGCTCGTGCCCAGGGCTTGGTCGCGGAGCGTGATCGTCGCCAGACGCCTGCCGGGCCGCAGCGGATGCCGCAGGCCGACGTTCCAGCCGGGCTTCCCGGGCCACCCCGGCCGCCCGGGAATGTCCGGGCCCTGCACGCCGGCCGCCCGCACGCTGCTCTGTCCGCCATGCACGAGCACGCTCGCCACGCCCCGGTCGCGCAGCAGCTCGATCGCGCGATCGATGGCCCAGCCCTTGCCGATCGCGCCGAGATTCACTTCGATGCCCGGGCGGGTGAAGCGGATTCGGCTGCCGGCCGGATCGAGTTCGACGAATGCGAGCCCTGATCGCCCGCGGGCTGCGGCCAGTTCCTCGTCCGCCGGCGTGCGGCCCTGACGCTGGAGAAAACCCCAGGTTCGCACCAGCGCCCCGGCCGCGCAGTCGAAGGCGCCCCCCGTCAGGTCGTGGAGCTCGCGAGCATGCGCGAGCAGCGCGAAGAGATCGGCCGCCACCGGCTGCCAGCCCGCTGCGGCGGTGGCGTTGAGCCGCGCCAGTTCGCTTGTGTCGCGGTAGACCGTGATCCGGCTTTCGATCTCATCGACCAAGTCGAGCGCGTCGACGCCCAGCTCAGCGGCGTCGGCCACCTCGCCGGCATTGAAGACGACCTCGAACCGGCAGGCCATCGCGTCGCGGCCGACGACGATCGTGTGGAGGTCTGCAGACATGCTTCACTCTTCAGCGTAACGACGGCAAGCCACGATCGGCTGAAGTCGACGAGCGGAGGCGTATCCTCGCCTCGCAAAGGAGGCTTCTGCCGTCGTGGCGGCTTGTGCTCGAAAGCGCATCCCGGCAATCACCGCGGCGCGAGGCCGCGGTCGAAGGCGTCCTGATCGCGGCGGAAGACGGCGAGCACGGTCTCGAACCGTTCCAGCGGGATCCGGTAGACGGGCTGCTCGTCGGTGTGGGCGTGGCAATGGGCCACGAGCAGCCGGTAGAGAAACTTGAACAGCTGCCGCGGCACACGGAGGCTGCGGAGACCATCGAGCAGGCGGCGCTGGTCGACCTCCGGCTCGAAGAGCTGCGCGAGCGTGGCCGGCGGACTGCCGACGCTCGCCGCCTTCACGCGCGTGGAGGCGATGTCGTAGAGCGTTTCACCCGACCATTCGAGCGAGGGCACGAGGTTTTGCTTGTCGAGCCGGGCCCGCTGGTTGAACTGCTCGTCTTCCCGCTCGATGAACCGGTAGAGCTCCACGGGCAGGAGCAGCTTGAACCCCATGCCCGGCGACTTGAGAAACTTGTTGTCGAGCATCGGCCAGATCACCTGCTTCATCCGCTCGGCCGAGCCGTTGATCAGATGCGGCTCGTCGAGCCGGTCGACGATCACGACCATGCCGGAGTAGCCCTGCGCGGCAAGGATGCCCTGAAACTTCGCGAGCAGTTCGTAGCGGTCGTCGCTGCGTGCCAACAGCGGCAGCGGCTGTCCGGCGAGGTCGACCTCCGGCATCCGCGCCAGCGCCTTGGCCAGCTGCCCCACCGTGCGGTTGCCCGTGCGCATGCTGCGCACGATCCGCGCCGCTGTCCAAAGGGCCTTCGCCCGGCGCACGCCCCAGGGCCCCCACGCTGCGGCCAGCAGGAGCCACGGCCACCAGGCCGCGAGCCAGCCGGTGTTCCCGCGGGAGACACCGAAGGCGACCGCCGCCGCGAAGGCCGCCGTCGCCACGAGCCCCAACACGAGCGGCCAGAGCCCCAGCCAGGCCGCGTAGCCCGTGCGGCTTCGCAGTTTCCGCCAGCGGGCGGGAAAGGTTTCCCCCGTCGACTGGTCGTAGCAGGCGGCGAGGAGCGCGAGGTCGCGGGCCTGCGGCGGGGTGAGCTTGGCGGCCGAGCGGCGGCTGGCCGAATCGGTGATTTCGGTCACGAACTGCGTGACGGCCAGCGACAGGATCGCGTCCATGTGGTCCCAGAGTTTCCACTGGCCGAGCACCTTTTCCACCGGCCGGCTGGGTCCCACGCGGCTCACGAACCGATCGAGAAACGGATTGAAATCGTCGTAGAGCACCACGAACGTCCGCCGGTCGGGGGCGGCCGTGTTGTGGCGGTCGAACTGCCGCACCATCTGCAGCTTGAGCGCGGTCTTGCCCGCCCCCTTCTCGCCGAACACGATCGACGTGCTCGGGTCGGAGGGATCGCCGTAGATCTTGTCCCACGACGGATGGAACGTTGTCTCAAGGCAGGTGCGCTTGAAGACGGTGTCGTTCTGCGCATCCTCTTCGGCGAAGGGATTGCCGGCGATGCCGTGGTGCTCGAGAAATTCCTGGATCTTCATGCCACTACTTCGCCGTTGCGACCATGCCTTCGACCATCTTGCGGAAGCCATCGGCCTGCTTCGCAACGGTCGTGCCGGGCCCGTAAAACTTGAGGAAGTAGCTGCCTTCCTTCGGCGTCTCCACGATCGCGGCGAGCATGCGATAGTCGGGGCGATCGACCGACTTGCCGCCGGCGAACGGGCCGCCCGGCATGTCCTTGTAGGTGCCGCCGACATCGACGAACGTCACGGTGCAGCCCGCGAGCTTGAGTGTTTTCGTCGTCGCCTTGTCCTTGGTCTCGCTGCCGTCGGGCTGGGCGAACTGGCCATACCAGCGGTCGACGTTGGCCTGCACGCTGCCGCCGGCGCCCATCACGGTCATGCGGCCCGGCTGCTCCCCTTCCGCTTCCGGGAGAACGGCAAACTCCGTCTCCACGATGCCGGACTTCGGCTGCACACGCTTCCAGCCGGCCGGTGCCTCGAGTGAAAAGGCACCGGAGGCGATCGTGAAGGCCCGGGCCTCCTCGGCCACTGCCTGACCGCGGGCATTGCCGCAGACCACGGCGCTCGAGAAGCAACAGGCAACAGCGACGGGGATCGCGAATCGGCGTGACAGGCGCATGGCAATGCTCCGGTGGGTAAAGGACGGCAGACGCGGCCGGCAAGAGTCTACCAGACCCGATTCAGCCCGTTTCAACCGGCAGGAATTCCGGCAGCGGCTGCAGCGAGGCCATTTCGGCGAGCCCGGCCTTCACCATTTCGCCGCCCGTGACGTAGCGGTGCGTCTTGATCCATTGGGCGATCAATTCCGACGCCGACCCAAACAGGTCGCCGAGCAAAACGTCCATGTCGCGCTCGAGTTCAGCAAAGTGCCGCGACCACTCGGCCGCCTCGGTGATGCCGATGTGCTCCTCGCTCTGCCACTTCATCGGGTGGAAGAGGAACACGCTGTAAGGAGTAACGATCCGCCGCGTGCAGGTGGCGAAGGGCCACAGCGCCGCCGACGAGCATTCGCCCGTGACGACGCCGGTGGCGCGGATTCCCCGCAGCCGCATGAGCGTCACGAGCGACATCGCGCAGTAGGGGCTGCCGCCGGGCGAATCAAAATAGATGGTGCACTCGCCCCCCGGCTCGATGCCGAGCAGGCGGTCGGTCATGTCGGCCTCGTTGTCGGTCAGGTCGCCAACCAGGGCGATCTCGACGGGGCCCCGCCGCTCTTCGGCGTCATCCTCTGGCTGTGGCTTGGCTGGGCGTGGCATGATTGAGGAACAGGGTAAGACGGCGGCGCCAAAACGGCAAGTTCAACGCCCTTGTCGGCTTGGCAGACAGCCGCATAGCAACCGGAGCAATCGATGGGAATCGTCGCCCACTGCCCCAAGGGGCATCGCGTCAAGGTGAAGGATGAGTTCGCCGGCAGGAAGGTGCTCTGCCCGACCTGCCAGGTGAAGTTTCGGATTCCCGCGCCGGCGGTGGTCGGCGGCATGCCAACCGCGCTGCCGGCCCTGCAGACGGCGCGGCTTCTGCAACTCGCCCCCGAAGTCGTGGCCACGCTGCCGCGGGCGTATGCCTTCGGTCAGGCGCCGGCAGCTCAGCCATCCCTTCCCGAACCATTCGCGCCGGAGCCATTCGCGCCCGAGCCGATCTATCAGGAGCCGGGTGTTCAAGAACCGGTCTTTGAGCAGGAGCCAGCCTCCCAGCCGTTCCTGCATCCCGCCCTCACCGACCGGCCCGACCTGCTCTGGTGCATCGCGTTTCCCGGCGGCGACCCGACGGAGCCGATGCCGGCCGAGACGTTGCAGGCCTGGCTCGACTCCCGGCAGGCCACTGGCACGGAAGTGGTGTGGCGATCCGACTGGCCGGATTGGCTCGCCGTGCGCGAAGTGTTTCCCGAATACTTCGTGTGACGTCAGCAGTGGGCCGCTGCCGGGGGGCGGGCAAAGCCTCCGCTTCGATGCGAGGATACGCCAACTCGCGTCGACTTCGCCCGCCCCCCGTCAGCTCCTCGCTCATAGCATTCAAAACAGACTAGGCCCGGAGGGCCGGGTGAGGACCAGCGGACGGAGTCCGCCAAGGAAAAATGAACACGATGTTCATGTTTTCCGTGAAGCTAGCTTTAGGCCCGGAGGGCCGGGTGAGCACCAGCGGACGGAGTCCGCCAAGCAAATCACGGCACGATGCCGTGGATTTGCGTGAAGCTAACTTCGGTAATCGCCGTGGCAGGCGTCGCACGACTTCTTGATTTCGCCAACGGCGGTGCGGGCAGCGTCGTAGTCGCTCTTTTGCACGGCGGCCCGCGCCTTTACGGCGGCATCGCGCATCTGCGAGGCGTAGCCGCGATAGGTGTCGTCGTCGTGATACTCATAGTCTGGCCGCTGAATCGCCTCGCCGATCGCGGCGACGATCTCGACCTCGTGCAGAAGCTTTTCCACCTGTTTGTTGAAGTCGTCCTTCGAGGCGACCGCCGCGTTGGCGATGCCGTCGGCCGTTTCCAGCCGTGACATCAGCGGCGGCCGGCCGGCCACCTGGCTCCATGTCCAATCGTCCTCGCGATCCGACTTGGCATCGATGGGGTTGCCTTCAAGCAAGGCCTCGAGATCGGCCACGCGGGTTTTCGACTCGTCAAACGACTGCTGCGTTCCCACCTTGCAGTTGTTGCCGACCCGCGCGAAGAGATCCCGCGCCGTCTCGGCGTCCTTCTTCCACCGCACGTCGCCGTCATAGTCGGCGATCAGGGCAAAGGAGAGGGCGATGGCACTAAACGCCTTGCGGGCATCGTTATAGCCCCCGCCCTTGAAATCGGAGGCCGAGGCCACCGCCTTCGACACGGCGCCCTTCATCTCCTTGATTTCGTCCGCGAGTGTTTCGGGCGACACGAGCGCCGACCACTTGAAGCCGCCGGTGCCGCCGCCACCAGCCATGCCGGCCGGAGCCGCACCGGACTGCGGCGCCGTAGCAGCCCCCGACGCCGTCGCGGCCACGGCGCTGAAATCGGGCCGCTCGCCATCGAGCGTGTCGAATGCATCGGCGAAGAAAGTGGACGAGGTGGCCTTGTCCCAAGCGGTCGGGGGCTTGGCCCGCACGCGCGGCTTGGGTGGTCCATCGAATCGCACCTGCGACCAGGCTCCCGGCGCGGTCCAGACACAGGCGACCAGCGCCATCGCGCAGACCGCGGTTTGATGCCGCCGCGGGTTCCAAAACGAAGTCTGGCCGAAGAATGTGCCGCGGTTCACGGGGTGATCCTTTTGGGCATGTCTTGTGGGCACGTCTCGCATTCGCGTCGCGAGCGGGGCGGACCCCACTGATCATAGCAAAGCCGGGCATTTTCCCGAGCTTTTCCGTTCGTTTTTCCCCCTTGACCGGCACCGTCTGGCCCGTCACCTTCCCGCCCTCACGGCCCCATTCGAACGGCGGGCCGAAGAGCAAAACACCGGTTCCCATTGGAATGGAGTCCTGAGCGATGAACAGAGCGAAAACTGACCGCCCCTTGAACGTCCCCCTCTCCGCCCGCGTGTGGACGCTGTGGGCGGCCTGCCTGATGGCGGGGTTCAGCCTGCTGACGCTGGCGGGGCTTCCCGGATGCTCGGTCGGAGGCTCGGGTTCGTCCGCCGCCGCAGAACCCGCCAAGGCGGCCGTCGTGACGTTCCTCGACGCGATCAAGCGTGGCGACGATGCCGCTGCCAGCGGCATGCTGACAAAAATGGCCCGCGCCAAAACCCAGGAGCTCGGGCTTTCCGTTGCCCCGCCGGTGAATCCCACGGCCACCTACTCCGTCCGCGACTGCGAAATGGTCGGTGACGAAGGCGATCTCGTGCACGTCGGCACCAGCTGGACCGACACCGATGCCGATGGCTTCACCAGCACCGACAACGTCGTCTGGGTTGTTCGACTCGATCCAGAGGGCTGGCGGGTGGTCGGCATGGCCATGAAGATTTTCGACGACATGCCACCTCTGCTGCTGAATTTCGAAGACCCGGAAGACATGCTCTCGAAGCAGGAACTGGTGGCGACAGAACTTCAGAAGCGGGCCCAGCAGGCGGCGGCCAAGGCAACAGCCGAAAACCGCACGGCACGCGGCACCACGCCCGCGCCAAAGTAGGACAGGCTTCAGCCTGTCATCCCCCGCCTGTATCCCCCGCCTCGTCTTAGCCTTGCGTGCCTTGTCTTAGCCTGCGTTTGGCCTAAGCCTCGGCATGTGCTGACATGCCGCATTGGTCGCCGGGACGGCAGAAGTCGCGTCGCGTGGATTTTTCGCAACGGCGTCGTGCGGCGATGCTGACCTCAGCCGAGCGAAAATTCCAAATGCTCCGCGAGCTTCCGCCGATCCCAGCTCCTCAGCATCGGTGCCCGCTTCCCAAGACGAGCCCCCGGGCCAGGGGGAGCCTGCCGGGCGCCGGCACGCCCCTCCTTTGTGGCAAAAAACCCGGTTTTTTCGCCAGTTCTTGACACTGGCGGGCCGCAGGATAGCCTTATTGCCCAGATTGCCCAGGTGGGATTTCTTCGCCAACCCGCAGCGCTTACAGGGGAGTGCCGCTGGTTGCCTGAAGTGGATCGTGCCCGGGTTTTTCAGGTTGTCCACTCGTTTGCTGCGGTCCGGTAGCCGTCCCGGATCGGGTTTGTTTCGTGACGGCTTCAGGAACGCGTGATGCGTTCGGTTTTCCTTTCCTGGAGATTTTTTATGAAGCGTTTTCTCGGATTTGCAGTTGCGATGTTCTTTGCTCTCGTCGCCATCGCCCTCGTCGGCGGTGACTCGGGTGCCGTTGCCGGCCACGGCTGCCACGGCCGCCATCGTTGCCATGGTCGTCACCATGACCGTTGCCACGGTGGTCTCCTCGCCCGCATGCACGCCAAGCACAAGCGTTGCCACGGCGAAGAAGCTGCTCCGGCTTGCTGCGAAGAGACTCCGGCCTGTGAGTCGGGCTGCGGCGAGTGCGGCGGTTGTGAAGGTGCCGTCGAAGGCGGCTGTGTCGGTGGCGGCTGCTCCGGCGCTGGCGTGATCTCGGAAGGCGTTCCGACCGAGGCTGCTCCCGCTGCCCCGGCCGCCCCGGCCGCTTCGGGCACCTGAGCCTGATCGCATCTCCGACCTGAAGGTTTGCCTGCCCTGAGGCATACGGTCGGCGAGCGATTTCAAATCAGACCGGGCCTCCCGCAAGGGAGGCCCGGTTTTTTTATTGCTTCTCCCGATGCACCCTTCACACCAAGCGGTCTGCAAACGATCTTCTACGGCTCCCGATGCTGAGGAGCCGGGGTCGGCGGAAGCTCGCGGAGCATTGGAGTTTTCGCTGGGTCGAGGTCAGTGCTGCCGCATGGCCGCGGTGCGAAAAATCCACGCGACAAGACTTCTGCCGCCTCGGCGACCAATGCGTGTTGTTTGCCCAACGCACCGAGCGGGGGCAAGCGGGCAGACAACATCGCACACGCCGTTCCGAACAGGATTGGAACAGCCTTAGGGGGTGGCTGGCGCGGCCGGGGCCGGGGCCGGCGGCGATGGTGGTGGTGCGATCCGTCTCAGCAGGCGGCCGCGTCGCGGCGCAGGCGGTGCGGCATTCGGATTCTCGGCTGCGGCCGCGGCCCGCTCTGCCCGTCGCTTTGCCACCTCTTCGAGCACGCCCCCGACGAGATCGATGATCGCGGCGGCCGAGGGATCCTTGCCGATCTCGGACGGCAGCTTCAGCTTGCTCTGGTTGAGTTTCTCGGCGGTGCTGCCGGGCGGCTGCGTGGCCGGCGCCGCTTCTGGCTCCGTTGCTCCTGCGGCGGCGGGGCCATTGGCCTGCGGTGGAATCCACTGTGGTGTTGGTGCCGGCGTGGGCTTCGGCGGCTGCGGTTGTCTCGGGGATCGCAGCCGGTCGAGCAGATCGACCGCCACCTCGCCGGCCGTCGCCCGAATCGAACCGTCGAAATTCACCCGCGGCTCGCCGAGCACGCCGCCGATGCCGATCGAGATCGACTTGCCGGCAAGCGCGGCCAGGAGCGGCCGGTCTGTCGGCAGGTCGGCCGGCAGCGGCAGGGCAAACTTGAGATCGAGCGATTTGTCGTCGAGCCCCACCGAGCCGCTGGAATTGATGTCGAGCCGCTGCGCCGGCTTCGCCAGCGGCACGCCAAACTCGAGCCCCTTGTGCCAGATCCGCCGATTGGCGAGATGGAATTCCACGTTCGCATTGTCGGTGATCCGCACCGAGTCGGGGGGCTGCAAACGGCCCGGCAGGGAGTCGAGCATGTTCTTCACCATGGGGCCCGGGCCGAGGTTCACCTCGTGCATCACGAGGGATCCCGAAAGCCGCGCCGCATCCGGTGCCCCGACGGGAAACGTCGCGCCGTCGAGCTTGAGCGAGAAGCGGCCGCTCGGCCGCGCGGCGTCGGCCATCACCGGCGCGATGTAGGCGAGCACGCCCTGCGCCACGTTGGCCTCGAGTTTTGCCTCATCGAGCAGTTGCACGCCGTCGACCGTCCACTCGCTGAAATTGCCGTCGGCCGAGGGCAGAAGCGCCACCTTGATGTCGGTCGGATCGCTCATCCAGGCGTCGGGGGACCATGGCCCCTCAATCCGGGCAACCGCTCCGTCCACCTCGAACCGCACCCGCACGGGGCTGCGTCTGGCCGGCGCCGGGCCGCTCTGCCCGGCAGCCGGCGGCGGGGGAATGAAGAGGCCGGTGAGATTCGAGTCGCGATTGGCTTCGAAGAGAATGTCAGCCTGGAAGCCCTCGACGCGAAAGCGGCCGAGATCGCCCAGCGAGAGCAGCATGCCGAGGAGTCCGTGGTTTCCCTCGATCCGCTTGATCGTCGCCGGCGGCCGCCCGCCGTTTCGCGGCACCACCCGCACGTCCTCGATCACGATCGGGCCGATCCAACCGACCTGCGCCCGGCCGATCGCCACGTCGGCCTGAAGCCCGGGCACGGCCCTGGCGATCAGCCGCGACAGCCGCGCCGTGTCGGATAGGAGCCAGGGCACGAAGCCCATTCCGAGCAGGATCGCCGCCAGTCCGGCCCAGAGCCCGGTCCAGAGCGTGGTCGTGGCGAGTGACGAGAGAAAATGCTTCGGTGCCGCGGGGGCGGCTGCAGGCTGATCCTGGGGACGGGTCATGAACAAGTGCTCCGGTACGATTCCGCCAAACCGCCCACGGCGGAAACGGCTGCAATCATACTACCGTCACCGGCCCGCCCCGGTTCACGTGGGCCAGTCTCCGGCCCGCCGAGCCATTGGGCCAGAGGCGTACAGTACGGAAATTTGCTAGACTTCGTGCCGCTGCGGGCGTAGCTCAGTTGGTAGAGCGCTAGCTTCCCAAGCTGGATGTCGAGGGTTCGAGTCCCTTCGCCCGCTCTGATTTTTCCCTGGCGGTTTCCTCGAAGAGGTCTGAACCAACTCCATGGCCAAGAAAACGAAGTCTTCCTATCCGTCGTTCGACGTGCTCCCCGCCGATGTCCTCGGCCGCGCAAAGGAGTTGCTGACGGCCGCGGAGAAGAAGGTGTTCGATTCAAGTTTCGGAGCCGCCCTCTCGAAGGCCACGCACGCGCAGGTGCAGGCGGCCGCGAAGCATACCCGCATCCTCCGCGACAAGTGGCGGGATCTCTACGAGAGCCAGACGCGAGCGGCGAAGAAGGCCGGCCGCAGCGCAGTCGCCTCCGTCAATGCCCGCACGCAGGACAAGCACGACCTCCTCGCGGCCGCGGTGCTGCGGTTTGAAAAGCGGCTCGGCGAATTGAAGACCGCCGTCGAATCTGCGGTCGCAAAGGCAAAGCCGGCAGCCAAGGCGGCTATCGCCAAGGCAACTGCGGTGAAGAAGGCTCCCGCGAAGACTTCAGCCAAGAAGGCCGGCAAGAAATCGGTCTCCCGTCGCGGCAAAGCGTAGGCAGCATCTCGCCCAACGCACCGCCAGCGTCCAATGCGGCACGTCAGCGCAGGCCGTGACAGGGCCATGACAGGCTGAAGCCTGTCCTACTTTGCGGCGGTCTTGCGGTAATCCCAGGGGGGCGTGGGATTGGGTTGGGCCCAGAGGCCGAGCTTCTGGGCCTTCGCCTGCGACTGTAGGTCGGCGAGCGACTGGTCCTTGGAATAGGCCGCGTAGTGCCAGGCGTTGCCGGTGGCGATCATCTGCCGGTTGACGTCCATGCCGTTGACGGAGACGTGGCCGATCCAGCGGCCGTAGCGATCCTTGCCGTCGTCCACCACCTCGACGGTCTTGCCAAACACCATGCCCGCCATCGCGTCCCGAGACACCTTGCCGAAGTCCTGGCCGATCTCGGGGGCGTCCATCTCCGCCATGCGAATCTTCTGCTGCTGGTTGTTTTCATCGAGGCAGGTGATCGTGTCGCCGTCGTGCACGCCCACCACCCGCCAGAGATGCGAATTGGCCGACTGGCCGGCCGGCGGCTGCGGCTGGATGGGCGCGAGCGACGCCGATTGCGGCGACACGCTCACCGGCTGCATCATCGGCTGAAGGGGCGGCGCCGTCGACACCGCTGCCGTCAGGGGCGGCGGGCTGCTCGGCTGCGTGGCCAGCGCGGCGGCGCCCGCCATCGCGGCCGGGGCCGCCGCGGCGAGCATCTGCCCGTCCGCATTCGAGTTGATCGACGGCGGCGCCGTGGCGGGGGCCGACGGCACCCACTGCGAGGGCGGCGGTGATAGCGCGGTCGCTGGGGGTGCCAGCGGTGTGCCGGAGAGTTGCGGCGCAGAGGCCGGATATTGATAGGGCTGCGGCTGGTAGCGGGCGACGGTCGGCTGCGGCGGCAGCGCATAGGCCGGCGGCGCGGCACCGCTTGTCTGATAGTTCCAGCCGCCGGCGGCGGCCGGCTGGCCGTAGGCCTGCCGGCGGTTCACCGGCGAGGACATCATCACCGGCGGGCCGATCGGATACGTGAACGTATACGTCGGCGCGTAATACATGGTGATCGGTTTGCCGTCCGGCCCCACTCCCTGATAGGGCACGGCCTGCGGCTGCCAATCCTTGGGGATCGCGCCCCCCTGGATCACATAGCCCGGCAGCGGCTGGGCCTGCGCGACCGGCACCTGCGCCAGTTTCACGCCGCCGGGCTTGCCGTCGGTATCGCCGGCCTTGGCCTTCGCGCCGCCGGTGGCCCAGGGGCTGACGGTATCTCCAGCCGCATCGGCGGCGGACGACGAGGCTCCGCGGCCGACCACGAGCATCGCGCAGCAGGCCGCCAGAGCGCAGCCGCGCAGAAAACGACCCCTGGATTGCGGGCATCCATGCCGCACTTTGTCCGCCCTCCTGGCGAATCACCACGCTCGGTTCGAGGTGGTTGTACCGTGCCAGCCGGTAGGGTTTCGATCGGAATTTGGCCGACTTTCCAGTGAGGAACAATTTCCCGCCCCACCGCGCCTTGCCGCATCTGGGTGATCTGGGTGAACTGTGTCGGATGCGAATTCATCCCCTCCTTTTTGTCGCTGTTTCTGCTGCTGTTCTTGCCGTCTCGCTTCCTGTCGCGCTGCCGGGCCGGGCGGCCGCGGACGAGCCGGGCAATACCCAACTTGCCGCAACGGCCCGGCGGGCCGGACTGCGGGTGCTCGAGGGGGAGCATCTCACGCTCGTCACCGACCGGCCGCCACGGGCCGGCGACGGCGTCGACGCCTTGCCCCGGGTCTTCGACGAGGCTTTTGCCGAGTGGTGCGCGCACTTCGGCATCGACCGGGAGCAGCACCGCGGGTGGCGGGCGTTTGGCTGCCTGATGGTCGACCGCGAGCGGTTCCGTGTCGCCGGCCTCCTCCCCACCGGCGGCCCGATTCCCGATTTCAAAAACGGCTTCTGCGCAGGGGGCCGGTTTTGGCTGATGGATCAGTCGAACCAGGCCTACCGGCGGCATCTGCTGCTGCACGAGGGTGTGCACGCCTTCACGCTCACGATCCGCGAGTCGGCCACGCCGCCGTGGTACACGGAGGGCATCGCCGAATACCTCGCCACGCATCGACTCGACCGCGACGCCAACGGCCAGCCGCGGTTCGTGCCGACGCCGATTCCGCAGCAGGCCGACGACGTGGAGCAACTCGGCCGGATCGAGCAGATCCGTGCGCTCCGGGCCGCGCATGCCGCCCCCGCGCTCGCGGATGTTTTCCAGACGCCCCCCGCCGCCCACCACGATCTCGGCGCCTATGCCGCCAGTTGGGCGGCCGTCGCGTTTCTCGCCGGACATCCGGCGCACGCGAAGGTCTTCACCGCCGGCGAACGCGGGCCGCTCGACACCACGTTCACGCAGCGGCTCGAGTCTGCTCCGCACTGGGACGCCGCGCGGGCAGACCGCGACTTCGACGCCTTCACCGACGAGCTCGACTACGGCTACGACTTCGCGCGGTCGGCGATCGACTGGTCGCCGGGGGAGCCGCTGCAAGGCCGGCAGACAATCGCGGTGGCAGGCGATCGCGGCTGGCAGAACAGCGGCTGTCGGCTGGCCACGGGGCAGCGGTGTTCGCTGCGGGCCGAGGGCCGCGTGACAGTAGGACAGGCTTCAGCCTGTCTGCTGGAATCCGAGCCCGACGGCATCTCGCTCGCATGGTATCGCGGCCGACCACTCGGACGGCTGCTTGCCGCGCAGTGGATGGAAAAGCCGGCGGACGGCGGACGCCCGCAGTTCGTCGTCCTCGCCGAAGGTGCGGCGGGCGAATGCACCGCCAGTGCCGACGGCCCACTCTACTTCAAGATCAACGAATCACCCGGCGACCTCGCCGACAACGCCGGCAGGCTGACGGTCACGATCAAGTAGGACAGGCTCAATCCTGTTCGGCACGAGATTTGCGCCATGGCCAGATGACCATCCCAGAGATGTCATACTGGCAGGGAGACAGCCATGGCAGGCAAGCGTCGCAAGAAGATCCGTGAGCCCGAGATCACGGGAGTC
>JAPLNR010000008.1:9394-12192 GCA_026401035.1 Planctomycetia bacterium | reverse complement strand
CCGGGCACGGTGTTGAAGGCCGCCAGCGGCGTCCGGCCCCAGGTGAGCGTCGTCCGGCCGATCTCCACCTGCGCCGCCACCTTGATCGCGCAGCCGATGACCACGAGCCAGAGCAGCACAAACCCGGCCTCCGCGCCGACGGTCGTGGCGGCGATCAACTCGCCCGAGCCCACGATCGAACTGGCAAGAATGATCCCGGGACCGATATGCCGTAGCGATTCCCAGAACGTGCGCGGCGGATCGGAGGTCGGGTGGGCCATGGGGGCAGAGTGTCTCTGGAGAACTGTGGATTTACAAATGAGAAAAAATGTGACAGCCACCAAATCTGGGCAACCTGCCAAATTACCCAAATGTGGTGGCTGTCACCTTTTTGCTCTCCGGCAAACCATGACCGACCGGCAGGCTGCCCAGGGCTACACTCGGAACTCATGGACACGATCCGCCTACTGCTCTTCACGACGCTCTGGACCGCCATCTGGGCGGCGCCGCTGCCGAAGCTTTCCCGCCGCGTGGAACTCTTCGCGGGGCTGATCCCGTTTGCGGCTTTCGGCCTGCGGGTGTTTGCGGCCTGCTTCATCGGCGTGCCGGCTGACGATCCCGTGCGGATGGCCGTCGCGCCGCTCGTCGACTGGGTGAACGGCATCTCGGGCGCGGTGCCGTTTCAGTGGGTGCTCGACGTCACGGTGGCGATCGGGCTCGTGTGGCTGGCGTCGATCGGCAACATCTCGCGGCAGTGGCGGCTGGCCACGATCTGGGTCATGCCGGCGGTGGCCCTCGCGAGCCTCGCACTCGGGCACTTCATCGATGCCACGCGGAAACCGCCGGCGACCGAGCTGATCAAGAGAAACCACAGCACATCCATCATGTCACCTCGGTGAACACTAACCCCGGCAGGGATCCAACAAACACGGCATCTCTCAGGAAACACCTGAAACGGGGAGGTCACAAGGAGATCGCCAAGGATTTGGACCTGACGGAGTACCACATGGAGAACTGCGCGAAGATCGTGAAGCTCATGGAAGCGGCGGGGCTTGCGGAGCCGTACCACCGGCTGACTGAGAAGCCCGACCACATCGGCGCATTGCTGCGAAAAATGGACGGGCGTATACTCTGTTTTGAGCCTTTTGGCTGTGCATGTGTGCTGCGAACATGTTGAAGCCATTGCCGAACACCATCGCGGCGGATCACAACCATGACAACGATTCAACTGATTCTCCCCGACGACCTTGCACAGAAGGCGACGGAGGCCGGGCTTTTGTCTGCCGAAGCAGTTCAGGAAATGCTCCGTGAAAAGCTTCTGCGGCGGGCCGGTGAATCACTTCGGGAGATTCGCAGCCGGATGCCCAGCGAGGAGCTGACGCCGGAGATCGAGCAGGAGGTCGTCGAGGCCGTGCAAGCGTATCGGGCCGAGCGACGTGCGCGTCGGGTGGGATGATGTCTGCGATGGCAGCTCGGCCGATCATCGCAGTGCTTGATACGAATGTCGTGATCGCCGGGCTCTTGTGGGAAGGGCCACCCTATTCGCTCCTGATACGAGCCACGGAGCGGCGCGATTTGGTTCTCGTGACCACACCCACGCTCATAGCCGAACTCGGCGATACCCTTGCCCTGCCGCGGTTTCGGAGGCGGATAGCTGATGCCGCAATGTCGATTGAGCAGTTGGTGGCTGCCTACCGCGACGCGACGGGGCTCGTGACGCCTCTCGACGTGCCTCGCGTCGTCACCGACGATGTGGACGATGACCACGTTATAGCCGCGGCCGTCGCCGCACGGGCGCAATTCATCGTGACCGGCGACCGCGCGCACCTGCTGCCCATCGGCACGCACGGTGAGATAGCGATCATCTCGCCGCGACAGTGCATCGATCTGCTCGGGCCCTGAAGATGCCGCAGTGCTGCTTCTTGGTGCAGCAAGCACTGGCTGAAGGCGGGCGACCGCAAGGGCGGCGGCAAACGCCGCCGGGCGTCAGGGCCCGGCCGGCTCTTTGATGGTCGTCACGGCAGGGGCGGTGCCTTCGGGGGCCGCACTACCGTTCCGAAGAGTTGGCGTAGCAGGTCGACTTGTCCAACCGGTCCAGCGCTATGAAGGCTGACGTATCAACGATGACGCGCATCTGCGATCGCCTTCACATCCGCAGCAAGTTCATCAGCGGTCTGTTGGAAAACACTGACGCCATGCTGCCCGCACAGGGCGAGGAACTTGGCTCTTGGCACTCCAGCCAGTTCCGCAGCCATACCTCCCGAGATGCGGCCGCACTCAAACATCTTGAGAGCCGCCATGAGCTGGATCTCCCTCGCTGCGTCCGCAGGCCGGGGTTTCAAGACAAATGGTGGCTGTCACCTTTTTCCCGTCCGTCGTCGATGCCTCGGTCGCGGAAATCCGGGAGGAACTCCTCGCCCAGAATTGGGCCGGCAGCCGCGTCCGGATCGTGTAAAGCGGCACACAGCGATGGCATTCCGGTCACGACCAATCCGTGGCCTCTTTCCGCGGATTTATTTGAAAAACAGTTGGAAATCAGCTAAATTCCATTTTCCAGAAACGGGAAAGTATGCTTGTGGCATGCAACCTCATCTCCACCCCCAAGACATTGTCGTGGCCCTGAAGCTCGCCCTGAGCCCCGGGCTTACGATTCAGCAACTCGCCGACTCGCTCGCCCTCAGCCTGTCCGCGGTTCACCGTTCCCTTGCCCGGGCCACGGCGGCCGGCCTGCTCCGCGGCAGCCGGCAGCCTGTCCGCCACGCGATCCGGGAGTTCGTACTCCACGGGCTGCGGTATGCGTTTCCAGTCGTCCGCGGCAG
>JAPLNR010000008.1:0-9355 GCA_026401035.1 Planctomycetia bacterium | reverse complement strand
CAGCCCACGCCGCGCTTCCGCTCTCGGAACTCATCCAAGCCGACCTCGATCCGATTCCCGTCTGGCCCGATGCCGAGGGGAAGGCCCGCGGCGCGGCGCTGGAGCCGCTTTATCCGTCGGCCCCCGCAGCGGCGCGGGCCGACCCGCAGCTCTATCAGTGCCTGGCACTGATAGACGCCCTTCGCGGCGGCCGGGCCCGTGAGCGGAACCTCGCCAAAGAACACCTCACGAGGCTGCTCGATGGCTGATCGGGTTTCCGACAACCTCGCCATGCTGATGCGGGTCGTGGATCGCCTTGGCCCGCTGCGGGAGCGACTCGTGTTTCTCGGCGGGGCCGTCACCGAGCTTTTCATCACCCAGCCTGGCGGCCCAGGACCACGACAGACCAAAGACGTGGACGTGGTCATCGATGTGGTAAACCTCGGCGAATACTCTGAAACGCTCCGCGATCAGCTCGTGGCCCTAGGGCTTCGGGAAGACACCCGAGAGGGTGCTCCCGTCTGTCGCTGGCACGGTCTCATCCGGCTCGTGACGCCCGCCTGCTTCATCGCCACGAAGCTCGCGGCCTTCGGTGACCGCGGCCGCCGCAATCCGACTGCCAGCCACGATCTTGAGGACATGATCGCCGTGATCGACAGTCGGCCGGAGATCATCGGTGACGTCGCCGCAGCCCCGGCCGACCTTCGGGCCGCGATTGCCGCGGGGCTCGAAGCAGTCCTCGCCTTACCCGAGGCGGAAGACGTGATCGCCGCCCAACTTCTTCCCGATGCCAAAAGCCAGGACCGCCTGCCGTTCGTGCTCGACCGCATTCGCGGCCTGATCGCCGCCGCCACCTGACCGCTCCCACTGCCTGTAGCTGGGCATGCCGTACTAAGTTGTCACAGTCCCCCAGCTCGCGCTGGGGGCTTTTATGCGGCACACGCCGTTCCCAAATTACCCAAATTTGGTGGCTGTCACCTTTTTGCTGGCGAGCATTTCGGCGAGGCCTTCGCGGGTGGTCTGCGGGTGCTGGAAGCCGGCGGCGGCGAGCTTGTCGCTGGGAAATATGCTCTGCTCGTGGAGCGCCCGCAGTCGGGCGGTCGTCATCGGGAAGTCGCGGCCGGTGAGTTTCGTGATCAGGTCGCCCACGGGGGCGGCGAGCCGGGCGATGAGTTCCGGCACCGCCCGCGGGCGGGGAGCGCCGCCGAGTTCCGCGATCGTGGCGGCGAGGTCGGCGAGCGTGAGTGTGTCGCGGTCCGACACGTTGTAGACGTCGCTGCCCGGCTGGGCGTTCACCGCCGCCCACTCGAGCGCCGCGGCGAGGTTGCCCCGCGACACGAGCGATTTTCTGGTCGTGCCCGCGCCCACGAGGCAGGGCCTGCCCGCGAGCACCTGCCGCACGAAGGCGTTGAGATTCGCCTCGTTGCCGGGGCCGTAGACGGGCGCGGGCCGCAGGATCACGCCCCGCCGCGTGCGGTCTGCCGCGGCCCACTTCCGCACAAGCGTTTCGCCGCGGGCCTTCGAGTGGCCGTAGGGCGTGTCGGGCTCGAGCGGTGCGGTTTCGAAGTTGGCCTTGTTGCTCGGGGCCACGGCCTTGATGGAGCTGGCAAACACGAATCGCTCCACGCCGTGCCGCGCGGCCCAGTCGAGCCATTCGCGGGTGCCGGCCACGTTCACGAATTCAAAGTCGTCGACATCGGCGGGCGTGGGGCTCGGCACATGCTGCTTCACCTCGAGATGGATGACCGCGTCGACGTTCGTCGCATCGACGGCCGTGGAGAGCACGCGTTCGCGGGCGACGCCCTGCCAGCCCGCAGGGAGATTCGCGGGGGGCGTGCGGCCGGTAGCGATGCCGGTGTGGCCGTGGGCGGCGAGCAGTTGGAGCAGGCCCCGCCCCACGAATCCACTGGCGCCGGTGACGAGGAAGTGCATGATGCGGGAAAGTGTAGCGTGTCGAGCGGGCTCGACGCCGCCTCACTCCGGCAGCTGCTCGAGCCAGCGGGCAAACTGTGGGTAGAGTTTTTCCCGGTCAAACTCCGCTTCGGCGAGGCGGCGGGCCCCCAGCCGGCATTCGCCGGTCAGCCGGCGGTTTTGGGCGAGCGTGGTGATCGCGCGGGCCAGGGCGCCGGCGTCGCCGGCGGTATACGTGAGGCCGGCCGAGAAGTCGGCGAGCAGGTCGGCCAGTTCGCCCGGCAATGAATTGATGATCGCCAGTCCGGCGGCGGCGTATTCGCAGGCCTTGTAGGGAATCGACACGAGCGACTCGGGCTTCACGAGCACGAGGCCCACGTCGGCGTCGGCCAGCAGGCGGCCGTGCTGGGCGCGATCGAGCAGTCCATGCACCACCACGCGGCAGGAGCCGCGAATCGCGGCGGCGGCCGAGCGGAGCCGGAGTAGACGCAGACCAGCGGCTTTTCGGGAACGGGCTGAGCAGCATCGGCCTGCTTGGCCGCATCAGCCGGCTTGGCCGTGTCCGCCGGAGCGGCCGGGGCCACTTCTGCCTCGAGCGGCGTCAGCCGGGGCGGCTCGGCATATTCCTGCAGGTAGGCGCCAAGCGGACAGACATGCGTGGGCTTGTCGGTTGCCTGGCCGCGGAGCACCGAGTCGAGATATTTTGGCGACGCGGCGGAGATGGCGTCGGCCGCCGCGATGATCTGGTCGCGGCGCCGCTCCATGCCGCCCAGAAAAAAGGGCGCGATGATTTTCCGCAGCCAGGTGGGGCCGGGCACGAGCCGCTCGAATGTTTCGGGCCAGACATCCATCACGTCGACCACGAGCAGGGCATCGAGCCGTTGAGCGAGCCGGGCCGCGGCCTCCGGCCCCTCCAGGGGCGGCAGGCTCGTGAGGATGATGTCGGGCCGCTCGAGCTGGCCGGAGGCGATCGATTCGGTGGCGAGCCGCTCGAAGGTGCGGCCGAAATCGCGGTGGCTGTTCAGGCGGGCCAGAGAAATATTTTTCTCATAGGGCCGCACGGCCACCAGCCGGACGGCAAAGCCCTCTTCCTCGCGAATGCTCAACGGCACGTTGCGGCGGGCCTTGCGGCGGTGGCTCCAGTTGGCGCTCCACCAGATCACGTCGTGTCCGCGGCCGGCGAGCACGCGGGCCAACGACCAATAGCGCAGCGGCGAAATCCCCTCTCCGGGGATGTCATCGAACGGGTTAACGATCCAGATTGATAGTGGCTGGGGCAGCTGCTCGGCACGACTCATGGTTGGCAGAGCCTAACAAAAGACCGGCAGCGGGCAGAGTGCACCGTTGTTCCAGGCGGGCCAGAGGCCCGCCTGCCCTCCGCCGCCGGTAAGCCGCCGCGCCACAGATGCCCAGCAGCGCAAGCGCCATAGCCGATGGCTCCGGCACAACGGCCACGCTTTCGACCATCACGAAGTTGGTCCCATTGATGAGCGGTACTTCGCCAAACGGGCCCGTGGGCGCCCCGACGATGGCTTGATTCATGTCATACACCTGTAAGCCGGCGATCGCGTCGATGATCTGCAGGCCGTTGCCAAGTACGTGGCCAAAGACGGCATACCCGTCATTGCCGAGGCTCGGGTCGAGCGCGAGATTGTCCGTGACGTTGAAAAACCATTGGCTGGTCGCGGTATCAGGCGCCGCCTGCCGGGCCATCGCGATCGTGCCCCGCACATTGGAAAGCTGGGCCGTCACCTCGAGCGGGATCGGCGGGTTGGTGCTGACTGGATACACGTTCGTGCCATCGAACCCAAACCCGCCCCCCTGCACGATCTGGACTTCGGCCGGGTTGTAGGTCGTGCTGCGATGGAAAAACGTGCCGTCGTAGGCCTGGGCTTCCACGTAGTTGAGAAAGTTCGCCACGGTGACGGGCGCCTCGGCGTCGTAGAGCTCGACATCGAGGTCGTAGCCGCTCACCCGAAACCGCACGATCGTGCCGGCGCTAGCCGGTGTACCGAGCAGGGCACCGCCGGCCAGTGCCAACGCGAGAAGAATTGTCCGCTGCATGACTCAACCCCGTGAAGCCGGGTGAGCAGTGCGGGAGATTCGCGAAGGAGCGCGGCAGACGGTTTGGGGGGCGGGGATACAAAGAAACAGGAAAAGCCACTCACCGGAAAACCATCGGCCGCATCGCCGTCGGGCGAAGCACCGCAGTCTTGCTCACTCGGTCAGTAGCGTTTCCTGAAAATCCCGCCGGCCAGAGCCACATGGCCCCTAGCCCCAGCACTTCAAAGTATCTCCAGGGACTTTTCCCGAGTCAAGTTATTGGCGTGGTGGTTTTTTCCCGATCTGGCCCGGGGAAAAACCGGCTACAGCCCGGCCCCGGTGAGCCGGAATGTCACCAGCTGCGTGGGGGTGCCGATACCGCCGTTGTCGGCGATGGCCACGAGGCTGCGGGCTCCGCCGGGAAGCGCCGGGCCGAGGGCCAGGCCTTCGAGATTACAGCCGAGGGCGTCTTTCCAGAGCAGCTGCTTTTTGACGAAGAGTTCCGGCCGTGCGGCGAGATCCCGCTCGACGCCAGTCGCGTCCGGGGCGCCGGCGGTGTCTACATAATAGATACGGTTTTCAAGCGGCGGCAGGCCGCGGGCGGCGGAGCGTTCGAGCACGAGCAGGCGGCCCTTGCCGAGTGCCACCAGCGCCACCACGCCGGAGAACGACTCCCCCTTCAGAAACTCAACAAACTCATGTGGCGGATCGACCGGGTAGGCGACCTGCCGGCTGTTCTTGCCTGCCGCAGCACCTGCCGCTGTTCCAGTTGCGGCTGTTCCAGCTGCCGTCGGGATCGGGATCGCCACGAGTCGCACCACGGTGCCGGTGGTGGTGGAGGGGGCAGGGCCGTCGAGCGTGAGGGCCTCCTCGTTTGCGGTCCAGATGCAGCTGCCGTCGGGCTCGACGGCGAGGGCCTCGAGCCCGCGGTTTGGCCGGCGGCTTTTGAGCACGTCGGGGATTGGCATCAGGCCCACGAGTCTGCCGTCGGCGAGGGCCGCCCCGCGGATCGCTGGCGTGTCTTCCTCGCAGAGCAGCAGGCAGGGGCCCGGATCGGGTCGGCCCTTGGCCGTAAACCGCCGCGTAATGCGCCGGGCCAGTTCTGGCGGGCAGACGGCGAGATCCTCGTAATCGTGCCGGGCCTCGAGGCGAACGGTCTGCACGTCTGTGACACCCGTGGGTGCGCCCTTGGCGGAGAGCTCGAGCGTGAAGGTCACGAGCCGGTCGCTGTTGTCCATCGCGGCGGCCCAGACCGTGTCGCCCAGCCAGGCCACGCCGCTCAGGCCGGTGATCACCAGCGGCTTCGCCTCGGTTCCAGCCGCTTGGTCCGGAAACGACATGCGTCCCAGCATCTCCACGCGGGCCTCGGCCGCCGCCAGCGGTGCAGCCGCGGCCAAGCAGAAGACTGCGAGCACCAGTTGCAGGGCAGCCGGCCTCACCCGGGAGGAGATGCAAGCTCGTGATGTCCACCTCTTCGCCCGGATCATTTCGCCTCTGAAATCAATTCAGTATAGGCGGCCGGGGAGTCGCATGCGGTCATGCGGCGCCAACGGCCAACGCATCGAGTGACACACCGAGAGCGCAGGCGAGTCGGGCGGCAATGGACAATGTCGGTTCGCGTTCGTCCTGCTCCAACTGCGATAGATAGCCCTGCGAGATACCCGCCATCGCCGCCAGTTGAGCCTGCGTTTGCTTACGGGCTTCTCGAGCGATCCGGAGTTTTTGGCCAAGCGTTAAAACGCCCGCTCGCTCCGCCTCGGCTTTTCGCCGCTTTGCCAAGCGACCGCGGATTCGTGAATTGATCTGGGGCTTCTCGAGATCAATCTGCTTCCGTAAGGCGTCATACTTGGCGGCCTCAGCGGCCGACAATCGTTGGTCTCGGGTGATTCGTTTCATACCGACTTCGCCCGGCAGTTTTTTCTTCCTTGGGAACGTCGTGCCTTGCGATTATAGCAATCGCAATACTTATGGCAGCGTTGGTTTTGGGGCAGGAGCGCTTGTTCTTCCTACTGCCGCTCGCCGCTTCCGTCGTAAACGGCTTACGAATCCCATTGCCGCGCACGATCTGCAAGAGCGGGCAGATGCTCTGGCCAATCATGGAGGGTTGCGGGGTCGAAATCCGCGCCATTTGGCCATACGAGAGTATGCACTTCCGGATCGAGCCTTACACGGCTGAAGAGCTCTTTATCTCGCAACGGCCCGTAGAGTGAACCCGCGAGCACTGGCTCGAAATCGATTTCCCGCACGGTGCCATCTCGAAACGCGACGCTAAGCCGATAGGGGCCAATAATCGTGAAATGAGTGACGCGATGGAGGGCATGCATGCTGGTGGCACTCACTGAAGCGGGGTGGCATTTCTCGGCCGCCGCAGAAAGTAGGGTAGGCTTCAGCCTGCCCTGTAGCCCGCGGGGTGCTTCGTTTGCTAAATCCTTCGCACGAGCTCGATTTGAACGACCCTGTCGGCGTTCAAAACCGCAAACAAGATCCGAAGTGGCGGAGCACTAAACGAACGCAGGCCTTCCGCCACACTTTCGCCTTTCGTTTCGGCATCGCTGGACAAGGCGACGTCGATGGACTGAACAGCTGCGGAAATTTCGTTACGGTCGGATGCGCTAAGCCACAGCTCCACTAACTCGCCTTCGGCTTCACGATGCCAGATCACCGTGAATCGTGTCATTGGTTGCCCAGTGACTTCAGCCGTCCCAATACCTCAGCAGTTGATCGCCCTGGGGCTCCTGCTGCGTTTCTCACTCGCGCCAAGGCAACATCTTTCTCGGTGAATCGACGAGCAAAAAAACCCAGCCGATTGCCTTGGCCGTCCACGATCTCGACGCTGTCGCTGGCTTCAGAAAGCAGTTTCGCCTGCTCTGCAGTAACGATTAGCTCAACCATGAAAACCTCCGCAAAGAGAGCATGAACGTTAGTTCATCATAGCCCGCCGCGCAGTGGGCGTCAACTTGTTCAGAGTAGACCGCTTCGTCCCGAAGTGGATCCCCTGGGTCAGCCTGCGAAATGCCACTGGGTCAAGCCGTGGTGATATCAACGTGTGCGGTATACCCAAGACGCTTGAGCAGTTGCTCACAGTCATCCCATGACAGGCCAAGCATGCGCACATCGGCGACGCCGAGCCGAGCGACGATGTCAGCCAAAGCGGCTGCGTCGCCTTCCGCAAAGTCACCTTCTTGGAGGGCTTCCTCTGCCCAATCGACCAGCTCGGAGAGCGTGAGGTCATGGTGAAGCCAAGCCGCGATTTTTTCCGCCACTCCATGCCGCGTGATCATGAGTCTTGCTCCACCTGCCGCTGATGGCCGAGGTCAATCGGGTATTTCTCGTGAAGTTCAACCAGCAATCCGTTTTCGTTGAATATCTCCTGCCAGAAACGAATCGTATTGTTAGTGCAACATTCTGTCTGTAAATCACCGGTAGGGGCCTGACCGCGTCGAGCGTAGCGAGACGAGGACAGGCTTCAGCCTGTCACTCGTACCGACAGGCTGAAGCCTGTCCTACTTTCATGCATCATGTGCCCCGCGTGAGGAAGCTTGAGTCGCCGGCCAGCAACTCATCCGGGAAGTTCCGCCATCCGCCGCACCGCCAAAACCTCGTCGGCACCCAAAGGCTCCACGGACGATAGCGGCACAACGACTACTGCGATCGACTCACCGAGGGCGTTGAATACCTCAAGAACACATCCGGCTTCGCCTCCAGACGGATGAGGAACAAAATCAAGGACATACGCCACGTCTCCCGCGCAAAGCTGATGCTCCTTCACGTCGCGGCGAAGCGCCACTCGCTGATATCGCGAAACATCCATTGAGATCAGCCCTTCTTTGGCTTGAGCGTCACGAAATGCACAGACCCGTCAATGGCCCACTGCAGCCAAATCAGGACGACGGGCAATTCGGCGATCGGACCTGAAAGACTCCCCTCGGTTCGCCAGAAAACTCCGTAGTCGTTCATTCCATCTTGGCGTGATTCGACGCTCGAGGCAAGTTGCCGTATGGCATCCTCAAGGAGGGCGGGGTTGGAAAGGGTAAAGCCGGCAGCGCCCAGATACTTCGATTTATCGTCCCACGCTCGACGAACGAGCAGATACAGTTGGAGTTTTTCCCTGGCGATGACAAGGTCCTTCGGGAGCAGCATTCCGATAGTGTACGCCCGACCACCTTTTAGTCAATGCATTCCGGCGGGCCGATCGCGGCAACACAGCGCTAGATTCATGCGACATATCGGGCGATCTGTTCGCAGCGGCAAGTGCGGCAAGTAGGGTAGCCTTTAGGCTGCCATGCCCTGTCATGCCCCCGGCCCGGATTTGACAGGCTGAAGCCTGTCCTACTTTCATGAATCGTGTGCCCCGCGTGAGCGGCCCTCTGTGCCAATGATAGGTGAGACACCTGCCCTTCCCCTATTACAGCAGAGGGCCATGAGGACAGGCGATTGAGAACCACAGGATGTTGGGTACCGAAGAGGCGGTTGTCATTCGGCGCGTAAAAACCGGCCACTCATCGGCGGCCGGGGGTCGCATGCGGTCATGCGGCGGCAACGGCCAAGGCATCGAGTGCCACGCCGAGGACAAGCGACCGCAGATTCTCTCGGTCAACCAACGGGAAGCGATCAGGCAGCCTGCAGAATTTCCACGCGGTTGATCTGCAGCAGGGCGCAGAACACAGTGCGGTCGTTGTTTGGATCGGTCACGACGATCCTGTTTTTCCCAACTGCGACGCACTCTGGATGATGAACCTCGTGGGATTCGCCGCTCGACATGCGGATCACAAAGGGTTCGAACGGACGGCGGAGGACAAACTCCCGGATGGTATCGGCATTCATGGCGGGCTCCAGCAGAACGACGGCAAGCATGAACTTCCGTCCACCAGATTAGGCGGCGCCGCCCTGACTGTCAACGCAATCCGGCGATCTGGCGGCCGGGCCCAGCTGCTGGCAGGCAGGCGTAGGCGGGCTTGCGGAAACGCAAGCCAAATGAGCCCCGTAGAATTTCCACAGTCGCAGGCAGGCGTGGTACAATTCCCACAGGGGCAGGATTCACCATGTTCTTCTCGACCGGGTTTTCTAGTAGCAGCCGAACGATCGCCTATGCGGCGTTTGCGCTCATTGCATTTGCGGCGTTTGGTGTCGCCGCCGCCCAGCCGCGTCAATTATCCCAGCCTGTCCCATCAAATCCGTCCGCGGCGGGATCGGCCCCTAAGGCGGAGTCTGGCTCCATCGGGGTTGCTGCCCCCAGCCTTGCCAAGCGGTTCTTTGGCCGGGATCTCCGCAAGCCCCGGCTCCCGCGGCATCGCAGCGAGCGGCCATCGACGTTTTCGGCTGAAAACGAGTCGCTCACCGTTGCCACCGTCATCGCGATCCTGAGCGAGGATCTTCACCGGCCGTTCCTGGCCGAAATCGTGACCGCAAGCCCGCTCTCCGG
>JAPLNR010000043.1 GCA_026401035.1 Planctomycetia bacterium | reverse complement strand
CCGCGGCTCCGAGCATGTCACCGCCGGCGAACAATACGGCCAGCCGGCTCATGACAGACCATGACAGGCTAAAGCCCGTCCTACTTTCCGGACAGCAAGCGCCGTGCCGAACAGGATTGGGACAGGCTTCAGCCTGTCAAAAAGCACGATCGCCTGTCAAAAAAGCACGACCGGCTTCAGCCTGTCACTGCCCTTCACTGGTTCCCAATCACGACAGGCTAAAGCCTGTCCTACTTGGCGATCGCGTCCCAAAACGCGATCCGGGCCTCGATGCACTCCCGCGCGGTCTGCGAGGCCTCAGCCCACTTCGTGGCGTCGTCGCCGCAAAGTCGGGCCACGATCCGGCGGCAGACCGGGGCGTGCTTCTCATCGTCGTGGGCGATGTGCCGCTCGAGGTAGTAGCGGAAGCGGCCCCAGGTGGCTTCGTCCTGCTCGGCAAGAGAGACCACGAGGTGGCGGAACATGTCGGGGATCACGTCCTCGCGGCCGTAGGTGAAGGCGGCCACGATCCGGTGGGTCGAGCCGCTTTCGATGACGGCGAATGACCGCTTCACGAAGTCGGCGGCGGCGGTCGGCACGCCCGCGCCGGCGAGGGCTTGCGGAAGCGGCGTGCCGGCCCGCAGGAGGTCGAGCAGCCGTTCGATCGGCTTCGTGTCGGCCCCGGCGGCCTGCATGCTTTCGAGATAGAGCTCGAAGTGGCTGGCGGAGCCGCCCTCGGGCAGTTCATCCGATTCCTCGTCGAGCACGATCTCGTTGACGAGCCGGCGGGCCTCGCGGTCGGGTGTGGGCAGCCAGGGGATCGAGGTGCAGGTGAGCCGCTGCTGCATCGCCTTGAGCAGGCTCTGGAAATCCCAGACGGCGTAAACGTGCATCTCCATGAACCGCCGCAGCCGCTCGGGCGAATTCACGCGGGCGTAGAGGCGGTGGTCGACGAGCCGGTCGCGGGCGTCGCCGAGATCGATGGCGGGGGCTGGGGCGGGGGCGGCCGGACGGGAGGGGGCGTGGATGGTTGTGGTCATGTGAGGGCTACCCGACGGTGGAGAAAGGCTACCGCTCTATTTCTAGCCTCGAGTCCGCGGGCGTCGAGTCTGCGCGATCCGTCGGGCCTATTTCTTCGTGGCCCAGCGGGCGGCGAAGCCCTTGCTGAATTCGCGGGGCGTTTGGAAGCCTTTGACGAATTCCAGGAACCGCTCCGTGGTGGCGAGTTCCGGCACCCGGGCATTTTCCACCAGTTCGTCCGCCGAGGCCTTCGCGAGAACGACGTCGGGCACGCCGTTGCCACGGAACCGGTAGTCGAAGAAGAAGTAGCGGTCGCTCCGGTGGATGGGCTGCTCGGCGGTGATCTGATCGCGGAGCCGGCGACGGTGCTGCTCCGAGGCCTTCACAAACTCAGTGATCATTGCATCGGCGGGCTTCTGCGGGAGTCCGCCCTTCAGCCAGGCCTGCTTCCAGGCCACGAGTAGCACCTCGAGTTGTGGCAGATTGGAATCACGGGAATCGACATGGGCTCCGGGCGGGCTCGCGGTGATAAGCGACGCGGCCATCAGCAGCCGGTAGGCGTTGAATTGGCTCACGAGCGCCTTCGTGAGTGTGCTGCTGTCGGCATCCTGCCCGCCCGCGGACGGTTCGATGGCGACTGATTTCGCGCGGTCGAGCAGTTCCTGGGCGCCGGCCACGAAGGCGGCCCGTGCAAACCCCGGCCGCTTGTTTGCCAGCCAGTGCCAGCCGAGGAGGAAGTGGCCCGTGCCGTCGTCGATTCCCTCGGCCGGCTTGCCGCCACACCAGTCGGCCACCGCCTGAAGCCGCTTCGGATCGGCAAGGACCTTGGCGTCATCCAGCACAAACGCCTGCGTGCCGCTGTCGAAGCGAACCGGGTGGCCTGCGGCCACGAGCTCTGCATCCTTTGCGAATGCCTCGAGGAGGGCCGCCCTGCTCTGCTCGATGGTGCTCCAGTTTGCCACCGTGCGGAAGGCGTCGCCGCCGGCCTCCGGCTGGTTGCCCGCCAATGCCGCGGCGTGGCTGTCGAGCCGGCGCCGGGTTTCTTGGAGCTGATCCGGGGCGCGAAAACCGTAGCTTTCGCCCCGTGCGATGGCGAGGTCGATAAGGGGCAGCGTCACGAGGTTGAATTGGGTGAGGAGTTTCGACCGTGTAAACTCCGCCGCATCGGTAAATCCCGCCGCATGGAGCACGGCGGCGTGCTCGCCACGGAGCAGGATGCTTTCCTCGGCCAGCCGCATGTAGCTATCGAGCTCCTGGGCGAAGGCCTGCAGCCGGTCCTTGTCCGGTACCTCCTGGAAGAGCCGTCGCAGCCCCGTGATCGAGGCCGAGAAGTCACCCGCCTGCGAGTCGCTGAAGTCGCTGAGCACGTCGGAGAGCAGCACGTGGGCGCGGTGCAGGTTGCCGGCGTCGGCATCGGCGAGCGCCTGGTTTACGTAGATTGCGAGCACGGCGTCGCGGGCCTGCCGTTTGGTGAGTTTCTGCTGCACGTCGGCGGCGCATTTCATGACGGCGGCCACGTCGATGCCAGCCCTCGCGCATTCCTTCTCCACGAGCACGGATAGCGACGGCGCCTTCGCTGAGGCGTCGGCGGCCGCCGTGCCAGACCGCGTGGGGGAGGAGAGCATCGTCGGATTGAATCCGTGCTCATAGACCGCGACGAACAGCGGCCGCATCCGGGCCGACACCTCGTCTGCGGTGAGCGGCGGTGGGGGGGGCGGTGGCGGCGGTGCCACCGCTGCTGGCGGTGGCGGTGGAGCGGCAGCCGGTTTGCAGCCGACGCTCAACGATGTGACCAGAAGCAGGAGCCCGCCGAGGCAGCCGGCGAGCCGTGCCAATGCCATCGTGCGGTGCGATGCGTCGTGCCGGCAGTGGGAGGGAGCGCGTGGCATCGACGGGATCACTTCGGTGGTTCGAGGGTGAAGGCACGGCGGGGCATCGTCCACTTCCAGTTGCCATCGGGGGCGGGCCGCATGAACTCGTTGCGGTACAGCTGCCAGCCCGGCAGTGAGGGGCCATGCACCGTGAGGTCGGGCAGAAACGAGTTGACGATATTGCGGTCGAGGTCGAGCCAGTCCTGGATCGAGTAGTTAATCGAGCGGTCTGTGAGCGGCTCGCCCGATTTCGAGGTGATCGCGTAGAAGTGGGCCAGCGTCGGTGAAGTCTCGCCCGAGCGGTCGCGCACGATGCGATTGCCGCGGCGGTCCGTCATGAAGCGGGAGTCGGGGAAGGGCTCCACCGCCGCGCCGAGGGGCAGGTGGCCATCGGCGCCGCCGAAGTCCACGACCAGCTCGGGCTTCGTGCCGCTACCGGCCTTGATCGCCATCCGCAGCCCCTGCGGCTTGTCTCCCAGCCAGAGAAACTGACCGCCCTGTCCGTCATCGATGCCGGGCGGCGGGGCGTTGGCTGCGCCGCCGCCGGTACTGATGTCGAGCAGGAGCACCGTGCACGGATCGACGATGTCGCGGAGCAGTCGCAGTTTCTGCTGACCGTTGGCCTCGGCCACCAGCCGGTTGCGAAACGTTGTCGTGCAGCCGGGCCGCAGCATGACAGGCGTGTCGCTCGGCGGCGCATCATCGTCGGTGTCGGTGTCGGCGGCGGCGATCACCTTCTCGAGGTCGGCCACGGAGAACGCCACGCGCGGGCAGTGGTCGATCATGTCGGCCAGCCTGTCAGGCGGGGTTTCACGGGGGAAGTCGTAGATGCTCCATTGGGAGCGGCCCAGCTTCCAGCTCTCCACGAGGTTGGCCTTGGTGCAGAACCGCTGCATTTCGACCTCGTAGCCGGCAGGCCTTGTGACCGCGTCGAGCGTGGCGACAAAGCGGCCAAGAAACGCCGTCTGTTCCGACTCGTTACCCAGCGACCGCAGGGCCGCGGCCATATCCCGTAGCGTCGAGCCGATTTGCACGAGTCCATCGAGGGAGAGCGAGAGCGTCTTTACGGGCAGGCCTTCGGCGCCGCGCGGCGGGGTCTCCCGGGTTGATTTGGCGCGGAGGGCGTCGTATTGCTCGAGCGACCGCGCGAGCCGGCTGAGCGCTGCGTTTCGTGCCTGTTCTTCGGCTGACGGGGGCGGGGTTCCCGGTGGCGGGCTCGTGTTTGGCGGGGGCATGCTGGCGACCACCGTTTGAATCGCCTGCCGGTGCGTGGCATTCATCAGTTGGAAAAATGCGAGCAGGTCGTATTGGTCCTTCTGGCGGGAGAGCTTGAGCCGGAGCTCCCGGCCGCTCAGTTGGATCGGACCTGCCGCGGCGGCGAGCTTTGGGGGTGCCTTGTCAACTTTGTTGGCCTTGTCAGCTTTGTCGGCCGGCTCGATCTCAGGCTCGGGGAGCTCGAGGAGGGCGAGGTTGTCTTTGTCGATCAGCGCCAGGAAGCTCATCAGCGCGGTCGCGGCCTTCGCAGCGTCCACGGTCGCGGCGGCGTTTGTGTCGCCGGTGGCGGCCCGAAGTGCTTCGAGTTGAGTTTGGAACTGCGTCCATTCCGTGGCGGTCTGCTGCACGGTCGCCAGGGCCTTCTGAACTTGTTCCGCCTCTTCCGGAAAGTTGAACTGGTATTTGGCGTAGCCCTGGCTCATCAGCTGCAGCACGTCCTCGAGCTTGGGTGCCGGCTGGCCCTTGGGGGGAGTGGTCATCCAGCCCAGCATCTTGCTGATGTGAGACTTTACCTTGGTGGCTCCCTTGAGGCCCTCGGCGGAGACCAGCAGGCGGCGCCTGATAAGCGTCTGCCGCTCGGCGATCGAGTCTTGAATGATCTCGCGGAGATCGGCATTGAGCTTCGCCTCGTCGAGCCGCCAGGGCTGCGGGCGAAAGGCCGGTGGTTCCAGCCGCAGGATTCGCGGCGTCATCCGTAGCCACTGGCTTTGGTCGCCGTCGTAGTCGGCCACGCTGGGCCGCCGGCCGCCTTCGGAATCGGGGGCGACGAGCAGCAGCGTGCCTCCCATCACCACATGCACCGGCTCGCCGTAGGCGTCGAGGCCGCGGAGCCGGCGGCGGGGATTCAGGAAGCGGTCGTAATAGCGGAGATCGTCGAGCACGAAGCTGCTGCTCTCGGCCTTGAGAAACTCGACCGGTGCATGCCAGGGCAGCGGTCGCTCGTCACGGTCGGCCGCATGAGAGATGGCGAGCAGCCGCTTGTTGCGGAGCAGTAGCGATGGACGGAGCTCGGCGGGCTGAAAGGCCTCGTCGGGATTGGGTACGGTGAGAAAGGCGTCGGCGGCCTGGGCCTCCATCTGGCAGGGGTCGGCGTCGGCGGCCAGTTGCACGGCCTTGCGGAGAACGTCGCCCGGCACCGCCTTGAAGTCCGGATAGACGGCGAGCCCCGCCTGCACGGCCTCGAAGAGCTTCATCGCCACGTCGCCAAACACGGCCTCGCCGCGGGCCGCCTTCTCAAACGGCTTCCACGCTTTCTGTAAGACCGTGCACGCCTGCTCGTATTGCATGCTCTGGATCAGCGAGTCGGCCTCGGCGATGGCCTGGGCGCCGGCGATCCAGTCCGACTTGCCGCTCGAGTCTTTGGCCAGGGCGAGCCGCTCCAGGCGCAGCTCTTCCACCTGCGAAAAATCCTTTTTGTCGCGGGCCTTGCGGGCCTTTTCGTGTAATGCGTCGAGCTGGGCGGCAAAGTCGGCCGGGGGCTGTTTTGGCTCGCTTGTGGCGGCGGGGTCGGACTGTGGAGCCGGGCTTTGGCCGTAGGACTCTTGCGGTTCGGTGGCCACCGTCAGCACGACCAGCATGGCTGCCAGGGCCAAGCGATAGCCGTCCGCCGCAGAGATTCGCGCGACGATGTTCATGACGACGAGTCGTGTTGAAAGCCGGCTTGCCGCGGCCTTCACTCCAGGGTCTCGTCAGACTACCGAATGCCCGTCGCGACCGTCAATTCGTCACATGGCGTTGTCTGGGAGGAGCCGGCCTTCGATCAACACTCGCACCTTTTCGCGGCTGGCAAACTCGGCCATCTTGGGAGCGATCGCTTCGCAGGCCACGAAGGCCATCGCGGCCAGACCAGCCTTGCGGAGATGCTCGGCCCGCCGGGCCGCCCGCACGATGTCATCATTGTCGGCCGTGCACGACACCTCTCCCACCAGGTGCGTCGGCGTGCCATCGACGACCGCTGTCGCAACCAGGTCGGCTCGGAGCAGGTCGTCGATTTCCACATCGGAGAGCCGACCCTCGACGGTGTCGAGAAGATCGTCGGCCGAGATGACGCGGCATTTCCGCATGTGTCGGCCCAGGTATGCCGGGAGGTGGGTACGTAGAAAGATTTCGAACGAACGGCCGTCGGTCTTGTCGAGCCGGATCAGCATCTTTTCCTGAATGGTGGCAAACCGGTCGACGGTCTTCGTCAATTCGCTCAGTTGCACTTCGGTATGGCTTTGCGCCGTTGCGAGTTCTCCCATGCGCTGTTCAGTGCGGCCCTGAGCGGTGGCCAGTTCCTCCATGCGTTGTTCCGTGCGGCCTTGGGCGGTGACGAGTTCCTCTACGCGTTGCTCCGTGCGATTTTGCGCCGCGGCGAGTTCTTTCACGACTCCAGTGAGTTCGTTGAGCTCGGCTTTCGTGACGAGCTCGTCGTGCGATTCGACAAAGACATGCGCGAGGAGATCGGCCTGCGGCTCGGGGAAGCCCTCGAGGAGTCGGTTGCGGATTTGGGGAATCGTTGCCATGGGCGACCTCACCACAAGTATATGCGCGGCCGGCGCGAGAAGTTATCACGCGACGGGTAGTATACGGGCGTATATTCTTTTGTGTCAAGCGTGCGCATCAGTCGTTGTCATCAATAGACTTCGTCGTGAGTCCCCACGGCAAGCAATGCGATCGTCTCATTGCTCGAGGGTGAAATGATTCGAAACACGATCCGCATGTCATAACCACCGCTGCACGCCCAACAGCCATCTAAATCGCCCTGGAGTTTGTGCGTTCGGAGCCGACGATGAAAAACATCCTCTTCCATCATCGCTAGCGTGATAGCGAGCGAATCGACCGCTTCCGGATGCCGCTTGAGGAATCGCTTGGCAGCCCGGATGAAAGCGGGAGTGCGAACAAGCCGCCGGTTCATGACGTGATTTCGCGAATAACTTCAGCAGCAGTGGTGGCTGAGGATTTTCCCTCGGTAATTTCGGCTTCGGCCTCTCGAACATCGGCAATGATTTCTTGGCGGCGTTGCTCGAGCAGGCGACGGCGCACAACGTCGATCAAGTCAGCCTGTTCATCGGGAGGCAGTTGGCAAATGGCGGTGAGAAGGGCATCGAAAGAAGGAATCGAAATCATTTGAAAAATCCGCCGGACAGTGAGATCTGTGAGGCCTGCTTCATGCCTGAGTGCGGTCAATTATTAAGTGTACGCCTGTACCATTTTGCGTCAAGGGTTTGTGGGAGGAGCACGGCGTTGGGCGTGCCGTTTGGTTTGGGCGACAGGCTGAAGCCTGTCCTACTTTGCGGGGATCATGACGCCGCGGGTGAAGATCATGGCGGCGCCGGATTTTACGATCAGCTCGCGGGCCTTGCGGTCGGCCTTGTAGCCGAAGAAGAGGGGGCGGATGTCGTCGTTTGGATGTCGCGAACGAATCTTGGCGACGACTTTGAGAAACTTGGTCACCTCGGCCGTGCTCACGCTGGCCTTTGTTTCGCAGACCACCGTTACAGGCTTGCCCTCAATCTCGCCGCGCACCACGACGTCAACCTCGCGATGCCGGCCTCCGTCGGTGAGGTCTTCCGGCCCCGCGGATTTCGTCACCATCTGCCAGCGGTTTTCCAGAATCTCGGGCACGAGGTCGCAGGCGAAATCCTCGAGGCTGCCGCCGAGGGCGTTGGAGAGGCCGCCGACCTGCTTGGCCAGATCGGCCATCGCCCACTCGGTCTGCTTTTGGGCGGCGGCGAGTTCGTTCAAGTTGCCGGCGAGTTCGTTCACTACCCCGGTGAGTTCGTTGAGTTCGGCCTTCGTGACGAGTGCGTCGTGCGATTCGACAAAGACATGCGCGAGGAGATCGGCCTGCGGCTCGGGAAAGCCCTCGAGGAGGCGGGCGCGGATTTGGGGGATCGTTGCCATGGAGAAACCTCGATGCAAGTGTAGGCGTTGCGGCTCGCCAGAATTGGTCGCGCCCGCAAGGAGATGCGTACGGACACTCTATTCGTCAAGTTTGGTGGGCTACGAACTTGCCGCCACTTGGCGCCATGGCATCAGCAGCCTGAGGCCTACCGTCCAGGCGGGGCTTCGTAGGCGGCCAGTTGACGCTCGTCGATTTCGCAGCGAATCGTACGGCACCCGGCGGCTTGGGTGTCGCGAATCGCCGACCGCACCGCGGCCTCAAAAGATTCCGCTTCACGGTGGAATGCAAGGTAGGGCTCCCCGCAGTGCTCGCCAGGGGAGCAATCATCGGCGCCGGCGTCATGCAGGGCATTGGTGCGGGCGAGAAGATCGCGCGAATCGCGAGCGAGCCAAAGCGTGAATTCAAAGAGTTTCATGGGCATATGCAACCGTTGCCGTTAACACACTTCGGGGCAGAAATCCGAAATCACCGCGACGCCATGCGGGCACCGATCGACAAAGCGAATTATATCTCTCGCGTGTGCTTCTGGGTTGCGCGGAGTCGACCAAACGCTTTTGAGGCACCCTTCCCGCGTAGCTTCGGGGCATAGCAGGATGCAAAACGCATGTCCGCCCCCTGGTCGTGTGCGCCAGCCTCTGGCGGCAGCGTGGGCCAATGCCTGACGAATGTGCTTATTATGATGCAAGTGCCGTGCTCCGCGAGACCGCAGTAATGTACAGACGTACATTACACTGTCAAGGGGGGCTGGAGGCCGGGTGGCGTTGGGCATGCCGTTGGTTTGGGCGACAGGCTGAAGCCTGTCCTACTTTGCGGGGATCATGACGCCGCGGGTGAAGATCATGGCGGCGCCGGATTTCACGATCAGTTCGCGGGCTTTGCGGTCGGCCTTGTAGCCGAAGAAGAGGGGGCGGATGTCGTCGTTTGGATGTCGCGAGCGAATCTTGGCGACGACTTTGAGAAACTTGGTTACCTCGGCCGTGCTCACGCTGGCCTTTGTTTCGCAGACCACCGTCACAGGCTTGCCCTCGATCTCGCCGCGCACCACGACGTCAACCTCGCGATGCCGGCCGCCGTCGGTGAGGTCTTCCGGCCCGGCGGATTTCGTCACCATCTGCCAGCGGTTTTCCAGGATCTCGGGCACGAGGTCGCAGGCGAAATCCTCGAGGCTGCCGCCGAGCGCATTGGAGAGGCCGCCGACCTGCTTGGCCAGATCGGCTATCGCCCACTCGGTCCGCTTTTGGGCGGCGGCGAGTTCGTTCAAGTTGCCGGCGAGTTCGTTCACTACGCCGGTGAGTTCGTTGAGTTCGGCCTTGGTGACGAGTGCGTCGTGCGATTCGACAAAGACATGCGCGAGGAGATCGGCCTGCGGCTCGGGGAAGCCCTCGAGGAGGCGGGTGCGGATTTGGGGGATCGTTGCCATGGAGAAACCTCGCTTCAAGTATATGCGTTGCAGCCCACCAGATTTGGCCGCATTGGCAAAGAATGTACGCATGTACACTCTTTTTGTCAAGCTTGGTGGGCGGCCCGAATGTGGAGCCAGGTCATAGGGGGTGGGAGATCATCCGGCAGCCTTTGGGGCATGCTCTCGGATCCATTCGCGCACGACGGTGGCTTCGTCGATTCCCTTGGCGCGGGCAGCCTCCCGCACAGTGAAGGCCTCCGTAGGATCGAGGTGCAGGACAAGGTCCTGTCCGTTCGATGATTTGACGAAAACCTTCTCCTTGACAACGTCGAGTTCGTTCTCGAAATCGGTGATGTTGTGGCTGGACCAGAAGGCGGCCAGCTCAGAAATCGAATCAGTCGCGGGAAGTCGTTGCGAGCTCATCGGTATCTCCATCGTAAATAACGGCGTTTTTCTTTGTCGGTCATGGGTCGGGCAGGAGAAGCGATCAGGCTGTGGCCTTGGGCCTGACCTCGAGCCTGAGAGCGTCCAGCATTGCCTCGATATAGTTGCTTCCGGCCTGGCGACGTCCATCGAGAAATTCATACACGGCAGAGCTCGGCAGCTTTGGGCACAGGGTGCGGGAAGTTTTCCAGAGCTGATAACGAGTGAGGCCCTGTCGCTGCATTTCTTTGATGATCGCCCCACGGATGCCGCCCACAAGATGGCCGCCTCGCACCCACGTGCCGTCGGAAGGCTGCTGTTCGGGGATGTCGCTCATGTCGACTGGTGATGTGCCTGACGCTGCTCGGCGGTGCAGTTCAGTCATTACCTTTTCGGAACGCCGTTTCAGACCAGACGCCGCACGGCGGATTGTTCGTCGGCCAGACTTATTTTGTGATGTATCTCTCATACCACTTTCTTTCTGTGCGAGTTGCCATTCTCGCGCTGATGATTCGAGTGGACGCCCCGCTCCCACCTGTTCTTTTTGTCCACGCTATGCAGTAAACAACAAACCGATTCTGAGGGTCGGATGCAAGCGTGACGTATCGATCTTCGTTGCTGGAGTGTGCTTTGTCATACCGCTCGAAGTGGCATGCGTCGGCGTGTTCATCGGAAAGTGCTGCCGCGGCGTCTTCGAAAGAGACGCCGTGCTTTGTCGCATTGCGACTTGACTTGTCTTCATCCCATTCAAAACGCCAGTGAAGCCGCATCGCAAATATCCGATTTCAGTGTATTACCGTTAACGGTGATGTTCAAGCCTCCGTGGCCGCGAAGAATGTACGTGCGTATACGTATTGGGTCAAGCGTGCTGGGCTGTCCGAACGTGGGGGCGGGCGAGGGGGCCTGTACGAAATTGGCGGGCTACTGGCATGGTGCCGCTGGGGGCAGGGCCTGACAGGCTGAAGCCTGTCCTACTGGGTGGCTTGGCCGTCTTTGCGGTTGCCGCGGGTGTCTTGGGCGAGGAATTCGTCGGTCCAGCCGTTGGGATCGAGGTCGTCGCCGGCGAAGAGGCCGCTGGTCGTGCCACATTGGGCAGCCTGAAGCGGGTTAAGCCATGCGATAGCTCAATCCCGTTGCACCGGGTAGGTCGGCGGTGGCGATGAGGCCGCGAATCCTGCGCGACACTCAGAAGCGTTCAAGAAGGGGAGCGAGCCGATCGACGACCCGCATGAGCATTTCGATGTTCTCCGATACTGCCTTAGCCATTGATAAGCCTCTCGAGATGCTCCTTGGCGAGATTCCGCTCACGTGCCCGGCCGCCACGAAGGGCGTCGATCAGGCACAGGCATTCGTAGAGCTTCGTGTCTGCCCGGGCCGCGGCAGGGGCCGATGGATACAGCGGAAGAAACGACTCGCCTCGGGCCTCGCCTTGAGCGTCGGGCCAGACGGGGATCGGGTCATTGCCGGGCAGGATGAGTTCCGAGAGCGGCAGCGCCGCATAGGCCGTTGGCATTCCTCGGGTCTGGCGACCCCTGACCGCCGGAAAGGCGTAGCGAACGCCATGAAGCACAAACTCGAGGATGGCGTGCCTGTTTGGCTGGCGATCAGCAAGCAGCAGGCCGGCCGCCTTTGCCCGTTTGACTGCGGCGTGAGCCTCTGATTTGCTGAGGCTAAGCGAGGACGCAAGTTGATCGTAGGTGAGGCTCCCTGCGATGGCGAGCTTAAGGGCGACGACGAGATCTTGCGGCTTGAGGTGCACTCAGCCTAGGCAAGAGGCAGTTTGCGTGTGTGCGCACACCCGCAAGCGGGCTACTTGGCGATGACGAGGCTTTTCACATCGAAGCCGAGGCAGCGGGCTTGGGCTTTGAGATCGGCGAGCACTTCCGGCGGCAGCGAATCAGCCGCGGCGGCGGTGGAAACGGCAACGCCCAGCCAAGCCGCCACGCAAGAAAAGCTCAATCGCATGATAAGTAGGACAGGCTTCAGCCTGTCAAAAGTACGACAGGCCCCTGTGCCTGTCTCTCCGTCCCCGTAGACCGCTTCCTCCGGAAAGGGTCCCAGGCAGGCTAAAGCCTACCCTACCTACGCAATACAGCGTTCAAGGCAGCCCGTACTACTGGAAATCGCCTTCGGAAAGAACGTTGTAAGTGCCTCGCCAAGTGGCAGCTGTACCAGACGCCGAGGTGTTGTTCGTAATCAGCAGCTGCGCATAGACGGTGTTGCCCACTGAGTCCTTGATGAAGCCGGTGTGCCCGTCGCAAAAAGCAACCACGACACCTCCGGGATGGTTTGACGACGGTAAATTGACCTGCCCAGGTGTCGTTGTGGTTCCAAGCGTGGTTGGATTGATCACCTTGGTCGGCGCGGTACCAACCATCCCAAACCCCGGCACGATTCCACTGCCCGCCACATACGACGACGAAGGAGGGCCAAACGTGAATGTGCCCGTGCCGCTCACTAACGTCACGCTCGGTCGCACATCCCAATAATTCTGATTCAATCCGGCGGTGCCGGAAATGCACTTCTCCGAAAAGACGAGGGTCATTGCCGTGCCATCGGCAGCCGAGATCTCGTCGAGGTCGATCCGAGATGCCGACGTGCCTGGCGACACATTGTCAACCATCACACCGTTCGCCTTCACGCTATTCGCCGTTCCGCAATTTCCGGCGTAGGCAAGCACTGGGTTCGTCATTGAATCAGCTGGCGTAGAGGGACATGCAAAAAGGGACACGTACGGCGCGGATGTCGTTCCCTGCTGCCAAGACTTGAAAATGTCGCTGCGCTCAGCAAACGGCAAAATCACCACGGGCCAAGAAGGCGCAGGTGTCAACGAACCGGAGTTCGTAATCAGCGAATTCCGCCACCCCGGCATAAACCCATTCGAGTCATTAAACCTGCTCGCCGCCAGCGCGATCTGATACTGGTTATTCGTGCAAGTCACGCGGCGGCCGGCTTCGCGGGCGCTCTGGACGGCGGGCAGAAGCAGCCCCATCAAGACGCCGATAATGGCGATGACGACGAGCAATTCGACGAGTGT
>JAPLNR010000030.1 GCA_026401035.1 Planctomycetia bacterium | reverse complement strand
TCGTGGCGGACGTGTTTCCCGAGGAGCGGCGCGGCCGGGCGACCGGCTTGCTGATGTCGGCGTTCGCTGTGGCGTCGGTGGTGGGCGTGCCCATTGGCATCGCGCTGGGCACCCGCTACGGCTGGAGAGCGCCGTTCCTCGTGCTCGCGGCGCTGGGGCTGCCGCTGTTGGGTATGGCCGCGTGGACGATGCCGCCGCTGACCGGCCACCTGGGCGGGACGCGACGACGGCCCCTGGCCCAGTTGCTGGACACGCTCACGTATCCCTCCCATCGGCCTGCCTTGGCCCTCACCGCCATCCTGATGTTCGGTGCATTTTCCGTGATTCCCTATATCAGCGCCTCCTACGTGAGCAACGCGGGTGTCACGGAGGCCCAGTTGCCCGTCGTCTTCGTGGCCGGGGGCTTGCTCATGCTCGTGAGCACGCCGCTCGTGGGCCGGCTCATCGATCGCTATGGTGCCCTGCCCGTGTTTCGTTGCGCGGTGTCACTGGCGGCCGTGATGACGCTCGTGGTCACTCACCTGCCGTCCGTGGGGCTTGCCGTGGCGGCCCCGGTGGCAAGCTTGATGATGGCGAGCAACGCGGGGCGGTTGGTGTCCTCCGTATCACTGATCACGGCCAGCATTGAGCCCCGACGGCGCGGTGGCTTCATGTCGGTCAATTCGTCGGTGCAGCACATCGCCAGCGGCCTCGGCACCGTATGTGGTGGGCTGATCTTGGAGGGGGGTGCCGGCGAACCCCTGCGTTATTTTGGAACGGTCGGCATCCTCGCCGTCGCAGTGACGCTCACGAGCCTCTGGTTCGCCGGCCGCGTGCGGCCTGTCTGGATGCGGTGATGGGCTTCGAGAAGCGCCCGCCGGTGCATGCCGCTGAACAGCACCCACTCGAGCCGGCGGTCGAACGATGCATCGCGCCGGCATGCTACGGGATGACGAAGCGGGAATGAGACAGCCGCAGCCGGCCGCGCGGCGAGCGGATGCGACGCGTCGCGAGTGTGCGTCGCACCGGTACCGAATCCGATATTCCGGATGAGGTTCACCCGTGACCGAATCGCAGCGGCCTGGTGTAGCCAATGGGTGAACACCCACGCGTGGTCCCACGTGTCGGTGCAGGCGGCGGCCAGGTCGAATATGCGCCGCCAGTACGCGACGGCAGCGGCGTCACCGAGGAGCGACTCGAGCCAGCCCGTCGACCGGAGGTCTGGCCAGCAGGCAAGATTCGGATCATACAGCTGCCATGCCCGCCGCCAGGTAGCCCAGCCCCACGATGATGGATACCGGGAGAAGACATAACTCGGCTCATTGTGTTCGTCGGGACCGTCGCAGCGATGGCCGCAGATCGACATCACGGCGGGATCGTCGCGATGCCGCGCGAGCAAGTCTGCACAGAAGTGGAAAAACGACGGATCGGGCAGACAGTCATCCTCGACGATCACGGCTTCGGCAACCTGCGAGAAGGCCCAATCGAGGCCGCTTGCCACCCGTTCGCGGCAGCCCAGATTCGTCGCCGACGCGTGCCATTCGACCGCGCACGGCCAGTCCACCGCATGTGCGGCGGCCCGCGCGGCGGCACAGGCCCGAACGTCTTCAGAGTTTCCGACCCGGGGCCCATCAGCCACGATCAACAGGCGGCTCGGCCGGACCTCGCGGATCGCCGCCAGTGCGGCCGCCGTCTCGGCGGGCCGATTGAAGATCAGGAGAACTACCGGTGTCTCGAAAGGCTGTGCCATCATGGGGGAGGTCGGTTCCGACTGTGATCAGCCCGCGCGCCGCCGGTCGAGCGAATCGCGAAGCAACTGCAGGAGCTCGCGGCGATAGACGGGTGTCTGGGCGGTGACGTAGGAAAGATTTGCATCGTGCACCCGCTTCTCGAGCACGAGCGTGTCGTGTGGTTCGAGCAGGAGCCCAGACTCGCGGAGTTTTGCGAACCAGACGATGTCGGCGGCGATCTTCCAGTTCGTCTCGAAGAGGCCGACGGTGTCGAATACCCGCCGCCACCCCGCAAAGCAGCCGGGCATGAATGCGACGCGGTCTCCCTCGAGCAACGACGGCTTGAATCCGGGGGGTGGCTGACGGCCAGGATCGAGAAAGAACCGCATACGGCCCACGCTCGCATCGGCGCCGGATGCGAGTCGCTCGGCATGGGCTGCGAGCGCCTGCGGCCTCCAGCGGTCGTCGCTATCGAGGAACGTGATGCAGTCGCCACGGGCGGCGGCGATCCCCTCGTTCCAGGCGTTGGCGAACCCCGTGCTCTGTTGGCGGATGACGCGGGCACGCGGGAATCCAGCGAGGATCTCGCACGTGCCATCGGTGGAGCCGCCATCGACGACCACCAGTTCGTGGTGGTCATACGTTTGTGCGGCGATGCTTGCGAGCGACTCGGGCAGATACTCGGCGGCGTCAAGCGTCGCCATCACGATGGTCACGAAGGGCAGAGGCATATTTTCATCCTGCGAGGAGGTGGGGTGTCGGGATCGGAGTTGCCGCAGTCGCCGCGATTGGCCTGCGGGCTGCCGCAACGGCGGCGTCGAGATGACGTTGCACCCGCGCAGGATCGAGACCGAGACGCAGGGCCGCCTGAAAATCCATCGCTGCGAAGGCAGGACGCCCCTGGCCCATCCAGATGAGGCCCGACCACAGCCGCAGCCACGCATCGTCGGGATGGAAGCCACGGTAGTGCAGCACGCCGCCTCCGCCCGCCCCCGCCAGCAGAGGCCCCACGCCACTGATCACCGCATCGCACGCATCAAGATCCCCAGCGGGCGGCGTCGCGTTGGTCGAGAGCGCCGTAGCGAAGGGCTCGGCAAGCGGGCCGAGCGACCGTACGAAACGGGCCGCGCCGCTCTCCGGATCGGCCAGCCAGCCAGGGCCGGCCGGCGGCAGCGGGTCACACGGAGAGCATTTGGGCCGCTCGCAGACGTCGGCGAAGACCGCGTGCATGCGGGTCGCCATCTGCCGCGGAGCGTGACGCTCGCGGCCAACCCGGGCAGCCGCTGCGGCCAATCGCGCGCGGAGCGAATCATCCCCGTGGAGTCGTCCGACGGCGACGGCGCAGGCGGCGACCGATTGAGCCACGAGTCCGGTCACCTCGTGCTCGACGAGATCGGCCGCCCCACCGTGCGGCATGACGACCGCCGGCACACCCGCGAGCAACGCCTCCTGCAGGGCGAGATCGCACGTGGTCGTATTGTCGGGGCAGAGTGGATAGAGAAAGACATCGAGACCCGCGAGTACCGCGCCGATGTTTTCCACGTGGCCGTGAAACTCGATCCGCTTTCCGAGCCCGGCCCGCTGGGCCTCCGCCATGAGTGTCTGCCGGGCCGGCCCGTCGCCGCAGACGACGAATCGGGCCGCGGGAACGGGTACGGCCGCACAGATGGCGATGAATTCGCGATGGAGCTTGGTGAAGTCGAGCCCGCAGACAGTGCCAACCGTGAATCCAGAGCGGTGCATCGGGGCCGCGGCCTCGAGCCGCGCGGCATCGGCGACGGCGGGAATGACGCTGCCGCGGCCGGCATCGATGGCGGCACGTACGGCCGGTATGAGGAGCGATCTCGCCGTCGTGGCGACGACCGCATCGCAGTGATCGACGAGCGCTGGCGTGACGATATGCGGCGCGACGAGACCGTTGATGTGCAGCCAGGCGACCGTCCGCCGCGGAGGTCCCGGCCGGCGAAGAAACTCGTACAACTCCGGTGTGTTCCAGAAATGAACGAGCACGAGATCGGCATCGTCTACGACTCGATTCAATTCGGCTGCGTCGGCCGGGGTCACGAAAGGCACGCCTGCCGCTTCGGCCAGCCGGCCTGCGGCCCGCGGCGGAGGCTGGAGTGAGATCAGCGTGTGGCGATGCCCGCCGATTGATGCCGATTCCCCTGCGAGTGACATCGCGGCTCGCCCCGCCCCGCCAAGCGAGAGTTGCTGAGTGACGTGAACGACATGACGCCGCGGAGCTTGCATCAGGCGGCCCTGCGGGAAGCGTCGGCGGCCCGGGCCGCGATGAATTCGGCGACCGCCGCCGGAATCAACGTCGGGTCGGCGCCGAGGTGAAACCGATAGCAGGGCACGCGCCGGACGATCGCGCCGAGTCCCGTGAGGATCTCGCCACCGGCGGAGGTGAGCAGCGCCGTCGTACTCGCAGCGATCGGCGCGATTGCCTCCGCTGCAGCAACCGGTTCGAAGCCAAGCCGGCCGGTCGAGTGATCGGGCATCACGACCGCCCGGATCGGCCGTGAGAGCGGCAACTGGGCCGCGAACCGCCTGGCAAGGAAGTAATGCTCCTTGTCGGCGGCGTGGTGCCGGGGCTCGGCGAACTGCTCGAGTTCGGGGAGCATGGCCCAGTCGCGGCGATGGGTCTTTCCCGACGAAAACATGCCGTGCACGAAGGGGCCATCGGCTGGATCGCACGATAGGCAGCAGATGTCGTCGCCGAGGTAGTCGAGGCCCGCCAGGAGGCAGCGGATGGCCGTGGTCGATTTGCCGGCGCCGCTGCGACCACCGAAGACCACGGCGCCGTCGGGCGTCGCCACTGCCGCGGCATGCACGAGCATTCGTCCGTGACGCCGCAGGAACCAGCCCAGAATCGCCCGAAACGGGTTTGTCCGTTCGAAAGCGGCAAGCCTCGTGGCATCGACCACGCCCAAGAAGGCGAGGCGGTCTTCGGCATCGTAGTGGCACAGCAGGCGGGCCTGCGCGAAATATGCCGCGTGGAACCGCTCGTCCGACAGGCTCGCGATCTCACCCCGCAGCCCGATGGCTTCTTCACCGCAGAACGCGGGGGGCAGGCCGACGCCAGTGGCCCGCGCGTCCCAGGCGACGATCGTCAGGTCGGGCGTGGCTGCCCTACCCGCCGCCCGCTCTGGGGATGATTCGGCATGTGCTACCGCGGGCAGCATGACGGAGAGGAGCGGTTGCCCACACAACACGACTCGCACCACGAGCCCGGCGAATTCGAACGTGCGAACAATGGCGGCGTCACCGACACGCGTTTGTGCCGCTTCGGCCGCAGCCCGAGTGCAGGAGAATGCCCGAAATCGGGTGGCAGCTTCCGACGCTAGCGGCATGGCGGCGTGGCCAATCACGGTCGGCCTCATCAGGCAACGCGGGGTGTCTGCTCCAGATCGGCGGCCAGCGGCCAGCCGGCCTCGTCGACGTCGTGAACTGGATCGAGCAGGAGGATGTCCTGCATGTCCGAGTGCAAGTCCATGGTAGGCGCGGAATACGGCTGCCGCTCACCGGACGGCAGCGAAAGCGCAGGGACGACGGCTGGTGATGCGGTGCCGATGATGAGCTTCTCGTCGGCCAGCCTGTCGAGGAAGGCGTCGACGTCGGCGGAAATCGTCGCAGGCGCGGCATCATGCGCGGCGGCGAGCGCGGCGGCGATGTGATCGACCGCCTGTCCCTCCTGGAGAAGTTTCCAGATCGTGGCGGCGGACCCGTGCATGCTGTAGTAGACGCCCGTGTCGAGATTGACCGCGACGATCTCGTCGCCGAAGTTCTCGGCGACAACATTGGGTTCATTAATCCGATAGTGGGGTTGCCGAGTCATGCCGGAGCTCCAGAAAAAAGTGGGGCGCGACGAATCGCAGGCGAAGTGCCGCAGAGGCTAGAGATTGCCACCGCCTCGGTCGAGGGTGCTTTTTGCTTTTTTATGGCCATTTCGGCATTGTTTCGTGGGCCCCGCCGGCAATATCCTCCCGGCATGTGCCCTGTCCGCGATCCGCTCGTCAGCATTGTCATCCCCGTTCGCGACGGCGGGGGGTTTCTTGCGGCGGCAATCGCCAGCGTTTGCGGGCAGTCGGTCGACGATCTTGAGGTGATCGTGGTCGATGACGGCTCGACGGACGGCTCGTTCGATGTCGCCGCCAGCCACCCCGATGGCAGGACGCGGGCCGTGCGGCAGGCTGCCACC
The DNA here is from genome assembly GCA_026401035.1 of Planctomycetia bacterium. Taxonomy (GTDB): domain Bacteria; phylum Planctomycetota; class Planctomycetia; order Pirellulales; family UBA1268; genus RGVT01. The sequence continues at coordinate 7,537 of JAPLNR010000030.1, read as the reverse complement.
GGCGCGGCCGCCGCCCGCAACCATGGCGCTCGACTTGCGCGGGGCGAGTGGCTCGCGTTTCTCGACGCCGATGATCTCTGGGTGCCCGACAAGCTCCGCCTGCAACTCAAAGCGGTCGGGCAGTCCCCTGCGGCGACGATGGCTTTTGGCCACGTGCAGGAATTCCTCAGCCCAGAGTTCGCGGCGACAGGCGAGCATCAGGCCATCCCGAGGCTCTTGCCGGGCTACAGCGTGGTCACGATGCTCCTGCGGCGGAAGAACTTCGCCGCGACGGGCGGCTTCGACGAACGGCTCATGACGGGTGAATTCGCCGATTGGTACGACCGTGGCCGCACCGCCGGATTCGAGCCGCTGCTCTTGCCCGACACGCTCACGTTCCGCCGCATCCATGCCGGCAACCTGCACCGTCGCCGCCGGGCCGACTCGCAGGGCTATCCAGCCGTCCTCAAGGCAATACTCGACCGCCGACGGCGACTAGGCGGCGCGGCGTGAGAGTTCGACGGTGGCGAGGGAAATGCCCAGGGGCCGCCGATCCCCGGTCGCCGCTCCCCAGGCCGCGCACCGGATCGTCATCCGTTGTGTGCCCGGCGGCCCGAACATATCGCGGTCGAGAACGGTTCTGACGCGGTCGCCGGCGCCGCTGAGAATCCGGAGGGCATGCCCGTTGAGATCGAGCCGCAGCGAATGCTCAAGGTCGCCACTCCACGCCCGGGCTGGCAGCAGCGTCAGCACGGCGTCGTAGTCGCCGGGCTGGCAGTCGAAGACGACGACCGCCCTCGGTGACGACCAGCGGAAGAGTGTGCCGTCCGACCAGCGCTCCGGCATGTGAAATCCCTCGAGACGGTCAGGGGTCAGACCGCCAAGCGTGACGACCTGGCCGCGCCGGGCACGAATGGGCGCGAGCAAGAGCCCGACGAGGCCGTCGCGGAGATCGCGGGCGGCGGAGCGGACGGCCGCGGCCCAGTGCGGGGCGAAGGGCGGCCCGAGAAAGACGACGAGGGGGAAAAACGCATGCCATGGCAGCCGCACGCCGGCGCGCCGCAGACGGCGGTGGAGGAGCGCCTTGGGAAGCAGGTTATGCCACAGCACGTGCGTGGCCCGTGGCCGCGACGTGACGGAGGCGAACTCGATCCGGTCGAGCACGCTCGCCGGCGGCGACGCGGCCCACTGAAGCACGTCGGGCGGCACTGGCGTCTTCAGGTCGTCGGCGAGAAATCGCAGCGTGGCCGCGACGGGGAGTGCGAGCCGATGGAGCATGGTGCGCTCCCGGAGCCGCTCCCAGTCGAAGCGATCGGCATGCCGGCGGAGCAGGAGGCAGGCGTCGACGAGCCAGCGGAACGGGGCGACATCGGCATGCCGCATGCCGTGCGCGCAGGTGAAGAGGAATTGGTCCGCGGGACAGGGAACGAGCGCCGGGCGGCGGCCGATCAGCACCCGCTCGCCGGCCGCCGCGATTGTGTGAAATCCGCTCGGCGTCAGGGGCCGCTCGTGAAAGGGCGAAACGTGAAGGTCGAGTTCGATGCCGCTGGGGTGCCCGAAGCAACAGGCGTGGACGACCCGCATGAACCGCCCCGGATCCGGAAATCGTGGTGTCCAGCCGGTGGCGACGAGGGCCTCGATCGCGGCATCGGCCTGATCCCGCCGCACGAGGATATCGAGATCGTTCATTGGCCGGTGGCCGTCGCGATATGTGCCGGCGGCAAGCGCGGCCCCCTTGAGCAGCAGCGTGTCGACGTCCGCAGCGGCGAGCGTGTCGAGTGCCGACTCGAGACCGCGTTTCAACAGTTGCTGAAAGAGCCAGTAGTAGCGAAGGAGACCAACGATCTGACGCCGCTCGGCCTCGAAGCCCCCCCAGGCCTCCAGCCGCGCAAGCATCAGGGGCAGCAGGTGGTTGGATGCGGCATCGCTCCCAAAGAGCGGTTCCGCGGCCAGCCAGGCATCCCAGGCGGTCCGCGCGTCGCGCTCGTCGGCGAGGAGGCAGGCGGCCATCAACAGCCGCTGCCTATCGGTTGGCCAGCAGCCGCGAGGCCACTCGGAAAACGTGGTCGTATCGAGACGCGACTGCATGGCGGAAGCTCGGGGCGGGAAAGGGCCGTCGTGACGCCACGGCAAACCGAGGAGTGTTAGCAGACCCATCCCTCTCTCGCAGCGCCGGCTTTACGGCCGGGCTACCCTCCCGCCAGGGCATACCGCCAGACCGTTCCGTTGCCGACGCCCGTGCCCGACCCGCCGAAAGCCGTCGTTCCATAGAGATGATCGCCACATTCGAGCAGCGATCGCATGGGCGTGTTTCCGTGGGCCATCGAGTCGAAGGTGTGCAGCACCTCGAAATCCGATCCGTTCGGCTGCAGGCGGTAAAGCGTGCCGAATTCGTACCCTGGGCCCCCCCAGATTTCAGTGCCGTGTGCGATGCCATAGAGAAGCCCGTCCGAGCCGATGAGCATGGCACTGTTCGGCTTGGCTCCATCCCCTGCGCACCGGCTGAAATCGTGAATCACCTCGTATACCCCAGAGTCTGCATCCAGTCGGAAGATGACTCCTTGATCGTCGAGCGGGAGGGTTTCTCCGGTGAACGGGTAGTATCCGAGCGTCGAGCCGTAGAGAAACCGTCCGCCGTCCCATGTCAACGAGTCGTATGGGTATCCGCCGCGTGATCCTCCTGCGAAGGCATGCACGATCTCATACGTCTCGTTGGCAGGACGATAGCGGAAAATCAGTCCGTGGTCGGTGGTGCTGCGGTGGTCACTGACCATCCCATACAGCCATTCGCCGACCACCGTGAGCGATCCGAAGGGCTTTCCGCCCGGAACGGAGAACGAGTGGCGAACGCTGTAGGTGCCGGTGGTGCGTTCATAGCCATAGAGCACGCCGGCGGCGTGGTCGCCACCAAGAAACGTCATCCCATAGAGCGTGTGTTCGAAGAGGACGGGGCCGTTGTAGGGATGTCGACCATCCAGGCCGTTTCCGAAGTGGTGCAGCACCCTGAAATCCGCTCCGGACACGTTGACGCTGAACAGCGTGCCGTAGCCGTAGTGGCCGCCGTTCCGGGTTACGCCGGTGATCGCTTGGCCATCGAACGACAGCCCGTGGAACAGATTGTGGCCATCGGTCGAGGTCTTGAACGACTTCACGACCTCGAAATCGTTGCCATCGGGCCGGATGCGGTAGACGGCGCCGCCGCCGATGCCGGTGGGGGGGCAAGATCCAGCCGAGGCATTCCATTGAGTCGTGCCATAGAGCCAGCCGTCGTGTTCGAATACGGATCCGAACGGGACAGTAGCGCCGTCGGCATCGGTGAATGCGTGGATCAGTTCGAACGGAGTGACGGAGGACCGTTTCATGGAGCGACATCGGTTCCTTGGCTGCCGGAAGTGAGCCCGTTCATAGCGATGCGTTACCGCGGGCTGAGAGTCATCCAAAAGGAATCGCCGTTCAATAGCGGACGAGTCCCGCAAGGTAGAGCTTGTCGAGCAGCCAATGCCGCTGGACATACCGGCGTACCTCGCGGCGGATCGTTTCGCGGGAGGGGGTGTTTCCGAGCGTCCGCGCGGTGAGCCGCTCGCTCTCGCGTCGGCCAAACGGCAGCCACCAGGACAGGCTCTTCTGGTCGGGCCAGACGCGGAATGCACCGAGGAACCTGGGCAGCCGCCGGAAGGTGAGGCCGGCGTCGCGGAAGCGGAGGATGAGATCCCAGTCCATCGCAAATCGAAACGATTCGTCAATCCGTGACCCGGCCCGCTCCCAGGCGCTTCGCCGCCAGAACATCGTCTCTTGTGGGATGAAGTCGGCAAACGCGATCGCATGTTCGTCGTGAGGCGGAAGCACCCATCGGCCGATCTCCTGGCCGCCCTCGTCGATGAGCACACGGTGTCCATACACGACATCCACCTCGGGATGCGTTTGGAAATAATCGGCGACATAGGCGAGGCTGCCCGGGAGCAGGAGGTCGTCTGAGTTGAGATAGGCCATGATCTCGCCCGTCGTCCTCTGCATCCCGAGATTGATGGCCTCCGATTGCCCGCCATCCGGTGCCGATTCCCAGTACGTGAGCCGCGAACTGTATCGCTCGAGGATGCCTACGCTGCCATCGGTCGACCCGCCATCCTGCACGATGTATTCGAGCGCGGGATACCCTTGCTCAAGGACGCTGCGGATCGTGTCCTCAAGGACGTGCCCTTGATTAAAACTCGGCGTGATGATCGAGATCGAGGGAGGCGACGGGAGGATGCGGGGACGGGTGTAGTGCTGCGGTAGCGACAGTGGCCGTGGGGCATGGTTCCGGAGCCGGAAGACTTTCCGCCGCAGGAACTGGAATCGCCGGATCTCCATCTGCCTGAGCGGTTTGACCTGGAACTCCTTGAGGAACCTGCCTCCTGCTGAGAGTCCGGCTATTTTCGCGGCGAGCACCAGCCGCCGCGACATCCCCAACGGGCGGCCGTTGCCCCAGCGTTGTTGGGCCTCGAGGGCGTACCGCAGCGCCGGCCCGACGCCAATCCGTGCGCGATCTTCCGACGCTGCGGCCATCGCCCGAGCGGTGCCGTACCATGCGATTCGCGAAGTGGAAAGCCTCGATCTCCAGCCGTCCAGGCGCACCTGCATCAGCTCGTCCAGCGACTCTTGGCTCGGCACCACCGTGAAATCACTCGGAGCACGCTCGTGTGTCCCCGTGCGTCGGGCCGCCAGAAGCCGGGGTATCTGCGTGAACGCTGCGTCCGCGCGTTCGAGCCGGATCCACAATTCGTAATCGGCCCAGTGGTGAAGCGCGGTGTCGAGGGGTCCGACCCGTTCGATTGCCTGTCGTCGGATGAACGTCGATGCCGGACAGAGCCTCAGGTGGCGGCGGCCATGCCGTCTCGTCATATCCAACGCGTTGAATTCGGCGAATGGCCTACCCGCCACATCAGTGAGCATGGTGTCGCCATAGAAGCAATCCGTGAATGGATGGCGCTCGGCAGCGTTGGCGACGATGCGGAGCGCGTCGTCGAAATGGAACTCCCCGGCGGACAGCGTGGATACGAACTCCCCCCGGGCCCTTGTCAGTCCTTCGTTGATCGCCTGGGCTCGGCTCAGACCGGGCTGATCGAGCCAGACAATCCGATCGGGGGGCCGTCCGAGGCCGATTCGGTCGGGAAGGTCATCCACTTTCCCGACGACAATGAGCTCCGAATCTACCGCGGTTTCGTATGTTGCCCGGCGAATGGTCTCGGCGAGAAGATCCGGATCACCAGCTGCGTGAATCAGAATGGAGATCATTCGTCACCGTCTGCCCTCGCCGTCGTGGCGTGATTTCTCTTGGGCAGCGCGTACCTCTCTCAGCACGAAACTATCGGAATAAAGTTTTCAGCGACATGTCGAAACTCTGGTGGACTGGGACGTGCTCGAGATGACGTGGGCGCAGGTGCGCACTCTGGGCAAACTACGGCGGCGGGTGAATGTACTTTGTCCGATGGGTTCCGCCATAACACGATCCGAAAGGTTATTCGTATGAGCAACGGATCGCGAGAGATCGCCACGTTTTTCGAGGACATCGAGTTTGGGGGCAATGAGAACTTGCGCCAGCGGGAATACCGCCGAGACATCCTGCGCACGCTGGAACTCCATAGAGAGTCGTTCGCCGCCCATGGCTGGTGTGTTGTGCAGGTGGGAATGGAGGCAGCGAGGAGCCACCCGCTCTTCCCTTGGTTCGACGGGCTCGACTGGTTTTACGCGCTCAGCGTCAACCCGCCGCGCTATACCCGGATTTGCTACATGCGCTGGCTCGCCTATGCGGCCTCCGGCCTTCCCTTCGCCGACCTGGACGTCATCAACTTCGGCTTCACACCCGATGATGCGAGTCCCTTCTTCGAAGCACAACTCCCGTCGCTGATCTCGGCTGCCAATGCAATGGGGCTGCTCACCGCTGATCACTACACGCAGATCATCGACTCCTTTCGCCATATCGTCGAGCATCTCGACGAGTACAGGCACCGCATCGACGACATCAATGACATGACACTCCTGCGGCACGTGCGGCCGGAGTACAACTCAGCCATTCCTTACGCAGACGACCGCTTCGTGAAGGACTACTCGAATCCCGGGTGGGAGACGGCCCGTCTGGTCCATTTCGCCCACGGACTCACCCCCATGCCGCGCAGCCAGACCATTGAGGCGGAGATGTGCGCTCGTGACGCCCGCCGTAACTCTTGACCCAGGTCTGGCGAGAGCATTCTCGTTCCTGACACTGCCCGCGAAAAATCGCTAGCCGTCGCGAACAACGCGGAAAATCAGTACCCCGGCAGGGAGCGAACAAACAAACGTCTTGTCCTAGAAAAACTAGCGATCAGGGATCAGGCGACGTCAGATCCGACGTCGTCCACCAACCGGTCGAGAAATCACCGTCGCAAATCGACCCAGAGGCGCTCGCGGACCTTGCCTCCCGCCTCGCGGCCTTGCCACCAGAGGCCCTCGCCGCCCTGCAGGCGCTCTTCGGCGGCCAGCCCCGGGAACCATGATCGGTGTCCGGCGGTCACCCTTCCGCCTGACCCGTGCCGTGGATACCAATTCCGCAACGAGGTAAGATTCAATGCATGACAACCACCGTGATTTCGCCCTGGACACCGACCGCTGATCGGCTGCGCACAGCAGTCGAACGCCTGGTGGTGGCGGCGCGTCCAAAGCAAATCATCCTGTTCGGTTCGTATGGCCGCGGCGATGCTGACGAACACAGCGACATTGATCTCCTGGTCGTCGAGCCGGTCGTAGACGACCGCTTCGAGGAGATGATCCGGCTCAATCGTGCCCTGAAAGGGCTCGTCATGCCCGTGGATCTGCTGGTGGTCAGCGAACAGGAGTTTGAGCAGCGCTCGGCGACACCGGGAACGGTGGAACATACTGCCCGACGTGAGGGCCGGGTGTTGTATGCCGCCTGATCAGCACGATGTCCTGCTCCGTAAAGCGCGTCAGGATGAGCTCGTATTGGAGCGGCTACTTGGCGATAGCGATGTCGACGACGACACGCTCGGCTTTCACGCTCAGCAGGCCGCCGAGAAGCTATTGAAGGCCGCGCTGGCAGCCCGTTCGCGCAACCCGGAATGCGACCTCGCCGCTAAGGAGATATCCCATGAAGAGCTCATTGCGGGCTTCAAGGGGACAGTGGTCGGTGTTTTAGCAGTGGCAGCTGATTGAGCAGACTCTCACAATAGTCCCATTGCTCCAGCGTCTCCTTCCATGCACTCGGGATCGCATGAACCCCTTTATAGGCACCCAATACCATTCCGATTGCAATACTCCGTGACGCATTATCGCCACCAACCATTGCATTGGCTTGAAGCGCTTTTTTTAATCCGTCGTCTCGGTTTGCATACTTAAGAACAAAATAGATCGCGCCTGGAAGCGTCCCCTCGGTTGGGCTGGCTTTACCGACTTTGATCGGTTCAGAGCGGCCGATATCCCATAGTCTTGCCATGCTCGTGAGGGCTAGATCATCCGAGAAAGGCTCTTTAGAAAGTGCCGAGCTAGGATCCGCCTCTTCTTTCCATTTCGCAATGGCCTGAGCCGC
>JAPLNR010000073.1 GCA_026401035.1 Planctomycetia bacterium | reverse complement strand
TTTCCGCGGCTCCGAGCATGTCACCGCCGGCGAACAATACGGCCAGCCGGCTCATGACAGACCATGACAGGCTAAAGCCCGTCCTACTTTCCGGACAGCAAGCGCCGTGCCGAACAGGATTGGGACAGGCTTCAGCCTGTCATGCATGCTGATCGCGCCGCAAACGAACGCCAGGCTCAGCCCGCTTCCCGCTGGGAGGCGGCGACTTTCAGCTCGTCGCCGAGGGCGCGGCCGATCTGTCGAACGGCCTGGCGGAGCCGATTTTCGTTTTCGATGAGTGCCAGCCGCACGTAGCCCTCGCCCGCCGCCCCGAAGCCGGCGCCCGGGCTCACGGCCACGTCGGCTTCCTCGAGCAGCTTCGTGGCAAACTCCATGCTCGTCATGCGGCTCGCGAACGGTTCTGGGATCTTGGCCCAGACGAACATGCTCGCCTTCGGCACCGTCACGTTCCAGCCGATCCGGGCCAGGCCGTCGCAGAGCACGTCGCGGCGCTTCTCGTAGACCTTTGCCTGCTCCGCGACGTCGGCCTCGCCGTGCCGCAGCGCCATGATCGCCGCGATCTGGATCGGACGGAACATGCCGTAGTCGTAATACGTCTTGATCGTGCCCAGGGCCCGCACGATCTCGCGGTTGCCGGCGCAGAAGCCCACCCGCCAGCCGGCCATGTTGAAGCCCTTGCTCATCGTCGTGAACTCGACCGCGAACCGCTTGGCGCCGTCGACGGCCAGGATGCTCGGGCTCTCGTAGCCGTCGAATGTGACGTCGGCGTAGGCGAGGTCGGAGACGAGCATGAAGCCGTACCGGTTCGCGAGCTTGACGACGTCGCGGTAGAAATCGGGACCGACGACCGTCGCCGTGGGGTTGTGCGGGAAGTTGACGATCACCATCTTGGGCTGGATCGTCTCGCAGGTCTTCGCGATGTCGGAGAGGTAGCGGTCGGGGTCGGTGGTGTCGATGAGCACCGCCTTGCCGGAGGCCAGCGCCACGCCGTAGACATGGGCCGGATAGGACGGGGCCGGCACGATGGCCGAATCGCCGGGGCCGATGATCGCCAGGCAGAGGTGGCCGAAGCCCTCCTTCGAGCCGAGCGTCGAGATCACCTCGCCTTCGGGATCGAGCCGCACGCCCCACTTCTTCAGGTAGCGGGAGGCCACCTCGCGGCGCAGGCTCATGATGCCGAGCGCAGGGGCATAGCCGTGGTTGCGGGGGTCGTTGGCCGCCTCGGAAAGCTTGTCGATCACCCGCTGTGACGGCGGGTCCGAGGGGTTGCCCATGCTCATGTCGATCACGTCGTTGCCGGCCCGGCGCTTTTGGTACGTGAGCTGGTTGATCCGCGCGAACAGATAGGGCGGCAGATGCGAGATGCGGTCGGCCACGCGGATCTCGAACGGCCGCTCGATGTCGGCGGGGTCGTCGGCGTTTTCAGCCGGTTCCGGCAGCAGAGACTGGAGGGTCGGTTCGGAGGGCTGCGTCATGGGTGGGATCCGTAGGGAAATCGAAGTCTATCAGCCCTGCCCGGCAGCCCGCTACGGCCCCCTGCCTGGAGCCAATCTGGCCTGGAAGCCGTCGGATGCCGTCGGGTGGTTCTTCGCAGTCGCGACAGACGTGCCCTGAACGATCTATCTCGTGAACGATCTATCTGTCGCCGGAGGGCGTGTCGAGTGAGGCGGGCACGACTCCGGAGCCGGCCGCCGGGGGCACCGCGGCCGGCGACCTGCGGCTACCGGCGCGGGGCTGGGCCAGTTCCTCGGTCTCGCTCTTGGTGAGCGACGTCTTCGGCACCGTGCTCGTTCGTGCGGGGCCACCCGGCTTGGGCGATTGGCTCGTGCCGGCCAGAAAGTTGTCGATCGTCGCACCCTCGCGGAGATGAGAGAAGAAGCGGGCCATCTCGATCCGCTGCTTCTTCTCGAAGATGTCGTCGTAGAGTTCGTCCCGCACCTCCGCAAACTTCACCTCCGCCGGAGCCGTGAAGCCCTCGCAGAAAAGCACGATGAAGCGGTCGGCCACCTGGAGCACTCCCGAAAGCTCACCGGGCTTGAGCGAGAAGGCCTCCCGCTCGAGGGCGGGCTGGCCGCCGTGTCGCTGGATCGGCGGCACCTCGCCCCGCAGCGCCCGGCTCGCCGGATCGACGGAATATTGCTCGGCGAGTTCCCCGAGCCGTTCGACGGTCGGACTCTGGCGGGCGAGCTGCCAGACTTCCTGCGCCCGCCGCTGGTTGTCGAGAATGATCACGCGGCACCGCGCCCGCGGCCCGAAGGTGGCTGCGAACGCCTTGTCGAGATCCTCCTGCGTGACGGCCACTTGGCCGACGAGTTTCTTGAGCGCCACGGTCGGCTGCACGATGTCTTCGACGTAGTGCCGTACCGGCAGTTTCTGTTCGCGGGTGACGCGTTCGATCCAGGCGGCGGTATCGGCGGAGCCATCGGGCTTGCGGAAGCCCAGCCGCTCGGCCGCCGTGGTGATCTCGGCATCGACCTCGGCCTGGCTCACCTGCCGCTTCTCCCGCTCGAGCGCCTGCTGGAGAATCGTGCGGGTGACGAGGATCTCGAGCACGTCGTTGCCGTGCCGCTCGAGGCACTCGTCGCGCACCTGATCGATGGCGATCGGCTGGCCATTCACCAGCGCGGCCACGCCGGGCTGCGCCGCCGACTTGGCCGGATCGTTGAAAATATTTTCGACGATCGCGGCGTCTTGCAACTGGCGGAAGACGTCGCTCGACGCGGCGCGGCTCTTGCGTTCACGGAGTTCCTCCGCGAGCCGCGGCCGCACGTCGTCGAGTTTCACCTCGGCCGCCGGCAGATGCCCTTCGCACTTGACGATGATGAACTGGTCGGCCACCTGCACGACCGTCGAAATCCCGCCCGGCTCGAGGCCGAAGACCGCCGCCTCGAACTGCGGCTCACCGGAGTGCCGCCGCACCGGCTGTACCCAGCCGTTGGCGCTGGCGCTGCCGACATCGATGGAATGCTGCCGGGCCAGCGCACCAAAATCATCCGGCGCCGCGAGAACCTGAGCACGGAGCTTCTCCGCCTCGGCCGGCGACCGCACGACGATGATCCGCGCCTTCACGGCCGGGCCGAATTGGTTGTCAAACGCCTTCGTGATCTCCTCGGGCGTCGGCTCGATCCCCGCGCGGGCCAGCCGACGCAGCGCGATCATCGGCCAGACGATCTCCTCGGCATACTGTGCCGACGTGATGCCCCGCTCCTGCTGGATCAGTTCGATCCACTTGTCACGGGGCACGTTGAAGCGACGCGACATCGCGTCGATCTCCGCGTCGACATCCTGCGGGGTCACCGCGATGCCCTGCCGCTGGCAGGCCTGACTGATGATCTGCTTGTTGACGAGCGTTTCGAGCACGGCCGTGCCGTGGCGGCTCAGGCACTCGGCGGCCAACTGGCCCTGGCTGATCTCGGCGCCGTTGACCATCGCCACGAGCCGCTCTTCCGCCGGCTGGACGACAGGGGCCGCCGTCTGCTGGGGGGCCTTGCGCGGAGCCTTCGGCGCGGCATCCGCCTCGACGCCCCCGCTAAGCAGTCGCCAGGCAAGGCTGGCCGCCACGATGACCACGACGGCACCGACCTCGCGGAGCGTGCCGCCCGTTCGGAGCCAGCCCTTCGACAGTACGGCCCAGGCCGCCGTCAATTTTTCAGCGCAGAAACGAATCATCCGTAGCCCTCCTTGGCTGCAAGCAATGGACCGGAAAATAGGGGATTGGGCCGGGCCCGGCAAGGCGAGCACGCACGGAGAAAATCGTGAAAATCCGGCGTCCGACCGCTTTTCGGGCGGTCCCGACTTGTTTAGTCTGACCGCCATGGCATCCGTCCCCAACAAACCAGCCGACCACCAACTCCCCGCCTGTATCGCCGTCCTCGGCCTGATGCCCCCGCTGACGCTCGAGGACGTGAAGCAGGCCTATCTCGCCAAGGCGCGAATCATGCACCCCGATCGGGGTGGCGATCCGGAGCAGTTCATCCAGCTCCAGAAGGCGTTCGAGGAGGCCAATGACTACGTCAAATTCAAGGCTGGCAAACTCGAATGGATCGCCTCGAAGATCGATGCCTACGCCCAGCAGCAGGAGGTCGCGACCGAGGCGATCAGCCGGGGGGGCGAGATCGAGATGGAGGAGGCCGACTGGCTGCGGAAGAGCTTCGGTGAAGACTTCGGCCACGTCGCCGACAAACTGGTGACGGTGCGACTGCGCGGGCCGGCCGCCGACGACCTATTTGCGATCCTGCTCGGATTTCGCACCGAGTCGCTCAAGGATCTGACCGTGCTCGACCTCGCCGGCGGGTCGATCACCGACGAGGGCCTCGCGCAACTGAAGGGCATCAAGAGCCTGCGATCGCTCGATCTCCGCGGCACCGCCGTCGGCAAGTTGGCGGCGGAAATCCCGCAGTGGTTCGAACACCTCGAATTTCTCGGCCTGCCGAAGGGGGCCGTCGGCCTGCTGGGGCGTTTGGGCATGCCGCGGCGGGTAAAACTCGCCGTTGGCGACGGCCCCGAAGAATCCTGAACCCGGATTGGAAATCGCAATGCCGCGAGCGTATCACCTTCTTGGGGGCGCATGCCGCGTCTCGTTTCTGGCCTGGCTGGCCGTTTCATTTCCATGACCCCTGGTGGGGCAGCGAGGCAGCAGTGCAGAAGACTAGAACAATTCCGCCGGCGCACGAGACGATTCTGCAGAGGTTGCCCGCAGAGGTGGTGGCCGCGAACGACGTCTATGAATTTCGCACCGTCACGGTCGCGGCGGGCAACGAATCTTTGGAGTTTGGCTACCGGCTGCTGACGCCGCGGGCCATCGAGCCGGGCAGGAAGTATCCACTCGTGCTTTTTCTCCACGGCGCCGGCGAGCGCGGCGGCGACAACATCATTCAGCTCAAGTATCTGCCCGCCTGGCTGGCCGAACCGGCTCTGCGGCAGAAGCATCCCTGCTTCGTGATCGCGGCCCAGTGCCGAATGGATGAGCGCTGGGTCGACATCTCGTGGGCCGACAAGACGAGCACGCCACAGGCAGCGGAACCCACCACCGATCTGCAGGCGGCTGCCGCCATGATCGACGACGTGATGAAGACCGCGTCTGTCGACCCCGCCCGCGTCTACCTCACGGGCTTGTCGATGGGCGGCTACGGCACGTGGGATCTCGCCACGCGGATGCCCGAACGCTTCGCGGCGGTGCTGCCGATCTGCGGCGGTGGCGACGAACGAATGGCGGCGCGGATCGCGAAGCTGCCGATCTGGGCCGCCCACGGCGATGCCGACAAGGCGGTGCCGGTGGAGCGGTCGCGGAGCATGGTGGCGGCGGTCAAGGCCGCCGGCGGCAGCCCGAAATACACGGAGATGGCCGGCGTGGGCCACGACGCCTGGACGCCGACCTACCGCGACGCGGCAGTGCTCGACTGGCTCTTCTCCCAGTCAAAGTAGGACAGGCTTCAGCCTGTCATGCCCTGTCATGCCCGAGCCTGTGCGGCAGAAGTCTCCTTCGCGATGCACTTCCGGCCTCGGGCCGGCACAGTTTTCTCCGCTGACGACCTACGGAGCTGCTGACCTCAGAAGGTCGAAACTGCATACGCTCGTCGAGCTTCAGCCGACCGGCTCCTCAGCATCCTGCCAAAGTAGGACAGGCTTCAGCCTGTCATGCCCTGTCATGCCCGAGCCTATGCCGCCGTGCCGCTCACCCGCATTGGTCGCCGGCGGCAGAAGTCTCCTTCGCGATGCATTTTCTCCGCTGACGACCTACGGAGCGGCTGACCTCAGAAGGTCGAAAATGCAGACGCTCGTCGAGCTTCAGCCGACCGGCTCCTCAGCATCCTGCCAAAGTAGGACAGGCTTCAGCCTGGCGGCAGAAGTCTCCTTCGCGATGCACTTCCGGCCTCGGGCCGGCACAGTTTTCTCCGCTGACGACCTACGGAGCTGCTGACCTCAGAAGGTCGAAACTGCATACGCTCGTCGAGCTTCAGCCGACCGGCTCCTCAGCATCGGGAGCTGCTTCTGGCAGACGGTGGGCCACGTGGACCTTCGGGCTGCACCGTCTGCGGCCCTGCGGGCTCAATCAAAAGGCCGACGGGGTTCGCGGTTCACGGTCGGCTTTTTCTCTTCGGCCGGTTCCTCGACCGCGGGTTTTTTGCCCGCGGGTTTTTCGGCGGCGTCGTCCGCCTCGTCCTCCGTGACCGCCTCGATGAGGAGGTCGTCCTTCACGCCCTCGAGAGCCGCCTCCGCCAATTCCTGCTTTTCACGCCAGGGCTTCTGCTGCGCGTAGCTCGCGAGTTCATTGGCGAGCTGCTCCTTCACCTCCGGCGCGGAGTCGCCCGTGTCGACGGCCTTCTGGCTGTATTCGCGGGCCTTCTCGAAGTCGCCCGTCTCGGCATGGGCCGCAGCCAGCGTGCTGATGATGTGGGCCTGCTTCCACTCCGTCTTCTCGCAGGCCTTCGTGGCCAGTTCGACGGCCCGCTTGCCGTCGCGAATCGCGTCGTCGGGAGAGGTGGCCAGCAGCCAGGCAAGATTATTGAGCACGCCGTCATTGTCGTCGTCGAGCACGAGGGCCTTCTCGAGGTCCGCGAGCGCGGCGGCATGGTTTCCGATCGAGATTTCGGCATCGCTCCGGCCGCGGCGGCTCAGGAACTGGTTTTCGTCGAGTTCGAGCGCCCGCGTGAACCGCTTGATCGCCTCGCGCGGCTGCTTGGCCGCGAGGTAGAGCATGCCGAGCTGGCCCACGAGCAGGGCATCGTCGCCGTTCTTGGAGACGAGCTTGCGGAAGTCGCGGATCGCCGCGGGATAGTCGTTGCGTTCCGCGGCGATGAGGCCGCGGAGTTCGAGGGCCGCCGGATGTTCGGGCTGCTTCTCGAGCACCCGCTCGAGGTCCGTTTCAGCCTGCTCGGTGTTGCCGGCCTGCTGCTGAATCCGGGCCCGGAGCACCAGCGGCGTGGCATCGTCCGGCTCCAATTCGATCGCCTTGTCGAGGTCGGCGATCGCCTTCGGCTGCTCTCCCTTGAGCGCGAGCACCCGGGCCCGCTGCAGGAGGGCGCCGGCGGCGTCGGGATCGAGCTCGACGGCCTTGTCGAACGTCTTGAGGGCCTCGTCCAGCTTGTTTTCCATCAAAAACGACATGCCGAGGGCCTCCAGGAGCGAGGCATCGTCGGGCTTTTCCTCGATCGCCACCTCGAGGTCGGCGCGGGCCTTCTCGAAATCGTTGTTGAGCAGATGGAAGAGGCCGCGGGTGCGGCGCACGTCGGCGTCACGCGGGGCGAGTTCGACCGCCTTGTCGTAGTCGGCGGCCCGCTTGGCTTTGTCGTCGTCCTCGAGGTTGCCGAGGATGACGTGGGCCTGCGCGATCTGCAGCCGGTCTTCGCCGCCGAGTTCGACCGCCTTCTCCGCGGCGGCGATCGCCCGCTGGCGATTGCCACCGGGCAGCGCCTCGAGGCGGGCGAGCATGAGCTGCGCGGCGCCGAGCTGCGGGTCGCGCTCGATGGCCTCGTTGAGGTCGCGCAGGGCGTAGGTGCGCATCCGCGGCCATTGCGGGTCGGGCCGGGGTGAATCAAAGATCGCCTCGACCACCATGCCTGCCCGATCGATGAGCGTGCCGGTATAGAGATTGTCCGCAAACTTCCGCGACTCCTCGTCGAGCCCCTTCTTGATCGCCGCCTTGCAGCGGTCGAGGACGGTGCCATAGTCGTCGAGATCATCGGCGGCAAGCTTGGCGTCGATCGCCGCGTCGAGATCAGCCTGACCGGGCTCGTCGGCGTGGGCCGGGCTCGTCGACATGACGGACACGACCAACATCACCGACGTGATCGGCATGACAAGCATGACGAGCATGCCATGCATCAGCAGGGCAAGGAGGATGGCAGCAGGACGGATAGTCATAAATCAGGCTCCTTGTGATGCCGGTAGTATGGGGCATGCGGCGGCAGGAACGCTACGCGAATCGTGCGACCTGCTTTTCTCTCGCCGGGGCCGGTTGAAAACCGGCCGTCCATCACAGCGGCGCCGGCAGGTCTCGGCGGGAAAACAGCACCGCCCCGACGATGTAGGCCAGCAGCCCCAGCCCCAGCAGCACCCCGTCGTACATGCCCAGAAGCCGCCAGGAGGCGGCGGGCTCGCCCACCAGCCGCTGCGGCTCGTAGGCATTGAGGATCGACAGGTAGCCGACCCATTCCAGCGGCGTGCTGAGCCGTCCGACGAGCTTCGCCAGGATCGAAAAGACGTAGAACCCGCAGAGGATGCCGATCGTCCGCCAGCGATGGCTGTCGGCGGCCGAAACGCAGGCCGCGATGCCCGCGACGCAGACCATCAGCCCGAACACGTTGCAGGCGGCGGGGATGAACCGCGTTGGATCGACCCGGCCTGCCCAGGGCCCGAACGCCACGGCCGTGTGCACCGCCCCGTAGAGCACGCCGCAGAGCAGGGCCGCGCCCGCCGTCGTGGCGAGGGCCTGCGTGGCGAAGACCGCCACCCGCTTGACCGGCTGCGCGAGGATCATCTCCATCGTGCCACGCTCGAGTTGGCCGGAGACGGCATCGCTGCCCCGCGTGATCCCCCAGACCGTGGCCGCGAGCACCACCACCGGATCGACGAACGCCAGCGCCACGCGGCCGGCATGCGTCGCCACCTCCGAGAACGGCACGCCCGAGAGCCGCTGCCAGTCCTGCGGGATCGCCCGCAGGAGCACGTCCTGAAATGCCGGCATCGGGATCTGCGCGGAGAGCCCGATGTAGATCCAGGGAAACGCCGACCAGAGCGCGATGAACGACAGCACCAGCACCCGCTGGTCGCCCCAGGTCTTTTTCCAAATGGCGGTGTTGAACATAGGTCTTATTTTTTTCCGGAGGCAGGCTCAAGACCGCGTTACTGAAGGGCACCCGCGGCAGCCATCAGGCCCGTCCGGCCGTGGAACCGTTCGTAGACGGCGCCGAGGCCGATCGGCTCGATCTGGAGTTCTGCGAGCGGCAGCGTGGCCAGCCAGCCGAGCAGCGGCGTGATCGAATCCGACGACTCGATCACCACCGTGCCGTCGCCGGCCTGCGACATGGTCGCATGCGGCGCGATGGCGGCGGGAACGTCGCCGAGCGTGCCGGTGAGGCGGGCCGTGATGCGGTGGCTGCGGCGCACGTCGGCGATCGACTGCTCGTGCACGAGCCGGCCCGCCCGCACGATCGCCACGCGGTCGCAGGTCGTCTCCACCTCCGAGAGCACGTGCGACGAAAAGATCACCGTGCGGCCCGCCGCCCGCGCCTCCCGAACGAGATCGAGCACCTCGGCCCGCGCGGTGGGATCGAGATTGGCCGTCGGCTCGTCGAGAATCGTGACCGCGGAGTCGGTGGCAAGCACGACGGCGAGCGCCAGTTTCTGCCGCATGCCCGTGCTCATGCGGGCCACCTGGCGGGAGCAGTCGAGGTCGAGCCGCGCCGCCACGAGGGTCGCCCGCTCGCGGTCGCATTCCTGCCGTAGTTCGGCAAAGAAATCGAGCACCTCGTGGCCGTTCATGCGGCGGAAGAGCCGGGCCTCGCCGGGCAGGTAGGCCGTGCGGGACCGCACCGCGAGCGACTCCCGCTCGCAATCGAATCCCGCCACCCGGGCCGTACCGCTCGTCGGCCGGATGTAGCCGAGTAGGAGCCGCAGGAGCGTGGTCTTTCCGGCGCCGTTGGGACCGAGCAGTCCAAAGATGTCCCCCGCGCGGACCGCCAGCGAACACCCGTCGAGCGCCGTAAAGGAGCCGTAGCGCTTCGTGAGGTGTTCGGTTTGGACGAGCATGGCTGCAAAATTGGGGGGGACGTCAGACTGCCTGTTCAGGCGACGAAATAATAGCCGGCCAGCGCAAAGGCGATGATCGCGACCCCGCGGCGGACGATCCGGGCCGGAAGGCGGCGGGCGAGAGCGGAGCCGGCGAGCCCGCCGGCAATCGCCGCGGCCGCCATCACCGCCGCGTGCGGCCACGAGACATCCTGCCCACCGACGAGCGAGCCGACCACGAACAGTCCCGCCGCGGCGCCGTTGACGAGCATGCCGAGGACGTTCTTGACGGCATTGAGCCGGTGGATGTCGCCGAGGCCGAGCATGCCGAGCATCGCGAGCATGAGGATGCCGATGCCGGCACCGAAGTAGCCGCCGTAGACGGCCACGAGAAACTGCAGCAGGCAGGCGAGTGGAACGTTGGCCGGAGCGGGGCACGCATCTGCCGCGGGATGCGCGTCGTGCGGAACGGCAGTCGCCGGGGAAACGCCGCGGACTTTCGTCAGCTGTGGCTGGAGCGCGAAGAGCAGGGCTGCCGTGAGGATCAGCCAGGGCACAAGCACGTCGAACCATTGCGGCGGCAGCACGATCACCAGCAGTGCGCCCACGATGGCGCCCGCCACGCTCGGCAGCAGGAGCCAGCGGGTCCAGTGTGACGAGTCGGTCGAGCGAGTCGAGTCGGTCGACGACAGCAGCCCGGCGCGTTCGCCGCGGTAGGCCCAGGCGGCCGCAACCGCCCCCGGCCAGAGGCCGATCGTGCTCGTGGCATTGGCCGTGACCAGCCGTGTTGGATCGGCCGGCAGGATCGCGGCCAGCACTGGAAACGTGAGGATCGTCCCACCCCCCGCGACCGAATTGATGGCCGCCGCCAGAAACGTGACCAGCGCGAGCATGACAAAGCCTGCGGGCCCGGCCCATCCGGCGGGGCCCGCCAGCGACTGAAGCGATTCCATCATGGCGCTGCCTGCGGCAACGGTGGCTGTGGCGCAGCTAGAGGCGGCGGTGGCTGTGGAATGGCGACAGCGTTTTTGCCGCCGGCGGGCGGCACCGGGGCCGGATCCGCATACCGCCCCGCTCCGCAGTCGACGACGGCATAGCCTGCCCAGAAGAACGGATGGCGGGCGTCGGTGAGCACCGCCCCGGAGGATTGCTTCACCCGCGGCTCGCGGCTCAGGTCGGGCTGTTCCGCGGTGATGAGATCGACGGCACGGCGCCAGCTTTCGGCGGCGGCCGGCAGCGGCCGCCCGTCGGCATCGGCGGCATTCTCCTGCTCCGCGTCGGCCACGTCGCGGATGAATTCCTCGACGAGATCGACGCTCAATTTGCCGCCGGTGCGCCAGCGGCTCACGACGGCCGTGCGGGCGCCGGCGGCCAGCAGGTCGGTGGCGGCGAGGAAGAGATCGTCGCCGGGCTGCGCCGGAAGCTTCGCAAGGCCGCCGGCCAGCGCCGTCTGCAGCCCCGCCAGCACGACCAGCCGCGGCCGCTTGCGGGGCGGCGCCAGCCAGTCGCCAAATGTCAGGCCTCCCTTGGCCGGCGTGCCGGTCGCAAGGGGCCGGGCGGCGATCGGCCCGTCACCGGAGAGTTCGTCGAGGATCACGAGGGTGTCGCAGAGCGAACCGGCCAGCACGATCGTGCCGCCGCCGGGCTGTGCCGCCGGGCCACCCACGGCCGGCAGCGGGAGCTTCACGACGCGGTCGAATGCGGCGCCGAATCGTTCCAAAACATCCTGGGCAATCTCCGGCTTGTCGCCGCGAAACATTTTTCCGGCGTGGATGCCGAGCGGACCGCCGCCGCGGCCCGGCTCGAACCTGAGCACCGCGAGGCTGCGGGTGGGCGCGTAGCGGATGCGACAGACGTCGCGGAGCAGCGGCGCGGCCGGTGCGGCGGGATCGGCCGTGGGATCGTCGGCCGCGACGTTTCGCGCCGAACCGACCGGCAGGAGTTCGAATGGCAGATACCAGAGCAGCCCGTCCGGCACGATCACGAGTTCGTCCGTCTGCTCGCCGAGCGCCACCTTCGAGTTTTCGAAGAGCAGCCGCTCGATCCGTTCCGCGGCCGGACGCCAGTCGGTTTCGAGCAGCCTTTCGGTCGGCACCGGCGACACCGCGTCGACGAGGCCGATCGCCTTCGCAAGCGCCGCGATCTCCTTCACGACGGCGGCGGGGTTTTTCACCTGCCAGGTGGCGGACTGGCCGTTCGACTCGAGCGCCCCGTAGAGCCCCACCGTGGTCCAATGAAAGGAGAGGATCAGTTGCCGCGGCGCAAGCCGCCGCTGGATTTCGACCACCGGCGTGAGTGGCGGAAAATCAAACACCGTCGGATCGCGTCCCGCGGCGATCGCCGCGATCAGCCGGCCGCGCCGCTGCACGAGCTTGGCGTAGGCACCCCAGTCGGCCGTCGCGGCGCCGTTGTCCGGTGCCAGGAGCGCGGCGGTCAGCGGCGGCCGGATGCGGTCGGTCTCGTCGATGACGCGGGCGAGTTCGGGATACCGTGCGAGCACGGCCGCGCGGCGGGCGGCCTCGGCGCCGGGCAGGGTTTCCGGATCGGAGCCGACGAGCGTTTCGATGGCCGTGCGGCGGCCACCCAGCGGCTGCGCCGCCAGCCACTTCGCCCGCAGCCGTGATTCGGCGGCATGGAGCGCCGCCTCCTTGCCGCGCCGCGAGGCCGCCGCGACCCAGGCCTCGTAGGCCTCGTGCCGGCGGGCCGAGATCGTGGCCAGCGTGCCGAGCGGATCGAGCGTGAAATCGCGGGCCGCGGGGTCGCCGAGCAATCGTGCAAACAGGGCGTCGGCCTGCCGGTCGGAGATCTCGCTCGATCCGGCCATCACACACTCGACGAGCCGCGCCGTCTGGAAGAGCCGCGGCGTGCGTTGCTGGGCGATCGAGACGGCGCGAACGAGATCGGCATCGCCCGAATCCGTGTCGCCCGCCGCGTAGCCGGCGAGCGCCGCCGCATAGGCGGCCTGCCCGCCGCAGGCACCGCGGCCGAGATCGCCACGCAGCAGCCGGCCGTCGATGTCGGCCAACGCCCGGACGGCCGCCTTGGCGTTGCCGCCGGCGGCAAGAGCCTCGGCCTGCATTGCCAGAAGCCGCGTCCGCAGCGCCGGGAAGTCGCCCCGCGCCCATTCGGCGGCGAGCGCCAGCGACTGCGGCATGTTGCGGGTGCCGGCGGCCATGTGCGCCGTAAACGCGAGCCGAAACGCCTCTTCGAGCGCCCGCATGTCGCCGTAGTCGGCGGCGGTGTAGGTGGCCTCCTCGAAGAGCTTGGCCGCTGCGGCCGGCTGATCGCCGTCGAGCGTGATGCGGCCGAGGACGATCAGCCCCCAGGCGGTGAGCGGATGATCGAACCGGTTCTCGACCAGCAGGCCGCGGTTGAGCAGCGGTGCCGCCTGATTCGCCTTGCCCTGCGCCCAGTAGGCAACGCCAAGCGCGATGTCGATCCATGATTGCGAATAATGGTTGGGCGGCGCGGGGCGTCGGAGGAGCGCCTTCGTGGCCTCGTCGAGCGCCGCTCCTTCGCGGGCAAGTTCGCCCAGGATGTCGGCCCGACGGTAGATCGCGATCACGAGCGAGCGGATGATCTCCTGCGGACGAATCGGATAGTTGGCCGGCGCGGTGAGCACGCCTCCCTGCTTGAGCACCTGCTGCGGGTCGCCGCCACCCATGCGAATGGAGAGCGTGTCGGGCATGGCGGCCGGGCTCGAGTTCCGCTGGCTGCGTCCCCAGCCTGCGACCGGTCGGCGGGTGAGCGGCCGCAGCGGTTGCATGGGGAATTGCACCGACAGCAGCCAGTCGCGGTGCTGCGCCGTGAGCAGCAGCGCCTCGTCATAGGCCGCGACGGCCTCGCGAAAATGGCTGAGTTCGAACTGCGCCTCCCCGACCACCGCGGCATTGGCGATCGAATCGATCCACCGTTGGGCACCTGCCCGGATGCCGCCCCGATACTCGCCCGCTGCGATCTCGAGACCGGCGGTGAAATCACCCGCGGAAAGCGCCGCCAGCGCGAGGTCGTAGCCGGCGCCGGGCACGACCTGTCCGCCGGGCAGACCACCGAGGCCCGGCTGCAAGACGATCTGCCCATTCTCGGCGGGTTGCGAAAGCGCCCGCGGCGCTGGCCACAAAAGCAGGGCCAGCAATGCCGCGCGACAGCCAAACGATTTCGGGCCGTTCATGTAGCCAGTTGTACCCGAAGCCGTGCGGCCGCACGCTCTCGGCAGCGGCGCCGTGCCGGCAGCGATCGTGTCAGTCTGGGAAGGCCGGGAAAGGCCGGCGGCGATCTGGGGGACGCCAGCGGCCGACTGTAACGGTTCTTCAAAGTTTTCGGGTCGTGACGGTCGATAGCCGTGGTGAACCCGACAGTCGGCTCGGAAACACGGCAGGGATGACAGTCATGCGTCAAACAGCATCGCACCACTCGGCACGATCCAGTTGCACTGCGATCGCCACGGCCCCCACGATCACCACGGTCTGCCTGATCGCCTGTGCCCTGGGCGGCATCTCGCTCACTGGTTGTCAGGTCGATGTCGGCGGGCAGACGCTCCCCAGCGCCTATTACCTGCAGGACGACATCCAATACTTCCCGTCCGGCCCCGAGTTCAAACTCTCGAAGGAAGCCGCCGCCCTCAAGGCCTACAAAAAGGAACTGGCGGAGAGCGAGAGCCGGTAGAAGGCTTGCCGCAAAGCCTTCAGGGCAGGAACCGCTTCGGAACGGAGCGGTGTGCCAGAAGGCAGGGAGACAGGCTGAAGCCTGTCCCAATCCTGTTCGGCACAAGGATTGCCGCGACGTGGGCCTGGCGTTTGGCACCAAGAGTCAACCCGCCCAACCGGCACGGGGTTGCCCGCGCCCCATCGCCGGACGTTCGCTACGGGCATCCTGCCCTGCGCTCTCTGCACGCCGGCTGCGCTCCGCCATCCTGGCTGCGCTGGCCGCCGAGCCCGGCTCCCGGGGCACGGGCTACCCCGTGCCTTCTCGAAGGAGATGACACAGTCAGACGGAGGCAAAGGGCTACCCATGCCCCGGGAGCCGGCGTTGCTGGCCAGCGCAGCCAGGATGGCGAAGCGCAGGCAGCATCGAGTGAGCGAAGGGCATGGATGCCCGCAGTGAACGTCCGGCGACGGGGCGTGGGTGGCCCGAAGCCGGGTTGGGCGAGTCGAGGCAATCCCCATGCCGAGCAGGATTGAGCCTGTCCGACTTTTGCCGCCCCGGCGACCAATGCGGGTTGTTTGCACCGGGCGGAAACCGGCGCAGATCCGCCTTGGAATGCAGCGATTTACGAGCAGGGGGAACTGCGAAAGCATTTGCTTGCACTTTCCGCCTGGGTCGCTAAACTCCCGCTCCTGTGGGTTGACGGCCCTTTTTAATGAGTCACAATGAGTGACTCGTGGGTTTTCAGCCCTGAATATTGGGCGGCCACGAATAGTGCGATTTTTCCAGTCATTTTCGCATGACAGCCGCAACGGAACTGCTGATCGGCGAACACGTCCGCACGCTCGACGAGCGGTTTCGGCTGGCGATTCCGCCGGAGCTGTCCGGGCCGCTTCTGGCTGCGGGGTCGCGGCTCGTGCTGGCGAAGGAACGGGCCGGCTGCCTGTCGCTCTGGCCGGCGGCGATCTGGAAGCCGCGGATCGACGCGGCTGTCGATGTCGTGCGGAGCAAGCTGCAGGCGGGCCTGCTCACGCAGCGGGTTGGGCAGCTTCAGGATCTCGGCCGGCTGCTGTCGACGCGGCACAAGGTGGTGTCGCTCGCGGCCCGGGATCGGCTCGTCGTACCCGAGGGATTCAGGGAATTTCTCGGTGTCGAGGCAGGGGGCGATCTGCTCGTGGTGGGTGCGGCGGTGTGCGTGGAGCTTTGGCAGCCCGCTGCGTGGACAACTTTTGTGACCAGCGAGATGCCGGAGTTTCGGCGGCGGATCGACGAACTCACGGCGTGATGATTTTTGGCCATGCCCGGATGAGAGGAACGGTTTGACCTGACGGTCTCGTCCGGCCAGGAAACACGAACGCCACGGAACGGGCCCCAACAGCACGGATGCTGCCGAGGGACCTCCTCCGGGCATGGCCTTTATTATCCCCCCCTCCGCCCGCTCCCGTCCGCGGGTTCGGTCGATTGACACCCGTTGCCGGCCGTTCGTAAAGTGTTGAGAGGCCGGTTTTTACGGCACTTCTTCTGGAACAGGCCATGGCTCGCAGCGCTTCCTGCTGGGGAATCGATATCGGCAAGTGCGCACTCAAGGCGGTGCGCTGCGGCCCTTCGTCGGATCCACGGAAGATCACGGCCGATGCGTTCGACTACATCGAGTATCCGATGCTGCTCACGCAGCCGGAGGCCGACCCGGTGGAGCTGGTGCAGGCTGCGCTTGCCGAATTTGTCGGACGCAACAAGCTCAAGGGATCGCGGGTGGCCATCTCGGTGCCCGGACAGTCGGGACTTTCAAAGTTCATCAAACTGCCGCCGATCGAATCCAAGAAGATTCCCGACATCGTCAAGTATGAGGCGCGGCAGCAGATCCCGTTTCCGCTCGAGCAGGTGGTCTGGGACTGGCAGCGGCTGGCGGGCGGCATCGACGAGGGCGGCTTCGTCATCGACGCTGAGGTGGCCGTCTTCGCCATGAAGCGGGAGCAGGTGTTCAAGGCGCTGACGCCGCTCACCCGGGCCCGCGTCGAGGTCGACGTGGTGCAATTGTCGCCGATCGCACTGGCCAACATGGTGACCTTCGACCAGTTGCCCGACCTGGCCACGATCGATCCCGAGAAGCCGCCGGCATCGATCGTGCTGGTGTCGATGGGCGTCGACTCGACCGATCTCGTGATCACCAATGGTCTGCGGATCTGGCAGCGCAGCATGCCGATCGGCGGCAGCAGTTTCACGAAGGCGCTCGTGCAGGGCATGAAGCTCACCTTCGCCAAGGCGGAGCACCTCAAGCGGAACGCCGTGCGGGCCGAGGATCCCAAGACGGTCTTCAAGGTGATGCGGCCGGTGTTCAATGAGTTTGCCGCGGAACTGCAGCGCTCGCTGAACTACTTCACCGGCACCGACCGCACGGCCACGATCGGCAAGGTGCTGCTGCTCGGCAACGCCACGAAACTCCGCGGCCTCTCCGACTTCGTCGCGAAACAGCTGCAGCTCGACGTGCAGCGGCTGGAGTCCTATCGCGGGCTCGAGGGCCCGGCGGTAATGAATGCGCCGGCCTTTCGCGAAAACCGGCTGGCGTTCGGCACGGCCTACGGACTCGCGCTGCAGGGGGCCGGCGGCGCGAGCCTGCGAACCAACCTGCTGCCGCGGGAGATCGTCATCGACCGGCTGATCGAGGCGAAGAAGCCTTGGGCGGTGGGAGCGCTGGCCGGCCTGCTGGCGGCGGCGACGATCAGTTTTGCCGGCATGTTCTTCGCGTGGACGACCTATGCGCCGAATCTCTATGCCAGTGCCTTCGCGCGGGCCGACGGGGTGAAGAGCCAGTCGCAGGCGGCGATCGCGGCGTTCGAGGAGGTGAAGCGGAAGCAGGAAGAGTCGATCGCGCAGCAGCAGTATCTGGTGCGGGTCGAGGATCGCCGGTTTCAGATGCTCGACATGCTGCGGGCCGTCGAAACACTGCTGCCGCGCGACGATCCGGGCAAGGTTCCGGAAAATCCTGCCGATCGCAACGAACTGCACGTCGAGCGGATCGACTGCCAGTATTTTCCAGACCTGGCAGCCTGGTTCACGGGAGTCTCACAAAAGTGGGCGGAGACGCATCCTGCCGAGGAGGCCGCCGAGGAGCAGGCCGAAGACGAGCAGGGAGCCGACACTCCGCCAGCCGGTGAGCCACCCGCGGCGGAGGGCGATCAGGCCGCCGAGGCGCCGGCCGCTGCGGCAGCGCCTGCCGCAGTGACGGGCCCGACGGGCCCGGGCTGGGTGATCCAGATGACCGGCTATCACTTCCACAACGAGGACCATCACAAGCCCGACGAGAGCGCGCAGTTCGTGCGATCCACGATCGTGAAAGGGCTGCTCGGCGAGGGGGACGAGGTGGCGGTGACGGCCGGTCCGCTGGCCGGCCAGATGGTCAGCGTGGCCGACCTGGGGATCGGATTTCCGGTGCTCGTCGACTCGTCCACCGTGAAGGTCGTCCGCATTCCACGCGGTGCCGCCCCGGCAGTTCCGGGAGCGCAGCCACAGGGCAACGCGGATGCTGAAGGCGCACCGGACCTCGTGCTGCGGCGGTTCGACTTCACGCTTCAATTCTGCTGGCAGCCAACCGTGCCGGGGGCCCCCAAGCCGCCTCCGCCACCGCCTGCCGCGCCGGCCCAGGACTTTTGACGCCCAGGCGACCGACCATGGTTCAGATCCCCGACAACATCAAGCCGCACGTCGACCTCGTGGTCAAGTACCACTTCTGGCTGCTTGCGCCGCTGGTGCCGCTGGTCGTAGTGCCGTTGGTGTTCATGACCAATGGCTCGCTGGGCGAGCAGATCAATTCAGCCCGCAGCCAGATCGAGAGCCGGCTGTCGTCGCTCAAGAGCGTCGCCGGCATCGAGCCCCATCCCAACGAGGCCTGGTCGACCGACATCGATGCCCGTACGAATGCGGTGCGGCGCGAGACGCTGGCGGAATGGCAGCGGTTCTGGAACAGCCAGCAGCCGTTGCGGGTGTGGCCGGATTCACTCGGCGTTGATTTCGTGCAGCGGGCTGCCGTGCTCAAGGCCGACGGCAAACTGCCCCGCAAATTGCTCGAGCGTTATCAAAACAACGTGCGGGCGATCGTGCGACAGTTGCCGGCGCGGATGGGGGCCGACGAGGCGATGATCGATGCGGCTGCGGATGCAGCCGCTCAGCCCGGGCGTGTCGATCCGGCAGCCAATCGCGGCATGCCCGGACAGCCGGTCCGCTCCAACAAGCTCGTGCAGTGGAACGCCGAGGATCAAAAGCGGGTGTATGCGTCGTTCGATTGGGCCAAGCCTCCCTCCACCCTGCAGGTTTTACTCGCGCAGGAGGAACTCTGGGTCTACGGGCTGCTGTGCGACTCGATCGCCCGCGTGAACAAGGTTGCGGCTGGTCCCTACAACTCCCCGATTCCACTGGTCGAGCAGTTGGCGATCGGGTATCCGGCGGCGGAAGATGATCCGGGAGCGTCACGCGGCGGACGGATCATCATGCCGACCGGCCAGGCAGTTGGCGGCATGCCCCTCGGTGAAGAAGCTATGGCGCCGCCGTCGCCGGACGGCATGGGTGCGGCCAGCCGACCGCCGCATCCACGATTCGGCGGTGGTGGACAGGGGCCGGGGCCGGGATTTGCTGCTCCGGTGGCACCCCCGCCCGAGGAAGGAGGGGCGGCCGCAGCGGTCTCTCCGGACGAGGCGCTCAAAAACTGGATCTATGTCGACTTCAATGGCAAGCCCCTGTCTGCGGCGGAACTGGCCACTGCACCCGACGCGGTGATGGTGCATCTGATGCCCTTCGTCATGCGGGTGGTGATCGACGAGCGGCAACTCGACGGCTGGCTCGTCGATCTGGCGCGGGCGCCGGTGCCGATCGACGTCCGTCAGGTGCGGATCAATGCCGGCGCAACCGGTTCGCAGCCGATGGCCGGCCCCGCAAATCCTGGATTCAATGCAGCCGGTCCGAACCCAGTCGCTACAACTGGCCGCCGCCATGACATTGTCGTGGAACTCCGCGGCACCGTCGGGCTGGCGACACCGCCCGACGAGAAAGTGCTCGGCCTCGAGCCCACCGCCGTGGTCGAGCCCACCGCTGGAGCAGAGCCCTCCCCGGCCGCCGCCGAGCCGGCGCCCGTGGCTGAGCCAACGCCTGCCGCCGAGCCGGCGCCCGTGGCCGAACCGGCGCCTGCTGCCGAACCGGCGCCTGCTGCTGCGCCGGAGGATAACCCCGTGCCTGCTGAGCCCGCGCCGCAGGCTGAGCCCGCGCCGGCGGCCGCCCTCCGCGGCCCTGCGCCCTACCGCCCGGAGGCAGTGGCATGAAACGTCCGAGCATCAGTTTCAACAAGGAAGCGATCATTGATTTCTTCCTGAATCATGCCGAGAAGATCGTCGTGGCGCTGGTCGCTGCGCTGGCCTGCGGAATGGTCTGGGGCGGCATCAACGCCGCCCGCACGAAGCCGGCGGCCAAAGACCACCTGCCCAGCGCCATCGCCAGCCAGGCCGAGGGAACAGCCAGCCACATCCAGTCTGCGAAGCACCCGCCCGCCGAGGCGGTGAAGGACTCGCAACTCGTGAAATTGATCGACCCGTGGCGGGCACCGGAACTCGTCGGCCCGCCCCCGGTCGCGATGCTCAACAAGCCGCTCTTCGAGGAGAAGTCGCGGCGGACAAAGCCGATGGTCTTTCCGGTCGAGGATCTGCGGGCCGTTGCCGGCGTCGTGCTCCTGCCGCTGAAGGAAAATGCCGCCGGTGTTGGTGGCCGCAATCCGATCGACGTCGACATGCCGCTGAAACCAACCAAGCCTCCCAAACGCGTCCGCGGCCGGCAGGCCGGACCGGGGGGCGCCGAAAATCCAAACCCCAACGGCCTGCCACCCGATGCCGCCGCGCAGTTCGGAGCAGCGCAGTTCGGAGCAGGACAGCAGGCGCAGGCGGCCCGCGGCCGTCTTGTTCCTTATTGCATCGTCACGGGATTGCTGCCGGTGGCAAAGCAGATCGGCGACTACCAGCAGCGGTTCGCCGAAGCCGGCTTCCGTGATCCCAAGCGGGACCAGCCGCTTTGGAGTGAGTATCTCGTCGAGCGGTCCGTCGTCGTGCCGGGGGGCCGCGAGTCGTGGGAAAAAATCGACATGAAAGCCGTCTTGAAGCGCGCCCAGAAGGAGTGGTCCGCGGTGCAGGGCGAGCAACTGCCTGCGGGATTCCTGCTCGCCGCCGACCAGAATCCTGGTGCCGGTGCGGTTGGCTATTGCGCACCGCTGCCCCAGTTGGCGGGTGACGCCTGGGGCACAGAATCGATGCATCCCTGGTTCGTCGAGCAGGCCAAGAAATTCATCGCCGACCAGGCGGCCGCTGCCAAGCGGGCGGCCGAGCAGGTAGATTCGCCCGCCGCCGGCCAGAATCCACTCGCGGAACCCGATTTTCAATCGCCGTTGAACGGTCCGCAGCCGGGAATGCAGCCGGGAATGTTGCCAGGCGGGCCCGGAATGGCGTTGGACGCGGCGGGACGCCCGATCGTCGAACTGGAATATAAACTCTTCCGGTTCGTTGACACCGCGGTTGAAGTCGGCAAATCGTACCGCTATCGCGTGCGGCTCTCGGTCTGGAATCCAAACTACAACCTCGCCAGTCAGTATCTTGCCGAGCCTGCGCTGGCCAAGGACGCCAAGTTGCCCTCGCCGCCGAGCAACGTCACCGACCCGGTAACGGTGCCTGGTACCACGAGCTTGGTGGTGCGGGCACTGAGGAAGGCCGAGAGCAAGCGTTTCAAACCGGGCATGACGGAGGTGCTCGTGCTGGCGGAGGACGACGGCAGCGGCAGTTATTCACTGCGGAGCCTGATCACGGAGATCGGTGGCCTGGCCAACATCGACAACCGGC
The DNA here is from genome assembly GCA_026401035.1 of Planctomycetia bacterium. Lineage (GTDB taxonomy): Bacteria > Planctomycetota > Planctomycetia > Pirellulales > UBA1268 > RGVT01. The sequence continues at coordinate 12,760 of JAPLNR010000073.1, read as the reverse complement.
TGAACAGGCCGGCCGAAACCCGTGTCCGCGGGGCGGAGATCACCACCAACAGCCTGCTCGTCGACATGCGCGGCCGACAGGAGGATCGGGCGGAGACCCGCACGAACAAGCCCACGCCGCCGCCGGATCCGCTCGAGATGCTTTTCCTCCGCGAGGACGGCACGTTCGAACTGGCTTCGGCCGCCGACGCGCAGCTCCAAATCAACCGCTTCATCGGCACGCTGCCGTTCGCCGAGGAGCAAAGGACCGGCCGTGACCGTCCCGAGCAGGCAGAACCCTCGCCGGACAATCCCTTTGGCAATCCGTTTCGTTCACAATGAGCCCTCTGAAAAATCACTTGCCATTGCACCCCGTTCGCGCCGGCCTGGCGGTGGTCGCCCTCGTTCTCGCGCCGTCGGTGGTCGTTCCGCCGGCATGGGCACAGGGCGAGCCGGCATACATCGGCTGGACGAAGGTGGAGAATGCCCGCGAGACGCGGGAATACAAGGACAAGATCCGCGACGGCGCCGCGCTCGACGCCGAATCCCGGCGGTTTCTCCAGCAGACGGCGCTGCCGCAACTCGCGCTCGAGGAGAATCTCGCCACGATCGAGCGCACGCGTCGCCGGATGCGGGAGGTGTTGCTGACCGAAATCGATGACGACAAGGCGTTTGCCGACGTCTCGCGGCTTGTCGCCGAGTTCATGACAGGCCTGGCCCGAGATGAAAACGCCGGTGTCGTGGCCCGCGTCAATGCGCTGCTGCTCATCGGTGAACTGCGGTCAAAAGATGGCAAGCCGTGGCCGCCCGCGCAGCCCCTGCTGGCGGCGGCTGCCGCTGACGTCAAACTGCCGATCGCCGTGCGGATCGCGGCGGTCGCCGGAATTGGCCGGCACGTCGATCTCTACCGTGCCGACGAACAGGCGCTCGCCGCACTGGCCAAGGCCGCCGGCCCGGCGACGCTCGCGATCCTCTCCGAACCGGTGACTTCCGATCGCCGCACCGAACAGGAGTGGCTCGCGGCACGGGCGCTTACGATACTTCCCGTCGTCCTGCGGGCCGCCCCGAAGAACGTTGCCGCCACGTTGGCGGGGATCGTCGAGGATCCCGCCCGGGCGACCGACGTGCGGGTGCGGGCCGCGGCGGCGCTGGGCGCAACGGCCAATGCCAAGTCGGAGGTGAACGCCGCGAAGGTTGTCGAGGCGATCCGCGGTCTGGCGATCAGTGCCTTGGAGGCCGACGTGATGGCGGCCGATCGCCGTCGCTTCGAGCAGCAATATCGCGGCCTTGTATCCGGGCAGCAGCCGGGGTTTCCGCAGCCCGGGGGTCCGGGGCCGGGTTTTCCGGGGCCGCCGACCGACTTCGGCATGCAGGCCGGCGGCGCCGCAATGGATCAACTCGCGATTCCCGAACAGGTCTGCCGCCGCGACGCCTGGCGGCTCGTCGCGCTCGCCGATGCGATTGCCGCGAGCAACGGGACGACCGGCCTGGCCACCCTGCTGGGCAACGCCGCCGGCCCGGCCACCCAACTCGCCGCCGCGCTTCGCGACGGCGGCATGGCGATTGACCAGACGCCGGACGAGGCATCCGTCACCGCCGCGCTGGCGATGCTCAAGGCTCCGGCCACGCCAGCCCCGACGAAGCCCGCGGCCGCCGCGCCGCAGACGGAACAGCCGGCGACAGAGCCGGCCGCTGATCCGAATGCGTCGCCGTTCGACAGCCCGTTCGGGCAGTAGGTGCTGCCCCACGGGGCGGCTGCTGTCACCATGGCAGGCGGCGGAGGCCGCGGTTGGCCCCGCCGTGCTACTTCTTGATCAGTTCGCGGACGGTCATGCCCGACGGGATCATCGGCAGCACGTGCTCCTGATAGGGCACCTGCACGTCGAGGATCGCGGGGCCCGGAGCGTCGATCATCCGGCGGAGGGCACCTTCGAGGTCTTTCTTCGCGGCCACGGTTTCCGCCTGCCAGCCGAAGCCCTTGGCGATGGCGACGAAGTCGGGGTAGCGGTTCTCCGGGGAGATGCCGTCGCCCTGACCGCTGGCCTCGGGGTGATCGACCGGGCCGAGATAGGTGTGGGCCCGGTTGCCCTTGAAGAAGCGGTCCTCCCATTGCACCACCATGCCGAGATGCTGGTTGTTGAGCAGCAGGACTTTCACCGGAATGTCTTCGGTCTTGCAGGTGGCGAATTCCTGGATGTTCATCAGGATGCTGCCGTCGCCGTCGATGTCGACGACGAGCGCCTCGGGATGGGCCACCTTTGCGCCCATCGCCGCCGGCAGGCCGAAGCCCATCGTGCCGAGGCCGCTCGAGGAGAGCCAGGTCCGCGGTCGGCGAAACTTGTAGAACTGCGCCGCCCACATCTGGTGCTGGCCCACGCCCACGGTCACGATCGTGTCGCGGTCGGCGGTGATCCGCGAGAGTTCGGCGATCGCCTCCTGGGCGAGGATTCCCGGATAGCTCGTGTCGAAGGAGAACGGATCTTCCTTCTTCCAGGCGTCGATCTGGGCGTGCCAGTCGGCGAGGCTGGCCGTGGGCTTTTCCACGATCTTGTTGAGTTGCGTGAGCGCATCCTTCACGTCGGCGACGATCGGGATGTGCACGACCTTGTTTTTGTTGATCTCGGAGGGATCGACGTCGATGTGGACGATGAAGCCATGCTGGGCGAACTCCGCCACCTTCCCCGTCACGCGGTCGTCGAACCGCACGCCGATCGCGAGCAGCAGATCGGCCTGATCGACCGCATAGTTGGCGTACACGCTGCCGTGCATGCCGAGCATGTCGAGCGACAGCGGATCGTCGCCGGGATAGGCTCCCAGGCCCATGAGCGTCATGGTGACCGGGATGCCGGTCCGCCGCACCAACTCCCGCAACTCCGCCGCGGCATCGGCCGCGATCACGCCGCCGCCGGCATAGATCACCGGCCGCTTGGCCCGCTTGATCGCCGCGGCGACCTGCGCGATCTGCTCGGGATGCGCCTTGCGGACCTCGGGATGGTAGCCCGGCAGGTTCATGGCCGCGTCGTAGTCGGGCACGATCTGCGTCAGCTGGATATTTTTTGGCAGGTCGACGAGCACCGGGCCGGGGCGGCCCGTCGTCGCGATGTGAAAGGCCTCCCGCATCACGCGGGCGATATCGTTGGCGTCGGTCACGAGGTAGTGGTGCTTCGTGATCCCGCGGCAGACCTCGACGATCGGCGTCTCCTGGAAGGCGTCGGTGCCGATCACGCTCGTTCCCACCTGGCCGGTGAGCGCGACGAGCGGCACGCTGTCCATCTTCGCGTCGGCGATCGCCGTCACGAGGTTGAGCGCGCCCGGGCCGCTCGTGGCCATGCACACTCCCGGCCTGCCGGTCGTGCGGGCATAGCCCTGGGCCGCGAAGCCGCCCCCCTGCTCATGCCGCGGCAGGATGGTGCGGATCTTGTCCTTGTATTTCGTGAGCGACTGGTGCAGCGGCATGCTCGCCCCGCCCGGGTAGGCGAAGATCACGTCCACGCCCTGGCGGACCAGCGATTCGACGACCACATCGGCCCCGACGACAAACGCTTCGGCGGCTTTGGGGCGGGATGCAGTGGCCATAATGGGGCTCCTCGGGGGCCGTGGGGGCGGGCGAACAGACGACCCTCAAAAATACACGATAAATGCGCCCCTGTGGCAGGGGGTGGTTTTACAGGGAAATCGCGGCTTTTTTTGGGGGGCGTGTGCCGGCCGGTCTGCATCCCCTTGCCGGAATGCAGCGTTTTGCTCCCCCGGTCAGAGCATCGTCCTACCTAACTGGTCCGCAGGGCTTCCACCACGCCAGTGCTGTCGCCGAAGGCGTCGATTGGACAGCCGGTCTACGAGCCGCCAGCCGCCTCTTCGATGAGCGGCTCGAGGCCGCGGAGCCGCCATCCCTGGCAGAGTTCGCGAATCGCGGCCATGTCGGTATCGGGGTTGCGGGACAAAACTTCCACGATGTCGGCACGGGATTTCGTGCCTCCCGCGTACAGCTTGAGCGCGACAAGGTGCGGAAGCGGCACGATCCGCAGGCGGCTGCCAGGGCGGATGACGGTGTCGGCCGCCGCGAGTCCGCCATCGATGACCGCCGGAAACCGGCCGCCGTAGTTCACGATCTGCACGAGCCCGAACGGGCCGCGGACGTCCACCACGCCCCCGAGCGGATCCTTGCCGTCGGGCTCCCGGAGCTCGACCTCAAAGCCCGCCGTCCGCAGCGAGTCTGCGACTCTGCTCAGTGTGCCCAGATCGGTGTTGACGCCGAGGTCGAGATCTTCCGTAAACCGCACGTAGCCGTGCGCCGCCAGAGCGACGGCGCCGATGACCACCGCCCCTACGCCTCGCGATTCGAGAATGCCGGCAACTTCTTCGGCGGCACGAATGACCTCGTCGGGGTTGGCCATCGGTCAATCCTTGCGGGGCGCCGGCCGCAACTCCGCGAATCGCGCTGCCAGCCCCAGCGCCGCCTTGACCCGTTCCTCCACCGTCATCCGCCGGACACGGGCAATCTCGGCCTGCCGCGAGGCAGCATGGCTGATGCTTGGGCGGAGTCTTGGAAACGAGGGTTGATCGCTCATGCAGCCATCCTAAATGGAAACGGTGCCGGCCACCAAATCTGGGCACATACCCGCATGGAAGGAGAGGCCGGTCAACGGCACTTCCGCAAGCGTTTGACCGGTGACGAGCGGTCGACGGGACGCTGTCCGAGGCCCTGCGCGGCACCGTGGGCTGTGTGGCAACTGCAAACCGTCCCCCGGTCAGAGCATCGTCCTACCTAACTGGTCCGCAGGGCTTCCACCACGCCAGTGCTGTCGCCGAAGGCGTCGATTGCACAGCCGGTTCCCTGGAGCAGCGTGAGCCACACGTTGCACAGGGGCGTATGCTTCGGCTGCACGATGTGGTGGCCGAGCGTGATCCCGGCGCCGCGGCCCGTGATGAGCGTGGGGCAGTTGTCGAGGTAGTGGATCGAGCGGAGGTTGCTCCCAAAGACCACGGTCGTGTGGTCGAACAGGCTCGATCCATCGGGCTCCTTCGTCGCCTTGAGCTTGTCGATGAGCGTGGCCAGCATTTCACTTTGGGCGAGATCACGCTTTTGCGCGGCCGCCATCCGCTCGCCGGGGTGATAGTGGCTCATGTCATGGGCGGCCACGCTGATCCCGAGGCTCGTGAGCAGGTGCTGGATCGGCTGGCGGAACGTCATCACCCGCGTGCTATCGGTCTGGAGGGCCGCCACGATCAGGTCGTACATGATCAAGACCTCGTCGCGGCCCACGAGGCCTTCGCCCGGCTGCGGCAGCGGCGACTTCGGCTTCGGCTGGCCCAGCCACCGCTCCTCCTTTCCCAGCCGAGTCTCGATGTCACGCACTCCCTGGAAATACTCGTCGAGTTTGTCGGCGTCGGTGGCATTCAGCCCGCGCTCGAGACTCTTGGCGTCTGCCCGCACCGCGTCGAGCACGCTCCGCTTTTTGGCGAGCATCTGCTGCCGCTGCGCGAGCGGCATGTCGTCCGGGGAGAAGAGTTTGTGGAAGGCGATCACCGGGCTGTTGAAGCCGGCGATCGGCTTCCCACGGCGGTCCCAGGCGAGCGACAAGCCCGGGCCGTGGCCGGGGCCGCCGAGGCTGGGTTCGCTGGCATTGAGCTGGACCGAGGTGAACCGCGTGTCGGCGCCGAGGTGGGCTGCCACGATCTGGTCCATCGAGAGCGACTTCTTGGGACCAGCGCCGGTGAGCCAGAAGGTGCTGCCGCCGTGCGGGTCGTTGGCAAACTCGTGCAGGCAGCCCTGCACCAGCGTGAAGTCGCTCTTGTGGCGGCTGAGCGGGGCGAGGCCCTCCGGGAGCGTGTAGGTCGTCCCCACGTCATCGGTCTTCGGCAGCCATGTCTCCGAGGTCACGCCGAAGCCCGTGCCCAGGCAGACCATGCGCTTCGGCAACACCGCCTCCGCGGCCCGGGCAAACCTCCGGAAGCCGAGCGACTCGAGCGTCGGCAGGGCCACGAGCGCAGTCGCCGATCGCAGGAATCGGCGGCGCGACGAGCGTGAAAGCATGGAGTTTCTCCGGGCTGGGGTGCGGCGGTCACTTCATGCGAAAGGCGTCACTTTGCACGACAGCGTGGACGAACTCGCGAACGGCATCGCCTTGGCTTGCGGCTTTGGCAACGATCGCAGTGACGAGGTCTCCGTCCGTAAATCCGACCGGCCTGCCGAGGGCGTATGACACGAGGGCCGCGGTGAAGCCGGTTGCGAAGTTGGCGTGCCGCGCGGCCACGAGATCCCGCAATTCGAAATAATCCTGGAAAGCTGGGCCGCCATGCAACGCGCCTGAGGGATCGATCTCCCACTCCTTCGTGCCCACATCGGGCGTCGTGTGGGAATCCCTGGTCCGCCACTGCCCAACGGCGTCGAAGTTTTCGAGGCCGAAGCCGATCGGGTCGATTTTCCGGTGGCAGGAGGCGCACTGCGGCTCTTCCTGGTGCGCCCGCACGCGTTCGCGGGTGGTGAGCAGTTGGCCCTCGAGCCGCGTGAGCTGCGGCACGTTCGGCGGGGCCGGCGGCGGCGAATCGTCGAGGAGCTTCCGCAGCACCCACGCGCCCCGCTCGACGGGGCTTGTCTGTTCGCCGTTGCTGCCCATGGCGTTGATCGCCGCCATGCCCAGAAGGCCGCCGCGGGGCGAGCCCTCCGGGAGCTTCACCCTCCGGTAGTTGTCGCCATGCACCCCCTCGAGGCCGTAGTAGCTGGCCATCACCGCATTCACGACCACGAAGTCGCTTTTCAGGAGGTTGCGGAGACTCAGGTTCTCCTCGAGCAGCAACGCGACCGTCTCGAAGATCTCCTGCCGCGAGGCGGCCTTCACCTGCCTGTCATAGCGGGGAAAGAGGTTGTCTTTGAACTGAAAGAAGTCGAGCCGGTCCACGCCGAGCCACTGGTGCGTGAACGCGGCGACGAACTGCCGTGACTTCTGATCGGCGATCATGCGGTCGACCTGGGCCGCGAGCACTTCGGGCTCATGGAGCTTGCCCGACCGGGCGAGGGCGAGGAGCGTGTCATCGGGCGGCCCGCTCCACAGGAAATACGAGAGCCGGGAAGCAAGTTCCAGGCCGTCGAGTTGCCGCCGCTGCGGGGCCTGCGTCGGCTCCGCGAGGTAGAGAAAGTGCGGTGACGAAAGCACGACGGCCAGCGGCGCCGTCACCGCCTCGCGGAACGGCCGGCCGGCAGCCCGCTCCCCCGCGTACATCGCGACGAGCCTGTCGAGGAACTCCGCCTCGGGCGGGCGGCCCCGAAACGCCCGCAGGCAAAATTCTTCCAGTGTGCCCCGGATGTTCTGCTCGGCCGAGGCCTGCGTCGCGCCCGGCTGCTCGACGGCCGGCACGGTGAGCAGCGCGGCAAGGGCCGCGGGGGGCTGCTGCTTCGCTGGGAGCGGCCCCTCGACCTCCACCCAGTCGATCCAGATGTTGAGCGGTGGGCCGATGCCATTCTTATTGAAGACATCGAAGAACACGCGGTGCCCCTGCGCATCGCTGTCGTAGGAGCCCTTCTCGCGGAAGACGAACAGCTTTTCTCCCTCAGCGATGACCGGAATCTCGAGCGTCTGCGGCTCCGTCATCGTGCCTGTGATCTCATGGCATCCTGCCGAACCGTCCCCCACCCCCGGTCCCCAAGGGCCATACTCCAAGAACCGCCGCTCGGGTGGCGACTCGTCGGTGGCCGCGACACGCAGCCGAAGCGTGTATTCGCCCGGTGGCCACCCTTGCGGCATTCGAAACTGCAGATGGATGTTGACCTTTGCGTCGCCCACCGCAAGGAAGGCCCCCTTCTCGACGGCCGTGTGTGAGGCGTAGAGCGTGTGGTACGGCACTCGCACGGCAAAGTCGCGGTTCCCCATCTCAAGGGCGTGCATCGCGTCGCTGAACTGAAAATCCTTCGGCGACGGAGCGTCCTGCAGGTTTTGCCATCCCTGCAGAACGGGCTCGAAATCGGAGGGCTTGGCGTTCTTGCGAATCTCGGTGATGGCCGCCTGATTTTCCGGTTTCCGGGCCGCCGCCTCTACGGCATTCTTCCAGATTATGTACCGGCGGCGTTCGTCAATTCGCTCGGCCAGCCGGCGCCGCACTCCAGGCGTCGAGACCTCCGCCTCCATGCGATGCGTACGCGACGGATGCGGCGAACCGTACCGACGCCAAGCGTCCTGGATCGCCGTCGTGGCGATCTCGTGGTACTGCTCGATCTGGTCGGCCGAGATATAGAGCTGTTTGCCGATCGTGTCGAAGGTCCCGGCACCGTCATCGGCGGGAAGCCCGTTCGGCGTGGCGGTCACGCCGAGCAACTCCTGGAGCGTGTTCACGTATTCCCGGCGGTTGAGCCGCCGCATCGTGATGACGCCGCCCGTGTCGGCCAGAACCTTCCGGGCCACGACGAGCCCCTGCGCGAGATCGTCAAGCAACTCGGTCTTGGCCACGGGGTCGAGTTGCGGCTCGTCTTTCGGGGGCATCTCTCCCGAGTTCAAGACTCCGAGCACCTTTTGCCAGCGGTCGGCCGTGTCGACCGTGTCAATCGCCGCAGGCAGCGTGTCGATGCGGAAGCCGCCGTTGGCATCATCGGCGTTGTGGCAGGCTGCGCAATGCTTCGCCAGGAGCAGTGGCGTGGAGGCAGTCACGGTTGGCTTCACGGTCATTTCTGCCGTGAACGCCGGGCGGCCAGGCAGCGCAGCGGCGAGCAGGAACGCGACGATCGCGAATGTTTCCTGGACCGGTTTGCTGATCTGGTAACGCCGCACGTTCATCCCATAGATACATGTATCATAGCTGGCTGTGCCTTGCTACAGTATGGAAATCCCTGTCCGCAGCCGCTCCCGTAGAGTCGAAATTCCCTTTGAACCAGCCCCAGCCCCAGCCCCAGCCTCCCAAGCCCAAGAAACCAAATATTCGGCAGGTGGCCGAGGCGTCGGGGGTCTCTTTGATGACGGCGTCGCGGGCTTTGAGTGGCCGCGGGGGCGTTGCGGAGGAAACAAAGCAGCGGGTGCTGGCGGCCGCCAAGCAGTTGCAGTACCGCCCTAATCGGCTCGTCCGCGCCGTGATGGGAGGCCGCAGCGGCACGATTGGTGTGATGGTGCCGCTCGGCTCGTGGTTTTTAGCGCAGGTAGTCCGCGGAATTCACGACGTTCTGGCCGAGCACCGGTATCTCCCCGTCGTCCACTTTCACGGTGATGGTCCGGGTGCGAATCGAGACGATGCGGAACTCGATTACCTCCACCGGCTCATCGAGCAGCGGGTGGACGGCATCATCTTCGTGCCCTCCGACGAGTCGGTATCGCGGATGTACCTCCGCGAGGTCTGGGAGCGTGGCCTGCCGTTGGTGTCTGTCGACCGGCGCCTTCCCCGCACAAACGCTGACTTCAGCGGCACCGACGACGAAGCAGGGGGCCGAGTCGTGGCTGAATACCTGCTGTCGCTTGGACACCGTCGGATCGCGCACATCAGCGGCGAGCCATGGGTTTCGACCTATGCTGAGCGGCGGCGTGGTTTTGAAGAAGTGGTGCATGGGCGCGACGGCGTGGAGTATCAGTTCGCGGATTGCGAAAGAGGTGATTGCAGTGATGCGGTCCGGGTGATTCTGGCGTCGAAAGACCGGCCGACGGCAATCTTCACGGCGTCGGATCGGATGGCAGCGCACGTGTATGCCGTGGCCGAAGAACTCGGGCTGCAGGTGAGCCGCGACGTCTCGGTCGTGGGCTTTGGCGACCAGACCGACCTCTACTGGCTGCGGCCGAAGCTGACGACGGTGAACCAGGATCCCGTCAGCATCGGGGCCGAGGCCGCCAGGCTCGTGCTCGACCGTCTGGAGGGCCGTTGCCCTTCGGCAAAACCCCGGGAATCGCGGGTAATGCCGCAGCTATGCATTCGGGAGTCGGCGGCGCCCGTGGCCTAGAGCCGGTTTTCCTGGTTCGCAACGTTGTTTCCGGGGATTTTGTGGCAAAGATAAGGTCCCGTGCCCGAGTCTTGACTGGAACAGCCGGGATGGTACATTTACCACCCGCGGGAAAGGTTGGGAGTCCGGTTTTATTCCCGAGCTAAATTCGACTCGTTGGGGGTGGAGAAAATCATGCATCCGATCAAGTTGCGGCTGGTCGCCGGATTCGCTGCGGGCGTGGCTATGATTTTCGCGCTTCCCGCGCGTGCGCAGGTCACGTGGGATGCCGACCCAGTTGCCGCCAGCCCGCAGGATGGCGGCGGCACGTGGAGCACGAGTGTGTCTGGCACGAATTGGTGGAACGGCACCGCGAACGTCGCCTGGCCAAATCTGACGACAAGCTCCGCCATCTTCGGCGCGGGAAGCGGAGCCGCCGGCACCGTGACGGTGGGCGATACCGTCACGACCAATGGGATCACGTTCAACTCCCCAGGCTCGGGCGCCTACACCCTCACGGGCGGCACGATCTCGCTCGCCGGCGCAACGCCCACGATCACCGCCAACAGCGCAGCCTCGATCGGTTCGATCCTGAGCGGGTCTGCCGGGCTCACGAAAACGGGTTCCGGCATGCTCACGCTGTCGGGTGCCAACTCCTATTCGGGCGCCACCACGATCAGCCAAGGCACGCTCAAGGCGGGCAGTGCCGCAGCGCTCCCGGCGGCGACGGCCCTCACAGTGAACAGCACGGGCGTGCTCGACCTGAACGGATTCAATGCCACCGTGGCCTCTCTGGCGGCCGGCGCTTCGACCGCGAAGATCACAAACTCGGTGGTCGGCACCGGCACGCTGTCGATCAGCAACTTCAACGCAGCGGTGACCACACTGATCGAGGACGGTGGGGCGGGGCAAAAGGTCGCCTTGGTCGTGGCGGGCGGACAGTCCATTCCGAACTTTGCGAATACAAACAACACGTTTTCGGGGGGGCTCACGATCTCGAGTGCGGCGTCAACACGGCTCTGGAACGGCACTATCACCACGACGTTGAACGGTGATGGGAGTATTCAGAGCAGTAATCTCGGAACAGGCACCGTGACGATCGGCACGACGACGGGCAACGCCCAGTTCGCTCTGACCAGCCCGAACACCAACGTGTACAACCCGCTCGTGTTCAACGCCGCGGGCTACATCGACGGGGGGAGCGCCGCGTTTCGTGCAGACTCGACCGGAAACGTGCTGTACGGTCAGTTGACCGCCAATCTGTCCGCCGCCAGCTTTGCGACCGCCGGAACTGGTTCGGTGACGGCGCGGGGGCAGATCACCGGAGCGAACGGCCTCCGGCTGAGAACCAGCAACATCACCCTCACGCTCTCGAACACCTCGGCCAGCCTGAACAACTACCAGGGCGCGACCACGGTGGAGGCGGCCACGGTGCTGTCGCTTGCCGCGAGCGACCAACTTCCCAACGGCGGCAGTGCTGGCAACGTGGCGCTCAACGGCACGCTCCGATTCAACGGGTTCAGCGACACCATCAACGGCCTGAGCGGCACCGGCACCGTCGACGGCGTGAGCGGCACGTCGACTCTCTCGATCGGCGACAACAACGCCACAGGTACGTTCGCGGGAGTACTTCGTAATAGCGGCGTTAATGCCGTGCTGGGACTCACCAAGCTCGGCAGCGGCACGCTCACCCTCTCCGGAAGCAGCACCTACTCCGGCTCGACCCGCGTAAATGCCGGCATGCTGCTCCTTGCCAACGTCAACACCCTCTACGGCGGTACCACTTCGAGTTGGACAGCCGCCAACCTGACAACGGGCTCCGGGGCTGTTGCCGCGTTCACCGTCGGGTCCGCGAATCCACAGTTCACGTCCGCGAATCTGGCCACGATCCTCGGCATGGCGAGCACCGGCTCGACCGGTTTCCTCAATGGCTCGACGGTCGGCATCAACACCGAAAGCGGTACGTTCAGCCATGGTTCTGCCATCGCCAACCCTAACGGCGGGGCAAACGCTCTCAGCCTCATCAAACTCGGTTCGGGCGTGCTCGCGCTGTCGGGTTCCAACTCCTATTCAGGCGCCACCACGATCAGTGCCGGAACACTGCGGGTGGGGAGTGCGTCGGCCTTGCCGGCGGCGACGGCCCTCACGGTCAACAGCACGGGCGCGTTGGACATGAACGGATTGAACGCCACCGTGGCCTCTCTGGCGGCTGGCGCTCCGACCGCGAAGATCACGAACTCGGTGGTCGGCACCGGCACGCTCACGATCAGCAACTTCAGCTCGTCATTGACCACGCTGATCGAGGACGGCGGGGCGGGGCAAAGGGTCGCCCTGGTCATGGCGGGCGGCCAGTTCACGCCGAATTTTGCGAATACGAATAACACGTTTTCAGGAGGTATCACGATCTCGAGTGCTTCGAGTCTGACACGGCTCTGGAACGGCGCTATCACGACGACGCTGAACGGGGATGGAAGCATTCAGAGCAGCAATCTCGGGACGGGCACCGTGACCATCGGCACGACGACGGGCAACGCCCAGTTCGCTCTGACCAGCCCGAACACGAACGTGTACAACCCTCTCGTGTTCAACGCTGCGGGCTATGCCGATGGGGGGTTTGCCGCGTTTCGAACAGACCAGACCGGAGGCGTGCTGTACGGTCAGTTGACCGCCAATCTGTCCCCCGTCAGCTTTGCGTCCGGTGGCACTGGTTCGGTGACGGCGCGGGGGCAGATCACCGGAACGAACGGCCTCCGGCTGAGAACCAGCAACATCACCCTCACGCTCTCGAACACCTCGGCCAGCCTGAACAACTACCAGGGCGCGACCACGGTGGAGGCGGCCACGGTTCTGTCGCTTGCCGCGAGCGACCAGCTTCCCATCGGCGGCAGTGCTG
>JAPLNR010000038.1 GCA_026401035.1 Planctomycetia bacterium | reverse complement strand
TGACAGGCTGAAGCGTGTCATGCTTCGGGGGTTACTCGGGGAAGAGGCGGGTCGAGAGGTAGCGCTCGCCGAGATCGGGCAGGACGACGACGATCATCTTGCCGGCGTTCTCTGGCCGCTTGGCCATCTGCAGCGCGCCCCAGGCCGCGGCGCCGCAGCTGATGCCGCACATCAGCCCCTCGCGCTTGGCCATCTGCCGGGTTGTCTCCATGGCGTCTTCATCGTCGACCTTGATCACCTCATCGATGACGTTGAGATTCAAGATGTCGGGAATGAAGCCGGCGCCGATGCCCTGGATCGTGTGGCGGCCCGGCTTGATCGGCTCGCCGGCGAGCTTCTGCGAAATCACCGGACTGTTGAGCGGCTCGACCGCCACGACTTTGAGTCCGGGCTTCTTCGCCTTGAGCACCTCGCCGCAGCCGGTGATCGTGCCACCGGTGCCAACGCCGCAGACGAGGATGTCGATCTGCCCATCGGTGTCGGCCCAGATCTCCTCGGCCGTGGTGCGGCGATGGATGTCGGGATTGGCCGGGTTTTTGAACTGCTGCGGCATGAAAAACTGGGTGCTTGAGTGACTGATCTCCTCGGCATGCCGCACCGCACCGGGCATCCCCTCGGCCGCGGGCGTGAGGACGAGCTCGGCGCCGAGCGCCTTGAGCATCCGCCGCCGCTCGAGGCTCATGCTCTCGGGCATCGTGACGCGGAGCTTGTAGCCGCGGGCGGCGCAGACATAGGCCAGGCCGATGCCCGTGTTGCCGCTGGTGGGCTCGATGACGATCGTGTCGGGGCCGATTTTGCCGGCGTCCTCGGCCGCGTCGATCATCGCCACCGCGATCCGGTCCTTCACGCTCCAGAGCGGATTCATGTTTTCGATCTTAGCGATCACGCTCGCCACGCAGCCCTCAGTGACGCGGCGGAGCCGCACCAGCGGCGTGCGACCGATGCACTGCGTGATGTCGTCGCGAATCCCCATCGGCATCGTGGACTGAATCATGGCTGGCACCCTCTTTCTTAACCGGTTTTTAGAGATTCCAGGCTCTCTGAGTCAACAGAAAGTAGGACAGGCTTCAGCCTGTCAAATCCAGGCGTAATGTCCCACTTACGGCAGCCGCTTCACCCGGATGTTTTTGTAGTGCACCACACTGCCGGGATCGTGGGCCTGCAGCGCGAACAGCCCCGACGAGAGCTTCCGCGTGCCCGTCACCCCGTCGGGCTCCACAAACTCGAACAGCATCTTCTCGTTGACGATCACCTGGATCGCCTTGCCCTTCACGATCAGCTCCTGCGTGAACCAGGTGTTGTCCGGCGCCGGCGGCGTGAAATTCTTGACGACGTTGTAGAGGCTGCCGGTCCGCACCGGATCGCCCTGGGAGTTGTTCACCTGCATCTCATACCCGTGCGCTGGCCAGCCCTCGGGCTGGAGCTTCGTGTGGAAGAAAATCCCGGAATTTGCCGCCGGCTTGGTCATCACGTCAGCCTTGAAATGGAAATTCGTGAACTCGGCGGGATGGGCTTCGTCGGGCCCGATATAAAAGAGGTGGCTCCGCGGACCGTGGCAGACGATCTGGCCGTCGACGACCTTCCAGCTTTGGGCGTTTTCGTTTGCCTTCCACCCGGCGAGGGATTTGCCGTCAAATAGTGGCTCGAAGCCGGAGTCCTGACCGCGGGCCGCCGATCCGGCCGCCGCACCAAACGCCACGAAGACCGCTGCCACCACGAGACCACGAACTACCGACCGCCATTCTGCGTATGCCATGAATAGGCTCCTGATTTCGGCAAAGACTGCTTGGAAGGACTCTCCGATCCCAACCGCAACTGCGATTCCGCCACAGGATACGTCCGCCACCGGCCCGTCGCCAACGGCCACGGCACCCGCCGCCGGAGAACCTGCCCGGCCGATCCTGCTCGAGATCGATACGGATGTGTCGCTCGACGGCACTCCCGCCCAGGAATGGCTCAGGGTGACGCCCGACGAACTGGCCGTTTCGGAGGGGGGCGGCGTCCTGCGGCGCATCGGCTGGCCCGATGTCGAACAGATCCGCACGACCGCCGGCATCGGCGGCGGCACGCTGCAGGTGAAGACCGACGGCGACTGGGTCGACCTCGTGCGGTATTCCAACGCCCTGGCCACGCGGTTTCACAAGGTGTCGCGGGCGCTCGAGCAGGCGAAGGACGGCATCGCCAAGGAGACCGAGCCGCTCATCAAGACCGACGCCGCGGGCGTGTCTGGCGGCACCTCGCTCCACGGCGACGATCTCCTCGACCCGCCGCGGTGCCCCTCCTGCAGCCTGCGGCTCACCACCCGCGAGCAGGCCTGCCCGCGGTGCATGCAAAAGGGACGAATCCTCAAGCGGGTGGGGGAACTGCTCGCGCCCTACACGCGGGGCGCGATCCTGCTCTGCCTGCTGACGCTCCTGGGCGTGGCGGCCGAACTCATCCCGCCCAAGCTCCAGCAATACATGGTGGACAACATCCTCTCCGCCGAACGGGCCGACGCGGCGACCGCCGCCGGCCCGCTCCCCGACTTCAAGACCGCCCTGCTGGTGGTGGTGCTCGCGCTCGCCTTCTCCCGCGTCGTGCTCTCGGTCGTGGGCGTGCTCAAGGGACGGCTCGCCACGGCGATCGGCACGGGGCTCACGAGCACCCTGCGCACCGAGATGGTGTCCAAGCTCCAAAACCTCTCGATCGCCTACTACGACCGCCACCAGGTGGGCTCGATGATCAGCCGCGTGGCCCACGACAGCGAGGTCTTGCATGGACTGATGCACCAGCTCACCGGCGGCTTCCTCCTGCAGATCGTGCAGCTCGTCGGCGTGGGGGCGATGCTCGTCTGGATCAATCCGAAGCTCGCGCTCTACACGCTCATCCCCGTGCCGCTGGTGATCCTCGGCTCGTGGGTCTTCTGGCGGCACGTCTACCCGCGGCACTACCGGCTCTGGGACGCCTCCAGCAAACAGATGGCCGCGCTCTCCGGCATGCTCTCGGGCATTCGCGTCGTGAAGGCCTTCGCGCAGGAGCCGCGGGAGAGCGAACGCTTCAAGGCCGCCAGCGACCACCTCGGCAACTGGCGGCTCTGGGTGGAGCAGACGAATTCGACCTACGCCGCCACGATGCAGCTCGTCTTCGGGCTCGGCGGGCTGATCGTCTGGTATGTGGGCGGCCGCGACGTGATCGGCGGCGAGATGACGCTCGGCCAGTTGATCGCGTTTCTCGCCTACCTGGCGATGTTTTACGCGCCGCTGGGCGCCCTCTCCAACTTCACGACCTGGCTGACGAGTTTTCTCTCCGGCAGCCAGCGGGTGCTCGAACTGCTCGACACGCCGATCACGATCGCCGAGACGGAAACACCCGTCGCCTGGAACGACGTGGCCGGCGCGATCCGCTTCGACAACGTCACCTTCGGCTACGACCGCAACCAGCCGGTGCTGCGGGATGTGTCGTTTGATGTGACGCCGGGGGAAATGATCGGCATCGTAGGCCGCTCGGGCTCCGGCAAGACGACGCTCGTAAACCTGCTCGGCCGGTTTTACGACGTGCAGGAAGGGAAGATCGAGATCGACGGCATCGACATCCGCGACCTCTCGACGAAGCAGCTCAGGGAACGGCTCGGCATCGTCTTTCAGGATTCGTTTCTCTTCCGCGGCACGATCTGGAAAAACCTCGCCTACGGCCGGCCGCAGGCGACGATCCGGCAGGGACTCGAGGCCGCGAAGGCCGCCGGCGCCCACGACTTCCTCTGCCGCCAGCCACTCGCCTACGAGACACTCCTTGGCGAGCACGGCGCAGGCCTCTCCGGCGGCGAGAAGCAGCGGCTCTCGATCGCGCGAACGCTGCTCTACGATCCGCGGATCCTCGTACTCGACGAGGCGACGAGCAACATCGACGCCGAGGCCGAGAAGAGCATCCAGGAAGCGCTCGCCGTGCTCATCAAGGGTCGCACCACGATCGCCATCGCCCACCGGCTCTCCACCCTCCGCAATGCCGACCGGATCCTGGCCTTCGACCGCGGCAAGCTCGTGGAGCAGGGCACGCACGCCGAACTGCTGGCCGCCGACGGCATCTACGCCCGCCTCGTGAAGATCCAGACGCAGGTCTCGAAACAGCCCACCGTCGACACGCTGCTCACCGAGGAAGAGAAGCCCGCGGAAGGGGCCACGCCAGCGGCACGGAAAAACGTCCTCGAGTGGCTCGACCCCGCACAGTACGAGTTTCGCATCGGACCGCACGAGCGGATCGAACTCTGGAAGCGCGAGGGTTCGCTTCCGGAGGAAGCGGTTGCCAAGCAGGCCCACAAAGGCGTCTTCATCGTGCGGACCTTCCCCGCGACGCACCCCGATGAATACCTCTCCGTCCGCGGCTGGAACGACACCGGCGAGGAGATCGAACTCGGCATGCTGCGATCACTGGCCGACTGGTCTGCGGCCAGCCAGGCGATCGCGCGGACGGCCCTCAGGCGACGGTCGTTGGTGCGGGTGATCGAACGGGTGCACGAGGTGAAACTCGGCCACGGCTACCTCGACTTCGACGTCGAGACCGACGTGGGCCGCCAGCAGTTCACGGCCCGCTGGACCGGCAGCCAGGCGATCGACTTCGGGGCCGAAGGCAAGATGCTGATCGACACCGAGGAAAACCGCTACGTCGTGCCGAAGGTCGACGCACTGCCCAATCCGGACCGCGAGAAGTTTTTGCACTATGTTTATTGGTAGTAAGACAGGGTGTATTGGTAGTAAGACAGGCTTCAGCCTGTCTTACAAAATCGCCAATGGATTGCGGCGTTCCTCGAGCGTGCCCCGGGTCACGCCCACGCGGTTGGCGGCGTTGAGCCTCGTCCAGACCTCGCGGCCCGTCACGCTCCCCGCGAGCAGTTCGCGATACGCTCGCACCACCCGCTCGATCTCGGCCCCGTCCTCGTCGAGCAGCTCGATCCGGAAGTGGCCCACGCCGCGGGCGGCGAGCGCCGGCACTACCTCCGCCCCGCTCTGCGGCACGGCATTGTAGAGCGTGTTGCGGCAGCCGACGTCGGCCGTGAGCGGATGCTCCACGCCGATGCGGTCGCGGAGTTTCACCAGATGGTCGTCGCAGGGACGGCCGCAGTTGGTCTTATTGGTGCCGGGCGAAAGCACCGCGCAAAACACGCAGTGCTCCATGTGAAACATCGGCATGTGCTGATGGACCACCACCTCGAGCCACTCCGGCGGCGTGGCCGCGACGAGGGCGAGCAGCTGCTCGCGGTTCATGTCGTACGACGGGGTGATCCGCTCGACACCCGCACGCTTAAAAAACTCGGCCGAGAGCTCGTTGGTGACGTTGAGCGAAAAATCGGCGACGACCGGCAGGCCCTGCGCCCGGAAAAACTGCAGGCCGCCGAAGTTGCGGACGAGCACGCCATCGGGCTCCTGCTTGGCCAGCAGCGTGAAGATCCCCAGTTCGTCGGGCTTCTGGATCCGCGGCGTGGCGGGATAGAGCGTGCCACCGGCCGCGCGGACAAGCGCGATCGCATCGCGATACTGGCGGATGTCGGAGAAGTCGGCATAGAGCTGCCGCTCGCCGAGCGCGAGGACTGCCCGCACCTGCTCGAGCGACCGCACGAGAACATGGAGTGACGGCCCGCTTTGAGTGGGACAGGCTTCAGCCTGTCTCTGAGTCTGACGGGCTTCAGCCTGTCTCGGAGACCGCATTTGACAGGCTGAAGCCTGTCCTACTTTTGCAACCAGCGCAGCGACGAGCGCGTGGCGGAGTTTGCCGAGCACGCTGAACGGCACCATCGGCCGGCCCGTGATCTCCGCCTCGAGGCCGCGCAACTCGAACGGCGTGCCGCCGAGCCTGCCAAGCTGGGCCCGCAGCGTCTCCACATCGAGCGGATGCTTTTGCGCCTCGACGGCCAGTTCATCCGACGCCACTTCGCACGACACGCCCGCCCCCAGCGTCGCCCGCACCACCAGCGGCTTGGCCACCGCGGCCGTCACGACGAGATCGACCGGCTGCTGCCGCCGCGGTTCGGCCGACGAAAACGTTTTCCGCAGCCGGGCCGTGAGCGCCGGGTCGTCGGTCTTCCAGACGAGTTGGCCGGCCTTGAGCAGGTCCAGTTCAAGCGCGTTTTGCCCAAACGTCAGCTCCACCTGCCCGGCCGTCGCCGGCTCGAGGAGCGACCGGCCCGACTGAAAGACCTCGAACACGCGGCCGCCGCGGGCCTCGTCGCTCGTCGCCCCGCAGTCGAAGGCCACGCCGTCGCCGCGTTTGACGCTGCCGGCGAGATCGACCAGAACGCGGCCCTTTCGCACGGCCACTACCGTGCCCAGCCGCACGCCCCGCTTCGCGCTCGTGGTCGCCGGCACGAGCATCTTGTGGTCGCAGCCCTTGAGCCAGCCGGGGGAAAACCCCCGCGAGAACGACAGCTCCATTTCCTCGACGTCGCGGGGCGTAAACGCCACCGGCCGGCCGGCGACGGCGCTGTCGATCGCCGTGCGGTAGTGCCGCGTGATGTTGGCCACATATTCGGCGGTCTTGAGCCGCCCTTCGATCTTGAACGACGAAACGCCCGCCGCGAGTAATTCAGGCGCCAGCGCGTAGGCCGCGAGATCCTGCGGCGAGAGCAGATACTTTTGATTGCCGAGGTCGACGTCCTGGCCGTCGCAGACGAGGTCGTAGGGCAGCCGGCAGGCCTGGGCGCACTGGCCGCGGTTGGCGCTGCGGCCGCCGAGTGACTCGCTCGTGAGGCACTGTCCCGAGTAGGCCACGCAGAGGGCGCCGTGCACGAACACCTCGAGCGGCATCGATGTCTGTTTGCGGATTGCCAGGATCTCGTCGATCGACAGCTCCCGCGCGACGACCACCCGCTCCATGCCGAGCGCCTCGGCCAGCGCGATGCTCTCAGCGCTGGTGAGCGTCATCTGCGTGGAGCCATGCAGCGGCAGGTCGGGACAGATCTCGCGGATGAGCCGGGCCGCGCCGACATCCTGTACGAGCACGGCATCGACGCCCGCCGCGGCCACCGCCTCGATCACCCGGGCAAACTCCGCCAGCTCGCTGCTGAAGACCAGCACGTTGAGCGTGGCATACCCCTTGAGCCCGCGCAGGTGGAGCATCTGCATCAGCCGGGGCAGGTCTTCGAGCGGGAAGTTTGCCGCGCGGGCCCGGGCGTTGAAGCCGACGTCGAGCCCGAAGTAGACGGCGTCGGCCCCGTTCTCGATCGCCGCGCGGACGCAGTCCCAATCCCCGGCCGGGGCGAGCAGTTCGATACCTTTTCGTGGTGATGCGTCGGGCATGAATGGGTGTGGCGGAGGCCGGTGGCTTGCTTGGAGGCCGCTTGTTTTACGGGCAAAATACAGCCGCCTCCGCAGGAAGCGGTCGACAAACATATGCCGGTTGTACTGGCTGCTTGAGATCGACTCCAGCAGCGTGTATGACGATCGGTCTGCGCGGACGGATCCAACCGCGCTTTCTATCGTCAGGGATGACGACCGCGGTGAAAAATTGCTTCTGGAGCAAATGATGAATCTTGTTGACTTGGTGAAAGACCAACTGACGGGCCAGGTACTTGGCAGCCTGAGCTCGCTCGTGGGCGCAAGCGAAGCCGATACCCGCAAGGCCACCAGTGCCGCGGTGCCGGCACTCCTCGGCGGATTGGCAAAGCTCGCCTCGAGCCAGGGCGGTGCGAATCAAATTACGTCGGCGCTGGGCGGCCTCGATCTGGGCCAGCTCGGCAACCTCGCCGGCATGCTCGGCGGCTCAAACGCCTCCCGCATGGCCGATCAGGGCGGCAGCCTGCTCGGCTCGCTCTTCGGCGCGAGCGCCACCGGCAAGATGGTGGAAACGCTTGCCGGCTTCCTCGGAATGAAGCCCGGCATTGCCCGCAGCCTGCTGGCCTACCTTGCCCCGATCGTGCTGGGCATGGTCGCCAAGCAGTTTGGCGGACGTCCCGATGCGGCTGGCCTGCAGCGGCTCTTCTCGGAGCAGAGCAGCAACATCAAGAACGCCCTGCCGGCCGGTCTGTCGCTCGGCGACTTCGGCACCGGTTCGACACAGCCGGCTGCCAAGGGCCGCGACACGCGTGAGCCGGCCCGCTCGCCCTTTCCGGCGTGGCTCCCGCTGGTGCTGCTGCCCCTCCTGGCGTTTGGCGCCTGGTACATGATGAATCTCGACAAGGAGCGGAAGGCGCTCGTCATCGAGGAAGAAGTCAAGGAAGGCCCCGTCACCATCGACCGCACCACGGTCATCGAGCGGGAAGGCAAGAAGCTCGAGGAGGCGGTCGTCGAGACCATCTCGATCGATCCGAAGTTTGTCGAGGCGATTCGGCTGAGCAAGAACGCCACCGAACTCTTTGGCGGCCTGACCTCGGTGCTCAAGGGCGTGACCAACGAAGACACCGCCCGGTTGGCGATCCCGGAACTCGAGAAGCTGGCACCGGTGCTGTCGGGCGTGCAGAGCGAGGCCGAAAAGCTGGGTGCGGAAGAGAAGTCGGCCTTCGGGCAGTTTGTCTCGAAGAACCTCGGCCTGCTCCAGAAGGTGATCGACGCCGCGATGACGATCCCGGGCGTCAAGGACCTGCTGGGACCGGTCGTCACCCCGATGATCGAAACGCTGAAGAAGCTGGGTGCGTGAGGAAGACCGCCTCCGTGAGACGGAGGCGGCTTTCTCTGGATAACAATTGGCCGGGCCGGCGCGAGCCGGCCCGGCTTTTTTATTTCATGACAGGCTGAAGCCTGTCCTACTCGTCGTCGCGGAGCTTGGCGAGGACGGTGTAATCCTCGATCGTGGTCGTGTCGCCGACGGTTTCGCGACCTGCCGCGATGTCGCGCAGCAGCCGCCGCATGATCTTGCCGCTCCGCGTCTTTGGCAGCGTTGCCGAAAAGTGGATGTCGTCCGGCACGGCCAGGGCCCCGATCTGCTGCCGCACGTGCTTGCGGAGCGCATCCTTGAGCGCGTCGTTCGGCTCGCCCGACTTCAGCGTGACGAATACCGCCACCGCCTCCCCCTTCACGTCGTGCGGCCGGCCCACCGCGGCCGCCTCGGCCACGTCCGGATGGCTGACCAGCGCACTTTCGATCTCGATCGTGGAGAGCCGGTGGCCGGCGACGTTCAGCACGTCGTCAATCCGGCCCATGATCCAGTAGTAGCCGTCTTTATCTTGCCGAGCGTTGTCGCCGGCAAGATATTTTCCAGGCACCCGCGACCAATACGTTTCCTGAAACCGTTCGTCGTCGCCCCAGATGCCGCGGAGCATGCCGGGCCAGGGCTTCGTCATCACGAGCCAGCCCCCTTCGCCCTGCTCGACGGCGTCGCCGGCGGCATCGACGATCTCGGGGCAGACGCCGGGGAGCGGAAGCGTGCAACTGCCGGGCTTCGTGGGCGTGCAGCCGGGAAGCGGGCTCATCATGATCCCGCCGGTTTCCGTCTGCCACCAGGTGTCGACGATCGGGCAGCGCTTGCCGCCAATCACTTCGTGGTACCAGACCCAGGCCTCGGGATTGATGCCCTCGCCGACCGTGCCCAAGAGCCGCAGGCTCGAGAGATCGCGGCCCTCGATATGCTGCATGCCCCACTTCATGAAGGAACGGATCGCCGTGGGCGCGGTGTAGAAAATCGTCGGCTTCTCCTGCTCGATGATCTCCCAGAACCGGCCTTCGTGCGGGGCGTTGGGCGCCCCTTCGTAGATCAGGATGCTCGCGCCGGCGGCCAATGGGCCGTAGGTCACGTAGCTGTGGCCGGTGATCCAGCCGCAGTCGGCCGTGCACCAGAAGAGGTCTTCTTCCCGCAGGTCAAACACCCACTCGGAGGTCGTCTTCGCCCAGAGGATGTAGCCGGCCGTCGTGTGCTTGATGCCCTTCGGCTTTCCGGTCGAGCCGCTCGTGTAGAGGATGAAGAGCGGCGCCTCGGAGTCCATCGCTGCCGGTGGATGGTCGGCGGGCATGCCGGCGACGACGTCGTGCCACCAGAGATCGCGGCCCGGCACCATGTCGACCGCCTGGCCGGTGCGTTTGAGCACGATCACGTGCTTGACCGTGGTGGCGGGATGGGCCTTCGACTTGAGCGCATCGTCGACATTTTTCTTGAGGGGCAGCTGCGCCCCGCGCCGCCAGCCACCGTCGGACGTGATCACCGCCACAGCCTTTGCATCCTGATTGCGGTCGGCGATCGCCTCGCTGGAAAAGCCGCCGAAGATCACGGAATGCACGGCACCGATCCGGGCGCAGGCAAGCATCGCGATCACGAGCTCGGGCGTCATCGGCATGTAGATCGAGACGACCTCGCCCGGCTTCACGCCGAGCTTCTCAAGGCCCGCCGCAAACCGGCAGACCTCGGCATGCAGCTGCCTGTAGGTGAACTCCCGCCGCTCGCCGGTCGGCTCGCCGACCCAGACCATCGCGATCTTGTCGCCCTTGCCGGCGGCGATGTGCTGGTCGAGGCAGGCGGCGGAGGCATTGGTGTGGCCGTCGACAAACCACTTGGCGACCGGCGGCTGCCAGTCGAGCACCTTCGAATAGGGCTTCATCCAGGGCAAGTCTTGGGCGCGGGAGTGCCAGAAGCCCTCGATGTCGCTGGCGGCCTCGTCGTAGATCTTCTTGTAGTCGGCGAGCGAACCGATCCGGGCCCCTTTGGAAAACTCCGCCGACGGCGGAAATACCCGGTCTTCCTGCATGACGCTCGCAACTCTGCCGGCAGCCTTTTCTGGCACAGCCATGATGTTTTTTCCCCGCGGTGTTCAGATTCCAGAAGACTCGTAGCAGAGCATTCGGGAACCGATCGGGCAATACGGCGAGAAGTAGGACAGGCTTTAGCCTATCGGCCGCTGACAGGCTGAAGCCTGTCCTACTGGGCGAACGGGCTGGCGTTGATGCCGTCGCCGAAGCCGATGCCCAGCGCCCGCGCCGCCTGCACGGCCGAACTCATCGGATCGACAAGCGCCGGCGCGCGGATCGCCTCGAGGATCGGCACGCTCTCGATGTTGGGCGGCCGGTAGCAGACCATTTGGCCAAAATTTCCATTGTGGACGAGCCGCACGGCGTGGGCCCCGAACTGCGTGGCGAGCACGCGGTCAAACGCCGTGGGCGCGCCGCCCCGCTGCAGGTGGCCGAGCACGAGCGCCCGCACCTCGCGGTCGAGCCGGCGGGCGACCTCTTGGGCGACGATTTCGCCGATCCCGCCGAGCCGCACCTGCCGCCGCTCATTGCCGTCCTCGCCATGCTTGTCGTGCTTGTCATGCACGAGGCCGCCATCGGGAAGGCGGGCTCCTTCGGCCACGACGATCAGCGTGTATTTCCGCCCTTCGCTTTCCCGCTCCAGCACCTTTCGGCAGACGTTGTCGAACGTCCAGGGAATCTCGGGCAAGAGGATCACGTCGCCGCCGCCGGCGATCCCCGCATGAAGGGCGATCCAGCCCGCATGGCGGCCCATTACTTCGAGCACCATGATCCGCTCGTGGCTGGCGGCGGTCGTGTGGAGCCGATCGAGGGCGTCGGTGGCGCAGGCGACGGCGGAATCGAAGCCGAATGTAAACGCCGTGCAGCCGAGGTCGTTGTCGATTGTCTTCGGCACCCCGACGACGGGGATGCCGTATTCATGAAGCTGCTGGGCGATCGCGAGCGAGCCGTCTCCGCCGATGCAAATAAGGCCGGTGATCCCGAGCTGCCGCACGGTGGTGGCGGCATGGTTGAGCAACTCCGGATCGATCTGCATCCGCTCCCCCTCGCCGACGAGCGCCGAAAACCGGCCCTTATTGGTGGAGCCCAGGATCGTGCCCCCCTGCAGAAGAATATTGGCTGTGTTTTGCCGATCGAGCGGCATGTAGGCCACGGGATCGACGAGCCCTTCGTAGCCGCGCAAAAAACCGACGCAGTCGTAGCCGAGCCGCAGGGCGGATTTCACGGCCGCCCGGATGACGGCATTGAGCCCGGGGCAGTCGCCGCCGCCGGTGAGGATGCCGATCGTGGGTTTGCGAGGGGGCATGTCAGGCCGCGGCCACGAGGCCGCGGGGGAAGACGAGCCACGCGTCGTTTGAGGTGACGAGCTTCTGCGTGACCACGGCGGCCCGGTAGCCGAAGAAGAGCGGCCGCACGTCCGCGCCGACAGCTTCTTGTGCAACCGCCGGCCGGACGCGGTCAACGATCCGCAG
The DNA here is from genome assembly GCA_026401035.1 of Planctomycetia bacterium. GTDB lineage: Bacteria > Planctomycetota > Planctomycetia > Pirellulales > UBA1268 > RGVT01. Next base: position 35,263 of record JAPLNR010000038.1, on the reverse strand, counting down.
AAATCCGCGAACCTCCGACTCGGAGATATTGGTCTTCACCTCGCAGAGCACCACGACGGGCCGTCCATTAATCGTGCCCCGCAGGACCGCGTCGAACTCATACGACTTTCCTGCCACCTCGATCGATTCGGTGCCACACGATTCCATCACGAATCCGAAGCGCTCGGCCAGCACCTCGGGAATCCGCTCACTCGCATAGGCCTCGAGGTTGCCGCCAGCCGTCGCCGCCAAACCGCCGACCTGCTTCGCCAAGTCTTTGATCGCGTGCTCGGTGCGCCGCTGGGCATCGGCTAGTTCCCGCTGAGACTCGGCCAGCTCCCGCTGGGACTCGGCCAGTTCCTCGACGCGATGCTCAGTGCGTTGCTGTGACTCGGCGAGCCGTTCGACCACGCTTCTGAGTTCGGCGAAGTCGTGCCGCGTCACCAGTTGGTCGTGCATTTCCACGTGCAGGTTGGCGATGAGCTCTGCCTGGTCGGCAGTGAACGACGGCTGGAGCCGGTTTCGGATTTCCGTGAGACTGACCATGGCACCTGTTCTCCTCGCGGGCAATCGACCACTCACTATCCACTCTCGGCGGCAGCGGGGCAAGCCGACCGTGCCTGCGGCGTGTGAACGTATGTATACCGTTTTGTCGCTGGGTGGTCAACGCCCCCTGAAATGCCGGAAACCGCCCCCGGCGTTTTCCTCGTCTCCCCGATCCGACATCGTGGCGTCGCTCTGCGGAAGGTGGCCCGGCGAACGTGTCGGGTTGTTTGGGTCCGCGGTGCTGTCGACGTTGTTGTAGGCCACGGCATTGATCACTGCCGAGGAACTGGACCGCTCCGCCGAGGACGTGATGCAGGAGGAGGCTTGGCAGGCCGGGATGCGGCACGGTCGCTGCGTGCAACTCGTAGTCCGATCGCACGAGCGGTGGTATCACGGCATCGACCAAGCCACGCCGCTGCGGCTGCAGATCGATGCGGACGGTATGGAGGTGTTTCCGGATGACCGGTGAGGAGGCCCGCGATCGGGCGGTGTGAACAGGTAGGCGAGCGATTCGCGTGATGAGCAGATTCCCGTGTTTATGGCCAGTACATGGAATTGGCCCGTCCATTCCAGCACGCGACCCGAAACGTTTGGCTGGGATGGGTTTGGGTTGGATTTATGGGGTACACTTTCCGACGGGCTTTTCGCGTTGTCAGCGTCTTTCCCAGGGCATCGAAACCTCCATGGACGTCGTCATTCTCTGCGGTGGGCAAGGCGCGCGGATGCGCGAGGAGACGGAGTATCGCCCCAAGCCGATGGTGGAGGTCGGCGGGCGGCCGCTCCTCTGGCACATCATGCGGCTCTTTGGCCACCACGGCCTCAACCGCTTCGTGCTCTGCCTTGGCTACAAGGGGAGCATGATCAAGGACTACTTCCTCAACTACGAGGCGATGACGCAGGACTACACCGTGGTCGTCGGGAGCAGCCGGCAGGTCTGGTACCACGGCAACAACGAGCCCTTTGATTTCGAGGTCACGCTCGCCGACACCGGAGTCGACACCAACACCGGTGGCCGCGTGAAGCGGATCGAGCAGCATGTGAAAAGCGACACGTTCATCGTGACGTATGGCGACGGGCTGTCGGACGTCGACGTCGGCAAACTCGTGGCGTTTCACAAGGCACATGGAAAACTCGCCACCGTCACGACCGTGCAGCCGGTGTCCCGCTTCGGCATCACGATGATCGACGACCAATCGCGAGTCACGAGCTTCTCCGAGAAGCCGAAAGTGGAAGGCTGGGTAAACGCTGGCTTTCTCGTGTTCGACCGCCGCGTCTTCGACTACCTCAAGGGGGGCGATCCTGAGATTCTTGAACAAGAGCCGCTCGAACGGCTCGCCGCCGAGGGCCAACTCATGGCCTACAAGCACGACGGCTTTTTCTTCCCCGTCGACACCTACCGCGACTACCTTCACGTCAACGAGATGTGGAAGGATGGCGACGCGGCCTGGAAGGTGTGGTGATGGCCGTCATCGACAGCCTTCGGGGCAAGCGGGTCTTCGTCACGGGCCACACGGGCTTCAAGGGCTCCTGGCTCGTGATGCTCCTGCATCGGCTCGGGGCAAAGGTGACAGGCTATTCGCTGGCTCCGCCGACGAATCCCGCGCTCTTCGACGTCGCCCGGATTCGCGATCTGGTGGATGTGCACCATGAGGCCGATATTCGCGATGCGGCCCGGCTGGCCGCGGCCGTTTGCGAGGCCCGGCCCGACGTCGTGATGCATCTGGCCGCGCAGCCGCTCGTGAGGCTTTCCCATCGGGAGCCCCTCGACACGTTTTCAACGAACGTCATCGGTACGGCATCGCTTTTGGATGCCATCCGAGACGCGACCCGTGCTGCGGCCAGCCCCTGCGCCGTGCTCGTGATCACGAGCGACAAGTGTTACGAGCCGCACGACGACGGCCGGCCGCACGATGAATCCGACCCGATGGGCGGCCGCGATCCCTATAGCGCCAGCAAAGGCGCCGCGGAACTCCTGACGGCGTCGTATCGTCGCAGCTACTTCCCGCCCGAGCGGTTGGCCGAGCATGGCGTGCAACTGGCCACAGTGCGGGCCGGCAACGTGATCGGCGGCGGCGACTGGGCCGTCGATCGGATCATCACCGACATCGTGCATCACCTGTCGGCAGGCGAACCCGTGCCGGTGCGAAATCCCGCGGCGGTCCGTCCCTGGCAGCACGTGCTTGAGCCGCTCTCCGGGTATCTGGCCCTCGCTGGCTCGATGCTCGCAGAGCCGTCGGCCCGCTGGTCCACCGGCTGGAATTTTGGCCCGGCGGCGGGCGACGATATTCCGGTGCAATCCCTCGCTGAAATCTTCATCGACGCCTGGGGCTCCGGCTCCTGGATCGACGCCCACGATCCGCGGGCCCCGATCGAGACCCACGTCCTGCGGCTCGCTATCGGCAAGGCCACGGCCCAACTCCCTTGGCGGCCCCGCCTCACGGGCCGCGAGGCGATCCGCCGCACGGCCGAATGGTTCCGGGCCTTTCATGCCAGCCCGCAAGCCGCTCGGTCACTCTGCGAAGCCGACATCGCGGCCTATGATGCCGCCGTATCGCGTCGCCCGGAGCCTGCGCACACATGAGCACCGCCAAGCCCCAGCCCGCTCCAGCCTCGCCCCGCACCGCCGACACGGTCCGCGACGAGATTCGCTCGCTCGTTGCCGAGTATCACCGGCTCGCCTTTCCTGAGCGGCCGTTTGCGGCCGGGCAGGCCGTGCCTGTGGCGGGCCGAGTGTTTGATGCAAAGGAGGTCGAGCATCTCGTCGACAGTTCGCTCGATTTCTGGCTGACGACGGGCCGGTTCGCGGAGGAATTCGAGAAGCGGTTTGCGACACGGGTGGGCACACGTTGCGCGAGCCTCGTGAACTCCGGCTCGAGCGCAAACCTCGTCGCCCTCACAGCGCTCACGTCGCACAAGCTTCTCGACGAGCAGCTCCGCCCCGGGGACGAGGTGATCACGGTGGCTGCGGGATTTCCCACGACCGTGAACCCGATCCTGCAGACCAACTGCGTGCCGGTGTTCGTCGATGTCGAGCATCCGGAAAAACATGCGACCTACAACATCGACGTGAATCGGCTGGAGTCAGCCCGCAGCGATAAGACTCGCGCCGTCATGCTCGCCCACACCCTCGGCAACCCCTTCGACTGCGCGGCCGTCGCCGACTTCTGCCAGCGGCACGATCTCTGGCTCGTGGAGGATTGCTGCGACGCGCTCGGCGCCGAGTTTGCCGGCAAGCATGTCGGCCAGTTTGGTGACGTCGCCACGTGCAGCTTTTACCCCGCCCACCACATGACGATGGGCGAAGGCGGCATCGTCTTCACCGATTCGCCGAAACTCGAAAAGCTCGTGGAGAGTTTCCGCGACTGGGGCCGCGACTGCTGGTGCGAGCCGGGCCACGACGACACCTGCGGCAAGCGGTTCGACTGGCAGCTCGGCGACCTGCCGCACGGCTACGACCACAAATACATCTATTCCCACATCGGCTACAACCTGAAGCTCACCGACATGCAGGCGGCCGTCGGCGTGGCGCAGCTCGACAAGCTCGACGGCTTCATCGCGGCCCGCCGGAAAAACTTCGCCCGACTCCGCGCGGGGCTTGAGGGACTTCAGGACATCTTCGTCCTCCCAGATGCGACGCCGGGTTCAAACCCCAGCTGGTTCGGCTTCCCGCTCTCGGTCCGCCCGACGGCAAAGTTCACCCGCCGCGACCTCGTCCGCCATCTCGACGAAAAGAAGATCGGCACCCGCCAGCTCTTCGGCGGCAACCTGCTCCGGCAGCCGGCCTACCACGGGAAGCCGCAGCGTGTGGCCGGCGACCTCCCCGGCGCCGACTACATCATGCGTCACACGCTCTGGCTCGGCGTGTACCCCGGCCTCAGCGACGCCCACATCGATCACGTGATCGCCACGCTTTCACGGTTCGTGAGGCAATCGCCCCTCGGCTGATCGTTGACCCGGAATACCACCCGGAATACCATGGTGGCATGAAAACTACCATTGATGCAGCCGGTCGGCTCGTCGTGCCAAAGTCGCTTCGCGATCAGTTTCACCTCGCCCCGGGAAGTGAACTCGAAATCGAGCCCACGAGCGACGGCGTGATCATCCGCCACGCCGACCGTGGGCCCGCCCTTGTCAACCACGACGGGGTGCTCGTGCACCATGGGCCGCAAACGACAGACCTCGACATTGCCACTTTCATGCGGCGGGAGCGGGAATCGCAAGCTCGGAACGTCCGGCGTTCACAGCGATGAAGGTGTTTTTCGACACCTCGGCGCTCGTGACGGCGATCGTTGACCAGTTGCCGAATCATCCCGCCGCGCTGGCCTGCTACCGCCGGCTTGCCCAACCGCGGCGCGGCCCAAAGGCTGTCTGTTCGACCCATGTGTTGGCCGAGTGCTACGCCACGCTCACAGCCCTGCCGTTGCCCCGCCGGATCCAGCCGGCTGAAGCGACTCGACTGATCGAGGAGAATTTTCTCGTGCACCTCGACGTCGTGCCGTTGTCTGCCGCCGACTACAAGGTCGTTCTGACCCGCGTCACGACTCTCGGGATGCGGAGCGGAGCGATATACGACGCCTTGCATGTGCGCTGTGCAGAACGGGCTGGCTGCGATCGCATCATCACGTATAACGTGACCGACTTTGAACGGCTAGCGCCCCCGGGCGTCGAGGTGACGCCACCGTGACGTCGCGTTGAGTGGCAATCCATGTCCACCCACCCCATCATCGCTGAAGACATCCGCGGCGTGCTCTCGCGCACGCAGTCGCTCTGGCCCGAACTGAAGGGAGCCAGTGTCTTCATCACCGGGGCCACCGGCTTCTTCGGCATCTGGCTCTTGGAAACGCTGCTCGCGGCCAATCGGGAATTTTCGCTCGGGTGCCGCGTGATTGCGCTCTCGCGGAACGCCGCTAGTTTTGCTGCGAAAGCGCCGCACCTGGCTCATGACGCAGCCGTCACCTGGCTCGCCGGTGACGTCCGCGATTTTGCGTTTCCCTCGGGCACCGTGACGCACGTAATCCACGCAGCTGCGGAAGCCACGTCGAATCTCAACGCCAGCGATCCGCAGGCGATGTTCGACGTGTGCGTTGAGGGCACACGGCGAGTGCTTGCGTTGGCCCGCGAGAAGCAGGTGGCCCGCATGCTGTTCACGAGTTCGGGCGCCGTGTACGGCCGCCAGCCGCCGGATCTTTCGCACGTACCGGAAGACTTCATGGGCGCCCCCGACTCGCTCGACTCGCGCAACGCTTACGCCGAGGGCAAGCGGGCCGCCGAGCAACTCTGCGCGATCGCGTGTCTCCCGCCTCCCGCAGGCGCCGGCCTACACATCACGATCGCCCGCTGTTTCGCTTTCGTCGGCCCACATCTCCCGCTCGACGCCCACTTCGCGATCGGTAACTTCATTCACGATGCCCTTGCCGGCGGCCCGATTCGCATAAGCGGCGACGGCACGCCCTACCGGAGCTATCTTTACGCCGCCGACCTGACCGAATGGCTTGTCACCATTCTGTTTCGAGGCCAACCCGGCCGGGCCTACAACGTGGGGAGCGATAAAGCCGTATCGATCCAAGACCTGGCCGACCTCGTGGCGGATATCACGGCCTCGATCCGGCCCGATCACGACCGCCCGACCGTGGTGGTCGGGAAGCAGCCTGTTCGGGAAGCCGCCGCCTCGCGATATGTGCCCAACTGCCAGAGGACACATGATGAACTCCTGCTTGCTCCAGCCACCCCGCTCGAGTCAGCGATACGACGAACCTTGCTGGAACGGCAACCAATCAAAGCTTCTATTACCGGAGCGTGATCCTTCCGCGAGGCGGGCGCCCGATTAAACTGATTTGCTCTGGGCATTTCCGGAGCAACCCGCGATAGCCATGAGCAAGCTGACATCTTACGTAGACACCAGTAACGGCTTCGCGATTGTTGCCGTGCCGGATTCTCTCCTCCGGCTTACGGAAGAAATCATTCGCGATAAGCTTACGCCGCTTGCCAGCCGCTCCGGATTGGAATTCGACGCGCTGCTCGCCGACATCATCCGCGGCAAGCACTTCGACGCCGTGAAAGGCAAAGAATTCCGAATGTTCGATGCCCAAGCGGTCGACCGCTGGATGTACCATGATTTCTGTCAGGACTTTTTTAAGGAAGATCCCAGCCTGTACATCTCCGACGAAGAGAAACTCGGTTACCCGAATATTTACTGGAGGCTGGTGCGAGGCGGATTGGCATCAGACGTGGGGCCCGTCCATGCAGACCATTGGTTCTGGGATCTCGGGCACGGATCGATCCCGCCGGGACACAGGCGGGTGAAGACCTGGATTCCCCTGCGGCAAGATCCACAGCATGTCGGGCTATCGATCGGGCCGGGCACACATCGGATGGACTTTCACTACGAGAAGGTGTTCAAGGACGGCAAGTACAAGCCCGTCTTCGAACGCGGCCCGGTCAACCATCTTTTGATTCCCGCGCCGGTCCGCGTCGGCCAAGCCGTCGTCTTCCACGACCGCCTGCTGCACGGCGGTGAAGTGAGCCCGGTTCAGCTTCGGCTCAGCATGGAACTCACCTGGGTCATGCGAGACACAGCCGAGTCCAACGTCATTCCTTCTTCTTGAGAACGACGTACCCGCGATATTCGCCAATCGGCTCGAAGTAATCCAATAATCGCTTCGCAATGACCGTGTCTGGCAGATACGGCGCGTGCTGAACGAGGCTGGAGACGGGATACAGCAGAAGGCCCGACAGAAACTCCTGGACTCCCCGCTCGTACGCGTCCAAGTCGATGTCGCCCTGAAGCGGAGCCAACACGCCGCCTGGAATCAGCAGAAATCTCGCCGCCAGGCACTCCTGCACCTTGCGATCCATCTGCGAAGGTGTGACAGCGCCCTGACTATAGGCATGAAAATAGTCGGGCAGGATATGCTTCTGTAGGTGGAGAAACCTCGCCAGAGAATAGTTTCCCTCGTTTCCGGTCACGAGCATGATCGGGCCTTGTGCGGCGAGCGGCTCGAGTTCTTCCGGGTACGGCAGCACGCTGCTCCAGTGCAGCGAGTTGCCCTGCGGCCGGTCACGCCGCAATCGATCCCACTTCTCTTTCCACGCGGCGACCACGGTCGGGTTGGCGTCGTAAAAGCCCTGCATCTGCGATGCGAGCACGTAATTGCCCCAGTAGTGAGACCAATACGAATATTGCAGCAGAAGGACGAAGACGACGGCGTACACAGCACTCCACGCTTTCCACGCCCTCCCGCCCCGCGCCCACGCGGCTGCAAACATCAACGCGGCAGGAACCGTGGTGTTGATGAACACATGCCCCGGGTCACAGCGACCGAGAGCCGCCGGGAGCATCATCCCGCCTCCAACGGCTAACCCCATGGCAAACGGGGCTCGGCGATCCGACGGCTGCATGAACGCAGCGGCGATGACGCTGGGAAACACACACAGCGACATGCCCACTAAAACCAAGTTATGGATGTTGGGATAGATCGGGAAGTTCGCCCCGCCCGCCGCGAATGCTACGACACTGAGCAGATAGTCGGGAAAGCCCAGAAGCGTGGCCGCATTGATGCCTAGGCAGCCAACGCATGTGGCTGCGGCGGTCGCCCGTCGTCCGGCCATCCACAATGGCACTGCGAAGGCCAAGATGCCCGCTGTTCCGGCAATCCCCATCTCTGGCGATACTGCCAGACAGCACAATGCCGCTATCGCAGCAGCGGCCACTGCCCAGCCCGCCTCGGCAATGATCCCTTCGACGCGCCGTTGACGCCATACCCAGGCATCCAGCAAGACGATGCATCCTGGGACGACGTAAAACCGCAGCGGCGTGTATTGAAGCCCCATGTTGATGGTAGCCCACGCTGCCAAGCACAGGCCGAGCGTAATCGCACGTTCTCGCGGAGGCAGAGCGAGCGTCCGTACGAGCAGAAAGAGCGAGGCAAAACCGACCGCGGTGAAGCCCACCATCGAGACGAGGTAGGCGGTCTCGAAGCTCATGTCGCCACCGGTCAATGACGACAGCCAATGAGGCAGGTAGAGCGTGGCGGGGCCATAGTTGTAAAAAAAGTCGCGGTATGGGACTTTGCCCAGCGCGAGCAGATCCATGCCGTTGTGGAAGCCTCGCGCCTCAGCCCACGCAGGATCAACGAGGTATCGGCCCCATGACCACAGCACGTTGCCCCACACCAGTGTTGCGCCACCCAGGATCAAGTATTCAACGCCTGCTTCACGGAAGGGCGGAAACACGACCGGTTTCTTACTAAACCACTCGATTGCCCCGGGCACCCGCCCCTCCATCAGTTTCGCGACGACCGCCACTGCGATGGCGACCGCCAGCGCGGCGATTGCGACCCAATTGCTGAACCCAATCGCATAAGACTCGCCTGGGACAGGCGTTTCTTGGCTGACGTACCAAGGAAGCCAAAACAGGCCAACGAAGGCAATGAGAACGCTGCAGAAAGACAGCGATGTCGCCAATTGGGCAACCCGGCGACTTTGTTTGAATACGCGCATAAGCTAACATCCGTTGGGCCGTTCAGGGCTTTGCCAACCGGGTTCTCCGCTGGGCTAAAGTTTTAGCACACGGCGAAAGCACGTCATCTCTGCATGGCATCGCGATGAGTTCTACCCCGTTTGTTCGCAATCCCCAGTCGGCGGCGGCGAGCCCGCAGAAACTGCTCGTCGTGGGGCATAGCGGATTTGTCGGACGGGCGCTGGTGGCTGAACTCAACGCCCGCAGGCCAGCGATCGAGATCAGTTGCGCATCGACGCCGGAGTATGATCTGACTCAAGATTCAAGGGTCGATGCGCTATCCGCGCTTTCCGATGCGAACACGACGGTGGTTTTTTTGGCCGGCGTCAAGCGGCAACTCGGTGACACACTCAATGCCTTCGAAACAAACATCAAGATTGCCACGTCTTTGTGCCGCTACTTGCAGCGCACGCCAGTCAGACGACTTGTGTACGTCAGTTCTGCGGCGGTGTATGGGGAGGAAATCGACAATCGCTCAATCGACGAAGGCACTCCCGTTCAGCCGACGTCGTTTTACGGAGTGGCAAAAGCGACGACCGAACACCTTGTCGCTCAGGCTCTTCGGCCGTACTCGGGACGATCGCTGATGATCGTGCGGCCTCCGCTCATTTACGGCCCAGGCGATTCAAGCAACTCCTACGGGCCAAGCGGGTTCTGCGCGGCCGCGGTCCGCGATGGCCCCATCAATCTGTGGGGCGATGGTTCCGAGCAACGAGAATTCCTCTATGTCGGGGATGCCGCGCGACTCCTCGCCCTGCTTGCCGTGCACGACTGCACAGGCACGCTGAACCTCGCGAGTAGCCAGAGCCATTCGTTTGGCGACGTGGTCGATGAAATCTCCGCGGCGCTTGGCAGGACAGTTGCCACCACGAGTCGTCCGCGCACAAAACCGCAGGTGGACCACATTTTCGTGAACTCATCGATGCGAAGACTTTTTCCGAGCTTTCAATTCACGACTTTTCAACAGGGAATTCGGCTGACCTTGGCTGGCTACGGAGCTCCCACATGAACACCTGCCTGTCGTGCGGAACACCGTCCGTCGCGCCTGTGATTGACTTTGGACGCCACGCGCTCTGCAACCGGTTTTTGGAGACAGCGACGGCAACTGAAGAAACGGTTCCATTGGGGATGGGGGCCTGCCACCGTTGCGGCGTGGTTCAAATCCTCGAGCCATCGTCTCCCGAATCACTCAAGCCACACGTTCCCTGGATCACCTGCACCGAGCCGGAAGGCCATTTGGACGACCTGGCCGCCACGATCGCCCGGCTGCCAGGGCTGCCCGCCGAGGCAACCATCTGCGGCGTCTCGTCCAAGGATGACTCGTTGCTTCGCCGACTCGAGTATTTGAGGCCGTTTCGTACCTGGCGAATCGATCCAAACAAAGATCTTGGCATCCAAGATCCCTGTGCTGGGATCGAGACGATGCAAGCTCACCTGACGCCTGCGCGGGCAGAGGCGATGGTGTCGCGACAAGGGCTGTCCGACATCGTGATTGCGAGGCATGTTTTCGAGCACGCCTCAAGCCCCACGACATTTGCCATGGCGTTGAAGCAGTTGGTCACGTCAGGCGGATACGTGGTCATCGAAGTCCCCGATTGCCAAAAAGCATTGGACGCATTTGACTACACGACCATATGGGAAGAACACTCGCTCTACCTTACCCCGCCTACGTTCCATCGAGTCTTGCAAGAGCAGGGTTTCACAGTACAGCATTCCTTGTGCATTCCGTATGCCTTGGAGAACTCGCTCATTGCCATCACGGCAGTCGCCTCTGGAAGTCAGACGTCTTGCCTGGATGAACAGCTGGTTTCCGTGGATGTGGAGGTCTAGCGGGCACGTCGATTTGCGGAAGCGTTTGAAGGCCGCAAAAAAGCGGTTCATGACGAACTGGAACGGCTCTGCAGCCAGCACGGGCGGATTGCCATCTTTGGCGCCGGCCACCTCGCGTGCACGTTCATAACCCTATTTGATGTGGGTAGATTCGTGGATTGCGTCCTCGACGACAACCCTCACAAGGTTGGCTTATACATGCCTGGCTCTCGACTCCCCATCGTGCCCTCCCGGGCGCTCCTCGACCGCGACATCACGCTGTGCTTGTTAAGCATCGGCGCCGGTGGTGAAAATACCGTGATCGAGAAACACCGCGACTTTCTCGGTCGCGGCGGCGTTTTTCGGTCCATTTTTCCCTCCAGTCCTTTGGCCCTTCTGACCTAGCGTTTCCCTTTTGGGGCTGTCCGATGCTCAACGTACGATGCTGGAACGACGAAGTTGCCTATGCCACAGATGATATTGCGCGTATTGCCAAGTCGGACATCAATGGCCTTGTGCGGCAGGCGCTAGCCAACCCTCGGCAACGCATGCGGGTGTGCACTCACCGCGCCCCTGATGCCGCGTTGCATGAAATGCTCATCGTGCATACGAAAGAAACCTACGTTCGCCCGCACAAGCATGCGGCAAAGAGCGAGTCATTCCATGTCATCGAGGGCGACATGGACGTCGTCGTGTTTGATGAGCATGGGGCAGTAACCGACGTCCTTCGCCTCGGAGACTACCGCTCGGGGCGAACATTTTATTACCGCATGCACGAACCCATGTTTCACACGTTGCTCATCCGTTCGGATGTCGTCATTTTTCACGAGATCACGGCGGGCCCCTTTCGCCCGGAAGACACGATTGTTGCGCCGTGGGAACCTAATCCAGATGATTTAGCAGCAAGAGCTAGATATGTTCGCGCGCTCGAGAAAAAGATTTCCCAATTATGAAGGGATGAACGGGCCAGGAAGTCGAATCACAGATACGATTAACTCCTGTCAGCCTGAGACTTGCTCCGAAAAAGCCTCGACAAGGCTTCCACTCCTGCGGCGTACACGCGGCCAGCCCTCGTCAACTCCCACATTTCGCCATGCCGCCTGACGAAGCCGCTGCGCTCAAGAACGGCTAAACGGCTGGCAATCATTCCATCTTGTGAGTATCGGGTTCTGATGTCATCGATTGTGGCACCATTTTTTTGGTAGGGGAGCAGTTCAACGAGCAAACGGAAGGTCACAGAACGTTCCACATGGTAAAAGCATTCCGCATAGCACAAGAAGATGAGCGTATGAACAATAAGGGCGTGCAGCAGCCCCATCCAAGGTGACTCCGTCTGAGGCACCTCGACAGGAAGTATCGCTTCGACGGCAAACAGAAGCGGCAGGCTGGAAAAAAACGCGATCGCCATTGCTCTTAGTCTTGCTTCGGCCGGCCGGTAGGCCATCAGCAGGTTTTGCACTGCAATCCAGGCCGCACTTGCGATGCTGGCAGCAATGATACCGTGTAACATCATCAACCCCCTGCTTTAAGACTCAATAAAGTTTTGATCTGCCTTACAATCAGCGCCACGGCCCGCCCTTTAGAGGTTAAACGCATTCGACTACTCGCACTCTCGCACGTGATGTATCCCCATCGTATTAAATTGGGGAATCGTGCGGAGTAAATGCGCTCACCTCCATCCTCCGCGAACGTAAAGGCTGAGGTGACCTCGTCGGTGCTGACAGGTGTGCCTGCCTTTCGCATCACTAGAAGAATAGCCGAGGAGAATCCGCCGCATGTTGCAAAAAAGACATCAATCCAAGTGTGGCAGTTCAGTACATACACGGCCAAGCCGTAAAAAAAATCGAGCACAGTCGATCCGCACTGCCACTCCTCTGTGAGAAACCAAACGTCGGGTGGCGTAGTCGCAAACATTGCGGCGTAGCCTGCCGCTCCAACAAGCGAACAGGCGACGAACAGTTTCAAATGTCGTTGCGGCCGTAATAGTTGTGCCATGATTGCAGAGCCGGCAATACAGAGTACGACCGCGATAAACGAAATGATCAATCCCTTCATGCTTCTGCTCAGCGGTAAAAAAAAGGTGAGTCGCGGGAAAGCGTGCGACGACTTCACTGCTCCGAAGCCATCAGTTCCTTGACTACATTATTTCGTTGCAGCGAGGTCTACTATCCGTTTGGTCGCCGCTAGGGCTAGCGTTGAGTGTTTGACGGTCGTGGGGATCACGGAACCGTCGGGTGCGCGATAGGGAAAAACCCTTTTTGTACTTGAGAAGGTCGAGGTAAAGATGAATCTCGTATCCGAGACAAATGAAATCGATATCGAGGACATCGGCTGCCCCGCCTGCGGCTCTGGAGACGGGGTCGTGGTGCGTGATGATCTTGTCGATGTGGAAGACCGAATCCAAGGCCGGTATGCAATCAGCAGGTGCAAGGAGTGTTCACTTGTATTTCTTTCCCTTCGCCCCACAAGCGAAGCGCTCCCGCGATGCTATCTTCCGCAGTACCACGTTCAGGATGCGGCGAGGCAAGGGATGCTTTCGCGGACTTTGTACGGGATACGTGCACACGTAAGGCGAAGGCGAATGCTCGCCGCTACGAGGGGACAGCTCCAGTCTCTGCTGGAAGTGGGCTGCGGCGACGCCAGCTTCTTGAGGCATCTGGACGAACACTGTCCCCCAAACGTCTCTCTCGTCGGTATCGATTTGCAAGCGCCGGACATCCGAGAAGGGCGATTGCAGGTCGGTCGAGGCGAACGTGAAACGTTGATCATTGAAAACCAATTCGACACGGTCGTTCTGTTCAACGTCTTGGAGCACCTGCGGAATCCTGGTGATTCCTTGCGGCGAATCAACTCCCTCATGACTCCAGCCGGCATTTTGTTCGGTGAGGTGCCCAACTGGGATTCTGTCTGGCGAAAACTGTTTCCGCATCATTGGCAAGGCCTGCAGATTCCGCGTCACATGACATTCTTCACGCCGACAACGTTGCGGCACACTCTCGAGGCAGCAGGATTCGAGGTCGTCCGGTTTCGTGGAAGTTTCGATCCCGGCGACCTTGCCGTGACCTTGTGCAATTGGATCACAGACCGCTTGCGACTGGCAACGCCACCGAGGAAGGCATGGTTTTATTTGCCTGTTGTCTTGTGCACAACGCCCGCCGCGTGGCTGGTCCGTCTTGTCACAGGAAAGTCAGGCTGCATCGAATTTACGGCGATGAGGCGAACGGAGCGCGATCAAACGACATAGTGACTTCAAGCGTGAATGAGCTTGCGGGGGGACGCTTACGGCGAAAATGCAATATGCTCGCGTAGAGCTGGCATTGCAGCGTACGAACGTCGCTGTCGCCCTACGAAAGTGAACGCGGCTGCGAAGGTAGTTTCGCTGGTATCCCACCCGGCTTTCGGACTTCCCAGAAAAGATCGCAAATAGCCTTGACGACCTTGAGGAGATTGCGAGGCCGAAGCGCGGTGGATTTGCCGTGAATCCGAGCTAAATCATTGATTCCGATCGGAACGAAGGTGTAGCCGGCAAGAAGAAGCTTCACGAGCGCCTCGGCCTGGTACGCAAACCCGTCCGTCGCTATTTGGATGCCTTGCACGGCCTCACGCCGGAAAACGACGCTGTGGTTGTAGTAGGGGACTCTCAGGCCGAACAGATAGTTGACCAGCGTGGTGAAGCCCCAAGACCCGAACCGTCGGCCCCATGAACGGAACTCTGCAGGATTGGCGATATACGGCACAACAAGATCTGCATTTCCGAGCTCTGCCAAAATGCTGCGCACGCCAGCCACGGGAACCTGATCGTCCCCGCAAATACGGATTACGTAGTCCATCTTCGCGTGAGCGAGTCCCGCCTTAAAAGCACCTCCGAATCCGAGGTTGCACGGGTTGTGTACCACGCGTATTTGAGGAGAGCCTCTGGCAAGAGCGTCCATCACCTCACCCGTAAGATCCTGGCTGCCGTCGTTCACCAGGATGATTTCATAATCGGATGCTAATCCCTCGGCAGAGGCTTCGCAGGTACGTGCCGCGCCCTTGATACTGCGCTCCTCGTTGAGCGCCGGAACAATGAACGACACGCTGGGCATTTTCGTGCCTGATTGCATGGTGACTAAACGTAGAAGTGTAAGGCTCGTTCTCTAAAAGAATATCGGCGCGGCTTTCAGAAGCCAACGGTCTGGCGTACGAGCGATTCAGGGCATTGAAGCGTCATGCCGCCATCGACGACGAGGATCTGCCCGGTAACGAACGATGCTCTGTCGCTACAGAGAAAACTCACGACGTCGGCGATGTCCTGCGAGGTCCCCATTCGCCCCAGTGGAATCATCTGGGCGTAGAGGGCAAGCAGGGCTGCATTTCCGAGAAAAACATCCTGTGATTCCTCTTTCAGCGTCGTTGCGGGAGCCACGCCATTCACGCGAATCCCCCGCGCACCCAGTGCAACGGCAAAATACCGCACTAGCTGGTCTACGCCCGCCTTTGCCACGTGATAGCTTGCCGGTTGGTTGTGGGCGACGCAGGACGAGGCTACTGAACTCATTAAAACGAATGACCGCGGTGGATCTCGTCTCGCGACCAGCAGTTCGATGATCCGCCGCGTAGCGGAAAGAGTCGTTTCATGCTCCCCGTCCCAGGCGTCGGTTGCTCCCCTGTAGCGTTGCAGAAATACGACGTTATCGACCTTGGGTAGGGATTCAAACACCACGGCGGAAGCGGCTTGGTCGCAGACATCTATCGGCTGATACGTGACGCCATCTTGGTCGCGATCAGCGTCTGGCGGGGATGAGCGGCCCATGGCTGTGACATGGTGCCCCTCAGCCGCGAAGGTTCGCACGACCGCCCTTCCAATGCCTCGGGTGCCGCCGATTACGATTGAATGCGTCACGCCGTGCGAACCTCGGGAAGGGGAATGACCCATTCGCCCTTGAAGTCCGGATGCTTTCGCATGATCGGCTCGGCGTAATGCCATGCAAGTATCAAAACGGCGTCCGCGGGATGGGCATAGAGAGCCTCCGGGGCGTGCACCGGAATGTGCTGGCCCGGGCTGAAGGTGTTTTGCTTGCGGAGATGGTCATCGACCAGAAAGTCGAGAACTCCGTTTAGTTCCCAATCGTACAAGAGCGTGACGGCGCCGACTGAAGCCCCGTACCCAACGATCGTCTTGCCCGCCGCCTTCAAGTCGCGCAGTGTTTTGTGAACCTCGGCTTTGATTCGCGTTAGGTGCCTTCCCATTTTTTCGAACGGCGCCAGCGTGTGGATGCCTGCGTCGTGCTCTGCTGCAAGCACGGCCGCGACCGAAGCGTTTGCGGGCCGACCGGCTCCGAGTAGTTGCATGGTAAGCCTTAACGATCCTCCCTTCGTCGGCTGACGTTGAGCGTCGATTATTTCCAGGCCCACACGGCGGAAAAAAGGAATGAGCGGACCGAGCGAAAAATAACTCAGATGCTCATGAAAAATTGTTTCGACGAGCATGTGCTCCAGAACTGCGGCAATATACGAAGTTTCCATGACAAACATGCCGTCCGGCGAAAGCAATGCCACGATGCCCGAACAGATATCTTGAAGGTCGTCAAGATTTGCAAAGACGTTGTTTGCCGTGATGAGGGCAGCAGGGCCACGCTCCTGCCGAATCTGTTTGGCGAGAGCCAGATTGAAAAACGTGTTGAGCGTCTCGATGCCACGATCATTTGCCACGCGAGCAACGTCGCGAGCGGGATCAACGCCCAACACCGTCATCCCGAAGGACTGGAAGGCCTGGAGCAACGACCCGTCGTTGCTGCCTATGTCGATTGCCAGACCGCCGGATGGCGGTTGAATCCTCGCGACAACGTCCGCTGCATAACGCTCGAAGTGGTCGACAAGTCCGAGAGAAACGGATGTGTGATAGACGTAGTCTACGTAGAGCAGTGCGGGGTCTACGACATCCATGAGTTGAGCCAGCCCGCAATCCTTACAGAGCCATACGTCGAGCGGGTACGTCGCCTGATGGTCAGCAATTCGGTCTGCTGAAACATAGGCGTCGCCGACTGGAGTAGCAGGCATTGGCAACGCCTTGACCAACTGCACCGAACCGCAAAGCCGGCAATCATCTCGCCGACGGTGTGCCGCGTTGTCCATGCGTGGCCAAACCTCCCGTTTTTGCGTTATAAACCCGCAGGCGTTGAGCGCGAACTCAGCCTACGCGAAACTTAGGTCTCGCAAGCCGAAGGTTCCCCTCACGAACAGCCTCAAACAGTCGATCGTCGAATCGACCACGTAGTTTACCGTATGCTACGCGCATTCGAATCGCAAGGCAGTTGGCGATTCGGCGTTTGCCGAGCCTCAGCACGACCCTGGGTGATCCAGTCGCGTCCATTTCAGGAGGATTAAGGGTGGTCGAGCGAGGGTGTTGCCCGTCGCATTTTTCGTACCCCTCGTTCACGTCATATGGCATACGAATCAAAAATTAAGCGAATCGACGAGCTTGCGTTGCTCACGGCTGAGCTCCGGAGAGGCCACAAAACGGTCGTCCAATGCCACGGCGTCTTCGATCTACTTCACGTCGGTCACCTGCGGTACTTCGAGGAGGCGAAGGCGATGGGCGACGTGCTCATCGTGACGCTCACGACGGATCGATACGTCAACAAGGGTAGCCACCGGCCGGCATTCTCGGAACAACTTCGCGCCGAGTTCCTGGCGGCCCTCGAGGGCGTTGACTTCGTTGCGATCAATCCGACGCCCACGGCTGTAGAGGCGATCCAGGCTCTGAAGCCCGATATCTACGCGAAGGGCCCTGACTACAAGAACGCCGCTGCGGATCTGACCGGTGGAATCGTGGCGGAGGAGAATGCGGTGCGTTCCGTCGGGGGCCGGCTTGCATTCACGAGCGGGGCGACGTTCAGCTCAACCGCTCTCATCAATCGGCACATCGGAATCCTGCCACAGGAGGTTCACTCCTACCTTGCTGACTTTGCGAAGCGTTATCCCGCCGACCGAATCATCGACCACTTCCAGCGGGCCCACAAACTGAAGGTCTTGCTCATCGGCGAGCCGATCATCGACGAATACATGTATTGCGACGCCATAGGCAAGTCGTCCAAAGAGCCGACGATGGTCGTGAAGCGGCTCTCGAACGAGAAATTCGCCGGGGGAATCCTCGCGGCGGCGAATCATGTGGCGAGTTTCTGCGACGAGGTGGCCGTGATCGGTCAACTCGGGACGGACAACTCCCACGAGGCATTCATCGATGGCAAGCTGCGGCCGAATATCCGCCGGCTGTTCGTTCACCGTCCCAACTCCCCGACAATCGTCAAGCGGCGTATCGTCGAAAACTACTTCTTTCTCAAGCTGCTCGAGATTTACGAGTTCAACGACGCGCCGCTCTCGCCCGCCGAGGACGAGGACGTGTGCCAGGTGCTCATGGAGCACGTTCCAAACTATGATCTCGTGATCGTCATCGACTTCGGCCACTCGATGCTTACCGAGCGGGCCCGTCGGATCATTCGCGAGCGGTCCAAATTTCTTGCCGTCAACGCCCAGTGCAACGCCGGCAACCTCGGCCACCACGCGCTCTCGCGGTACAAGCACGTGGACTACATGACGGCGACGCTGAACGAGATCCGGATCGAGTCACGAGACCGCCACGGCGATATCCGCGATCTTGCCCCGCAAATCTTCGACACGCTCCAGTGTAAGCGGCTTGCAGTGACGAACGGTCGGAGCGGCTGCCTGTGCCTTGGACCGGGCGAGGGACCGTTTGAGGTGCCGGCGGTCGCCGGCAAGGTGGTCGATCGGATCGGGGCTGGCGATGCCTTCCTCTCGGTTTCGGCCCTCCTCGCTGCCCAGGGAGCCCCCATGGAAATGGTCGGTTTTGCCGGCAATGCCGCCGGCGCCCTGGCCGTGGCCACCGTCGCCAACCGCGAGCCGATCGACCGCGTGGCGTACCTCAAGCAGATTGAGTCACTCTTAAAGTAGACTGTTGTGGGGTGTTCCTAATCCTCGGTCATGCAGCGGACGCGTCGCAGTGCAGGTCTGGCAACAGCACGTTCAGAGTCTTACCTGGCTGCTCAACGGGCTCGCATTCACACATCGTGACGGCACGGCGGTCGATGCGGACGCCGGGTTCGCCGAATGGTTGGACGTGACGCTGCGGCTTCGCGACCGGCGGCAGACGGTTTACATGATTGGCAACGGCGCCAGCGCCTCAATGGCCAGCCACTTCGCCGCCGACCTGGCAAAGAACGCCCGCCTGCACACACAGGTCTTCTCCGACCTTTCGCTGATCACGGCGATCTCCAACGACATGGGCTACGAGCACGTCTTTGCCGAGCCCTTGCGCCGTCGCGGCCAACGGGGCGACATGGTCGTTGCGATCAGTTCCTCGGGCCAATCCCCGAACATCCTGGCGGCCGTCGATGTGGCGGATGAACTCGGCATCGCCGTCGTCACACTCACCGCCAAGAATGCCGCCAACGTGCTCCGGGCACGCGGCGACCTCAATCTCTACGTAGCGGCGGAAACCTACGGGCTCGCGGAAACCGCCCATGCGGCCGCACTCCACTGGTGGATGGATCTTATTCTGATGGCGGATGGACAACTGACATGAGTGGCACGATGTTTCCAAAAGTTGCGGTGATCGGCGGGGCGGGCTACGTGGGCGCGGTGCTCGTACGTAGGCTGCTCGACGAGGGCTACGAGGTGGTCGTCCTCGACCTCTTTATCTATGGCGAGGAACCGCTCGCCGCCGTCCACTCGAATCCTAGGCTTACCGTGATCAAGGGCGACGTGCGCGACCAGGCCGCGGTGCGGCAAACGGTCGAGGGCTGCGACGCCGTCATTCATCTGGCCTGCATTTCCAACGACCCGAGCGTGGAGCTGGATCCGGCCTTGAGCCAGTCGGTGAACTATGACTCGTTTGCCCCCTGCGTAAAGATCAGCAAGGACGCTGGAGTGCGGCGGTTTGTCTTCGCCTCCTCGGGCAGCGTTTACGGCGTGAGCGACTCGCCACAGGTGACCGAAGACCACCCGCTTGTACCCGTCTCGCTGTACAACAAATACAAGGCGCTGTGCGAGCCGGTGCTCTTCGCCGAGCAGTGTCCGACCTTTACGACGGTCGCCATCCGGCCGGCCACGATCTGCGGTTATTCCCCGCGGCAGCGGCTCGATCTGACGGTAAACATCCTGACAAACCATGCTGTGAACAACGGCAGGATCACCGTCTTCGGCGGCGTGCAGATGCGGCCCAACCTGCATATGCACGACATGGTCGACCTTTACTGCCTCTTGCTCACGGTGCCCGACGAGAAGATCGCAGGGAAAATCTTCAATGCCGGATATCAGAACTACACGGTCGCCGAGACGGCGGCCGTGATCCGCGACGTCGTGCGGCGGGAAATGCCGGAGAAGGGGGATATCGAGATCGTGACCACGCCCTCCGACGACATCCGCTCCTACCGTATCAACTCCGACAAGATCCAACGCGAACTCGGCTTCGTGCCAAAGCGCACGATCGAAGACGGGGCCCGCGACCTCATCAAGGCCTTCAAGGCCGGCAAACTCACCGACTCGATGACCGACATCCGGTATTCAAACATCAAGATGATGAAGGCCGTCCAGCTCAAGTAAACCTTGGGGACTGGCTCGTTTTGCGAAGCAAAAGGTGCCCGTCCCCTTTTTTCTACAATGAATACCGAAACCTTCGTCGTCCTCGGCAGTAACTCCTTCTCTGGAGCGACATTCGTCGCCACCGCGCTGGCCCATGGCGCGAACGTGATCGGCATCAGCCGCTCACCCGAGCCTGACGAAGCCTTGCTCCCCTACAAGTGGGCGCCGCACGACCGCCTTGCGTTCCACGCCCTTGATTTCAATCGGGACCTTGACCAGATCGAGGAAGTGATCCGTGCGACCCGCGCTGAATATGTCGTGAACTTCGCGGCCCAGAGCATGGTGGCGCAGAGTTGGGACAACCCCGACCATTGGTACCAGACCAATGTCGTGGCGACGGCCCGGCTCGTCGACCGGCTGCGTCGCGTGGACTTTCTGAAGAAGTTCGTGCAGATCTCCACCCCCGAGGTCTACGGCAGCACGAGCGGCCTCGTGCAAGAGACGGCCCCGTTCAACCCCAGCACGCCCTACGCCGTGTCGAAGGCTGCCTGCGATATGAACCTGTTGGCCTACAAGAAAGCTTTCAGCTTTCCCGTTGCATTCACGCGGGCGGCCAATGTCTGCGGGCCGGGACAGCCGCTCTACAGGATCATTTCGCGGACCGTGTACTGCATTCTCACGGGCCAGAAGCTGCGGCTCGACGGGGGCGGCACGAGCGTGCGGTCGTTCATCCACATGCGGGACGTGGCCGAGGGCACGCTCGACGTGGCCCGTCGGGGGAATCCCGGGGACGTCTACCACCTCGCCACCGACAAAAATCAGACAATTCGTGCGGTGGTCGAGGAGATCTGCCGGCAACTCGGGGTGCGGTTCGAGGACTCCGTCGAGACGACGCCCCCGCGGCTTGCCCAGGATCCCGCCTACCTGCTCGACTGTACGAAGGCCCGCACGGAGTTTGGCTGGGAGCCAAAACTTTCCGTCGCGGACGTGATCCGTGAAACGATCGACTGGCTGAAGAAAAACCTCGACCGACTCCGCCACGTGCCGGCCGACTACGTGCACAAGCCATGACACCCACCGCCGTCCTCGCCGCAATCTCGAAAAAAATCCGCGCCCGGGTCGTGGAGATGTCGCACGTCGCCGAGACGCCGCACCTCGGCTCGTCGCTCTCCTGCATCGACATGATCGTGGCCGCGTATTGGGCCGCGTTGCGGATCGATCCAAGTAACCCGCTCGATCCAAACCGCGACCGGTTTATCCTCTCGAAGGGCCATGCTGCGACCGCGCTCTACGTGACGCTTGCCGAGCGTGGCTTCTTCGACCCCGCGCTCCTGGAGACCTACAACGAGGACGGAGCAGTGCTTCCAGAGCACCCTGGCCTGCAGTGCGTGCCGGGCATCGAGGCGGCGACTGGTTCCCTCGGCCATGGGCTGCCGCTGGCCCTCGGGATGGCGCTCGCTGCCCGGATCGAGGGGCGGCCTTCCCGCTGCCTCGTGCTCATGAGCGACGGCGAGTGCGAGGAGGGCTCGGTGTGGGAGGCGGCAATGTTTGCTCCGGCCCAGAAGCTCGATAGCGTGACCGTGATGATCGACTACAACAAGTGGCAGGCGACGGGCCGCAGTGACGAGATCATGGCGCTGGCTCCGCTGGCCGAGAAATGGCGGGCCTTCGGCTGGGATGCGTGCGAGGTCGATGGGCACGATTTCGACGCCCTGCTGGCAGCGCTCGACAAGCGGCCAGATGGGTCCGGCCGACCGCGGGCCATCATCTGCCACACGGTGAAGGGAAAGGGGGTGTCGTTCATGGAGGACGACAACAACTGGCACTACCGGATTCCGACCGCGGAAGAGGTGCGGAAGGCCCGGGTGGAACTCGGCCAGCCGGAGGTGCGGGCATGAGAAACGCCTTCGCCGCTTCGATCACCGACCTCGCCGCCAAAGACGAGCGGCTCGTGCTGCTCTCGGGCGACATCGGGAACCGGCTCTTCGACAAGTATCGGGAGAGGTTTCCGACGCGGTTCTACAACTGCGGGGTCGCCGAGGCGAACATGACGGGCATGGCGGCCGGCCTCGCGCTCTCTGGCCTCCGGCCATTTACCTACACGATCACGCCTTTCGCCACGACCCGCGTGATTGAGCAGATCCGCGTCGACATCTGCTACCACAATGTGCCGGTCGTGATCGTCGGCACTGGCAGCGGCCTCTCCTACGCGTCGCTCGGCCCTACGCACCACTCCTGTGAAGATATCGGCATCCTCCGCTGCTTCCCCAACCTCACGATCCTCTGCCCGGCCGACGCGATGGAGGTCGGGCCGGCGATCGAGGCGGCGCTCTCCTGCCCCGGGCCGGTCTACATCCGGCTCGGCAAGAAGGGAGAGCCGGTGATCCACGAAAAGCCACCACGGTTCGAGATTGGTCGCGGACTCGTGATGCGCGACGGGACCGATGTGTGCCTCCTCGGCATGGGCACGATGACGGCCGTGGCCCTCGAGGCGGCCAAACTCCTCGCCGCGCAGGGCATCGCGGCCCGCGTGGTGAGCATGCAGACAGTGAAGCCGCTCGACGAGCGGCTGCTTGCCGAAAGTTTTAACCGATTCCCTGTCGTGGCAGTCGTCGAGGAGCACAGCGTCATCGGCGGCCTCGGCAGCGCCGTCGCTGAGTGGCTTGCCCGGAGCGGCCCGCGGCGGGGCATGCTCGAGGCGATCGGCACGCCCGATGCATTCATCTCCGAGGCCGGGAGCCAGCAGTGGATGCGGGAGCGGTGCGGCCTGACGGCACCGGCCGTGGCCGAGCGGATCGCGGCCCGCTATCAGGCAGCCCGGTGATCGGCATCGACTTCGACAATACGATCGTCTGCTACGACGAGGTCTTCGGCCGGGTTGCCGTCGAGCAGGGACTCGTGCCGCCGGAAGCTGCGACGTCGAAGACCGCGATCCGGGACTATCTCCGAGCGGCCGGAGCCGAAGGCCGTTGGACTGAGCTGCAGGGAATCATCTACGGCCCGCGGATGATGGATGCGCCGCCGTTTTCTGGGGTGGTCGAGTTCTTCGCGGCCTGCCGCGCGGCCAGCCTGCCCGTGGCGATTATTAGCCACCGTACGCGGTTTCCGTACCTGGGCGAGCGGCACGATCTGCACGCCGCCGCCCGCGACTGGCTCGCACGCCACGGGTTTCACGATGCGGAAGGCCTCGGCCTGCCCATGGAGCGAGTGTTCTTCGAGGAGACGAAGGAGGCAAAGCTGGCACGGGTCGCCGAGCTGGGCTGCACGCACTTCATCGACGACCTGCCCGAGCTGCTCACGCATCCGCTCTTTCCGAGGGATGTCCGCCGAATCCTCTTCGACCCGCAAGGACAGCACGGCTCAGGTTCCGGTGTCGAAGTGGTTCCATCTTGGCATCAGATCGCGGAAATACTTCCCGTGGCCAAAGGCCAGCCAACCCTCATCCCCCAAAAGCCGCTCGCGGAAGTGAGTGGACACGGCCCTCGCGCTGACGCGATTACTGCTTCATCCATTTCCGGCCTCTGCACCGCGGCCGGGCTCTCCCCGCCCACGGCAATCGAACGGCTCGCCGGCGGTGGCAACAACCGCGTCTATCGCGTCGAGACGGCCGCGGGCCCAGTCCTCCTCAAGGAATACTTCCAGCATCCCTCCGACCCGCGGGACCGCCTCGGCGGCGAGCAGGCCTTCTGCCGGTTCGCGTGGGGCATGGGCGTTCGCGCTCTCCCGCAGCCGCTGGCCTGCGATCGTAACGCCGGGCTCGCCCTTTACGAGTTCATTCCCGGCCGCAAGCTCACCCCCGGAGAGGTGACGGCAGCTCACGTCGAGGAGGCGGCGGCCTTCTTTACGGCCGTCCATCACCACCGGCACGACCCCGGGGCAGCAGACCTGCCCATCGCTTCCGAGGCGTGCTTTTCGCTGGCCGAGCATCTTGCCTGCGTCGACCGGAGGATCGCCAGGCTCGACCGGATCGAGCCCGAGTCGGATCTACATCGACAGGCGGCCACAATCGTCGCCGAGCGGCTGCGGCCCCTCTGGGAGCGGGCCCGGTCGGCGGTCCTTGGCTGCGGACGGGCCATCGGAGCGCCTCTCGATTCACCGCTGCCGGCCGCGGCCCACGTGATCAGCTCCTCCGACTTCGGCTTCCACAACTGCATTGCGACCGACGCCGGCCTGCGGTTCATCGACTTCGAATACGCAGGCTGGGACGACCCCGCCAAGACCGTCTGCGACTTCTTCTGCCAGCCGGCCGTGCCGGTGCCGCGGGAGTATTTCGAATCGTTCCTGCGGGCGGTCGCCGGCCTGGCACCCGGGGCCGACATCATTTGCGACCGCGTGGCCCTCCTTCTGCCCGTTTACGAACTCAAGTGGTGCTGCATTATGCTGAATGAGTTCCTGCCGGTGGGGGACACGCGGCGGGCCTTCGCCCGCACGGACGAAAGCCTTGAGCATCGGCAGATGATCCAGTTGCAAAAGGTGGAGACCGCACTCGCACGACTGGAAGTCTGACTAACACTGCATATACACCATGGCATACATCGATTTTCTCTCCACGATCCACAAGGCCACGAAGCGCGACTATGTCGCTCGGGTGACGGAGTTTTCCAAGGCCGAGGCGGCGAAGCTCGGCAAGCAGTGGGGCAAGGACTACTGGGACGGCGACCGGCGGACCGGCTACGGCGGCTACAACTACGACGGCCGCTGGCGAAAGGTGGCCGACGCGATGGTTGCCCATTATGGGATCAAGCCGGGTGACCGGATTCTCGATGTCGGCTGCGGCAAGGGTTTCTTGCTGTACGACTTCACGCAGGCCCGCCCGGGTGTGGAGGTGGTTGGCATCGACATCTCCAGCTATGCACTCGAACACGCCAAGGAAGAGGTAAAACCGTTTCTCCGGGAGGCGAGCGCGGCGAAGCTACCGTTCCCTGACAAGAGCTTCGATCTCGTCATCTCGCTCAACACGCTCCACAACCTCTACTGCTACGACCTCTTCGACGCGCTCAAGGAAATCGAGCGAGTGGGCCGGCGGCATAAATACATCTGCGTGGAATCTTGGCGGACCGAGGAGGAGAAGGTGAACCTGCTCTATTGGCAGTTCACGTGCGAGATGTTCTGCACCCCCAAGGAATGGGAGTGGTGGCTTGCCCACGCCGGCTACACCGGCGACCATTCGTTCATCTATTTCGAGTGACACCGGCCCCATCATGAAATCCCTCGCCGCCATTCTCGTCGAGCAAAGAAAACCCCTCGTCATCGAGGAGATCGAGGTCCCCTCGCCCAAGCTCGGCCAGGTGCTCGTGAAGGTGCTCACAAGCGGCATCTGCGGCTCGCAAATCGGCGAAATCAACGGCGTGAAGGGGCCCGATAGGTTTCTGCCCCATCTGCTTGGCCACGAGGGCTGCGGCGAGGTGCTGGAGGTGGGGGAGGGCGTCCGCACAGTGAAGCCCGGCGACCGCGTCGTGCTCCACTGGCGGAAGGGGGCGGGACTTGAATCGGTAACGCCGGTCTATGAGTCGCGGATTGGAAAAGTCAACGCCGGCTGGGTGACCACGTTCAACGAGTACGCCATTGTCTCGGAGAACCGTGTCACTGCCATCCCGACCGACTTCGATCCCGAGATTGCTGCTCTTTTTGGCTGCGCCGTCACGACGGGCTTCGGCGTCGTCAACAACAACGCACAACTGGCGATTGGCCAGTCGATCGCAGTTTTTGGCGCGGGGGGCATCGGGCTCAACATCGTGCAGGGAGCGGCCCTCGCCGGAGCCAACCCGATCATTGCCATTGATCTCTTCGACAACCGGCTCAAGCTCGCGCGGTCGCTCGGCGCCACGCACACGATCAACTCGGCGAAAGCCGATGCCGCCGAGAAAATTAAGCAGGTCGTGGGTAGCGACGGCGTCGACGTGGCGGTCGACAACACTGGCAACGTCGACGTGATCGCCTTGGCAAGCCGGCTCACCGGCCCACGGGGCCGGACGGTGCTCGTCGGCGTGCCGCCAAAGGACAGCGTCGCCGCGATCTCCACGCTTCCGCTCCACTTCGAGAAGCGGCTTGTCGGCTCGCACGGTGGCGAGTGCCGACCGGAGATCGATATCCCGCGATACACGCGACTGTGCCTCGATGGGAAGTTGTCGCTTGAAATTCTCATTGGGAAGAGATACTCGTTGTTAGACATCAATATTGCAATTGAAGAGATGCTGATTGGACAACTAGCCGGAAGAGCGATCATTCTCAGCTAGCGATCTCGCAGCCGAAGCAGTCGCGTTCTCTACGCTGGATCCCCTTGCACAGCCCATTCTCTTAGTGTCCGGCTAGTGCGAGATTACGATTTTTCCTTGATCTAACCACGTAAGGGAATGTTGTCGAAGAGCTCGTGAGCTCACGGGCCTGACGGCCGTCCACAACGCCCCGGGCGACTTACGGCATTCGGCTGTCCGAGCGTCGGGGGCGTTAGCCACTCCAAGTAGGTTTGAAAATGCCAGACGCTTCGCTGGCCGAGAAGACGGCCTTGAGGGTAGCATCGAGCACATGAAACCCCCCTTCTTTCACAGTCACCCCGACCTTGTCCCGCTGACATCCTTGCATAACGCGGCGGAGCCTCTCCATCGAGGTCATCACATCGGTCTCGTGCTCCCCTGCTACAACGAAGAGGGCAATGTCGATGAGCTCTACGAAAGGCTTGTAAAAGTCTTCGAAGACCTGCCGCAATACGCGGTCGAAATGCTTTTCATCGACAACGCTTCGACCGATGGCACGGTTGCGAAAATCAAGGCTTTGGTCGACCGCGACCCGCGGGTGAAACTGATCGTCAACGCCCGCAACTTCGGCCACATCCGTTCGCCCTTCCACGGGCTGATGGAGTCGGAAGGAGACTGCGCGATTCTGATGTGCACGGACCTTCAGGATCCACCGGAACTGATCCCGAGGTTCCTCGAAGCCTGGCGTAATGGCGCAAGCGCGGTGGTCGGCCAAAAACGATCGAGCGAGGAGTCACCGCTCTTCTGGGCACTGCGCAGCCTGTACTACCGAGGCGTGAAAGCGATCGCGGATGTTCCACTCTTGGAGCATGTGACCGGATTTGGACTGTATGACAGGCGGGTCCTTGAGTTGCTCCGAAGCTGCCACGACTCCTATCCCTACCTTCGCGGGCTCATCTGCGAATTGGGCCTGCCAATTTCCCTCATTCAGTACGATCAGCCCCTGCGAAAACGTGGGATTACGAAGAATAATTTTTTTACGCTCTTCGATATGGCAATGCTTGGCATCACCAGTCATTCGAGGGCGCCGCTTCGGATGGCGACGATCGCTGGTTTTTCGCTCAGCGCATTGGCCATGCTCATGGCAGTTGTCTTTCTGGGCTTGAAGCTGTGCTTCTGGCCCTATATTCCTGCCGGATACGCTCCGGCGGTGATCAGCATCTTCTTTCTCGCATCTGTACAGATCTTCTTGATTGGCCTTGTCGGCGAGTATGTCGGCGCCGTTCTCACCCAGGTGCGGCACCGTCCAATCGTCGTAGAAAGCCAACGGCTCCAAGGTGACAGGGTCCTGAATGGTGAAAGCGGGCACGTCCAAGGCGAAGCGGCTCGGGTGGATTCAACGAACACGACACCGAATCCGTAAAGATCTATGAATTCAGGCCCGTCAATAAGCTGCCTTAGGACCCCATGCTTTGACCCCAAAGTCTTGCGAAAGCATGTGCTTCGAATGGCATTTCAGGGGCAGTCTGTTCATGTGGCATGTGCGTTCTCGCTGATCGAGATCTTCTCCGTCCTCTACTCTCGCCTTCTTCGTTTCGATCGCTCAAACCCGAATGCGAGCGATAGAGACTATTTAGTGCTTTCCAAGGGACACGGCGTCATGGCCATGTACGCATCCTTCTATGAACTGGGATGGCTTGGCGATCGCGACCTCGATAATTATTTTCAGGACGGAACGCTGCTGCGAGGGCTGTGCGAATCTGACGTTCCGGGATGCGAAGTGACGAGCGGTTCACTGGGACACGGATTGCCGATTGCGACCGGCATCGCCTACGGACTGAAACGCAAGGAGCGAAGTCAGCGTGTCTATTGCATTGTCGGCGATGGGGAGATGAACGAGGGGTCGATGTGGGAGTCGCTACTATTCGCCGCGCACCATAACCTGGACAATCTGACGGTGATCGTTGATGCGAATCAGTTTCAGGCTATGGGGCGAACTGAAGACGTCCTTGGACTTGAGCCCCTGCTGGCCAAGTTTCAATCTTTTGGCTGGAATGCCGTCGAGTGCTACGGCCACGATGTCGCCCTGTTGGAAGGGGCCTTCGAGCAGCTCCTGTCTCGATCCGGCCAGCCGGCGGTTCTCGTCGCGAGAACGACCAAAGGGCACGGAGTGTCGTTCATGGCAGGAGACAACAGCTGGCACTACAGACGTCTCACGGAAGAGATCTACAGCAAGGCCGTCGCGGAGTTAGGCAATGCGTGAACGGCTTTCCGAATTACTGGTCAGTGCGGCCATTGAAGACGAGCAGTTCTTGGTCCTTTCCGGAGATCATGGCTACGCGCTTTTTGACAACCTGCGCAGGGAGCGCCCGTCTCGCTTCGTAAATGTAGGCGTGGCTGAGCAGAACATGATCGGCCTCGCCGCCGGGCTTGTTCGAACGGGGTTTCGTCCTTGTGTTTATGGTCTCGCCGCATTCGTCCCGATGCGGGTACTTGAGCAAATAAAACTTGATCTCTGTTTTTCCAAATTGCCGGTCATTCTGCTTGGCGACGGCGCTGGCTTGGTTTATTCGACACTGGGAGTTTCTCATCAGTGCGGCGAGGATATCGCCTGCCTGCGAGCACTTCCCAACATTTCGATTTATTCGCCGTGCGACGAGCACGAACTCGTAGCGTGCTGGAATGAGGCGCGCCGGTCTGATGTGCCAAGCTATATACGGCTCGGAAAAGCTGACAGGCCCACTGTGCATGATGTCTCGCCCTGCGGTACCGAACCGGTTTTCACGGCGCGGCAAGATCTTCGCGCAGGTGATGCGATAGTGGTCAGCACCGGCTCAACGGTCAGTGTTTGCACTGAGTGGTGCCGATCTCATGACGTGGCATGCTTGTCTGTTCCACGAATTAAACCATTCCCGACAGGCTTGGTTTCCCTCATTGATCCATCAAGGCACGTTGTCGTGGTTGAGGAGCATTGCCGTACGGGGGGCTTGTGGAGCGCACTCGTCGAGCAGCGTGAACTCCTGCGTCAGGAAGGGCATGCTCTGGCAAAAATCACATCCATCTCACTGATGGCTGAGTTCACGCATACAAGCGGTAGCCACCAGCAGGCGTTGAGAGAACACGACATGTCCGATGAGAGAGTGCGAGAGCGGCTGCAATCCAGCCTTTACGTGGCGTCCTGATACGCTGCTCACTGTTGTCGCCCGCCTTTCCGGCCGCCCAGCAGGCGGATTCCCTGGAACAGAACTGTCGCCGACGCTCTGATAACGATTCTAATTGCCGGTATATTCACGTCTGCTCAAAACCACCTCTGTGGGAAGGTCGATGTCGCCGTGAGACGGACAAAAGCACATGTTTCCGCTGATCGAATGGCTGATCAGGGTAGTTCGTTGTCTGTTTCACAAAACATGAGCCGTGCGGCACGGCAGCCGATGGGACTGCCGTCTACCCTCGACCTCGTAGTGGTAATGTTCCTCGTGGTGGGATGCTTCCTTGCATTTTGCGGAGCAGATAGTGCCTGGTCAGTTGCGGACTGGAGGCGGCCAAGCCGCTATATCGAGAATCCCGAACATGCAGATGTTCTCTGGACTTTCGCGAGTCTCAAAGCCGGTGCAGCCGGGCAGACTGTGCCATTCGCGTGGAAACGCATTGCCGAACTGGGGGCTCCCTACGATGCAAATTGGAATGACTGGCCATGGATTGAAGAGTTGTTGTCTGCGATCTTGGCAACTCTCACGACAGTTTGTGGCCCGTTTGCTGGTCTGAACATCGGCCTGCTCCTTGGGCATTGTTTCGCTGCGATCACCTTTTATACGGTGGCCCGCGTTTCAGGCTGCCTGCCTGCGTGGGCGGCAGTGGGAGGGATGGCGTTCGGTATTGCTCCTTACATATTCGCGCAGTCGCCACACCACGTCACCGTCGCGTACGCCTGGCACATACCCCTCTTCCTACTCGTCTGGCGCTGGGTTTCGACCGAACCCGGTATCGAGCCGAAGTCGCCCCGCTGGTGGAAAGTCTGCGGCATCGGTTTTCTCGCTGGCCTGCAAAACGTCTACTACACGAACATTCTCTGCCAGCTAACGCTCCTTGGCGGCGCGATCCAATACATCCGCAACCGCTCCCGGCCCGCGCTGCTCTCCGCCCTGGCCGTGATCGGGGCAGCTGCGATCGCCTTTGCCCTCATGAACTTTGACACCTGGACGTATAAGCTCGTCAACGGCCCGAACGAAGGCGCACTCGTCCGCGAGTACAAATGGCTCGAGATCTACGGCCTCAAGATCAAGGATCTTTTCATTCCGCCGGTGACCCACCGCTCGGAAACGCTGGCCGCGTTCTCGAAGGCCCATCGGCAGGTTGCGCCGCTCCTCGACGAAGGGGCCTCCTACCAGGGGATCGTCGGCCTCGCCTGCCTCCTCTGGCTCGTGGGCACGTCGGTTCGGGCGATGATCGACCGCCGCGAGCGAGACGTGCCGATCGAGGCCTGGTGGGTGCTCTGGATCGTGCTCATGTTCACGACCGGGGGCTTGAACGCGATCCTCGGGGCCCTCGGCTTCACGATGTTTCGCACGAGTTGCCGCTACAGCATCGTGATCCTCGCGATCACGCTCCTCTGGGCTGCCCGCCGGTTGTCATTGCTCCAGGAAGCGGCGGAGACCACGCATCCCAACGCCGGTACGAAAAGCCTCTGGACGGCCGGCGCGGTGGCGGCCTGTCTGCTCATCCTTTGGGATCAGGTGCCGCGGGCCCCGACGGCCGACGAGACGGCCACGATTGCCCGGCAGGTCGAGGCTGATCGCGAGTTCACCGAAAAGATGGAGGCTTCCCTGCCCGAGGCCGCTATGGTGTTTCAGCTGCCGGTGATGGAGTTCCCGGAGTCGCCGATTCCCGGAGTGCCGTCCTACGACCATTTCCGGCCCTACCTCTACAGCAAGAAACTCCGCTACTCGTTCGGCTCGATGAAGGGCCGCGAGCGCGAGAAGTGGCAGCCGGCCTTACAGGGGCTGATGTTCCAGGGCGCGACGCTCAATCAGGAGGCCCAGCGGATTCAGTTCAACACCACGAACTTCGCCCGGGCGGTCGACGAACTCAAGAAACTCGGCTTCGCCGCGATCTACATCAATCGCAACGGCTTCCCCGATCGGGCCAAGGGGCTCGAGGAGGCGCTCCTCGAACTGGGCTACTCGAAGCCACCGATTCGCAATGCCACGGGCGACCTCGTCTGCGTCGTGCTCGAGAAGGACGGCGGCTCCACGGATAGCGAGAAAGAGTAGGGCCGGGAGCTACGATGCAATCCGCCGATTTCCTCGTCGTCGGAGCGGGCATCATCGGGATTTCGATCGCGCGGGAGCTTAAACGCCGGCATCCCGACGCCAGCGTGCACGTGCTCGAAAAAGAGCCCGCCTGCGGCTGGCACGCCAGCGGCCGTAACTCCGGCGTGCTCCACGCCGGCTTCTACTACACGGCTGATTCGCTCAAGGCCCGCTTCACCCGCGACGGCAACGCCGCCCTCCGGGCCTACTGCGAGGCCCGCGGCCTGCCGCTCAACCGCTGCGGCAAGCTCGTCGTGGCCCGCACCGCGGCCGACCACCCGCAGATGGATGAACTCCTGCGGCGGGGTGCGGCCAATGGCGTCACGCTCGAGAGCATCACGGAGGCCGAGGCGCAGCGGATCGAGCCTCGGGTGAAAACCTGCGAGCGGGCGATCTTTTCCCCGAACACCGCGACGGCCGACCCGGGTGCAGTGCTCGACGCAATGCGAGAGGATGCGGAACGGGAGGGAGTGCAGTTCGCGGTCGGCACCGCGTTTCGGCGGCGGCATGGTAGCGAGATCGTGACATCGCACGGGTCGTGGTCTGCGGGCTATGTCGTGAACTGCGCCGGGCTCCACGCCGATCGGATCGCAAGGCAGTTCGGCTTCTCCGAGCACTACACGATCCTGCCCTTCAAGGGTCTCTATCTCTACAGCGACGAGCCAGCGGGGGCGCTGCGGACCAACATCTACCCCGTGCCCGACCTGCGGAATCCGTTTCTGGGCGTCCACTTCACCGTCACCGTCGACGGCCATGCCAAGATCGGGCCGACCGCGATCCCCGCCTTTTGGCGCGAACAGTACGCCGGCCTTGGCGGCTTCAGCCTCCGCGACGCAGCCGAAATAGCCCGGCTGCAGCTGGGCCTGCTCTTTTTCGCGGGCTTCGAGTTTCGCCGGCTCGCCGTCGAGGAACTCGCCAAATACAACCGCGGCCACCTCGTATCGCTCGCCGGCCGGCTCGCGGAGGGCGTGCAGGTCGAGAATTATCGCCGCTGGGGTAAGTCCGGCATCCGCGCCCAACTGCTCGACATGCGTACGCAAAAGCTGGAGATGGACTTCGTGCTCGAAGGGGATGGTCGCTCGCTGCACGTGCTCAACGCCGTGTCGCCAGGCTGGACCTGTTCGATCCCGTTCGCGAAGCACGTGGTCGATGAGATCGCTCGGCTGCAGGTTTGAGCCTGCCGCAGACACTCACCCGAAAACAGCCGACGCCCAGTCGAGCAGGCTCGCGTAGGCATCGACGCCGAGTTCGAGACGTCGTTCGCGCTCCAATTCAGCCGCTGGATCGGGCACGATCGCCGCGGCGCGGACGCCGGCATTGATCCCCGCCTCCCAGTCGGAAGACGAGTCGCCCACCATCCATGCGGTCTCCGCGGCGAGCCCATGCTCCGCGAGCATCTCCTGGATGAACCGCGGCGACGGCTTGCGGTAGACCTGTGGCTCGTCGGGTCGCTCGGGAGCGATGCAGATTTGCGTGAAGAGGTCGGCGCCGAGGTCAAGCATCTCGATCATCCGTCGGTTCACCCCCTCGACGTCGGCAAGCGTGAAATACCCACGGCCAACGCCCGACTGATTCGTGAACAGGAAGAGCTTGGCCCCAGCCTCACGCACCCGTGCAAGCGCCTCGCACACTCCCGGCAAGAGCGCAACGCCCTCCGGCGAGCTCAGATAATGCCGGTTTTCGATCAGCGTGCCGTCGCGGTCGAGGAAGATCGTCCTTGGAACATTCGAGATTCCGCGCATGAAATAATCCTACTACGACTGAATCCATCTCGCGCTATTACCGCCCGACCGGAAGGCCACACTACTATCTGCTATAAACTCCCTATTGGAGGGTACCAAAGATGGACGGCCCCGCGAAAATCCAGAAGCCACCTCAAAGTCCTTTGGTGGAGGCTACGGAAAATATGCGTGAGTGCATAAGACTTCTTGATGAGATTCGCGACGAACTCACCAAGATTGGCGTGTCTTACGACGATCGCCTCGACGGTTATGCGGCGGAACGAATTCCTGAGCTCCTCGAGCAACAGTTCGGATTCGTCCTGGAGTCGGCCGCCCCGGAAACGATCGGGCCGGTCGGAAACGAATCCGAGATCGACGTCGTCTGCCGGGGCACGTTCGACGGTCGGCCGGTGGCCGTGCTCTGCGAAGTGAAGACAAACATCACCGAAACGGAGGTCCGTGAGTTTCTCGCGACCGCCGACCGGGTGCGGCCCGCCGCCGGCGTGGACGACGTGCGAATCCTGTTTTTCGGCTACCGTTCCGGCGAAGCCGCCCAGAAGCTGATCGCGGAGTATGGCTGCTGGCTGGCGTTTCCTCGTGGCCTCGTAGTTTCCTGACGTTTGCCCGGGGCTTTCGCCAATCGTGCACGAGCCATGGAAACAGGCGGCGATTCTGGCGGCGATCACGCTCGCCGTGTTTTTCCCGACGCTCTCGGCGGAGTTTGTCTACGACGCCCGGCTGCAGATCGTGACGGGCGACTTCATCCACGATCCGCGAAACTGGCTCCCGGTGCTCAGCTTCGGCGTGCTGGGAATGGACGTGCTCGACTTCAACCGGCCGGTGCAGCTGGCATCGCTCATGCTCGATGCGGCAGTGTGGGGCAGGGAGCCGTTTGGCTATCACCTTACGAGCGTGCTCCTGCATGCGGTGAATGTGGTGATGGTGTGGGGGGTGGTGAGCGGGCTCGTGAGAGGCGTGAGGACTGCCACGCAGCAAGCCGCGTTGCTGGCGGCGGTTTTATTTGCCGTGCATCCGGTGGTGACCGAGGCCGTCTGCGAGCCGACGTTTCGCGAAGACCTGCTCGCGACGGCATTTTCCCTCGGGGCGCTTTTGCTCGCGATGCGGCATGATCCGACGGCGGCCGCCCGAACCATCGGGAGCGATCGCTGGCGGGCGGTGGGCTGCATAGCCTGCTGCCTCCTTGCCGTGGCCAGCAAGGAATCGGGCTTCGCGGCACCGCTGCTCGTGGCCATCTATTGGTGGCTCTTTCGCCGCGACGAACCGCGGGGATTCTGGCAGGCCGCGATCGGCGGCGGGGCCGTTGCCACGGCGGCTTTTCTCGCGGCGCGGTTTCTGCTCGAGCCGGCCCAGTCGGCCATCTTCGAGGCCAAGCCCACCTACCCGGGTGGATCGCTCGCCGCCGCGATGCTCATCGAGCCCCGCATCCTCGCGCTCTACGCGCAGCTCATCGCACTGCCACTCAACCTCTGCGCCGACTACGGGCTCTACTCCGTGCGGCACCTGCCGCTGCCGGTCGCGCTGGTGTTGCTGGCTGTGCTCGCGGCCGCCGCCATCTGGGCCGTGCGGGCCGACCGCCGCATGGCACTC
>JAPLNR010000037.1 GCA_026401035.1 Planctomycetia bacterium | reverse complement strand
GCTCGCCGCCAGCGCGATCTGATACTGGTTATTCGTGCAAGTCACGCGGCGGCCGGCTTCGCGGGCGCTCTGGACGGCGGGCAGAAGCAGCCCCATCAAGACGCCGATAATGGCGATGACGACGAGCAATTCGACGAGTGTGAAGCCTCGCGGGCTAGTTGACGGGCGACGCATGATCAACCTCCAGAAGTTCGAATCAGAATACAACAAATATGTTAGCGATTAATTGGTGAACGTGTGGCGCACCGTCGTCTGGCGGATCTCTCGGCTCGTCGGGTCGTAGCAGCGGATGCGAATTTCGATGGCTCGCAGCGGCCGGGAATAAGGCGGGGCTGTCTCGGTTTCATCGGCGTCGTCGGGGATGTTGTCACCGTCGTTATCGACGCCGTTTGTGGCATCGTCAACGATGGCATCGCCGTCGTCGTCGATGCCATTGGTCTCGTAAGCCGTGCTCCAAGTGTCGTACGTGGCGGTGCCGGCTATACCTGTTTTGGCCAGCCGCGACTTCGAGTTCCCGGTGCCGGAGAGCACCGTTGCAGCAGCCGTGCTGCAGCCGAGATCGAGGAAGCAGCCGGTAAATCCGACCGGCAGCAGGGCGGTTGCGGTCGTATATGTCTGTTCGTTTGGATAGACGACCGTGGAGCCATTCACTCGAGCAGTGGCGTCTGGGTCGAAAACCCGTACATCGAAGGCGATGACGTTCGTCAGTACGACGTCTTCGCCCTCGCGGGTTGTGCCGTCAAACGTCAGGTTCGTCAATGTGCTAGGAAATGCGGCGGCCCATGTAGGGCCGTGGAAAAAGCGGTTTTCCCGATTTGTCAGATCGGCAAGTGTGTTCGGCACTAGGGCGCCCGACACCGTGGGATCGCTTCGCAGGGAAATATCGTAGGTGCTATAGATGGCCGGTATCGTTCCGGCTACCTGGTTATTTGGTCCCGAGCCAGCCACGTAAAACGGCGGTGCGCCGACATAGCCGACCACGAGCAGTTGCCGACGATAAAGCGTTTGCAACTGCAGTCCGGGAACTGGCTGCGTGGTGGAGGGCCTGCAAAACCAGGCTACTTCCGCCGTGGAAGATTCTATTTGGTTGCCGGCGTAGTTTCCTTCAAAAGGCCCGGTGGAAGAGCGGGTCGTGAAAAGCAAGACGTCGTCGGTGTCGGCGAGAATGGCCGTCGTGGAAGAACCGGTGATCAGGTTGCCAGAGCCGTCAAAGGCATCGGTCCATGGGCCTTCGATTAATTCGAAGTAGCCGGCGTCGCTCTCGCGGCTGAGGGGCGGAGTCAGCGGCGCCGTGAGTCCCACGAGATCCTGCCGCAAGCGGTTGGCCGTGGATCGCATGCGGCTGCTCAGGCCAACGATTGCTTGGCTGTTAGTGCTCGCGCGGCTGAAAACACCAAACAGGCTCGCGACCGCGCCCATGACAACGAGCGCGATAGTCGATGCTACGAGAAGCTCCACGAGCGTGAAGCCTGCCCGCTTGCATGTGTGGTGAATGTGTCGTAGGCGATCCATTTGGGGCAGTTGGCTAATCAAGGTAGCGTTTCAGCCTGATCGTGTCGCGGACGTTTAGGTCTTGATTGGGGCTAAAACCCACGGGGATTGAGCGATCGATGATGGCGAAGAGACGTTTCGTGACGGGCGAGGGGGCGTTCGGTGAATCGTCCGTGACCTTGACGGTGATCCAGATCGCGAACACGTTAGAACGGACCGTAGCGGTGTTTGCGAGCCGAATTGCGCGTGCGCGTGTAAAAAACGGGTTGTCATCCCGCAGGTCTCCAAACGTTCCAGTAACGATGGGAGTCGAAGTCAGCAGCCATCCGATGGACTTTGCTGGAGTCGTAGAGAACGGATTTGCCGGACTCGTGCTGCTAATCAACGTAGTCCAAACAACGTCATCCAAGTCGACAGCGGGGTTCGTGCTGGAAACGATCGTGTTCACATTTACTTTTCCGGGTTCCCGCCACTTGGATAACTGATTGGTCGCGAGGCGATCGAGGCCCACCAGATTCAGATTTGAGGTCGATCCGGAAATTGTGACGGAGTTGCCTGCAAACCGGCTGGGAACGCACGTCGCGTCGAGAATGCCCGGTATCGTGAGGGGCAACGAACTTGGCGACGGGCCGCGACTTGCGTACGTGCCCCCCACAAGGAGCAATTCACCGTGGCTTATGAAGGGTCGATTTGGCCAGTGAAACCAGGAAGGTAGTAAAACGGCTCCGGACAGCGACGTTTCATCAACTGGCACATATGGGTTAGTAGTCGCATCGAATGCGAGCGATGGGTTCGCCAGCCGCTCGAGAAAAACTTTCGTTATCCCACTGGCGGCGAAGGACACGAGGCGTTGCTGGCCAACTGCCAGCGTCGAATCGTCCGCGATCGTGGTCGTGGGGCCGGCTTCCTGTCTCAGCCGCCAAATCACCGGTGTGGAGCGAAATACCAATGTCGACGGTGAGTTACCAAGCGCCGCGGCTATCGGCTCAATATTCGTAGGCGATCCTGCACCAATCTGAAGTTCCACTTGGGAATATGGCCGAAAAAGTGTGACGTCGACATTTCCGGTCGTCGCGTTGAAAGATCCCGATTTGATTACGACTTCTGGCCGCTCCATTCCCCATGCGGGTTGTGTGGCAAAATCGGATGCCTGCCAGCCGTTTCCAGGATTGGTGTCATACTGGAATCTCGTGAGCACCGAATCTGCATCCCGGAAGTCAAGAACATTAGTAGCCCATTGGGCTGCATTTGCCGCGGAAGCGCCAAGTGCGCGGGCTACCGAATAGAGAGCCTTGCAATATTCCTGTTGATCCTCGACGGCCGCCGTACTTGTGCCGGATAGCACGGGGCGATTGATGTTGAACTGACGACCAGCGGCAGTTTCTGGAGAGACGCTGGTGGAGCCAGTTGACCATAGCGAGGGTGTCATCGGCGGCAGTCCGGCGATAAAGTCCTCGAGGGTTCGGCCAGTGTCGCCAGTAATCCCCGGCGTATCCCAACTGTCAGTCGTTATCAGCATCCGTGCGCGTTGGGCGAAATCCCCCACGCCCGCCGCCAGGCGTTGGGGCAACTGGATCGCGTCGCCGTCGTTTGGCCGAAGGACCCGCTCCAACTCACTTAAGGTGAACGGATTGTCGTCGCTAATGCTCGACGTGGCAGGAGATGGCCGCCGAGGAACGCCCCAGCGCGACGCGCCTTGGTCGAGACGCAATTCGTAGGGGTCGTCGAGCATGTCCGCTGCCGCGCTCCAGGCGACAGGCGAGAAAAAAATCTGCTTCGGGGCCGCTGAGGAGCCCCCCATATAGACTTTTAGCCGCCCCTGAAGGTCGGCGACTGTACTCGAACCAGTCACGGTCGCGGCATACGTAGCGGTACCGGTGATGGTTTGGTACGCGTCAGCGTCATTTACATTTGCAACACCCGGCTTACCGTCTGGCCCGTAGCGTCCTTGTATCGATCCCAACAAAGGTGGCGGCCGGCGTTGGGTCAGCGATGGCGCTAAGGTGCCCGATACCGACGGAACTCCGCCGAAAACGAGCGACGACCAAACACCTGTTCCAGCCGAAGTGAACGTGGACGTGCCGGCCGGATCCGGGGATGTTGGAGGGAAAAGTAGAGAAACATCGACGTCGGCGGGCCCATAGCCCATGCCGAGAGTGGCGTTTGACGTGCTCGCGTACGAGCCACCGGTCGTGCCGCTGATGCCGGCAGTATTTACATTGATGCGGCCGTCCAGATCGAGGATCAGATAGGACACCTGAAAGCGGAGTGTTCCGCCGAGGGGCGAAGGCTGGTCCGGGATCACATAGGGAGCCGGAGTGGCAGAACCGGAAGTGATCGCTGACGGAATCCACACCCCGTCGAGAACACCGTCGTTGTCGTTGTCGACCGCGGCACTTCCGGAGGTGCCAACGAATGACATGCGTGGAAATGTGCCGCTGACCTGACCGATCGTTATCACCGGCTGGGCGAGCCAGAGGTTCTCGTTGTCGTAAGCATCGTAGGATTCGTTCGTTGATGTACCTGTGACGGGCGTGAACTCGCGGCCGTTGATAATCACTTCAAAACTTCCAGTCGGAAGTTGGCGTGACACCACAGAAGGCATCTGGGCGACATAGCACGTCGTCGGGCTTGTGGTGCCGCTGGCGCCGAGAATGCGGTAGCTGGCCATGTCGCCGTCGCCGGGCCGGGGCTTGATCGTCAGCACTCGCCCATTGAGTCGACTGGCCGTCCCACTGGTTAACGCAGTACCCGTCAGCGACAGTGTCATGACGGTGTTCCCAGTGCCGGTGGCGATCACCCCTGATCCAGTGATCGAGAGGCCGTATTTATCAGCAAGCAGGTTTTCACGGAAATGAGTAGTCGCGCTGGTGATCTGGACGGAGCCGTCGGTGCCGGTCATAGCCCCGCGCAGCGTTGCCATGAGCGCCTCGTCGAGGGCATCGCGAAGAGGGGCGTCGCTCAACGCCGATTGTTGAGTCGCGGCGAAATTCGCCCTCGCCGCGGCGCGGGCCCGGGCCGCGATCGTCAGCAGCATCGCCCCGATGGCCATGAACAGGGCCAGCATGAGCATCACCATAAGCATAAGCATGCCGCGGCGGCGGTAAGCGACTTTGTGGCTCATTGCTAAGGTCTCTACTGAACGGGCAGCGTTTGCTCGTTTACCAGGAGGAGGTTTTCGAAGCCGATGACTTGCAGCGTCCCTGACGAAATCAGCTGTGGCGGCACCGTCCCGGCGAAGGTCACGCACGTTCGGCCGATAACGGATGAAAGAGTTGCGGCCGTATCAACGCCGGCAAACGTCCCCGAGGTGCCGATCATCGTGCCGGTCAAAATCCACGATGAGCGAATCGGGAGCCACTGTGGTGCGGCATTTCCGTTGACGGCCAGCAGCATTGAGCAGGGCTTGAGAATCGACCTTTGCAGCGTGACTGGGGTATTGCTTCCGGTTACAAAAATCTCTGAAGTGGGGTTAGGGGCCGCCGTGAGCGTGATTGCGGTGGCGGTCCCAGGCTTTTTGAAAACGGCAACGCTGACCTTCGCGGCGGTCATGCTGCCGGTCGTTATGCCCCAAGGCATCGGCGTGATGATTGCTCCCCAGCAAATGCCGCGGTTGAACTGGCGAACACCGCTGACGAACGAGTTGAGCGGTAAATCGCCCGTTGCGGATGGTCCATACTGCACTTCGTCTTCGAGAAAGTAGCCGCGGCGGACGTCGAGATCGGTGTTATTGTGAATGCGGGTTCCAAGCGTTCCGGTATTGGCGACGGAAAGGATGGGAGCTGAGCCGAACGAGAGCGTTCCCGAGAGGACGGCCGCCCCCGGGGATACGGAGCCGGTCGCAGCGATCCCCGTCGCATAACCGAGGGAGTTCACGGAGTTCGTCACAGCCAACGACAGCGTCTCGCCAAAAACGATGGCCTGCGCCGTTCCACTAGTCGCGCCCGGGAACATGTCCTTGGAGGCCAGGTTGCGACACCGAATCTCGGACATCGCGACCGCCGCCGCGGCCGCGGCCCGATCTTGGGCAGAAGCTTCGCCCAGGCGGGAACCAGCCGCTGGCAGAATGGCCGCGATGCTCGCCAGGCCGATCACGAG
This sequence comes from Planctomycetia bacterium, assembly GCA_026401035.1. Classification (GTDB taxonomy): domain Bacteria; phylum Planctomycetota; class Planctomycetia; order Pirellulales; family UBA1268; genus RGVT01. The sequence continues at coordinate 11,641 of JAPLNR010000037.1, read as the reverse complement.
GATGCCGCAGGCAACCAGTACCTCAAGCAGGGAGAAGCCGGCACGCGGGCCAGTTTTTAGTGCGCAATGGAACGAGATCATTTCACACCTGCCGTGACGCCCTGCCTGGCATTGAGCCGGGCGTTAGTGATGTCACCTTGTGTCGTTCCGCTGACCGCAACGTTGGCAGCGATGCTGACGCGGCCGGTGATTGGGGCGATGGCCAGCCATCTCGAGGTTTGCGACTGGAGCGACGCATTGGCCTCAATGTCGGAAATGGTGGCGATCAGCAAGTAAAGCGGGGCGGTCGGATTGACAGGATCCACCGGGGACTGGCCGTAGAGGATTACGGTGTCGAGGCGCCCAGTCCGGTCCAATGTGATTCCGATAGAGCCTTGGTTGGCAAGCGTGCCGTAGGGGGCGGTCACCGTGTTGCCGATGCCGCTATAGCGAAGATCAATCGCGGCAAACTTTGTCACATCGGCGGCTGGGCCCGATTTGACCGGCAGCCGCGCAATTTCGAATTGGAGGCTCGAGCCGATGGGCGCCGAGGGCCAGACAGCGTTGTTGATGTTTTGGGTCGCCGTGGTTCGGAGCGACACGGTGCCTTGGCCCGAAAACCCCATCCATGAGGTCGGCGGAAACTGGGGCGAAGTGCCGGAGAAACGGATTCTGTAGCCCGTCGCAAGTTCCGACGTATCGCAATTGGTCGGCGCGAGTATGACTGTCGTGGAGGAAACCGAAAGATTAGCCGGCGGCATGCCGCTCGTGACATTTCCGACAATGAAAGGATGTACATCGCCGTTAAAAACGGTGTTTGTGCCCACGCTTCCCGGTGTTACGTCGAGAATCAAGGCGGCGCCGGTGTCTTTGCCGAGGGCCTGGGTTTGTGCGGCAAGGATTGCCGAGGAGAGCGACTGCGAGAGTTGCCGGACTTGAGAATTGGCGTTGGGCCGCAGGCCGTTCACGATGAGTCCGAAGAACACCGCGAACAGGCCCGTGACCACGAGCAACTCGACCAGAGTGAAGCCTCTGCGGACGGCCGGAGCGATCATTGCTTGGCCTCCGCGTCGAAGTTGGTGATGTTGTCGGCGCGGGCGTCCAGCGATCCGTTCAGGCCGCCAAACGTACCGCTGCTTTGGGTGCCACAATTCAAGTCAGATCTAAGGTGTCCAGAATCGGTGACAGCGATTGAGTTGGTCTTATCCGGACCTCCCGAAAAAATGAGCGGTCGCATTACTCTGCCGCTGGGTGTACTTAAAAAAGGAACATCGCTTGAGAAGAAGTTGCTTCCGCTTGAAGGCGGCAACTGCAGTCCTGTCGGCCACAGCACGTAGCGAATTGGGTTGCCCCAAGCGTCGAGAAACTCAGGCATGCCGTCGCCATCCTGATCGCCGATATCCGTGGTCCGCAAAGCCCCGCAGTCTAAACAGTCGGCAAGCCCGCTCCGCATCACGATCATGAACAGGCATTCCGCGTCGCCAAAGCTGTTGCCGACCGTGCCTGTGCCGCTTCCGAGGCCACTCCATATGCTGGCGTAGGCCCTTTGCGCTGATGAAATGGGAAACGTGCCCGCCGTCAATGTCGCAGGCAAAACGGTCGTTCCGCTCGCGATCAAAGACACGTCATCCCAGTTATCAGGTAAATCGGCGGTGACTATACGGCGAATACCCGCTGCTCGCAGGGTGGAAGTCGTTGCCGAAACGATCGCGCGCGAGCCGTAGGTCGCGTATTGCTGCGAAATGATCAGGCTTAGCTTTTCGATCGTGGCCCGCGTGGCGCTGATCTTGCCGCTATTGCGGGCGGCGGAGACGGCGCCGCCCAGCAGCGTCATCAGCAAAAGGATGATGGAGATGACGACCAGCAGCTCCGTCAGCGTGAAGCCACGGCGATGGATGGCGGGCGTCATGACAGATCCTGAATGAGTTTGATCAGCGGCAGGAAGAGGGCGATCACGATGAAGCCCACAGCACCGCCTAAGAAGATGATGAGCAAGGGTTCCATGAGGCTCGTGAGGCTCTCCGTGAGCACGGCCACCTCCTCATCGTAGGTGTCAGACACCTTGTAGAGCATCGTGTCGAGCTCGCCCGACTCCTCGCCCACGTCGACCATGTTCACCACGAGGTCGTCCACCACCCGCTTTTTGTATTTCGTGAGATAGAGCAGGGCGCCGATTCCCGGGAAAAACGCAGTCCAGAAGAGCCAGGACACGAAGTTGAACGGCGGCACCGAAAACTCCTTCAACGGCTTCGCGATCGCGTTGCCATCGCGAATCGAGTCGGAAACCTTCTGGAAGAGCTTCTCGAACATCATGTTGCCGCAGGTTTCCTTCGTGATGTTCAAGGCCTCGAGGATCGGCACGCCGCTGGCGAGAAGAGTGCCGAGAGTGCGGGTCGACCGCGACATGATGTTTTTCTCGACCAATTGGCCGAAGATCGGCGCCTTGAGCGTGAAAAGATCCCAGCCCATGCGGCCGTACGGGATCATCTTGATGCCCTTGATCACCAGATTGATGCCGAAGGGAATCGCCGGAATCAAAAACCAGTAGTTGGCAACCCAGTTGGAGGTGTCGATCAGGATCTGCGTCATCGGCGGCAGCTCGCTGCCGAAATCGTCGAAGATCTTTTTGAACTGGGGCACGATCTTCAGCATGATGAACGTGAGGATGCCCACGGCCACGCTCACCACCACGATCGGATAGACCATCGCGCCTTTAACCTTGCGCTTGAGCGACTGGCTCCGCTCCATAAACTCGGCCAGACGCCGCAGGATCACTTCCAAGGCACCGCCCGCTTCGCCGGCCCGGATCATGTTGCAATAGAGGCGGTTAAAGGCCTTCGGGCTCTTCGACATCGCCTCCGACAGCGTGGTGCCGCCCTCGATCTCGTCGCAGACGTCCAAGAGCGAATTCTTGAGCCGGCCGGGCTGCTGCATGTCTGCCAAGACCTTCAGGCTCCGCAGGATCGGCAGGCCGGCGTCTTGCAGGATCGAGAGCTGGCGGGTGAAGAGCGTGAGGTCTTTGGTTTTGACGCCGCCGATGGCGAACGTACGGCCTGGTTTTTTCTTCACGCCCGCGGCGGTCTTGGCTTTCGCCTTACCGGCCTTGAGCTTCGTCACCATGTAGCCCATGGCGCGGATCGTGGCCTGGGCCTCGGCCTCGGTGGGGGCTTCGACCGTGTCTTTGATTTCACGACCGGTCGCGGCGTCGATGGCTTCGAAGAGGTAGGTGGGCATTGTGGTGACGGAGGACGGTTTGGAGTGGGGGGCGGTTTTGAGTGGGGGGCGGTTTTGAGTGGGGGGCGGTTTTGACAGGCTGAAGCCTGTCCTACTTAGGTATTTTAGGCGTCGAGGATGGTTTCGCGGATGACTTCGTCGGCGGTGGTCAGGCCGCCGAAGATGCCGAGCATGCCGGAGTCGCGGAGGGTGATCATGCCCTGGCTACGGGCCTTTTCGCGGAGGTCTTCCGTGGAGGCATTGCGCATGATCATGTCGCGGAGGTCGTCGTTCATGATCATGAATTCGTAGAGGCCGAGGCGGCCCTTGTAGCCGGTGCGGTTGCACTTGTCGCAGCCCTTGCCGCGGTAAAACTTCTTGCCCTCCAGCTGGTCGGTGGTGAGCTCGAGATCGGCGAGCACGTCGGGGCCGGGGAAGATCTCCTCGCGGCAGTTGGCGCAGATGCGGCGGACGAGCCGCTGAGCCAGGATCGCCTCCACCGTGGCCGTGATCAGAAATGGCGGCACGCCCATGTCGCGGAGCCGGGTGACCGTGGAGGGGGCGTCGTTGGTGTGGAGCGTGGAAAACACCATGTGGCCGGTGAGCGAGGCCTGCACCGCGATCTCGGCCGTTTCCACATCGCGGATCTCGCCCACCAGGATGCGGTCGGGATCCTGCCGCAGGATCGCGCGGAGGATCGCGGCGAAGGAATTGCCGAGCTCGTTGTCAATCGGCACCTGCACGATGCCGTCGATGTCGTATTCGATCGGGTCTTCCGTGGTGATCAGCTTGTCGTCGACCGTGTTGAGCTCCGAGAGGGCCGAATAGAGCGTGGTCGTCTTGCCGGAGCCCGTGGGGCCCGTCACGAGAATGATGCCGTTGGGCCGGATCATCACCTCGCGAAACTTCCGCTTGATGGCTTCGTCCATGCCGAGCTTGTCGAGATCGAGCGACACCACGCCGCGGTCAAGCACCCGCATCACCACGCTCTCGCCGAAGAGCGTGGGCAGGACCGACACGCGGAGATCGACCGGATGGCCGCCGACATTCAGCTCGATGCGGCCGTCCTGCGGCATCCGCCGCTCGGCGATGTCGAGATTCGCCATCACTTTGATGCGGGTCGTGATCGCGAAGGCGAGATGCTTGGGGGGCGGCACCATCTCCTGGAGCACGCCGTCGGCCTTGAGCCGGATCCGGAATTCGTGCTCGAAGGGCTCGAAGTGGATGTCGCTGGCGCCGTCGCGGATCGCCAGGAGGAGCACCATGTTCAAAAGCTTGCGAACCGGGGCGCTCTCGGCCAGGGCCTCGATGCTCGTGAGGTCGGTGGGACCATCGCGGCCGGCCTTGGCCGCGGCGGCGGCGAGATCGCCATCGTGCTCGAGGTCGTCGACGAGCGATTCCACGCTCTCCGTCTCCGACGAGAAGAGCTTCTCGATCGTCTTCTGGATCTCGGGCTCCGTGGCCACGACCACGTGGATGTCGTAGCCGAGGAAGGTTCGCAATTCGTCGGCGATCTGGATCTTCTGCGGATCGGCCGAGGCGATCGTGAGCCGGTTGCCCTCGAGCGACAGCGGAATCACCCGGTAGAGCTGGGCCATCGGCTCGCTGATCAGCCGCACCACGTCCAGCGGGATGTCGCGGTCGTAGAGCGTGACGAACGTGGTGCTCCACTGCTCGGCCAGGGCCTCGCCGAGCTGCTCGTCGCTGAAAAAGCCGAGCGACACGCCCACCTTGCCGATCGGCTCGCCGCCCCGCGACGACTGCTCGTCGAGCATCACGGCGAGCTGCTGCTCGTCGATGAGGCCGAGATCGATGAGGATTTGTCCGAGACGTTTGAGGGCCATGGTTGTGGGGCAGGTTATGGGGTTGCGGGGGTGGTTTTGACAGGCTGAAGCCTGTCCTACTTTTCTTTGTCTTCGAAGATGCCGCGTTTGGCGTTTTCGATCCGGGCGGTGAGTTCGTCGGGATTCTGCGACTTGGCGAGCACGTCTGCCTCCGTCACCTTCTTCTCGCTCCAGAGCTTGAAGAGGTGGTCGTCGAGCAATTGCATGCCGAGCTTCGCGCCGGTCTGGATCGCCGAGTTGATGCGGAAGGTTTTGTTTTCACGGATCAGGTTGCCGATGGCCGGCGTGCAGACCAGGATCTCGTAGGCCGCCACGCGGCCGCCGCCGATCTTCGGCAGGAGGGCCTGGGAGACCACCCCGATGATCGCCGTCGAGAGCTGCGTGCGCACCTGCTCCTGCTGGTTGGTCGGGAAGGCGTCGATGATGCGGTTGACCGTGCCCTGGGCGCCGGTTGTGTGGAGCGTGCCGAAGACCACGTGGCCGGTTTCCGCGGCCGAGATCGCCGCCTCGATCGTCTCGAGATCGCGAAGCTCACCCACGAGGATCACGTCGGGGTCCTGACGCAGGGCGCGGCGGAGGGCCTCGGAGAAGCTCGGCACGTCGCTGCCGATCTCCCGCTGGTTGACCGTGGCCTTCTTCGAATGGTGGTAAAACTCGATCGGGTCTTCGATCGTGATGATGTGGTGGTCGTAGTTTTCGTTGAGATAGTTGATCAGGCTCGCCAGCGTGGTCGATTTGCCGGAGCCCGTGGGGCCCGTGACGAGAAACAGCCCGCGGGGCCGGGTGGCCATCTTCTTGCAGATTTCGGGCACGCCCAGTTGCTCGGGCGTGAGCATCTTGTTGGGGATCTGCCGCAGGACCATCGCCACGCTGCCACGCTGCTTAAACACGCTCACGCGGAAACGGGCCATGTCGCCGAAGGCGAAGCCGAAGTCGCAGCCCCCCTTCTCGGCCAGTTCGGCCTGGCACCGCTCGGGCGTGATCGCCTTCATGAGGCCGTTGGTGTCGTCGGGCGTGAGCACCTTCGTGGCCTGCGGCTTCATGTGGCCGTCGATCCGGAACACTGGCGGCAGGCCCGTAGTGATGTGGATGTCGCTGACGCCGTTTTTCACGGCGGCTGTGAGCAGCTTGTCGATGAGCACCGTGCCGGTGGCCACGCGGGGCGTCAGGAATTGCGTGTCTTCGCCGGCGACCGCGGGCAGGGCATGGGCCTGCGCCGAAGGCTGAATATCGAGCTGCAGGGGGCTGTCGTCGGTGAACGACTGCGGCTCGGGCTCCGGCTCGCCCGGTTCCTCCTCCGCAGGCCGCAGCACGAGCACCTTTGTGCCCTGGTTGTTGACGAGCGTGCCCTGAAAGCGGCCGAGGCTGTTGGAGAAGGAAAACTTCGCCGGATCGGCATGCGGCAGCATCACCGCCGCGGCCATCGCCTCCACCTCGTCGGCCGGGATGGGCTTGGTTTTCAGGGGCCGCATCTGGTCGTTGATGCGGAGCATTGGCGAAACGCCGCCAGAAAGCCGCAGCTCGGTGGCGCCATTGTCGAGCGCCACCTTCAGTAGCTTCTCGACCTGCGTCGCCATGGGGGATACGGCAGCCGTGCTCATTGGGATTTCCTCCAAAGGAAATCATATTCTGCCGTGCACAAAACGTTGCGCACAGCGGCTGCGAAAACCGCCGTCGACAGGCTGGGTGCACCGCGTGGGGAAAAAGAAATACTGCCCACGATTGAAGTTGCCGCCTGGCGACCGGCCAGCCCCTGACAGCGGCCAATCGCACCAATGCATTATGGGGAAGATCGGCAGAAAAGTCACGCCAGCCGGAGGGAAATTTTCCGGCCGGGCATGACAGGCTGAAGCCCGTCCTACTCTTCCATCCGCTTGCTCACCCGGAAAACCTCGTCGAACGACGTGATTCCCCGTAAAACCTTCTGCACGCCGTCGTTGAACATCACGTTCATCCCGCTGCCCACGGCCGCCCGGCGGATCTCGTTGGTCGGGGCCCCCTGGAAGGCCAGTTCGCGGATTTTGCTGTTCATGACCATCAGTTCGAAGATGCCGAGGCGGCCCTTGTAGCCCGATTTCTGGCAGTGGGCACAGCCGCGGCCCTTCATGAACGTGGCCCCCTTGAGCATCTCCGGGGTGACACCAGCCGCCTCGATCTGCGTGTCGAGCGGCTGGAAGGGCTGTTTGCACTTCGTGCAATTGACGCGGACGAGCCGCTGGGCCATCACGGCGATCACGCTGGAGGCCACGAGATACGCCGGCACCCCCATGTCGATCATGCGGGTGATCGCCCCGGGGGCGTCGTTGGTGTGCAGCGTCGAAAATACCAAGTGGCCGGTGAGCGAGGCCTGGATGCCCATCTGGGCCGTTTCCGTGTCGCGCATCTCCCCCACGAGAATCACATTCGGGGCCTGCCGCAGCATCGAACGGATGACGCGAGCGAAGTCGAGGCCGATCTGGTGCTTCACCTCCACCTGATTGATGCCGGCGAGGTAATACTCGACCGGATCCTCGGCGGTGATGATCTTCGTGTCGGGGCGGTTGAGCTCGTTGAGCGAGGCGTAGAGCGTGGTCGTCTTGCCGGAGCCCGTGGGGCCCGTGACCAGGATGATGCCGTTGGGCCGACGGATCAGGTTTTTGAACTGGCGGAAGTCGCCCTCGGAGAGGCCCAGCTGGCGGATGCCGACGCGGATGTTGTCTTTGTCGAGAATCCGCATCACGACCGTCTGGCCGTGGTTGGTGGGCATCACCGACACGCGGAGATCGTAGTCTTTGCCGTCGGCCGTGAGCTTGATGCGGCCGTCCTGCGGGCGACGGCGCTCGGCGATGTCGAGCTTGGAAAGAATCTTGATGCGGGAGAGGATCGCCCCCAGGAGGCGGCGCGGGGGATTGTCGCGCTCGACCAGCCGGCCGTCGATCCGGTAGCGGATCCGCACCCGGTCTTCGAAGGGCTCGATGTGGATGTCGCTCGCGCGGAGGGCCACGGCCTCGGTGATGATCAGGTTGACCAGCTTCACAACCGGGGCGTCGGAGGTTTCCTCCTGCGACTGGTTGGCCGCCTGCTCGACCGCGGTTTCGGTGAAGTCGATCGCCGTGTCGGTGAATTCCTGCAGCATCGAGTCGGCGCTCTCGCCGTCGCTCGTGCCGTAGTAGCGGTTGATCGCCTCGACGATCTGCTCGCGGGGGGCCAGGGCCAGCTCCACCTCGCGGTTGAGGATAAAGCGGAGCTTTTCCTGTGTGTCGATGTCGGAGGGATCGCACGTGGCGACACGGAGCGACGAGCCCTCCTCGGCGAGCGGGAAGATCGTGTTTTCACGGGCCACGCTCTCCGGCAGGAGGCCCACGATGGAGGGATCGACCTCGAGCGTGGACAGATCGACGAGCTTGATGCGAAAGGCCTTGGCGAGGGCCTTCATCACCTTGTCGCCCGGGGCATAGCCGAGCCGCACGACCTCGTCGTGGAGCTTCTTGCCGGAGGATCGCGCCAGCTGCAGCGCCTCGGCGAGCTGCTCGGCGCTGACGATGCCCTCGGAGATCAGGATGTTGGAAAACGGGTCGGGCATGCTTGAATTACGACAGGCTAAAGCCTGTCCTACTCGAGGAAGGTATCGGTGGGTTCGTAGCCGGGGGCACACGTGCAGAGAAACACCAGCTCCACGGAGCCGGTGTTTTTGATCGTGTGGCTCATGCCTGGAGGGATCGCGATGGCGTCGCCGGGACCGACGGGGCGGGTGTCGCCCGCGAGCGTCATGTCGGCGGAGCCGGTGAGGATGTAGTAGATCTCCTCGGTGACCTTGTGATGGTGGGGCGTGGTGGATTGTCCGGGGGCCAGCCGGGCCTCGGCAAGGCTCTGCTGGCGGATCGCGGAATTGCGATGGGCGAGCAGCTCGCGGATCGTGGAGCCGTCGGCCGTGATGAAGGGAACCGCCTCCCGCTGATTGATGACATCCATAGAGGTCAGAATAGCAAACGGTGGAGAAAGTAGGACAGGCTTCAGCCTGTCAATTCCATGACAGGCTGAAGCTAGCCGGGTGACAGGCTGAAGCTGGAAAGAAATAGACGGGGGGTGACAGGCTGAAGCCTGTCCTACTTAAACTGTAAATAGAGCACGGCTGGGGGGACGGGCCGCACCTCCCAGGCCTCCGGATCGGGCAATGCCGACGGGTCAAACGCCGTGTCGCCCTCGACCACCAGCGTGCTCCCCGGCGGGGCCGCCTGCTGCACGGTCTTCACCAACGCCATCATCTCCTCGATCCGCGACTGGAAAAACTCCCACGGGGGGGAGACAAACACCACCCAGGGCATCGTCTTCGGCAATTCCGGCATCCGCTTCGTCCAGAGGAGAACGTCGCCCGGCCGCACTTCCAGCCGGTCTTCGATGTCGAGCAGTTTGGCAGAGCGGCCGATCAGGTCGGCCGTCGGGAAATGACGCTCGCAAAACACCCCCCGAACCGCGCCGCGGCTGATCGCCTCGAAGCCGATCGCCCCCGAGCCGGCAAACAGATCCAAGGCCAGGGCGCCCTTCACCCGGTAGCCGATGAGATCGAAAAGCGACTCGCGAACCCGGTCTTTCATCGGCCGTGTGCGGGGGTCGGGGCTAAACTCCAGCCGGCGGTGGCGAAATTCGCCGCCGATGATCCGGGGGGCACTGGCCGCCTCGTCGGGCTTGGAGTTTTGGCGGCTGGGACGATTCATGAGGCGGCAACTCGGGGAGCCCACTAGAATACCCCAAACTTTTCCTCCCCGGAGTCCAACGATGACAATCGGCCTGAATCGGTCGGTGTGGTGCGCGGCGATCGGTGTTTCCCTGTTCTTCGCCGCTGCGGCCGCCCATGCCCAGCCGGCCGTCGTCGAGACGAAGCTCGACCCCGCCCAGTCGAAGGCCGAGTTTACCGCCGCCAGCAAGGCGATGAAGGAACTCGTCGCGGAGCTCACCGCCCTGCAGGCCGAATATCAAAAGCCCGGCAGCGACAAGAAGGCGATCGAGGCGAAGTTTGAGGCGACAAAGGCGAAGGCCCAGGAGACGAGCGACCGGCTCGAGACATCGGCCTTCGCGATCGTCATGGTCGAACCCACAAACGAGGCCGCCCGCGAGATCACCGGCGCCGTCGTGGCCGGGGCGCTGCAGAGCGACGATCCCCAGAAGGCCCTCACGCTCGCCAACATGCTCGACAAGGCCGGCGCAGCCAGCAGCGACATCATGATGATGGGCGCGACGGCGGCCATGCTGCTCTCCGATCTCGACACGGCCGGCGCCTACCTCAAGAAGGCGGCTGCCGCCGGGATGCAAAAGCAGAAGGTGGCCGAACTCGAGCAGGCGATCGAGGACGAGCGGCCGAAGGTGAAGGACGAGATGGCGAAACGGGCCGCCGATGCCAAGGCCGACGACCTGCCGCGGGTGAAGGTCACCACGAGCAAGGGCGACATCCTGGTGGAGCTCTTCGAAAACGAGGCGCCCAACACAGTGGCCAACTTCATCAGCCTCGTGGAGAAGGGCTTCTACGACGGCACGCCGTTTCACCGCGTGATCGGCGGCTTCATGGCCCAGGGCGGCGACCCGACGGGCTCCGGCCGTGGCGGCCCGGGCCACGCGATCGAGTGCGAGGTGGGCCTGCCGGGAGCACGGAAGCATTTTCTGGGCACGCTCTCGATGGCCCATGCCGGCGCGAACACCGGCGGCTCGCAGTTTTTTCTGACGTTTCGGCCGACCGAGCACCTCGACGGCAAGCACACCGTTTTTGGACGCGTGATCGAGGGCCTCGACGTGCTCCCGAAGCTGACGCGAACCGAAGGCGAAATGGCCACAGGCGCGCCGCCGGATAAAATCGTGAAGGCCGTGGTGGTGCGGAAGCGACCGCACCCCTACGACCCCAAAACGTCTCCCAAGTAGGACAGGCTTCAGCCTGTCAAAAACGCTTTCTACCACGCCCCAACGCCCCCCTACCCATGAAACCACTCTCAACCCTCTTCCCCCTCCTCGCCTGCCTCCTCCTCGGAGCCCTCCCCGTGACCGCCGCCGATCCAAACGAAAACCCGGCCCTCGCCGGCCGCCTGCCCGACGACGCCCTCCCGAAGAGCGACGAGGAATACAAGAAGCGGCTCACGCCCGAGCAATTCGAGGTGGCCCGCAAGAAGGGCACCGAGCGGGCCTTCTCCGGCAAATACTGGAACACGAAGACCCCCGGCACCTACCGCTGCATCTGCTGCGGCGAGCCGCTCTTTGCCTCGGGCGAGAAGTTTGACAGCGGCTGCGGCTGGCCGAGTTTCTACGCGCCGATCGACGCGGCCAAGGACAACGTGAAGGGGAAGGTCGTCGCCGAACACGCCGACCGCTCCCACTTCATGATCCGCACCGAAGTGACCTGCCGCCGCTGCGGCGCCCATCTCGGCCACGTCTTCGACGACGGCCCGCCCCCGACCGGCCTCCGCTACTGCATCAACTCCGCATCGATCACCCTCGATCCGAAGTAGGACAGGCTCAATCCTGTTCGGCACGAGATTTGCGCCATGGCCAGATGACCATCCCAGAGATGTCATACTGGCAGGGAGACAGCCATGGCAGGCAAGCGTCGCAAGAAGATCCGTGAGCCCGAGATCACGGGAGTC
>JAPLNR010000026.1 GCA_026401035.1 Planctomycetia bacterium | reverse complement strand
TGCGGGCGAACGCCTCTGCCATTTGGCTCCGATTGGAGTTTTCGACACACACGAAAAGAACTCGCTTCATTCTAGGCTCCAACGGCAGGTGATTTCATTTTACCGTCCCCGCTGGCTCAACGTTTCGCTCACCTGCCACGAACAACCCTCCTTATGTCCCGCTCGTTCAGGCTGACCAGAACGTCGTGCCCGTGGCTGTCACTGCGGGCGGGGTTGCTTGCAAAACAAGCGAACTGCGGCATGAAAACCGAATGCAAACAAAAAAATGTTTGCGCGTATTGACAATGCATGTACGGGCGTATACTTATGCTTTCGTGCCAACCATCCTGCGAATTCGTGGCTTTCGTTTCGGCTTCTATCAGGCTGACCTGAATGAGCCGCCGCATGTGAATGTAAAGAGGCAGGATGGGGAAGCAAAGGTGTGGTTGAATACACTTGAGGTGGCGGCATCCCGAGGATTTCGCCCCCACGAACTCAATGAGATCGCTAGGATTCTCTCGGTGTTTAAAAAACAACTTTTGGCGACCTGGGTTGCCGAGGAGCAAAAACGTGGCGACGGTGCACGCGAGGATTCGATCGGTTGACGGGCACGAATCGGTGCTACCGGTGGTGGTGCCAGAGTTGCCAGCGGTACGCGAGTTTGCCCGGCAACTGCATCGCGCAGGCGAGGCATGGAATGGCGATGCCTTCGGCTGGCAGGGCGAATACGTGCCGCAGTCGGGACAGCCGCCACTTGATTCGCAGTTGGCCTTCACACCGGCCGAATTCTGTACGAATACGTGCCGCAGTCGGGACAGCCGCCACTTGATTCGCAGTTGGCCTTCACACCGGCCGAATTCTGTATCGGTGAAAGCGGCGTGTGGTTTTTTTCATTGATGTGGGAACACGGCCACGACTCCCAGCCGGTCGAGTTTCTCGACGATTCGGGAATCATTCGGGAGTGATAGGGGGCGGGAGGCAGTTCGCAAGCGCGGCGATTCATCCGAATGCCGCGTCTTGACTCAATCACGTAAGATCTTGCCTTGCTTCCAGCGGCTGTCTGATCCAGCGACTGGTTAGGCTGACCGCTTCGCAAACGCTCGGACCGCAGCTTTCGGCACCTCGATCGGCACGAAGAAGTTGTCCGGGTAGAGGTAGTCCTCGCCCGACTCATCGACGACTCGGACAAGGCCCTGTGTGGCGGCTGAAGCATCCGCGACCAGACAATACACCTTTCGCAGTTCAAGCGATGCAGGGACGCCCGCATTGCGGACGCAGAGGGCGAATCGAGCGGACTTCTGCATGTCTATACCCTCTCAAAACGCTTGATCTTGAACTCACGCCGCGCGATTCCATGAGCCTCATATCAATGTACTTCGGCAAGGCGACGCGTGCCATTCGGGAGCCGCACCTCGGCTATCCCTTTGAGCTTTCGCCATCGAAGGCCGCCATACAATTTGCGGAGCCGAAGCCGAACTCGCACCGAACGACCGAGAGCGATTGGTTCAATCTCGTGAATTTCACCGACGATCGTAAACCACATCGTTGCGAAACCTCGGCAGGGGGCGTGACAGGCTGAAGCCTATCCTACTCAGGGAATTAGGAGGGATAATATATAAGCAGTTGTGTGTTTTTATTGATCGTAGTGAGATTATAATGCTCATTATGGCGAATCTAAACCCGTATCCGCTCCGCACGCCGGAGGAGGCTGCCCGCGAACTGGCCGACAAGGCCCGCCGACTGCGGCTGACGCGGAATTGGAAGCAGGCAACCCTGGCGGAACGGTCTGGCGTCACTCTGGCTTCGCTGCGGCGGTTCGAACGTACCGGAGAGATCTCGCTCAAGAGCCTGCTGCGACTGGCCTTTGCCTTGGGTCGGTTGGACGACTTCGTGACCGTGTTCGAAGAACCGGAAGCGGGCAGCATCCGTCAACTGGAAATGCTCTCCCGGGCTGACCGGCCCAAGCGGGGAACCCAGTGAAGAAGCTCGACGTTTATCTGACGAACGGACCAGGCGACCGGCGGCTGGTGGGCCAGCTTGCCGAGGCCGATCGCCGCATCTACTTCGAATACGACAGCGGTTTTCTGCAGGATCCGTTGTGGCTGTCGCCTTTCAAACTTCCACCCGCACCGGGGCTGCACGAGCACCGCGACCGCAACTTCGGCCCGCTGTTTGGATTGTTTGAAGATTCCCTGCCGGATGGCTGGGGACTACTGCTCATGGACCACGCCTTCACGCGACGCAGGCTTGCACCGGAAAGCATCTCTCCCCTCGATCGACTCGCCTACCTGGGCGAATCCGCTATGGGAGCCCTCACCTACCATCCACCCGATCGGCCCGACGATCTCGACCAGCGACTGCTCGATCTGCAGGCGATGGCCAGGGAGGCCTCGCGCGTGCTGGCGGGCAGTGCCGCTGATGTGCTGCCTCAGCTTCTGCGGGCCGGCGGCAGCCCCGGTGGGGCCCGGCCCAAGGTGCTCGTGGGCCTGCGCGACGATGAAATGATTTCGGGGGAGGACGATCTGCCCGCTGGATACGCCGCCTGGATCGTGAAATTCCCGGCCCGCGGCGCTGCCGCTGATGACGGGCGGGTGGAGTATGCCTACGCGCAGATGGCGCAGGCCGCCGGCCTCGTCATGCCAGCCACCAGGCTTTTCGAGACGCCGGCAGGAGATGCGTTCTTCGGCGCGACCCGCTTTGATCGGCTTCAGAACCGCCGCCGACACGTGCACAGCTTCGGGAATCTGATCCATGCCAACTTCCGGCTCTCGAACTGCGACTACGAACTGCTGTTGAAGGTGGCCCGCGTGCTCACGAAGAACCAGGCCGACGTCGAGGCCCTCTATCGCCAGATGGTGTTCAATGTGCTCACACATAACCGCGATGATCACGTCAAGAATTTTGCCTTCATGCTCGACGCCGCAGGCGAATGGCATCCCACTCCGGCTTACGATCTGACGTTTGCCCCTGGCCCCGGCGGCGAGCACACGATGACCGTGGCGGGCGAGGGCCGCGAACCGCGACGGGAGCACCTCGAGCGGATTGCGGAGGGCGCAGGCATCGCCCGCCGCGACGCCACCGACACAATAGATGCGGTGGCCACGGCCGTCGCTGACTGGCCACGCATCGCCCGCAACGCCGGCCTGAAAGCGGGCAGCATCCGCCCGATTGAATCCGCTATCCGTTCGTGCCTGCAGAGGATCTGATGGCAGGCGTTAGGCAGATGACCCACCGTCGATCGTGAGCACCTGGCCGGTGATGAAGGCCGCACGGGGGCTCGCCAGAAACTCGATCGCGCCCACGATGTCGGCCGGGAGGCCGAGCCGGCCCAGCGGCGTGCGGCGGGCGATGCGGCTGCGGTTTTCCGGCGAGAGCGAGGCCGACAGATCAGTTTCCAAGAAGCCCGGGGCGATCGCGTTGACGCGAATGCCACGCGGCCCAACTTCGCGGGCCAGGCTCTTCGCAAACCCCTCGAGGCCCGCCTTCGTAGCGGCGTAGACCGAAAGGCCCGGGCTGCCACGGGAGGCGACGACCGACGAGATCACCGTGATCGAGGCACCCGTCGACCGCTCGACCAGCATCTGCCGGACCGCCTCGCGGACGAACACGATCGAGCCCTTCAGGTTGACCGAGAGCATTGCATCGATCTCGCTGTCGGCCATGGTGGCGAGCACGCCCTCGTGCGCGACGGCCGCATTCGCGATGCAGTGGTCGATCCGGCCAAACCGCTTTGCCACCCGCTCGACGAAACCACGAATAGCCTCGGGATCGGCGGCGTCACACTGTTCGACAACGAGCCTGTGGCCGTGCTTCGCGGCAAGCGCAGCGAGGGCCGGGGAACCGGAGCGGGAGAATGTGGCCACCTCGTCGCCCCGCTCGAGCAGCCGTTCCACGATCGCAAGGCCCAAGCCGCGGGAGCCGCCGGAGATGAGAGAGGTGGAGTGCATGCGGTGAGTGTAACGCGGCGCCGTGGGGACAGGGGTGAGCGCGGGCAGGGGGCGTGACAGGCTGAAGCCTGTCCTACTTTGGGCAGAGGCGGGCGAAGATGGACTGCATCGTGGCGCAGTGGTCGGGAAGGCGGGCGAGAATGCCCGCGATGAGCGACTGGCGGTAGATGTGGCTACAGGTGTTGCGGTCGTTCATGAGCTCGAGGGCGGCTTGATATTCAGAGTCCTGAACGAAACCGTGGTCAAAACCTGCCTTGATCACGGCGCGAGGGCTATTCGGCACGTCGAGGCCCTCGGAAATCAGGCAGGAGCGGAGGTACTTCCAGAAGATCTCCGCACAGTATTCAAACTTTTGAATCCGCCCGCTATCGAGCACGTCGCGCACAAACTCCGGATATACCGTGACATCGAGGGCCAGCGCGGCGGCGAAGCCGGAAAGCGCGCGACGGAGATTTTCCCGGCCTAGCTCGCCGCTCGCCATATTTCGCGCCCCGCGTAGGCATGCTGGCGGAATGTCTCGTCGGTTACGAGTGCGAAGTCGACCACCTGCGGCCGCCACGGCACGTCCGAGTCAATCAGCCGATTCATGAGCCGCGACACGCCACCGGGTAGCGGCTCGGGCCCCGCTATCCCGATGTCGAGATCGCTCGAACGATCGCAGTGACCGCGGGCGCGGGAGCCAAAGAGGAAGATTTCGAAACTGGGATCGGGAATCTCCTCGAGGCAAATTCGCTTCGCCTCGGCGAGATAACGCTCCTCGAAGGGCGTTCGGGGCTCGGTGGCAGTGACTGAGGAGGCCATGCAGTGAGTGTAACGCGGGGCCGCGGGAGTTAGGGTGAGCGGGGGTTAGGGGGCGTGACAGGCTGAAGCCTGTCCTACTTTCGAGGGATTTTGCCGGCGGGGGTGACGGTGAGTTTCTTCACGAAGTCGAGAACACGCGGCACGCTGTGGGGCTCGAGACGCTCGCGGCAGACGGCCAGGGCCGCGGCACGAACCTGGTCGGGAGTCGAGGGCTCGGGGAGCGGCTCAGCCATGACGATTTCGGCAGCGACGAGCTCGCCCGTGATCGCGCTCGGCAGGCCGTAGACGCGGGCGTCGGCCACGCCCGGCACCGTGCGAAGGAGCTCCTCGACCCGCTTGGGATAGACCTTCGCGCCGCCCACCACGATCACGTCGCCGCGACGGCCCGTGAACTCGTAGCGGTTGCCACGCTTCTCGATGAGATCCCCCGTGGCCACTTCCGTGGTGTCGCGGGAGAGCTGCACGAGCAGTTCGCCATCGCGACGGACGGAGAGCCGCAGGCCGCCCGGCAGCGGCTTCGAGAGCCAGTCGGCCGGAAACCCCGCCTTGCCGTCGGTGACGCGAAACACCTCGCCCAGCTCGGTGGTGGCATACACATGCGTGACTTTGGCCGTGGGAAAAAGCTCCTTCGACTGCTCGAGCAGCTGGGCATCGGTGGCCTCGCCGCCGAGCGTGATCCGGTCGAGCTTCATCTGCGCAAAGAGACTGCGGTCGGCCGAGGCGATCAGCCGGCGCAGCAGCGTGGGCGTGGTCGGCAAAACGGAAACCTGCTCCTCGCAGACCGCCTTCACCACCATGTCGGGATCGCGGGAGGCGGGCACGACCACCCGGCCCGCGGTGAGCACGGCCTGGAGCCAGACCTGCAGACCCGCCCACCGCGTGGCGTCGTAAACCAGAAGCCAGCCAAGGCCGTGCCACTGCTCGGCCAGCCGCGCGGCAGCCAGGAGCGAATCCCAGGAATGCTCGACAAGCTTGGGCGGACCGCTCGTGCCGCTGGTGGCGACCACCACCTGCGCCGGCAGCGCCTCAAACTCGCTCCGCTGATAGGAGCCATTGGCGGGCTCCGGGATCGCGAGCGAATCGTCGAGCGGCACCCAATCCCGCAGCTCACCGATCAGATCGCGGGCGTCTTCGGCGAGAAACGCCACCGGCACATGCTGCCGGCCGCACGCCGCCGCGATGACGACGAGCGATTCGATCCGCTTCGCGCGGGCGATGATACCCAGCGGACGCGTGGCGTCGAGCTCAGCCTCGAGCTTGGCGATCGCCGCGGCCAGGGTGGCATAGTCGATGGCCCGGCGGGCATCGCTGCCGGCCTGGGCAACGATCGCGGTGCGGTCCGGAAACTGACTGGCGACGATGCCAACGGCCGCGGCGAGACGGTCTTCCGCCGGAGCGTCGGCGAGATTTTCAATGGTGGAGTTTGTGGCGGCTGTCATTGTTGATTCAGGGCTGTTGAGTAGATGGCAATGAGATCGGAGACGGTGCGGATGCTGTGCCGCGGCGCGGCGGGATCGGCCGAGCGGAAGGGATCGACGCCGAGGGATCGCTCCAGGAGAACGATCGTTTGGGCGAGGTCGAGCGAGTCGAGGCCGAGGTCGGTGGAGAGCAGCATCGAGGGCTCGATCGCCTTGGCCTCGCGGGCGGTGTCGCGGAGGACGGTCTGGATCGCGGCGGTGATCGCGGCGGAGACGTTCATGGATTGAACTCGTGCATGGTGGCGGAGCCGGGGGCGGCGATTCCACGGCCCGTCAGGGCCTGCCAGGTCATCTGCAGAATTGTGCACACTACGATGTAAATATCCAGAAACGGGGCATACCAGCGGCCGAGCATGTCGACATACCGGGCATCGAGCTCGAGCCGGACCGGCCAATCGACCGCATTGCGGCCGTGGATCTGGGCCCAGCCGGTGAGGCCCGGAAGCACCTTAAGCCGCACGGCCTGCCGGGGGGAATACCGTTCGACATACCGCAGCGGCAGCGGGCGTGGGCCCACCATGCTCATGTCGCCCAGAATCACACTCACCAGCTGCGGCAATTCATCGAGGCTCGTGCGGCGGAGGAATTTTCCAAATCCCGTGAGCCGCTCGGCGTCGGAGAGCAGTGCGCCAGTGCCGCCGCGGGCATCGGTCATCGTGCGAAATTTGACGAGCCTTATCGGCCGGCCAAACCTGCCGGCCCGGATGTCGGCATAGAAGACCGGGCCGCCGAGGAAGAGCCGCACGGCCAGCCCGACGAGCAGGATCAGCGGCAGCAGGAGCACGAGCAGCGCCGCGGCGGCGAGGATGTCGCAGTAGCGTTTGACGAAGCGTGAATACATGGGCAAGCGCCGATGAGTGGCAGCCTTCAGGCCACCAGGGACCGAGGTGCTTTCCAGACCAGCCCGATCAAAAGCAGGCTGCCGATAAGGATCGTCCAGAGTGCAGCCTGGTCGGCAGACTGCCGCAGCGACGGATCGAGGAAGGCGGCGATGCCGATCGCGGCCGACATGGCCGACAGCCCACCATAGAGGCTCGCCACCGCCCGGTGCGACCAGCCCGCGATCGTGAGCCGCTGATAGAGATGGCTGCGGTGGGCCGCGAAGATGTTTTCGCGATTCCGCAGCCGGCGCAGAATCGTGTAGGCCGTATCGAAAATAAAGGGCCACATGGCGAGCACTGCCACGGGCAGGATCGCCGGCACCTGTTCCCGCGGCACGGCCAATGGCAAGACCGCGATCAGAAACCCGCAGAAGGCACTGCCCACGTCGCCCATGAAGAT
Organism: Planctomycetia bacterium; assembly: GCA_026401035.1. Lineage (GTDB taxonomy): Bacteria > Planctomycetota > Planctomycetia > Pirellulales > UBA1268 > RGVT01. Next base: position 7,655 of record JAPLNR010000026.1, on the reverse strand, counting down.
CCGCGCGGGCTGCCAGTTGCACGACAGAAACCCGAGCGACGACGCCGCAAACGCCGCCGCCACCGCGGCCACTGCCGTGGCCCCCTGCAGCCCGGCCACGGCGGCCAGGGCAACGCCCGCAGAGAGCGCCGTGATCCCCGCGATGCCGTCGATGCCGTCCATGAAGTTGAACGCATTGGTGAGCCCCACGATCCAGAGGATCGTCAGCGGCCAGGCGGCCAGCCCGAGGTCGAACCCGCCGAACGAGCCGAGATCGACCCGCTCCACCGGACCGAGAAAGGCCGTGGCGACCGTGGCGCAGAGCAGGTGGACCGAAAACCGGGTGCGGTTGTTGAGCGTGTGGACGTCGTCGAGCCAGCTGATCGCGGCGATCGAGATGGCTGGCAGGATCGCGCCGGCCAGCCGCTTGAACGACTCCGGATGGAGGACTGCGGCGAGCAGGGCCGCGACCACCACGCTGGCGACGATCGCCAGGCCGCCACCGCGGGGCGTGCTCTGCGTGTGGCTGCTGCGGGAATTCGGGACGTCGATCACACCGCGGGCCCGGGCCCAATCGACCAGCTGCCGCGTGAGCACCGCTCCGCCCACGAGGGCAGTGAGGCACCAGACTGCGTAAAAGAGAAGGAACGGCATTTAGAGCGAATGCTTGGCATTGGCGATCGTGTCGCAGACCTCCGCCACGACGGCCTCGTCGACGTGCGCCCCGATCGGCAGCGCAAGACTACGGGCTGCCAGCAGATCTGTCGCCGGCAGCGGCCGGCTGCGATCGTAAAAATGCTCGAACGCCGTCTGCCGATGGCAGGGCGGGTTGTAATACGCCCGCGTCTCGATGCCGCGGCCGGCGAGCACGCGGCGGAGGGCGTCGCGACTCATCCCAAACCGGGCCGGATCGATCGTGACCGAAAAATCCTTGTAGCTCGGCTCCGCACCGGCGGTCGGCTCGATAAACCCGATCCCCGGCAGCCGGGAAAGCTCCCGGCGATAGACCGCCGCGATCTGCCGGCGGCGGGTGGCCACAGCATCGAGAATGTCGAGGCCCGCCAACGCCGTGACCGCGCTCAACTCCGGCATCCGGCCGTTGACGCCGGAAAAGAGCGCGTCGTAGGAGCCGTCGTTGCCATATTCGCGACCGAGCCTGACGAAGTGGGCGAGGCAGTCGCAGTCGGTCGCGACGATGCCCCCTTCGCCGGCCACGAGAAGCTTCGTGGGGGAAAGACTGAAGACCTGTGCCGTGGCGCCGGCGCCGACGGGACGGCGATGCATGCTCGCCCCGAAGCCATGCGCCGCATCGACCACCAGCGGCAGGCCATGCTCGGCGGCCACCGCCTCGAGCGCGGGGATGTCGCAGGGATTGCCAAAGTTGTGGCAGACGGAAATGGCCACCGTGCGGGGCGTGATCGCCGCGGCCACGGCCTGGGCCGTGACATTGGTGGTATAGGGATCGACGTCGATGAATGCCGGCCGCAGGTTGTTCCAGACGAGCGCCGCGGGGCCGGCCAGAAACGTGAAGCTCGGGATGATCACCTCGCCCACCGGCTCGCTGCGGCCGCCCGACCGCACCACGCCGAAGCGCGAGAGCGGCTCGAGGGCATTCACGGAACACTCCGCGTCGCCCCCCTGGCGGCTGCGGCAACTGCCGGCGGAGAGATCGAGCGCCTTGTAGACGAGCATCAGGCCGACCGTGCAGCTGCTCACGGCCACCGCATGCCGCACGCCAAGCCGCCGGGCGACCGCCTGCTCCAGGGCCACGACATACTTTCCCTTGGTGAGCTGGCCGCTCCTGAGAATCTCCTCGTAGGCTGGCAGGAGCGCCTCCGGAGCGGGCAACGCCGGCCGGACGAACGGCACGCGGATGCCGGCCGCGGCGGCGCTCTCCGTCGACCGCACCTCCGGAATGACCGACAGGCGGGCGTCAGGCATTGGACTGCTCCCTGGGATCGTTGCCGTATTCCGGCACCAGATCACGGAGGCGGGCCCGGACCACGCCCGGGGGCTCGTCGATCACTTCCAGCAGCTCGTCGAGCAGCGCTTCTACGTCGGCCAGTTCGGCCGGCCGATGCATCGCGCAAAACACCTTCGGATGGCTGGTGCCCACGCGGCGCTCGTCGTCGAAATAGAGCTCTTCGTAGAGCTTCTCGCCGGGCCGCAGGCCGGTGAACTCGATCTCGATGTCGTCTTCGCCGAGGCCCGAAAGGGCGATCAGATCGCGGGCCAGGTCGACGATTTTCAGGCTCTCTCCCATGTCGAGTACGAAGATCTCGCCCCCCAGCCCCATCGCCGCCGCCTGCAGGACGAGCTGCGAGGCCTCGGGGATCATCATGAAATACCGCTCGATATCGGGATGCGTGATCGTGATCGGGCCGCCGCGTCGAATCTGCTCCTGAAACGTGGGCACCACGCTGCCGTTGCTCCCCAGCACGTTGCCAAACCGCACGACGATGAATCTGGTTTTCGATTCCTTCGAGAAGGCCTGGACATACCGCTCGGCGATCAATTTCGAGCAGCCCATCACGCTCGTGGGCTGCACGGCCTTGTCGGTGGAGATCGAGACAAACTCCCGCACGCCATGCTTGTCGGCCAGCCGGGCCAGGAGCCGCGTGCCGAGGGAATTATTTTTGATCGCCTCGGCCGGGTTCCATTCCATCATCGGCACATGCTTGTGGGCCGCGGCGTGGAAGACCACTTCGGGCTTGTAGATCGTCATGATCTGATCCATCCGCTCCTCGTCGCCGATGTCGGCGATGAGCGGCTCGAAAGGGGGCCGCGGATCGAGCCGGGAAAACTCCTGCTCGACCAGGAAGAGGGCATTCTCGCCCCGCTCGACGAGCAACAGCCGCCGGGGCTCGTAGCGGAGCACCTGGCGACAGATCTCGGAGCCGATCGAGCCGCCGGCCCCCGTCACCATCACGGTGCGGCCCTCGACCAGCCGGCGGACGGCGGAATTGTCGAGCTTCACCGGCTCGCGGCGGAGCAAGTCTTTGATCTCGACGGAGCGGAGTTTGACGTGCGAGGGGTCGCGGCCGTCGCTGCCGAGCAATTCATCGATGGCGGGCAGCACCTTCACCGTGGCGCCGGCCTCCGTGCACTCGTCGAAGATCCGGCGAAACCGCTTGCCGGTGAGCATGCCCGACTGGATGAGCACGTCGTCAACTTGGCGGCGGGCCACCTCCACGCCGGCCCGGTCGATCGGCCCGAGCACGTCGATGCCGGCAAAGCGGCTGTTGTGAAGGGTGACGTCGTCGTCGAGAAAGCCGACGATGTAGTAGGGATTCTGCGACGTAGTCATCAGGTTGCGGGCGATCATTTCGCCGGTCTGATTGGCTCCGAGGATCAGCGCCGCGCGGGCGGGCTGCCCACTAAAAAGCGGCCGCAGCTCCTCGTGAAAGCTCCGCCAGAGGGCCCGAATGCCGCCGATCAGAAGAATCGTGGCCGCCCAGTCGAGCAGGATCACGCTGCGGGGCACCCGCGGGACGAACGGGAAGCGGCCGGTGGAGAGCAGCAGGCCGTCGATCGCGGCCAGCACAAGCATCGAGAGCGTGGATGCCCAGAGGAGATTCGTGAGGTCGCCGAAGGCGACGCGGCGCCAGGAAACATGGCACTGGCCGAGCACGTAGAAGACGACCGTCTTGAGGAAGATGACGCCGCCGACCGAGGCGGTATAAATCGCCAGCCACTGGCCATCGATCTGGAAATCGTTGCGGGTGAAGAAGGCGATGAAGAACGAGAAGGCGAAGACCAGCGTATGCGCAAGCATCAGCCCGAGCGCCCGCTTGGAGAGCCGCCGCAACGGAATCGGGCCTTGCGACAAAAGATAATTCATCTCACCAAATCCTAAACCCGTTCCAAATCCACATCTTCCAACTCGATCGAAGCCCCCTGATTCAACAACCGCACCGCCACCACCAGCCGCTCTTCCCCATGACGCTTCACCACCACGCCCTCGAGGCCCCGCAGCGCCCCGGACCGGATCCGCACCGGCTGCCCCGGCTCGAGCCGGGCCTCGGGCGTGAGCGGCTGGTCGGTGTCGATGAGACGTTTGATTGACCGCAGGTCGGCGACGAGGGCCGCCTCGTCGGTGATCGGGAGCCAGCGGGCGACCGTGTTTGTGGCCAGGGCGGCCCGCCGCTGATCGTCGTCGACCAGCGAGAAGACATAGCCTGGAAAAAGCGGGACATGCGAAAATCTCGTGCGGCCCCCTGCCGAGTGTAAGCGCCGCCGAACGAGCGGTGCAAAGAACGGGATCCTGGCCGCCTCCAGCTTTCGCATCAGATCCTTCTCCCGGCGGGAGAGCGTGTAAAACGCGAGCCAGTGGGCGTGAACGGGGGGCTCAAACTGGCCCGCGGCCACGGCCGCCTCGTCGAGCAGACCTGCCGGATAGAGATCGCGTTGTTTGGGCAGGATGGGCATTGGATCATCCTTAAATTTACGCCATGTTCTGGCGGCTGTCGCCCATTAATAGTGAGGGGGGAAAACAGGCAAAGTTTTCCGACGGGCTGTGCCGATAAATCCGAGGAACGCGACCGTAGCGGTTGCGCGGAGTTTGCGACATGAGCCGAAAAGACAGTCAAATCGACGGAAACAAGGCCCTGAGGGCCCTCGCCGTCTGCGGGCTCATGGCCCTTGTGGCCTGTTTCAGCGGCTGCTCGACATTTGGCCGGCCCCAGCGGTCGACCACGCTTCAGGCCACCCTCGACGGCAACTGCCCGCCAGAGGATCCTGCCCGGATGCCCGCCAAGGAATTGGCGAAGGTGACGCTCCCCCCGTATGTGATCGAGCCGCCAGACATCCTCCTGATCGACGCCCTTCGCGTGGTGCCCAAGCCGCCCTTCCGGATCCAGTCGTTCGACTCGTTACAGGTGATCGTGGAGGGCACGCTCCTCGAACAGCCGATCAACGGACTCTACGTGGTGGAGCCGGGCGGGATGCTCGACCTCGGGCCCTCCTACGGCAAGGTGATGGTCGGCGGGCAATCGCTCGAAGAGGCACAGGATGCCGTCTTCCGCCATCTGAAACGTGTGTTGAAGGAGCCGCAGGTTTCGCTCACGCTCGCACAGGCCGCCGGCCAGCAGCAGATCTCGGGCGAGCACCTCGTGGGCCCCGACGGCACGATCAATCTCGGCACCTACGGCAGTGTCTACATCACCGGGCTGACGCTCGAAGAGGCCAAGACCGCGATCGAAAAGCACCTCGACAAGCATCTCGACGCGCCGCTCGTGAGCGTGGATGTGTTTAGCTACAACTCGAAGGTGTATTACGTCGTCACGGAAGGCGCCGGCTACGGCGACAACGTGGCCCGGTTTCCGGTGACGGGCAACGAGACCGTGCTCGACGCGATCTCGCAGATCAACGGCCTCTCACGGCTCTCGAGCAAAGACATCTGGATCGCCCGGCCGGCCCCCTCGGGCGTGGGCTGCGACCAGGTGCTCCCGGTTGACATCGCCGCCATCATGAAGGGCGGCTCGACCGCGACGAACTACCAATTGCTACCAGGAGACCGGGTTTTTATCGCTCAGGACCACATGGTGGCCTTCGACAGCCTGATCGGAAAGATCACGGCCCCCTTCGAGCGGATCTTCGGCTTCGCCCTGCTCGGCAGCAGCACCGTCCAGCAATTCAACCGGTTCCCCTTCGGCTTCAACCCCAACTTCTAGTGTGAACACCAAGAGCTTGAACACCATGGCCCAAAGCAGCGTATACTTTCAGCGGAGCCGCATCATGAAAAAGTCAGTCCTCGCTGCCGCCGTGGCCACGCTGCTCGCCATCGCCTTGATGGTGCTGACGGCCGGCGAGGTCGCCGCCCAGGGGCCCGGGGCACTGCCCTTTTCGAGCACCTACCGCCGGCCGAATCTCAGCGCCTACAACCAGCTCGCGCAGCAAAACTTCAACCCCGGTGCCGCGCAAAACGTCTACCAGCAGACGGTGCTGCCCCAGTTGCAGATCCAACAAAATCAGATCGAACAGATGCGGCAGAGCAAGCAGATTGGCGGCCTGCAAAACCAGGTGCAGCAGATCCAGCGGAGCACGACCATGCGGCAGGTCGACGAAATGATCCGCCCCACCGGCCACGCCTCCACCTACCAAAATCTCTCGCACTTCTACCCGCGCCGGTGACAACAGTATGACGGGCTCCAGCCTGTCACGCTCCTGACAGGCTGAAGCCTGTCCTACTTTGATGCTCGGCTTAGCTTGTCTTCTGGCGCTGTTTGCCGCGACTGCGTTTGCCCAAGACGCTGCCGCCCCCGCCCGCCCGGGCATGCGGCAGCTGCAAACCACCACCGGCCTGCCGCCCTCGCCGCGTGACCTCGTCGACGCCCGCACCACGCTGAAGGCCCGCTTCCGCGAGCCGCTCTCCCACGCCGACACGGCCGTCGGCGCGATGCAGGCCGCCGACATGCTCTACGCCGCGGCCATCAACGAAGGCGATGCGAGCCTCAAGTGGCTCATGCTCGACGAATCCCGCAAGCTGGCGATCAACGCCGGCCGCGCCGAAGCCGTGAGCCGGGCGATCACGCTCGCCTCGGCCACCTACGAATTCGATGCCCTCGCCCTGGAGCTCAAGTCGCTCGGCCAAATCCCGCTGGCCGCCCTAGACCCCGCGCGGGCCACGCGTCTGGCACAGTCGGCCGAAACCCTCGCCACCCGCGCCGAAACCGACGGCCGTCCGGAGCTCGCCGAAGACGCCCTCCTTCTCGCCTACCGCACCTGGCAACGCAGCGGCAACATCGAAGCCGCCCGCCGCACCGCCTCCCGTATGAAGTAGGACAGGCTTCAGCCTGTCGGTATTTTTTGACAGGCTAAAGCCTGTCCTCCTTTTCGGCCTTGAGCGGCGCGGCGGCGTCTGGGACCCTCCCGCCGATGAAGATCTGGCCCACACTCTTGATTGTCGCAGCCACCGCCGCTTTCGCGCCCCCAATGGCCGAAGGCAGCGGAGACGCGGCGCTCATTCCTGAAGCGGCCCACGTCCAACCCCTGCCGCCTGTCGACGGCATCGCAGCGGCATCCTTCACGGCTGAGTTTGCGGCCGTGTCGCTGGGGCTGGGCGCGATACCGGCCAAACCCAGCCGTGCCGAAGACGCCCTCACCGACTTTCGCGTCGACACGATCGTCAAGCCAATCGATGCCGTCGTTCAGACTCCCTGGAAGACACCGGCGTATGTGACCCCAACACAGCCGGGGCTGACGCTGGCCAGCAGCCAAGCACTGCCATGGGGCCTGGAGGTCGAGTGGCAGGTCGGCGTGGCCGCGACGCCGAAAGCATCGGAGCCACTGGGATTGAAGAATGCGTCCCAGCTGTCGATACGCAAGGCATTCGGCAAAGAACTGTTTCTCTATCTGCACGATCGCGGCAGTGGCTTCGTGAAGTCGTTCGGCAGCCAGTTTTCGGTGTTTGGGCGGTACAACTACACCGTCGAAAAGGGCGTGACCGACTCGACGATGCAGGTCGGCGCCGCCAGTTCCTTCTAGGTGGAAAAGCACAGGCGCGGCCATGACAGGCTGAAGCCTGTCCTACTTTCTGACAGGCTGAAGCGTGTCATGCTTCGGGGGTTACTCGGGGAAGAGGCGGGTCGAGAGGTAGCGCTCGCCGAGATCGGGCAGGACGACGACGATCATCTTGCCGGCGTTCTCTGGCCGCTTGGCCATCTGCAGCGCGCCCC
>JAPLNR010000051.1 GCA_026401035.1 Planctomycetia bacterium | reverse complement strand
GTAAAACCGTGTAGGGGCCGGGAGAAAGGCGTAACTTTCTCCATAGCGTGAAGTTGTTTTCGACCCCTGACACGGAGTTTACGACCATGAGAATGGATGTGACCGGCTTTGTTACTTTCATCGGCGTCGATCTGCACAAGTGCACCGTGACGCTCAGAGCGGTGCGAGCTGACGGCGAGCTGCTCGGGCAGCTCAAGTGCGACACGAAGTGCATCGAACGCATCGCGGAGTGGATCAAGAGCCTTCCCAGCCCGAAGTGGCTGGCCGTCGAGGCTTGTCCGTTCGTCGAGTGGTTCATCGACCGCTACACGCCCTGCGTCGATCGTATGGACATCGCCGATGCCACGGAACTTTCCATGAGAAGGGGGAAGCGCCGGAAGAACGACCCCAACGACGCCCTCGACATCGCCCTGCGGCTGGCCCGAGGCGAGTGCCCTCTCGGTTACATCGCCGATCCGCAGCTCATGCAACTGCGGAAGTTCGGCCGGCACTGGCGACAGCTGAGCCGCTCGCTCGCCAAGGCCAAGCAGGGCATGAAGAGCATGCTCAACGCCGCCAACATCCGCGGCCCGCAGTTCGACGGGCCCCGGGCCCACCGCTGGTTCCTCACGTTTGGCGGCCTGCTGCAGCCCGCGCAGCGATTGGCCTTCGGCAACTACCTCGACCAGATCCTGCTCATCGAGAGACAGCGGGAGATCCTCAAGCGGGAGCTGCTCACCGCGGCCAGGTCGCCGCAGTTTGCGGCGACCGAGAAGCTCCTCAAAACGACGCCGGGCATCGGTCCAATCTGGGCGCTCGTCATCGCCTCGGAGATCGGCCCCTTCGACCGCTTCCCCAATGCCGACGCCCTCGAGTTCTGGGCCGGCATGACCGCCGACCTCAAGGAGTCGGCCGGTCGTACCCAGAGCGGCAACATCACCAAGGCTGGATCGGCGACCCTGCGCTGGGCACTCTGTCAGGCCGCCGTCACCCTCTGCCAGAGCGACGCCAAGCAGGAGGCGACGAGGCAGAGGTTCATTGCCAGGATGCCAAAGGCCAAGGCCAACGTGGTCATGGGTCGTCGGCTCCTGCGCACGCTCTACGCGATGGTGCGTGACGGCAAGCCGTACCAGGGCGGCGAGCGACGAGACAGAACCAAGGCGGCGAACAAGGCCAAGGCCAAGGCCAAGCGCCGAGCACGTGCCCTGCAGCCAGCCTGACCAAGGCATTCCAGGAGAGATAAAAGGAGACACGAACTGTTCATGCGGCGGTAGCTTTTTGGTGCACCCGCTTGTCGGGTGAACCACGTCGAGTCGGTGACCGCGATACGGCTTCATACGGCTCGGCTGACTATTCGCTGCGGGGCTCCCGCCCCGCAGGCTCCACGGCCATGCCGGGAATGTCAGCCGATGACTGCGACAGGGTGAATTCGGCCCGACCGATGCGGATATGGTTTTATTCGGCCCGGAACAAGCGTGGCGGCATTGCGACCGCTGCGACCGGTGACCGCGAAGAGATGAATCCAACCGCCCCGCCGCCTCTTCGAGGATGCGGAGGACGGAACAAGCACCGAGCATGAACAGCAACGTCATCTGTTGACCAACGGCCCCTACAGAGATGAAGCCAGACTGAGCCGCGGTTCGATTGATCGCCATGGAGGAGCCCCCATCCAGTCGGCAGTCGCACGCCCACCGACATTCATTTGACCGTCGATGTGCCGACAGCATCTATAAACGCATGCGAAAAAGCCTAGTTTAGAAAAGTCAGTCGCTCTATCAGCATTTCTGCCTACGTTGCGTCGGGGGGGCGCTCATGAGCACCCTTGCCCGCAAGCTCGTGCAGGCCTTTGCGGAGCCGGCCACGCCGCGGCGAAGATCTACGGGCCCAAGACGTCATGCAGAGCATTCACTTGGGAGCACCTCCGGGTACGTCGATGTCGTATTGGACGGATCGAGCGTCTGCGGGGACAACGAGCTCGGGCGGCTTGAAATCCGGCGGCACGACGCTGACTGGCGTGGCAAAGGGTGTCTCCACGGGCTCACAGCAGGAAACCAGAACCTCGTACCGGCCAGGGATCAACCCGCGGCGGTCGCGGAGGCAGCAGACGGAAAACCTCCCTGATGCGTCGCATTCACCCATGCCGGCGGCTGTTCCCAGGCCGCTGTCCTTTACGGGGTCGACCGCCAATGCCCCGCTCATCGGCAGGAAGTTCACGATGCAGCCGTAAGGGGGCGGCTTTCCGCCAAACGTGACCATACCCGTCACCGGCACGGTCTTCACCCCTGGCCCGCACCCCACAACCACGAGCATGGCCATCATCCCCGTCGCTACGGAAACAAGACCTTGTCTCGCCATGCATTCACGAAGCACGCTCATGGCACGATGGCGATTTCGCCGTCCTTGCGGTTGCCGAGCCGACAGAGCAGTTGCAGCGGCGTGAACTCCGAGAAGAACACGACGGCACCGTCGCACAAGAGCATGTGGCAGCCGCCCGGATGCATGCTTCGCGGACTCTTCGAGAACACTGTCTGGGCGAAGTTGAATTGCCCCGTGGGGTTCAGGAACGGGGAAGATGTCGAAGGCATCGCGGCATTGATCGGTGCCGAGAGCGTGACGGAATAATCGGAATTGCTGTTTCCGGAGGGGCCAGGATAGGCGGTGTTGTAGGGCGAGAACCTTGGCCGCGTCTCGACCAGCAGGAAGGTGTTGCTCAAGCCGTCTTGGGCATCATCAAAGCGTGTCGGAAACCACCTATGGCCCAGCATTCCCACCTTGTTGCCGGTGTCCAGCATGTTCATCGGCCCGATGGGCGAAGGCGTGGAGATCCAGCACCATTCCGCACTCCCCGTCGGACAAAACTGATTCGAACCGGCTTCACGAGACGGCCCAGCCGATCCCGCGTACCACAGCCCATGAATTCTGGCACCACTCGCATCCGTCGACGAACCGGAACTCATCCGCAGAAACGCGCGGCGCGGCAAAATCGGATCTGCCGCATCGGGGTCGCTCGGGCAGATGAGAATGGGACTGGGAGTCGTGATGAGAGGTTGATTGACCGTGCCGGTTGATCCCTGGGAGAGGTTGAACTTGTCGTAGAATGTCTGCTGCTCGACGAACGGGTAGACGGCGACGACCCAGTTGTACACAGAGGACATGCCCGCCCCCGTTGCGGCCAACCGCGCCCGCGCATACGCCTGGAAAGCAGGGGACGACGAGTTGTAGATATAGCCGTCTACAGACGGCACCGGCAGCGCGCCGCGGGCGGTGTGAAACTGCTGAAGGCCCTGCCCCAACTGCCGCATGTTGTTGGCACAGGTGGAGCGGCGGGCGGCCTCTCGCGCTGATTGCACACCGGGAACGAGCAGCCCGACGAGCAGGCCGATGATCGCGATCACGGTAAGCAGTTCCGTGAGCGTGAATCCTTGACGCCTGAAAATGCGATGACTGCCCATAGAGGCGACGCGTCCCGCTTCCCACATCGGCTCAGGCCGCGCGACGCCGCAACCGCCACCAGCCCGCCATCACAACGCCGAGCCCGGCAAAGAACATCGTGCTGGGCTCGGGCACGATCACGAGCTGGATTCCGTTCCCGGCGGCGTTCACCCTCACCGACATGTCGCTGAGGCTCGGCTTGATGCCCTGCCAGCCAGTGAGATTGATGTTGAAAAGGCTCGTAAGGTCGCTGTTGGGGCCGAAGTTGCTCGTTCCGGAGCCGAGCGTGGCGAAGCTCGTGATCAGGAACTCATACGTCGATCCCGGCACGTAGCTACTATCGAGCGGGCCGGCTACGTTGCTGCCATTGAGCGTGACGAGGTCGAGGTTGAACTTCCCGCTTGCCGAAAGGCCCGAGATGTCGAACATGCCGCCCGATACGTTGAGCAGATCCCAGCTGGTGCCGGCCGTGCCGGAAAGCGAGTTCAGCTCCCACACGTAGGTGCCGCCGGGCGCCCATGCGAGGCCGTTTGTGAAGGTCTGCGTCCCCGGCGAGTTGCCCGGCGAGAGCACCGCATTCGTGCCGACCGTCAGGGCCGAGCCGATCGTGCCGGTGCCGGAAAGCGTGCCACCGGCACCGGCGAACGTGATGGAGGGCGTGAGCGTCGTGGCCGCGTTGTACTTGAAATCACCGCCGTTCATGGTGATACCGCTCGTGCCGTTGAGTGAGCCGGTGGATTCGACGGTGAGCCGGCCTCCGGAAATGAGGGTCGCGCCCGTGTAGCCGTTGATGCCAGACAGCGCCAGGGCTCCTGCACCGAGTTTGGTCAGCGAGCCTGAGCCACTGATGCTCGCGGCGAGGGCAAGTGCTGCCGACCGCTCCACCACGAGGCTGCCGTTATTGTTGATCGTCGACGCCGATGACGAATAGCCGTCCTTGAAGACGATCGTACCGCCCACGTCGGACGTGATGTCGCCCGTCACGAGGTTCGAGAACTCGGCCCTGCCCAGGCTGCCCACGTGGGCGCCACCGTTGACCGTACCCGAGAGCAGAGCGGTCGCCGCAACGCCGCCGGTGCCCGTCGACACGACCGACCCGACGGCCGTGGTGCCGTAGAGCAAGGTGGTGCCGCCGTTGACGGCCACGTTGTCGAAGACCGAGCCGTAGATCGACGTCGTGCCGGAGCTCACCACGTCGCCCGTCACGTTGCCATTCAGGATCGCTTGGCCGCCCGCGGCCACGGAGACCAGCCCCGACACCTCGCCAGAAAAAACGCCCCTGCCGCCGGCCTGCACCAGAACACTCGCCGCGAGCGGGCTCTCGAACGTGATGTCGGCGGTATTCAGGAGTTTGTAGCTCGCAGTGATCGTCGCCGCAGTGCCGCTCGAGATATTGCCGGGGCCGCTCAGGCTCACAAACGAACCCGAGTTGAGGATCACGGCCGTGGTGGCCGTGCCCGTGGCAAACGTGATCACGTTATCAATGGCCGCGCCGCCGAGGTCGAGGATGGTGTCGTCGCTCATCGTGATCGTCCCGGTTCCGAACACCAGAGAATTCGCCCCCACGACCATGATCTGCCCCTGCGTGAGATAGGTGCCTCCGGAGTAGCCGCTTCCACCGTGCATCGTCATCGTGCCGAGGCCCGACTTCGTGAGGCTCCCCGCTCCGAAGACGTCGGCGTGGAGGGCAAGCGACGCGCCGGAGGCAACCGTGAAGAGGGCGTCAGACGAGAGGTTGAGCTTCGGATGGAGCGTGCTCGAGCCGGAGACGGCCGAAACGGAGGCAGGGCCGGCACTGCTCTGCAGAAAAATCTCCCCTGTGGCGCCGGTCGGCAGATCGCCGCCCACACCATCGAACGTCAGGCTGGCGGTAGTCAGGTCGAAGGCGCCGATATTGAGCGTGCCGCGGCTGCCTCCGCTGCCTACCGTGATGGCGCTACTGCCCGAGATCGCATTATCGGCGCCAAGCGCGAGCGTGCCGGCCGAAACGAACGTGTCTCCTGTGTAGGTGCTCGCGCCGCCGACCACGAGCGTGCCGGCACCAGCCTTTGTCAGGCCGAACGCCCCGGTGATCGGGCCACCGACCGTCAGCGTGCCGGAAGATGTCGTCACCTGCCGATTGGCAGACAAGGTGACGGTACCGGTGCCGAGATTGAGGTTCCTCGTGCCTGCGAAGGTGAAGTCGGCATTCCACGCCTGGGCATTGTTCGTGGACAGCGTGACTGCCCCCGCGGTCGTGTTGTCGATCGAGCCGCCGCTGATCGTGAACGTGCCGGTGCCGATCGCATTTGTATTGTTGATATTGAGCCGCCCTGCGGAAAGCGTCGTGCCGCCGGAGTAGCTGTTGGACGCCGAGAGCGTGAGTGTGCCCGTGCCGATCTGGGCCAGGCCCATCCCACCACTGATCCCGTTGGCAAAATCGGTGCCCTGCACGATGGCGTTTGTTCGATTGAAAGCGAGCGTGGCCCCGGCCGAGCCCGAGATCACACTCGACGGCGAGAGCGTTCCATCGGTACTGCCGATTCCCAGCTGCAGGGTGCCGGAATTGATTGTCGTCACGCCCGTGTAGGTGCTGGAACCGCCAAGGATCAAGGTGCCGGATCCTGCTTTGATGCGTCCGGCGCTGCTGCTTGCCCGACTCAGACCGTTGTTGAATTGCGTCTGGGCATTGTTGACCGTCACGGTGCGGGTTACGGATGGCTGATTCGTCCATGTCCCCGTGAAGACCAGATTTCCAGTCGTTGCGGTTCCGAAGACGGCGTTGCCCCCGGGCCAGGTAAGTGCGTTGCCAATCGTTCGGGTCGTGGCGTCGAGGCTGGCCACTACCCCACCGACAGTGAGCTGACCGGCCCCCAATGCGTTATCATCGCCCAGGTACGTGATTCCAGCGCTCGCGTTGTACCCACCGGTAAAGTTGTTGCTGCCAGTGATCGCCAGCCAGCCGGTATTCGTGTTTACCACCATGCCACCGCTGCCGGTGATCAGGCCAGAATAGGTCAGGGTTTGCGCTCCCCACGTCGCCCCACCAGCGGTAAGCGTGCTTCCGCTTCGGAGGTCTAGCGTGCCCTCGCCGGAGACAGCGCTCACGCTGTCGTTGCCTCCAAGCCGGAACGTGGCACCCGCTGCCACACTAATTGCTGAACCGTCCGGGATGACGTTTGTGGTTGCCGTCACGAGCGTGCCATCCAGTACCCTTGTCGCGCCCGTGTAGCCGTTGCCAACAGAGAGCGTCAGCGTGCCGGTGCCGGACTTGGCAATGCCCCCGGTGTTGGTATTGTCGATCGACGATGCGAAAGTGACGGCGGCGTTGCTGCCGGTATCGATCGCCACGGCGCTACCGCTGCTTTTGATGCGGGCAGAAAGATCGGTCGTGATGCCGCTGCCGTACTGGAGCGTGCCACCCGTGAACCTGACGTTGCCGCCGCCGCCCAAAGCGCTTGCATTGTCGAGCGTAAGCACTCCGCCGCCGATGGTCGTGGTTCCGGTGTAGGTATTGGCAGCGGCCAACACGAGCGCGCCGGTGCCGGACTTGATCAGGCCGCCGGTGTTGGTGTTGTCAATCGGCGAAGCGAAGGTAATCGTCGGATTGCTGCCGGTGTCGATGGCCACGGCGCTACCGCTATTTTTGATGCGGGCGGAAAGGTCGGTCGTGATACCGCTGCCATATTGGAGCGTGCCGCTCGTGAAGGTGACGTTACCGCCTCCGGTCAAAGCGTCGGCATTACCGAGTGAGAGCACGCCACCGCCGAGCGTCGTGATGCCGGTGTAACTGTTGCTGGCAGAGAGCGTGAGCGTGCCGGCGCCGGACTTCGTGAGCGTGCCGCCGGAACTTGACAGATTCGTAGCCCATGTCACGTTTTGGCTGTTCGTGTCGACGTTGTACGCCTGGTTGGCCGCCGTGCTGAACCGGCCGGAGTAGTCGAACTGGTTGGCTGCGGAATACTGCAGCGTGCCGCCGGTGAGGACGATGTTGCCGGGGTTGGCAGCCGCCGAATTGCCGAGCGGACCGCTGACGCCTGCGGTTTCAGCCACGCCGAGATTGAGTGCGCCGGCGGAGATCGTATTTACGCCGGTGTAGGTGTTGGATCCCGAGAGCGTGAGCACGCCGGCGCCAGACTTCGTGAGAAAGCCCACGGTGCCGGCGGCCGTGCCGTTCATGATCGGCTGGGCGAACGTCAGATTAAAGCCATTCGTGTCGATGAGGGCGCCATTGTTGCCGGCATAGAGATTCGCTGCGTTCGTTGCGGTGCCGAAAAAGTTCGAAGTCGATGCGCCCGGGCGAAAGACGCCGCCATTGAAATTGACGTTGAGCGTCGCATTCGCGCCTCGCGAGTTCGTGAGTGCAAACATGGAAGTCGTACCCCCGCCAAACGTCATAGTGATCAAATCGTTTGCACTATTAGCGATTGAAGTAGATCCTATTGGTGCAGCGATAGAAAACGAGCCTCCGTTCATCGTGAAACTCGACGTTCCCGTCCAAACACTGTTCGTGAATTGACTTATTGACGTTGTGCCACTCGATTGGAAAAACGTGCCTGAGCTCAAGGAAAATTCGCCTAAATTGCTCGTAACCGTTGCGTTCGAAACCCGCATCACGCCGCCTGACTCCATCCTGAAACCTTGTGCGTTCGAGGTCGAACCAACACTGCTGTAAGCAAACGTTCCTGCCTCGATGTTCAGGTTCGCACCGTTGTTGACGATCACTCGTTGCAGAAACCGCACGGTGCCGGCACCTGTGACAGTCGTGGTTCCGTTAGAAAACACAGAAGAATGGTTGGCGAAGGCAGTGTTCCGCGTGACAGTGAGAGTTCTTCCCGACTGCACGTTGATCGTGCCGCTGTTCATGGTGAACCCGCCGCCCGGGGCGAGCGTCACATCTGCGCCGGCATTCGACATGTCGATGCCAAGGCCGTTAATCGTGAGGCTGTTGCTGGTGAAGGTGCTTGACGCGCTGGTGATCAGCAGGTTCGAAGAGATGTTTCCGACAACGATCCCGTTCAGGCTCAACGCCGAATTGGCAAACGTCGCCTGCGTTCCCGATGCGTAGGTCCCAGCCGAATTAAACACGGCGATGTTAGTCGTGCCGCTCGGCGACGTGCCGCCGAACCAGTTGCCGCCCGTCGACCAGGACGTGTTCGTCGCCCCGCTCCAGGTGATGCTCGTCTGCGCCTCGGCCGTCGCGGTGGGCCATGCCGCCAACACGGCGGCGAGCCACGCCAGTCGCCTGGCGATCCGGCGCGGTCCACTCTTTGCGAATGTTCGGTAACTCATGAAAGTCCACCTGCGTGAGTGCAAGGCCATTGGGTTCCCCGGCCGCCGACTCCCGATACTTACAAGAAGATTAGGCCGCTTTTTCCACCCCGGAAATCGGCAAAGATGCCGACAGAGCACCGTCCCCGACACGGCAAATTATGCGCATATTCCGAGGGATTCACCAGCCGTCGGCAGAATTGCCGACTGCTGACTTGGGGGACCACTTCAAAAGCCCGTTAGAGGATGATCCGCCCATTCGGATTGGCGGCCTTGAATCGCTGACGGCGATCGCCGCGATGAAGAGGTCGGCGGCGGCGACGATCTGCCGTTGGGCTCGCTCCTCCGCCGTCTCGAGGGCCGTAAGTCTGCCCTCGATCAGCATGAGGGCCTCTTGGTTGAGGCTCCGGCGGTCACGCTGCCCGTTAAACTCTACTCTGACAGGCGGATCAAGGAGTTTGACGACGCCGAGGCGGAACTGGTCGCGGTGATGAAGCTATCGCGGGGAAAGCCACCGAAGCCGCCACGCCGGTGAGCCAGTTCGTGACACGCATGAACTGAGACGCAGCTCAGATTCCCAGGGCTTACAGGATCGCCGGGGTGACGATGTCGGTGGCACCGCTCGACCCCGTTCATGGTCATCAGGATGATTTCCGTGTCGGGCTTGGCCTCGAAAATCCGGTCCAAAAACGAAGGTAAATCAGCCACGGACAGTGGTGTGAGTACACGATTGAGGTCATCAGTTCGGCACGCTGCTCATGCCGATCGGCTGCGTAGCACAGCCCGCAGTGCCTCGTTGCGGCCGGCCATCGCGGCTCAGTGTAGCGAAGCGGGCCGACGGGGATAACACGCGGCCGACCCGGATCCAGGCTGGCGGTGCAATAGTGTTTTAGCGATCCGTGCCGGGCTACGTCGAGGAGGAGCTCCGCGGCTATCTCGAGTGCGGCCTCCTCTGCTTCGGATTCGGCCGTGCCCTCTGCACGGGCTGGGGCCAGGGGTTTGTCATCGCCTTCTCCTGCAAGGGACGGGGCGTGTGTCTGTCCTGCAACGGCCGCCACATGGCCTAGACCGCCGCCCATCAGCTCGAAAACGGTTCCGGACGTGCCATTGGCCGGGCTATCCTTCGGCTATCCCCGGGCTTCCGCCCGGGTCGATCGGCTCTTTGCAGCCTTTCGCTATACTAGTTGGCATGACCACGGTTGAAGAAATTACGACGCGGATTCAAGCGCTACCGGAGCATCTGCAGCGGGAGGCGCTTCACTACGTGGAATACTTGTTGCAGCGGCAAGATGCCGCCCGCGAAGACCGGGAATGGACCGAGGCATGCGCAGCACATCTGTATACTGCCTACAGCGACAGCGATGCGGTTTACGACTCGGAATAAGGAACAGTCGTCGTGCCATTCGGTAACGTCTTGCTTGCGCGGCTTCCGTTTCCGGACGGCCGCGGCTACAAAGCGCGACCAGTTCTGGTGGTTTATGAGCATTCCGACGCTGACATGCTCGTGGCTCCCATTACGAGCCATGATGTCCGCGGTGAATCCGATACGTTCGTCCAGGACTGGCAGGCGGCGGGGCTCCGACTGCCGTCAACGGTACGAATGGACAAACTCGGAACGGTATCCCGCGCAATTGTCCTGAAGGAAATGGGGCGATTGACCCCGCGCGACCGCGAATCGACGCTGCAACTCCTGCGTCGTTTTCTCACAAAAGTGCTCGACGCGTAGATTCCCTTCTGCCCCGCTACGACAACGGCATCGGCCTGGCTGGCATCGCCGCCCACTCGCTACTCGCAGGCGAGGGCCGGCCGGCGGTCACGCTGCCCGTCGAGCTCTACTCCGACAGGCGGATCAGCTTAGATCCCCAAGGCTTGAAGGATCGCCGGGGTGGTGACGTCAGTGGCACCGCTCGGGCCCGGGTGTATCCCGTCGGGCACATGCTTGGAAAACAGGTCCTTATCCTCCTCCAGGATGCGATCCCAGTTGGGTTCGTGGTCGATGAGCAGCACCTTCCGTTCTTTCGCCACGTCGCGATACATCTGGTAGTAGTCCTTGACCTTGGGCCGCCGTTCGAGGTGCACTCCCGTCGGTGGATTCATGGTCATTAGGATGATTTCGGTATGGGGCTTGGCCTCGAGAATCCGGTCGATCATGGTTTCCAGATTGCGGCGGGCGTCGGCAACCGAGCTCTTGTAGGGCAGATAGGCGTCGTTGATCCCAAACTCGATAAACACCGTGTCGGGCTTCTTCTCGATCACCCGCGGTTCGAGATTATCAACGCCCCACTTCGACCACGAACTGCCCTGGCCGCTGTTGATGACCGTCGCCAGCTTCGGGAACCGCTGATCGAGCGTCTGTCGCAACTGGCCCACCCACGCCCCGCCGGCAGTGAGGCTCGTGCCATACGTGACCACGACCTGCGGTTTTCCTGCCGCCAGATTTTTTGCCAGCCGGCTCGGGTTCGCCGCTCGTTCACCGGCCCACTCCAGAACCTGCCCATCGGCAAGGAGCCGCTTCCGAAGCGCGGCGTAGTCGACGTCTTGCACGGCCGTGCCTGCCTCAATCGCGAGCGCGGCCGCCGTGGCCGCTGACTGGCCGAGCACCATGAAGACCGGCTCCATCCGAATCGACCCATACGCGATGTGCGAGGCGGCAAGGCAGACCGGCACGAGCAGGTTCTCGCACTCCTCCCGCCGCGGCCGGATGCTGCGGAACGCGATTCGATAGGGCTTCACGCCCACCTGCAGATCCCCCTCGTTGCGGACGAACCCCTCGGCCGTCACGTACCGCTGGCAGTTGTGGGAGTCCATGTTGTAGGCGCCGAGCCCAACCGGGTCGTCGGCCGACCGTCGCCACTGGCAGTCGTCCTGCGCCATTACGTAGTCGGAGACCATCCGGCGGGCCTCACGGACGTAGAGCTGGTGGGGCCAGTTGTCGTTGTCGACAAACTCATCCTTCGCAAGGCCCAGTCGCTGGAAGTGCCCACGCACCGCCTCGGGCACCCGCGAGTGATTGGCGAGCGTCCACATCAACCCCATTTGGTACCGACGGTGGGCGGCGATGATCTGTTCCCGCTGCCGGTGGTCCGCCTCCGGGTAGTCATAATTTGCGCCGATAGAGTCGGTGCTGATGGCGTAGTTGTTGTTGGTGTCGGTCTTGCGGTTGGGCATCCGGACAGGATTCCAGGGAACACGGTGGTCGCCCGCCTCGAAGTTGCGTAGGAGCAGTTCGTACTCCTTTTCGTCGTAGCCTTCCGGTTTGGGCCAGTCGCGACGGTTGGCAGGCACGTCGGTCGTGCACATCCGGAAGTTGTAGGCCTGCACCCGGCGGTCGCCGTCGCCATCCTTGCCCGGCGGCTCGGAAGAGACGAGTGGGAGCAAGCCACTCGCTCGATCCCCGGGCACGACGAACGGATCGACCTGGTGTGTGAACTGGTGATGGCGGGCTTGCTTCGTCCGAATCCCGTTGAGCGACTCGCCGTAGACGCTCTGGGCCTCGCGGCCGACGTGATACGAGACACCCGCCTTGGCCATCAAATCCCCCTCGTACGTCGCATCGATGAACATCGCACCGCCGAACCGGCGGCCGTCTTCCGTCGTGAAGGCGACGATCCGACGGCCATCCTTTTCGACGCCCCCGGCACCGAGGTCGAGCCGGCCATCGAAGGCCACTTCCACCCCCACCTCGGCCAGCCATGCACGGAAAACCTGCTCTGCGACGTGCGGTTCGAACGTCCACATCTCCGGGTCGGTCGATCCCTTTCGAGGGCCGCGGTAGCCCTCATGCTTCCAGGCCGAGGCCTCGGAGTAGTGGCGGCCGATCCGCCGGTAGAACTCCCTCGAGAGCCCGCCGATCGCGGCCTTGTTGCCAATGTCTGTGGCGCCCAGTCCACCCGAGGAAAGCCCGCCGACATGCCGGCCCGGCTCGACGATCATCACGGTTCGACCCATCGCTTTCGCCTGGATCGCGGCGATGACCCCGCCGGACGTCGCACCGTAGATGACGACGTCGTGCCGGGGCTCCGCCCCGTTCGCCGCAGGGACGCCGAGGCAGACCACCGCCAGCCCTGCCATCGCCGCAAGGAATCCTGCCTGTCCGCCGCGCATACCACGCTCCTCGAGTGCTCTTGGGATCAGACCGCCTTTGAAAGAGACGGACTGTGAATCAGATCTTCCAGCCGTCTCGGTAGGTCGGCCGGATCAGCGGCTCGAGCTCGGACGCGTTTCTGGCCACGAGCGCGACCGGATCCCAGTCGAGCTTTTTGCCCGGCTCGTCGGCCGTCGCGGCCAGCCAGATCGCAAGGTTTCCAACGAGCCCGGTCTCCGTCAGCGGCCCCGCGTAGTCGGGAAAGTTGCTCACGGCCTGCGGACCGCCGCGGATCGCCCGCACCAATTCCGCGAAGTGGCCCGGCGACCGCTCGAACTTCACGTTATCGGGCACGCGGCCGGTGGTGAGCATGCCGCCGCTGTCGCAGGCGTCGCCCGATGCGTAAAGCTTTTCCTTGTCGCCGATCACGAGCACCCCGCGGTTGGCCAGCTGAAACGGCAGCTGTTCCTCTTTACCCTCCTTGTCCTTCCGCACCTCGCCGGGCAAGCCTGCAAACATCCCGAGATCGGGTAACTTGCCTCCGTCGTACCACTTCATCGTGAGTGCCGGACGGCTGCCGAGCGCCGGAAACGTGTAGTCGATGACCGACCACTTGGGAAACGTTTCCTTCGTGTGACCGCTCGTCGTCGCTTGCACGGTCGCCGGATTCCGCAGATCGAGCGCCATGAAGGGCATGTTCATCGTATGGCAGGCCATGTCGCCAAGCGCACCCGAGCCGAAATCCCAAAACCCGCGCCACGCGAACGGATGGTAGCCAGGACCGAAAGGCCGCACGGGAGCCGGTCCCAGCCAGAGATCCCAGCTCAGGTTCTCCGGCACCGGTTTTTCAGCAGGCCTGCCGCCCCCCTGGGGCCAGACGGGCCGGTTGGTCCAGATATGCACCTCCTTCACCGTACCGAGCCCGCCCCCCTTGATGAACGCGGCGAGTTTGCGGACGCCGCCCGAGGACGTGCCTTGGTTGCCCATCTGCGTGGCCACCTTCTGCGACCGCGCTAACTCGCCAAGCAGCCGCGCCTCGCCGAGCGTGCGGGTGAGCGGCTTCTGGCAGAAACAGTGCTTGCCCTTCCCCAGCGCCATTCCGGCGGCGGTGATGTGCAGATGATCGGGCGTGCTGACCGTGACGGCGTCGAACTCCTTGCCCATCTCATCGAGCATGCGGCGAAAGTCAGCATACTGCTTCGCCCCCTCGTAGGCCGTCGTGGCCCGCTTCAGCTGGTTGGCGTCGACGTCGGCCACCGCCACGATCTTGCCATGGCGGGCGGCCTCGCCCGCGTCACTCGCGCCCTTGCCGCCGATGCCAATGCAGGCGAACCGGATTTCCTCATTGGCGCTCGACGACGTGCCGTCGGCGGCTTTTGTTTCAGGCGCGATCCAGTAGCCTGCTGAAACGGCCGACGTGGCCGCGAGAAAACCGCGGCGGGGGAGCGCTGCTGCAGACACGGGCCGGGAAACACGGGGACGGGTCATCGAATACCTCCTGGGAGAAATCCTCTGGAAAACCTGTTGTCGATCACCATGAATCAGTACGAAACGGCGCCGCCGGCAGTCCGGCACGATTGTAGAGATTTGCGCCGTCCGGGTTGCTCGAGTAGGCGTAGCGGACGGCGACCGGTGCCGGCACGTCTGGCGACGACACGACGACAGTGTCGGCGTCGATCGTGGCCTCGGCCCAGACCCATTTCTTGTCGGCGCCTGCGATCGCAAACCGCCGGAGTGGGCCCGCCTTGTCCTCGATAACCGGCTCCCGTCCCAATTTTCTGCCGAGCATCAGGCCGGGGCCGACGTGCGCGAACGAAAGCCTGATCCGCTCCCCCTCCACCTGCATCGACTGAAAAAGCGGGCCAGACGGCTCGAGGCCGGCCATGCCATAGTCGTGATGGAGCGCCCATTGGGCCAGGCGCACGCCCACATCGAGCTTGTTCGTCGAGTGGAGATTGGCCTGGGCCTCCTTGAGCGGCACGGTGTCGATCGCGACGGCCAGGCCCGTCCGAGGAATCGTCAAGGCTCGCGCCTGGGCCTCGCGAAGCCGCATGCAGCCAGCCCCTCCGGCAGGATCCTCATTCGGCGCACCGCCGTTGGAGAGCTGCACGATATAAAAGGGCAGGTCGTCACGGCCCCATTGCTGCCGCCATCCGCCGATGAGCGCTCGCAGTTTGTGGAAGTAGCTGTCTCCCTCGTTCCCATTCGATTCCCCCTGGTACCAGAGCACGCCCTTGATCGGAAACCGCTGCAGCGGGTGGATCATCG
This sequence comes from Planctomycetia bacterium, assembly GCA_026401035.1. Classification (GTDB taxonomy): domain Bacteria; phylum Planctomycetota; class Planctomycetia; order Pirellulales; family UBA1268; genus RGVT01. The sequence continues at coordinate 75,768 of JAPLNR010000051.1, read as the reverse complement.
CATGGTGGATGTCGCTCCAGCCGCCCTTCCGGGCGGCATATTCCTTCGCCAACTCCGGCACGCCACGAACGCCCTCGCCGGCGATCCAGCGCTCGATCCGGGTGCCATTCCAGTTGTTGTCGAGCAGCCCGATCGGCACGCCTGTCTTGCCCTGCACCTCGCGGGCGAAATAGAAGCCCACGCCCGTGAAGGCTCCCACCGTGTCGGGGTGGCAGCGTTGCCAGGGGGTTTTGACGGGCGGCTCGTCCCTCGGCCCGGTGGACGCTTCGTTCGCGATCTTGATCCGACGGATCCGGGGGAAGTCTGCCACCTTGATGTCGTCCTTGGCCGCGCAGGCATGCAGCGGCCACGCCATGTTCGATTGGCCCGCGCACAGCCAGATATCGCCGAGGATGACGTCCTTCACGACGATGCGGTTGCGGCCTTCCACGACGAGTTCGAGGTTTTCGCCCGCGTCCCGGGCCGGCAGTTCGATGATCCACTCGCCTCCCGCGTCGGCTGCCACCGAACCGTTCGCCTCGCCGAGCGACACCCGCACGTCCTCACCCGGCTCGGCCCGGCCCCACACGCGGATCGGCTGACCCCGCTGCAGCATGACGCAATCGGAGAAGAGAGGCGACACGACCACCTCGCCCTGCACCGCCGCCGGCAGCGCGGCCAGTGCCACGAGCATGAACGTCGCGACCCGGTGAAACACAAGCATCCGGCGGCCGGTCATCACTGCCCCTGTCCGTGGGCTGATGCAGGCACGAGCGACTGCACGTAGGTGAGCAGCGACGCGAAGTCTTCGGGGGTGATGTTGGCCACGAGCCCTGCCGGCATCACCGACACGCCTTCGAGCTTGTTGCGCTCATCGATCGAGTCCTTCCGGATCGTCACCTCCGTCGCATCGGCCAGCCGCAGCGATACCGTGTCGGCCGCCTCCCGGGTGACGAACCCCGTGAGCACGCGGCCGTCATCGAGCAGGATCACGTTCGTCGTGAATCCCTGGGCGATCGTCTTCGACGGTTCGAGCACCGCGGCCGCCAGCTCCGCCCGCTTGTAGATCGCCGCGGTGTTGCCGAGATACGGGCCCTTCGGCGGGAGATCGGCCTTCGTCGTGTGGCAGGCCACGCAGGCCAGTTGGTTGAAGAGCTGGTCGCCGCGGCCGCGGTCCCCCTTCAGGGCCACGGCGGCTGCGATCGCCTCGTCGACCGGCATGGCACCCACGAGCTTCGCCGGCGGCTCGTCCTTCGCCGTGAGCACCTTCTCCGGGTCGAGGTTCAGCGACTTGAAATACTCCTGGGCAGCCTTCGCCAACGCTTCGTCATCGGATTTCACGATTCGGGCGATCAGCCGGGCGAGCGCTGGCTCGGCATACCGCGTCTCGCGTGCCACATCGACGATCTGCCGCTGCCGCTTCGGCCCCTGGTTCCAACCGGCTTGGATCGCCCGGACGACATCGTCCCGTACGGCCGGCGGAGCGAGCACGTTGGCGGCGATCTTAAAGAGTGCTTCCTCGGCGATCCGCGACGTGCCGTCATCGCGGGCGGCCGCGTCGATGAGAAGCTGATGGTGCTTCGTCAGAAACGAATAGCCGCGGAACGCATTGCGGCCCCGCCAGTATTCATTGCCCCCCGCCGAGATCGTGAACCCCTGCAGAACCGCCGTGACCGCAGCGGCGCTATCCACTTTGCAAAGGGCCGTGATCGCGAAGTTGCGGGTGTCGTGGTCGAGCGCCTTATCGGCCGTCACGCGGATCAGAAGCGGCACCGCCGCCTCAGGGAGTTCGTCGGCCTGGGAGAGCTGCTTGACGAGCGGCGGCACCACCTTCGGCTCCGACTCGGCAAGCGCGATGAGCCGGTTCATGGCGGCGGGAATCGACACGCGATTCTTCGCCAGTTCGGCGCCGAGCCAGACGGCCTCGTCGGCGGCCCCCTTGTCGATCGCCGACACGATCGCCTCGGCAATCCGCGGCGACTCGCTCCACGTCTCGGGCTGGTAGTACGGACCGCGGGTGTCGGGCACCGTGCCCCAGCCGTCCCCCTTCCACTCGCCCTCGCGGTGATAGAGCCGGCAGAGCGCGGCGAGCAGCGGGCGACGGAGAGCAGGATCGGCCGTTTTCGCGAGCCGCTCGATCAGTCCGTCGGTAACCGGTTTCTCATACAGCCGCTCGATCGCCTGCACGGCCATCGCCACCCGATTGGGCGGCGCCGCCGAATCGTCGAAGACGGCCAGACACGGTTCGATCGCCCGCAGCCGCACGAGCGCCTGCCGGGCAGTGTGGGCGACCAGCGGATCGGCGTCGCCGAGGAGCGGCGCGACGAGCGGTGCCACCTCCGGCTTACCGATTCGGGCGACTGCCACCGCCGCCTCCCGGCGCACGCGGGCGTCGGGCGAGACGAGGCCCGCCTTGATCGGGTCGATCGGGGCCTTCGCCGCGATCCGCTCATCGTCGACGAGCGCCCGGATTGCCCAGGCGGCCACGGCCGGATCGGCGGCAAGCTCGACGAGCAGGGGCCAGGCCTGCTCGCCATCAGCCTGCGCGAGCGTGAAGATCGCGGCCACGCGGCATTCGAGCGGCGGCAGGTCTTTTTCATTGCCTGGAGTGATGGATTTTCCCCGGGCGATGTCGCCGAGCACGGTGCGGGCCTCAGCGTCGAGGCCGCGGGTGACCAACAGACGCTGGGCTTCCTGTCGCCCACGATGGCCACGAGACGCCATCAGCTTCGCGAGGTCGACCGGCTTCACCGTCGACCGGTCGGGGAAGAGCCACGGCACCTGGGCATACGGCGCGATGCGGAAGATGAACCCCGTGGTCGAACCCGCATTGAAGCCGCCGTCGCGCCAGCTCACGAGGAACATCCGTCCCTGCGCGTCGACGTCGACGTCGGTCGGCCGGAAGGCGTTTCCGCGGGTGACCTCTTTCTTCAGCGCGCAGAACTCGGCCGGCGGTTTTTTCTCTTCGAACGTGGCCCCCTTCGGCGAAAGGGCGTGGCCGTAGACGATCTGCCGGCCCCAGTCGGCCTCGATCGGCTGGTTGCTCCACTGGCCGGGCCAGCCCGGCTCGCCCATCCACGCGCCACCGCAGCCCGACCCGCCGCCGTAGTCGACGATCGGGGCGACCACCTCGTCGGCAAAGTTCCTGAAGACCGACGGGTAGCCGTGGTCCTCGAGGCCGGTGATGTGATGGAACCGCACGTTCCAGCCGCCGCCGTCGTTGGTGTTGTCACGGGCAAACCCGTCGAGCAGCGGGCTCATCGTCACTTCGAGGATGTTCCGTGTGCCCCGGGCATAAACCTCGAGCCCCGTGCCGTCGCGACGGACGCGAATGACGCCGCCGCCGCGGAGCTGGGCCGTGCGGCCGTCGGTGCCCTCGGCCTTCGTGAATCCGAAATCGCCGATCGCCGCGTAAATCCATCCGTCGATGCCGAGGGAGAGGCCGTTGGAGCCGTGGTCGGCTTTGCGGGCGGAGAGATCCCAGCCGATGTTCTTCGCGATCACCTGGCTCTGGTCGGCCACGCCGTCGCCGTTGGTGTCGGTGAACCGGCTGATGTGTGGCGGATGGAGGACATAGACCGTGTCCCCTTCGGCGACGATGCCACGGGGTGAGTCGATCTTCGTCACGAAGTCTGTGACCGTGTCGGCGCGGCCATCGTCATCGTTGTCGACGACCCGCAGGATGCGGCCCTTGCCTCGTTCGTTGCCGACCGAGCCATTCGGGTCGCTCGAGACGTAGAGCACGCCGTCGGCGTTCGCGGAGACGAAGACCGGGGCCACGATCATCGGCGGGGCCGCGAACGGCTGCACGTCGAGCCCGTCGGCGAAGGTGAGGTCGCCGAAGATCTCGGGCTGCTTTGGCGGCTCGGCCGGCGATGGTTTTCCGCCCACCGGCGTGTCGTCGGCCGCAAGATCGCCAAGCGCGTATTGGATGCCGGCCAAAAAGAATCGCGCCATGCGGGGGTCGAAGGTCACCTCGGCCCGGTGACCAAGGGCGCAGTAGAAAACACGGCCCTTCTGCCACGGCCGCACCCAGGCCAGCGCATAGTCGTGATCGGCCCGCATCGACCCCGCGTCTTGGCCGCCCCGCTCGCGGGCTCGCTGCTCGCCCTTCACGACGTCGGGCGACTTGTCGTAGTCGATGCTCAACAACACCCGCAGCTTGTCACGGGCATAGGGGCTGCGGAACGTGTAGATCTCGTCGGAGTACGGAAACGACTGGCCGCCGAACATCGCCGTGAGCGGGCTTGCGGGATCGTCGACCTTCAGCACGATGCTGCCGAACGGGTGCCGTGCGAACTCGGCACCGACCATTTCCAGCCCCTCGGCCCAGTCGTGCCAGTTGTCGCCGGCGCCATGGTTGCCTGCGAACCCCTTGCCCCCTTTCACAAAGGCCTGGATCGCCGTCTTCACCTCGGGGGGCGTAACCATCCGACAGGTGTTGTTGAAGAAGAGCGCATCGTACTGCTCGATCTTCCCCGGCATGAGATCGGCGTAGTTCTGCGAGAACGTGGCCTCGTAGGCGCCGGTCTTCTCGCCGAGCAGTTGGATGAGCTTGTTCCAATGCGGGATCGACGCATGGGGATAGCCGTCGGCCCGGTAGAAGACGAGCAGTTTGCGGGGCTGCTTCGGCGAGGTCTCGGCCTTCTCGGGCAGGGCCGCCCGGATCTTCTCGACTTCGGTCTCGGGAATCTCTTCCCACGGCCGCTCGCCATTCGGACCCGGGTTGGGCTGCTTCTGCACGACAGCCGGCGGCAGCTGTGGAGCCGTCTGCGCCTGGAGCCGCCCTGCCGCAGTCAGAACGTGGGCCACGAACAGGCCAACCAGAATTCTTCCGGCCAGACATCTTCCCGCCAGACACATTGTGGAGCACGATCCCATGAACGACTTTTCCTTCCGTGATTCAAGTGTGCCGAAAATATTTGTCGGTCGCGGGCTTGGGATCGATGATCGCATCCGCCTCGGGCATTCCGACGGCCCGGCGGTTCGCAGCGTCCCACGTGATCGGCTTCTGCATCCGCAGGGCGAGGATGCCCAGCATCCCCACCTCCGTGATGCGGCCGCCGATCTCGAACGGGGAGTAGGTCTTCCCCTCTCCCGCGCACGCCCGCACCCATTCGAACATATGCGAATTGTTGACCCGGCTCCATCGCGGCCGTTCGCCCTGGGCCGCCTTTTTCGGATCCCACTGCAGGCCCGCCGTATCGATCCGCGGCTCACTCTTCGGGATTTTCGCGACGTCCGGCTGGTTGGCCCCCTGGAATCCCTTCGCGTCCGCAAGCCGGACGTTGCAGTCGGTATTCCACAGCCCCGCCGAGAGCGTCCCCTCGCTGCCCACGATCAGGCAGCCCGTTCCGCTCACCGGTCCCTTCGTGACGCTTTCCGGCGGCAGGTTCTTTTCGCCGGTGTAGAAGAAAAGCCGCACCGGCCCGCGACCGCCCTTGGCCGCGAAATCGAACGAGATCGTGCACCGCTTTGGAAATGTCTCGTGCCCGAGACCGTCTCCCGTCGCCTCGATCCGTGTCGGTGCATCGAGATCGAGCGCCCGATACGCCAACTGAAAACCATGACAGCAGAAATCAGCGAGCGATCCGCCGCCGAAGTCATACCAGCCCCGCCAGCGTCCGGGATGGTAGAGCCCCTCCTTGAATGGCCGCGCCGGTGCCCCGCCGAGCCAGAACTCCCAGTCGAAACCTTCCGGAACGGGATCACTCCCCGCCGGCCGGTCGACTGCGTTCGGCCACCCGTGCGGCGGATGCCAGACATGCACCTCGCTCACGGGGCCGAGCAGCCCCGACCGGATCACCTCGACGCTGCGCCTGAAGCCCTCGGTGGAGCAGCCCTGGTTGCCCGTCTGGGTGGCGAGATTCGGATGGCGCCGGGCGAGGTCAACGATCAGGCGGGATTCCGCCACCGAATGGGCGAGCGGTTTCTCGCAGTAGACGTGCCGGCCGCTTTCGAGCACCGCCCGGCTGACCGGCACGTGCCAATGGTCCGGTGTCGCCACGACCACCGCGTCGACGTCTTTTTCTTTGTCGAGAAGGTCCCGATAGTCGCGATAGGGTTTTGCATCACGGAGCTGATCGGTCGCGAGCGCTGTGTCCAACTGCCTCTGGTCGACGTCGCAGATGGCGACGATCTGCTGGTCGATCTTGGCGAGCTCCGGCAGGAGATAGCCACGCATGTGGCCGCCCATGCCGATGCATGCGATCGAGAGCCGGTCGTTTGGCGATGCCGCCCGCGCCCGCAGGGGCCGCGAAGAGAAGGCCGCGCCGCCGCCGAGCACTGTGGCGGTGTGGAGGAACCTGCGGCGGGACCAGGCAGCACGACTCATGGTGTTTCTCTCTGGCAGTGAAGAAATGCATCCTCAAGGATTACATGCCGACCCGCTGATTCATGTCGGCAAAACTGGTGAGCCCGTCGGCAGGAATGACGACAAGAGACACATCGACAACCAGCCAGGCGTCGGGCATCATGCTCCGATGAGCCGTGATTGCATCAAGGTACCATTCATCCTCTTCCGTCCTCCGGACCCGCCCCATGCGTTTCCCGTCCCCGATGCCCGCCTTTTTCCTCGCGGGTTATCTCGTTCTGTGCGCCCTACTCCACACCGCTGGCCTTCAGGCCGGCGAACCGACGGAGCCGGCCTTCGTACCACTTTTCAACGGACACGACATCGCCGGCTGGCACACGCTCCCGGGCGGCACCTGGGAGGTGAGAGACGGGGCGATCGTGGGCACGAGCCCGGCCTCGGAGCCCAAGCACGGCCTGCTCGTCACGGATCGCAAATACAAGAACTTCATTCTGCGGGCGGAATTCAAGGTCGTCCGCGGCAACAGCGGCCTGTACTTCCGCTGCGAGGAGCGGGGAAGCACCGCGGGCGTTGGCGGCCTCCAGGCAGAGGTCGACAACTCACCGGATGTCGGCGGGCTCTACGAAACCGGGGGCCGCGGCTGGGTCCAACGGCCCGACCATGCGAAGACCGAGGCCATTGCCAAACGGGGCGACTGGAACTCGATGGTCATCCGCGCGATCGGCCCCGATGTGACGGTGCTCCTCAACGGCAGCCAGACCGTCGAGCTCGTCAACGACGGCGGTCGCCGCGAGGGGCCGATCGCCCTACAGCTCCACGGCGGCCAAGACATGGAGGTGCATTTCCGGAACCTCGAGATCCTGGAGATTCCTGGCGACGAGGGCTTCGTGCCGCTGCTCAACGGGAAGGATCTCACCGGCTGGCAGACCACGGGCAACTGGATCCCCGAGGGGCCCTCCGGAGTGACGCTCAAGCCGCGGCCGGGCGAATCGGGCTGGCGACGCTACGGCGATTACCTCACGACCACGAAGCCCTACAAGAACTTCATCCTCGACCTCGAGTTTCAGTACACCAGAGGAGGCAACTCGGGCGTGTTCCTCCGGGTCGGCAACCCGAACAACCATGTCGACTCGGGGTTCGAGGTGCAGATTCTCGACACGTTCGGCAAGAAGTCGGTCGGCCACCACGACTGCGGCGGCATCGTCAACACCGCCGCGCCGTCGAAGAACATGGTAAAGCCGGCCGGCGAGTGGAACCGCTACGTGATCACGTGCGTTGGTCCGCACCTGGAGGTCGAGCTCAACGGCGAGGCGATCATCGACCTCGACCTTGCGACCTCGGCCGTGAAGAACCGCCCCCCGGAGGGCCTGATCGGATTTCAGGACGAGGGTAGGCCAGTGTCGTATCGCACCATGCGAATCCGGGAACTGCCCTGAAGACTAACGACCGATCGTGAACGGTTTTTCCCTGAACGCACTGGTCATATCGACCCCTTGAGGAGCTGACGAATGAAGCTGTGGATGGATGTGGTTCGGGCGGTGGTCGCAACGCTGGTACTCACCGGAGCGGCCGTGGCGGTGACGCCGACGCCACGCGAGACGGCGGCCGTGGGGCTCGTGCAGGCCCGCGGCGGCACGGTCGACGTCGACGCGGCCGGCCACGTGGTGGCAGTCGATCTCGCCGAGCGGCCGGCTACCGACGCCGATCTCGAGGTGCTCGCGGGCCTCGAGCATCTGAGCAAACTCGAGGTCTGGGGGGCCGAGATCACCGACCGGGGCATCGCTGCGATCGGCCGCATGAAGAATCTCGAGCAACTGGTGCTCGAAAATACCGACCTGACCGACGCCGGAGCGGAAAAGCTCGCCGCGCTCACGAAGCTCAGGGTGCTCAATCTGCGGCGGTCGTCGAATCTCGGCGATGCGGCGCTCGAGTCGGTGGCGCGACTGACCGGGCTCGAGCAGCTCGTGCTGCTCTACAACAACTTTACGGACGCGGGCCTGGCCCATCTCGTGCCGCTGGAGAAATTGCGGGTGCTCGACCTCCGCGGCTGCGCGGCCGTGACCGACGTGGGCCTGGAACACGTGGCGAAGCTCCGCAGCCTGGAGCGGGTGAAGCTCCGCTGCCCGAGCGTGACGGACATGGGGCTGGCCCACCTGGCCGCACTGCCGAAGCTCCGTGGCTTCGCCGTCGAAGACGGCCAGATTACCGATGCGGGGCTCACTCCCTTCGCGACCAAAACTGACATCGACGAGATCAACGTGATGCGGACGTTCGTCGGCGACGAGGGGCTTGCTCATCTGGGCGGCCTCACCAAGCTCAAGCGGCTCGAACTGCGGGGCTCGCTCGTGGGTGATGCCGGCCTCGCGCACGTGGGCCGGCTGCCGAATCTCGTGCTCCTCGACCTGGCCGAGACCGGCGTCGGCGACGCGGGCGTGGCCCATCTCGCCGGGCTGGCGAAGCTCACGGAACTCGACCTGTGGGACACGAAGGTCACCGATGCCGGCCTGCCGTTCGTGGGCAGACTCGTGTCGCTCGCGAAGCTCAGCCTGCAAAACACGAATGTGACCGACGCCGGGATCACCCATCTCGCCGCTCTGCCGAAACTGAAGGTGCTCACATTGACCGGCACGAAAGTGACCGACGCGGCGCTCGACCGGCTCGCCGTGCTGCCCGCACTCGAGTCGCTTGCCGTAGACTTCACGGAGGTGTCGGACGGCGGGCTGGAGAAGTTTTCACAGGCCCGGCCGGGGGTCGCCGTGAGCCGATAGCCGCGTCCGCCGGCACCTCGGCCAGAGCCGAGGGATGTCTCTGTCATTCCGGAACAATGAGGATTCCGGCAGTTACGCGATGACGTCGTGGATCACGCGGCCGCCGACATCGGTCAGCCGGTAGGCGCGGCCGTTGTGGCGGTAGGTGAGCTTTTCATGGTCGATGCCCAGCAGGTGGAGCATGGTCGCGTGCAGGTCGTTGACGTGCACTTTGTTTTCGATCGCCTTGTAGCCGAAGGGATCGGTTGCACCGTAATGGAAGCCCGGCTTCGCGCCGCCGCCGGCCATCCAGATCGTGAAGCCCTGCGGATTGTGGTCGCGGCCCTTGCTCCCCTGCGAGTCACTCGTGCGGCCAAACTCACCACCCCAGATGACGAGCGTGTCGTTGAGCATGCCGCGGGCCTTCAGATCGGCCAGGAGCGCGGCTGCCGGCCGGTCGGTGGACAAGCCGCAGGACCGGTGGTTGGTTTCGATGTTGACGTGGCCATCCCAAGGCACGTCGTCGACCGCACCGTCGCCGCCCGCGTTCTTGCCGGCGAAGATCTGGATGAACCGCACGCCCCGCTCGAGCAGCCGGCGGGCCGTCAGGCACTGCTTCGCGAAGACCTGGCACTTCGGATCGCTCGTGCCGTAAAGCTCGTGCGTGAGCTTCGACTCCTGTGTGAGATCGATCGCCTCAGGAGCCGCCGACTGCATGCGGTAGGCCAATTCGAAGCTCGCGAGCCGGGCCTGGAGGTCGGCCTGGCTGGGCCGCTCGGCCGCGTGCTCGGCGTTGAGCGCATGGAGCAGGTCGAGTTCGGCCCGTTGGGCGGCATCGGACTGCCCCGCGCGGCGGGCGAGATTGTCGATCGCCTCCTTGCGCCGGGCGTCGATCGCCAACGCCTGGTGACTCTTGGGCAGAAAGCCGGCCGACCAGATCTGGTCGTCGCCTCGCGGCTTCCGCTCGTGCATCACGACGAAGGCCGGCAGATTTTCGTTCGCCGATCCCAGTCCGTAATCAAGCCAGGCCCCCATGCTCGGCATGCCGGGGCGGTTGAGGCCGCACATCAGCTCCATCGCCGCCGGGGCGTGGTTGTTGGCCTTCAGGTGCATCGAGTGAATGAAGCACATGTCGTCGACGTGCTGCGCGAGGTGTGGGAAAAGGTCGCTCACCCAGGTGCCCGAGGAGCCGTGCTGGGCCCACTTGAAGGGGCTCGCAAGACACGTGCCGCTGGTCTCGAAAAACCCCAGCTTCTTATCGGCGTCGGGCAGCGGCTGGCCGGCCCGCGCCTGCAATTCGGGCTTGTAGTCCCAGGTGTCGATCTGCGACGGGGCGCCCGTCATGAAGAGCCAGATCACCCGCTTCGCCTTCGGCGCATGGTGCGGCAGCGTGAGCGGCGATGATCCGGCGCTCGTCGCGGCATGGCCTGCGTCGCCGAGAAGCGAGGCCAGGGCGAGCGAGCCGAATCCGAGGCCCGCATCCCGCAGGAACCGGCGCCGGGCCGGCAGGAGAAGCTCACCGAGATTCGATCCGAGCATGACGTTTCTCCAACAGGGTCCTAGTCGACGTAGACGAATTCGTTGAGGCAGAACATCAGGTGGCAGACATCGGCCAACGCGAGGTCGCGCTTTTTCTGATCGCTGCCGGCCGCCTGCTCGCGGGCGGTCAGAAGGCTCGTAAATCGCGCCAACTCGGTCGGCTTCGGCTGCCGTGAGAGGACGACCGTGAAGCAGTAGTCGATGAGCGCATCGCCCGCGATGCCCGTCGGGGAAGAACCGATGCCGATCGTGTCGCGGGCCCGCTTCGCGAGCCCCTCGGCGGCCGTCCGCACGAACGGTGAATTCATCATGGCCAGCGACTGCGTCGGCACCGTGGCCGTGCCGCGGGAGCCGACCGAGAGCACGGGCTCCGGCTGATCGAAGACCTGCAGAAACGGCACCGGCTGACTCCGTTTCACGGTCAGGTAGACGCTGCGACGCGGACTGCTCACGTCGAGCGTGCCGGGGCCATACATCTTCGTGTCGAGCGTGCCGGCCGCCATCAACAAGGCGTCGCGGATCGACTCGCCCTCGAGGCGAATCGGCCTGCGGTGCCAGAGGAGCAGGTTGTCGGGATCCTTCACCCGATGGGATTCCGGAATCGTGCCGGCCTGGCGGTAGACGGCGCTCGTGACGATCAGCCGGTGAATCTGCTTGAGTCCCCAGTTGCCCTCGACGAGCCGGCCGGCGAGCCATTCGAGGAGCTCGGGATGCGTGGGAGCCTCCCCCTGCGTCCCGAGGTCGTTGGGCGTGGCGGTGATTCCTCGGCCGAAGTGGTGGTGCCAGAGGCGGTTGACGATCACGCGGGCGGCCAGGGGGCCGGCGCCGCCGTTCACGTTGGTGATGTATTCAGCCAGCGCCAGCCGCGGGTGGGCGACAGGTTTGTTGTCGGTGCCGACAAAGAGCTCCTGTTCGGCTGCGTCCGCGGCCAGCGTGGACCGCACAAAGCCGGCCGCCGCCTTGTCGCCCTTGCGGGCCACCTCGCCGCGCTTGAGCAGGTAGACATCCGAGCCCCCCTTGCCCGTCCCATAGATCGAAAGAAGAGCGGGTTTCGGCTGCCTGGTATCGACGGCGTCGAGCGTGGCCAGCACCCGGTCGGTGTCGGTATCGAACTTGCGGAACCACCGCATCGCCTCGCGCGAAACCGCTGCGTCGTCGACCAGGGGTTTTCCAGCGGCCCGCACCGCCTCCACGATCGACACGATCTCACGGGCTGCCTGCGGCACCGCAGAGCCATCGACCATGGCGGCCGGCATGCCTGAGGTGGCAGCAAGGCGGAACCTGGCGAGTCCGTGCTGATTGGCCTGGAACGTCAGCTCGACCTTGATCTTCGTGCCCCCCTCGAACCCCACCGGGTTCTCGAACGCGAAGGTGGCGGCATGGTCCTTCCCAAGTTGCCCGTCGACCGACCAGCCGGTGTTCGTGTTACCGTCGACTGCCTTGGCGAGTTCGAAGCCGTTCTCCTCGAACGTAGCCACGCCCGGCTGCAGTTTCACCTTCACCTGCTTGCGGCCTGCCGCCGGCATCAGCGGGTCCGCCGTGACCTTGAGTTCGGAAAGCTGAAAGGAGCCGTCCTGCCCCACGCCGGGACCGCCGCCGGGGGCCGCCGCGCTGGCGAAGGCTTCCAGCCTGAGCCCGGTCAGTTGTTTCTGCTGCGTGCTGAAAGAAAGCGTGTAGGTGTCGTTGGGCTCGAGTTTTCCGGAGGCTACGACCACGTCTTCGGCGTCTGCGGTGAGCGTGGCCCGCGCGGCTGTGAGCGTGTCAGGATCGAGCAGCAGCCACGGTGCCGGGGCCTGCGCGGCGATGTCACTGGCCAGCCACTTCTCCAGGCGGGCCGGAAACTCACCCGTGCGGAACCGGTCCAGGACCGCCACCACCGGAGCCCGCATCGCCTCCCATTCGGCGCGGGCGAGCTTGGTCGCCTCGGGATTCGGATCGAGAGCGACGGTGGTGTGGACCGTGTTTCCCAGGCACGCGATCATCGCGTAGTAGTCACGATGCGAGATGGCGTCGTACTTATGGTCGTGGCAACGAGCGCAGCCGATCGTCATGCCGAGCACACCCGAGCCGAGGGCCTGCACCATGTCGTCGAGCTGGTCGTAGCGGATCGGCTCGGCCGTCTTCATGGTGATTTGACCCGGATACGGACCGGCGACGAAGAAGCCCGTGGCGCTGATCGCGTCGTAACTCGCGGGGTCGATCAGGTCTCCCGCTATCTGGAGTTGCAAGAACCGGTCGTAGGGCATGTCGTCGTTGAACGCCCGAATGACGAAGTCTCGGTAGTGATGGGCCCCGGGGCGGTCGCCGTCGAACTCGTAGCCGCCGCTCTCCGCGAAACGAACGGCGTCGAGCCAATGACGGCCCCACCGCTCGCCGTACCGCGGACTGGCAAGCAGCCGATCGACGAGTTTTTCATAAGCGGCGGGGGATGTATCGGCCATGAAGAGCTGCCGCTCGCCCGGCGTCGGGGGCAGACCGGTGAGGCCGAACGTCACGCGGCGCAGGAGCTTTTCCTTGCCGGCCTCCGCGTTTGGCGTGATCCCAGCCGCCTCCTGCTTGGCGAGGATAAAGCGGTCGACGTCGTTTCTCACCCATGCCATGTTCGCCACAGCCGGCGGCGAGACAGCAGCCAGCCGGCGGTAGGACCAATGGTTGCGGCCGGCGGCCACGTCGATCTCCCGCGGACCGGCATCCGCCAGCGGTTCATCGCGCGGATCGGGCGCCCCCATCTCAATCCACTTTTCGAAGTCGCCGATCACCTCGTCGGGCAGTTTGCCGGAGGGGGGCATCTCGTAGCCGTCATACTTGAGGGCCGCGAGCAGCAGGCTTTCTTCCTTTTTGCCCGCCACCACCGCGGGGCCGCTCTCGCCCCCCTTCGCCATGCCGGCCCGCGAGTCGAGCAGCAGTTCGGCCTTGAGCCTGCCCCCCTTCAGAGCCTCGGCCGAGTGGCACTCGTAACAGTGCTGCAACAGAACAGGGCGGATCTTCGATTCGAAGAATGCCAACTGCTCCGGCGGGAGGTCAGCCCACGCTGGAGTTGCCGCGACGATGCCGCCGCCGACCAGTCCGAGCAGCAGACGAACGCAGTTATTTGCGAGGCGAGCGGAGCATGGCATGGCAGACATCTTCACCTTTTTTAAGCCAACAGCTCGCTCACGACCCGCGCATGCTCGACGCCCGTCAGCCGCTGGTCGAGGCCGAGGTGGCGGAATGTGAACCGCTCGTGTTCGAACCCGAGCAGGTGCAGCACCGTGGCATGGAAGTCGCGGATGTGCACCGGGTCTTTCACGATGTTGTAGGAGAACTCGTCGGTCTCCCCGTAGATCTGGCCCGGCCGCGAGCCCCCGCCCGCCATCCACATCGTGAAGCACCGCGGATGGTGGTCGCGGCCGTAGTTTTCCCGCGTGAGGGTGCCCTGCGAATAGATCGTGCGGCCGAACTCGCCGCCCCAGACGACGAGCGTCTCATCGAGCATGCCCCGCTGCTTCAGGTCCTGAACGAGACCGTAGCAGGCCTGGTCGATATCCTTGCACTGGCTGGGCAGCCGTCCGGAGACGTCGGCATGCGTGTCCCAGTTGTTGTGGTAGATCTGCACGAACCGCACCCCGCGCTCGACGAGTCTCCGGGCCATGAGCGCTGTATTCGCGAAAGTGCCAGGCTTCTTCGCCTCGTCGCCGTAGAGGGCGAACGTGGCGGCCGGCTCCGACGCGAGGTCGGTGAGTTCCGGCACGCTCGCCTGCATGCGGAAGGCCATCTCGTACTGCGCGATCCGTGTGGCGGTTTCGGGATCGCCGAGGTCGGCCAGCAGCCGCGCATTGAGCTTCTGCACGCCGTCGAGCGATGCCCGGCGGAGGGCCGTCGGCACGCCGGGCGGATTCTGGATGTAGAGAATCGGATCGCCCGCCGAGCGAAAACTGACGCCGGCATGTTCACCCGGCAGGTAGCCGCTCGACCAGATCCGCGCCGAGATCGGCTGGGGCTGGGCGTTTTTCGAGGGCTTGGCCACGAGCACCACGAACGTCGGCAGGTCTTTGTTGAGGCTTCCGAGACCATAGCTTGCCCACGAGCCCAGGCAGGGCCGGCCCGCGATCTGATTGCCGGTCTGCATGCAGGTGATCGCCGGCTCGTGGTTGATCGCCTCCGTATGCAGGCTGCGGATGAAGCACATTTGATCGACCATCTTCGCCGTGTGCGGCAGCAGTTCCGTCACCGCCATCTGGCTTTCGCCGTGCCGGGCAAACCGGTATTTCGTCGGGGCGATCGGCAGCCGGGCCTGGCCCGAGGTCATCGTCGTCAGCCGCTGGCCGTTGCGGATGCTCGCGGGCATGTCCTTGTCGTACCAGTCGGCGAGGTCCGGCTTGTGATCGAACAGATCCTGCTGTGGCGGCCCGCCCACCATGTGGAGGTAGATCACCTGTTTCGCCTTCGGCGCGAAGTGGGGGGCTGGCGACGATCCGGCGGCAGCGCGGGCGGAGTTTCCGCCGACGAGCGACGCCAGCGCCGCCCCGCCGAGCAGGTGGCTGCCCTGCTGGAAAAACCGCCGCCGCGTGAAGTTCAGCCCGAGTTCCTCGATCGGATTCATGATGGCACCTACTTGCAGAGCACTTCGTCGTAGTTCATGAGTTCGTTGGCGAGCATCGTCCAGGCCGCGAGGAGCGACGGATCCGTCGTGCGCGGCTTCGATGCGCCGACGGCTATCAGCTTGGCTGCATCGTCGACATGGGCTGAATACCAGCCGGCAAACTTCTCAAGCGACTCCCGCACGATCGCCTTCTCCTCGGCCGCCAGCGGGCGGGCCAGCAGCCGTGTGGCCATGAAGTCGATCCGGTCGTCGTCGGCCGCTGCCGTCGCGAGCGCGCCGTCCGCAAGCGTTCGCGCGGCTTCGATCAACTGCGGGTCGTTGAACGTGACGAGCGCCTGCAGCGGTGTGTTGGTCCGCTCCCGCTTGACGCAACAGGTTTCCCTCGTCGGTGCGTTGAAGACCTCGAGCGAGGCCGGCGGTGCCGCCCGCTTCCAAAACCAGTAGAGACTGCGGCGATACAGGCCGTCGCCCCTGTCCTGCTCGTAGTTGCGGGTGTTGCCACCGATCGAGACGGCTTCCCAGACGCCTTCGGGCTGGTAGGGCTTTACGCTCGGGCCGCCGATCCGCCGCACGAGCAGACCGCTGGCCGCGAGTGCGTGATCGCGGATCATTTCGGCATCCATGCGGAACCGCGGGCCCCGGGAAAGCAGACGATTGGCCTCGTCTTTGGCGAGCTTCTCCGGCGTGGCTGCGGCCTTCTGGCGATAGGCGGCGCTCGTCACCATGAGCCGGAAGAGCTGTTTCACGTCCCAGCCGCTTTCCCGGAACTCGACCGCCAGCCAGTCGAGCAGTTCCGGATGGCTGGGCAGTTCGCCGGTCGTGCCGAAGTCGCCGGTCGTGCGCACGAGCCCCGTGCCAAACACCTCCTGCCAGAAGCGGTTCACCACCACCCGCGCGGTCAGCGGATGCTCGGGCATGAGCAGCCATTGGGCCAGCCCGAGCCGGTTGCGCGGCAGCGCGTCCGGAAATGGCGGCAGCGCCGCAGGCGTGTTGGGATGCACCTTGTCGAGGGGCTTGTCGTATTCGCCGCGGCTCAAGACGAATGCCTCGGGCATGCCAGGCTTTTCGTTCATCACATGGGCGATCGTGCCCCGCTTCCTGATCGTTGCAATTTCCCGGTCGATATCCTGCAGGCGGCTGCTGACTGCTTGGTAGGCATGATCGACTCCCCGCAGCCACTGGTCATAGAAGGTTTTCCCGAGCTTGACGCGTTCTGCCGGCGGCATGCCGACCAACGGCAGCAGCGAGTCGCCGAGAACGATCGCCCCACACTCCTGCTCCGACAGCACGCGGCCATAGATCCGCAGCGCCGCGAGGCCGAGCCCCTTGGTGTCGCCGCCGCTCTTGCGGGCACCGAGCATGAGCGGTTCGGTGGACCGGATCGTGCTGCCCTTGAACGACTTGGTCTCGGTCTTGGACTTGAGAGCCTTGCCATCGGCGAAGATGCGGACGGATTCGGCCGTGCCCTTGCCGTCGTAGGTGATCGTGACGCTCGTCCACGTCTCCGGTTTGGCCGGGAGGCCTGTCGTCACGCGAAGGGCTTCGCTCGGCCACGAGTGGATCAAATGAAAGCCGACCGTGCCGCCGCGAATCCACGCCTCCCAGCCGCGCTGGCCGTCGCCGAGCTGGAGGTTGCCGATGACCGTCTGCTGCGGTCCGGCGTCGGCGGGCACCCGCACCTGCATCACCACCGAAAATGGCCGGTCATGTTCGAAGGACGGGATGTCGGCAACCTCCGCGGCCTTGCCATTGAGTTCGAGGGCAGGCCTACCGCCGGGACCCTCGATCCAGCGGGTCGATGCCAAACGCAGCGGCCGTTGCCGGCCCTCGTGGCCTAGGCTCGTTTCGTCCCCCCGTCCCTCGTCACAGGCAAGATTGAAGAGCGGCGTATCTTGCGGGAGGATGGCCTCGATGTCGGCCGGCGCGAGCCGCTCGAGCCAGGCATCGAACTCCTTGCGGCCCTCGTTCTTCCGGGCGTCGACGGCCTGCTTCGCGGCTGGCTGCTCCTTTTCGAGAACAGCAAATCGCTCGCGATCAGCCGCGACCGGCACCACGATCATGGGAGGCGTATCTACGGCGTTGCCATCGAGTGCTGCCTGAGTCGTGTGGTTGAAAAAAGCGGACAGCGAGTAGAAGTCACGCTGGGTGAACGGATCGAATTTGTGGTCGTGACACACGGCACAGCCGGCTGTCAGCCCCATCCAGACCGTAGCCGTCGTATCGGTGCGGTCACGGGCATAGAGCACGAGACACTCCTGCGGAATAGACCCCCCCTCGGCGGTTGTGACATTGCAGCGATGGAAGCCGCTCGCAATCCGGCTCGCGAGCCGGTCATCGAGTGATGCGGACTCGGCCTGTGCCGCCACGAGATCGCCAGCCAACTGCTGAATCGTGAACTGATCGAACGGCAGATTGCGGTTGAACGCATCGATCACCCACTGGCGGTAGCTCCACATCTCGCGATAGCCGTCGTAGTGGAGCCCATGGGTGTCGGCATATCGGGCATAGTCGAGCCAGTAGCGGCCGCGGTGTTCGCCCCACTCAGGCATTGCCAACAACGTATCGACGAAACGCTCGTAGGCGTCGGGGCGACCATCGCCGACGAAGGCATCGACGAGCGCGGGATCGGGGGGCAGGCCGGTGATATCGAGGGCGACCCGTCGGGCGAGCGTCCGTCGATCTGCCTCCGGTGCCGTTTCGAGCCCTTCTTTTTCCAGGCGGGCAAGAATGAATCGGTCGATTGTGTTCCGCACCCAGACTTCGTTTGTGACTGCCGGCGGCGGCTGTAGGGAAGGCGGAATGAACGACCAATGCGGCTGGTATTCCGCACCTTCGGCGATCCACTTTCTAAGGATCTCCTTCTGCTCTGCCGAGAGCGGTTTCTTGAGCGCCGGTGGCGGCATCACCTCCTCAGGATCGTCCGAGAAGATTCGGTCGAGCATCATGCTCGAGTCAGGGTCGCCGGCTGCGATCGCCCCGTGTTCGACCGCATTCTCGCGACGATCGAGCCGGAGATCGGCTTTCCGGCTGCCGCTATCGGCCCCGTGGCAGGAGAAACAGTGTTCGACAAGGATCGGCCGAACATCGGCGTTGTAACCCAGGCGGTCTGAGGCAGATGCCATAGATCTTGGCAGCACCACAGCAATTGCTATCGCGACGAGTGTTTTGAGCCGCAGGGGAAACACGGCAAAGCAGATGGCAGGCAGGGTGGAGGGCATGGGGCGGGGAGAAATTCCGAAGCCGCACAGTCAATTCGACCGAGACTCGATCAATCCTTGCACGAAAAACACCGAGAGCACGTCGGCAAAGGAGGGGATACAGCCCATGCAGCCGTGGGGCCTATCCGATCAAAACCCGCCGCTGTCGGCATTTCTGCCGACAGCATCCCGCCTGCGACGTGAACTGCAATCGCCGCGGCGTTGGTTTCATCCATGGCGGCGGACGCCGCATCGTGGGCTACGGGGTGACCTGAAGGCCACGCCGCTTTTTCACGTTGAAGAGGTCGGCCGCCGCCAGCGTTTCGTCGGCATAAGGCCAGTTCCTCTCCAAGTCGGCGGCATGACCGCGAGCTGCGGAAATGTCGCCCCGGGCAGCGGTGATGCGGACGGAGGCCAGCAGGATGCGGCGGCGGAGCGGATCCGCGAGATCTGCGGTGGCACGAAGTTCGTGGGCTACCGGATCGGCGGCGCGATGCTCACCGCGGGCCACGTGGGCCTCGAGCATGGTCGTGCGCCACTCGGGATCAAGCCGCAGCCGCGGCCACCGCACGGCCAGTTCCTCGAGTGCGTCGATCGCGTAGGAGGGGCCGTCGTCGCCCGAGGCCACGAGTTGCCGGGCCCGCTTGAGCTGGCCGACCACGCGGGACCGGTCGCGGGCGTCGGGCGGCCAACGCGCGTCGGGAGGAGCCAGCCGATCGAGAATCTTCAATCCCTCCTCGGTCCGCGCTGCAGCGAGCAAGCATGTGCCGAGGGTGGCGGCCACCCGGCTGGCCATATCGATGCCCTCGTAGGGCCCGGGCACCAACACCCGCATGTCGGTGAAGGCCCCGGGCGCGGTGGCATAAGGGGGCACGCGCCGATCTTGCAACAGCACCATGACTTCATGTCGCCCCGCGGTGACTGCGGCCGCCGGCACGGTCCAGGCACCATCGGCGGGCTGGCCCAGGAAATTTCCATCGAACCACACCGCCCCCTCCTTCAGAAACCGATTGCCAGACAGCATGATCGTGAACGAGCCTGGCGTGACGGCTAGTGGCCGGCCGGCGTCGGCCTTGGCAACGTCGAACGACTTGCGAAACCAATAGCACCGGTCGGTCTCGGTGGCGGCCACTCGCACCCGGCAGGCAAGTTTCGCCGGACTCGCGTCGTCGAGCACCACGGTGGCACGGAACCGGCGAGCCTTCGATGGAACCGCCACGTTTCCGCCGCTCGCATACCGCGGCACGGCACCGAAGCCGTCGGTGCGGGGTCGCTTGTCCACCGTGATCGCGTCTTGTCCGCAGCGGCCCCACGCGGCCGCGTACAGCGCGAAGTCCTCCGCCTTCAAGGGCTGTTCGCTGCCGTCGTCGAGCACGAACCTCGGCTCGAGCACGGCAACGCGGGGAGAACTGCCCTCGCACCAGATGGCAACCCGCTCCCGGCCTTTGACATCGATCTCCACCAACGCCGAGCGGGCGGAGGCCGGATCGAGCCGGCGGTCGAAAGCCGCTGCGCCCATGTTCCAGGCCGCCCCGGCAAAGAGATGCCAGTTGAGCGGCATGGTGAGCGGCCCCCAGGCGAGCGGTTCCAGGCGTTTCGCAGCGAGCGTCTCCGCCACCGGCACCGCCATGGGGCTGGGATGGTGCAGGCTATCGCGGGCCAGTTCCCATCCGCTCCGCCAGTCCACCGGGAGCCGCTCCTTGGCGAGAGCCTCGAGGAGCGATGCGGCTTCGGCCGCCTTGCCCTCGTGCGTGGCCAGCAGACGAGCCAGCGCCAGCGCCGCCTGAATCCGTCGCGGCGATCCGGGAGGCTCGGCGTCGAACACGCTCTTATACGCCCGCCCAGCTGCCGCATACTGCTGCGACCATGGCTCCGCGAGGAGATCGGCGTGGAAGAGTGTGGCGTCGGCCTTCCACGAGGCCAGCGCTTCGTCGAGCCGCGCGGCAAGCGCGGCGCCCGCCGTGCGCTGCAGATCGCGATGCCTGCCCTGGCCCGTCCAGGCATGCACGTTTACGAGATCGGCGATCGGCATCGTGGCGAAGAGCGGCTCCCGCGCGACGATGCTCGGCACCGACTCTTCGAAGCCGAGATCACGGCGGATCATTCGCGGATCAAACACGGGGAGCGTCCAGCGATTTGCCTCCACCCGCACCCGCGCGGTCGTCTCGGCGATGGTGCGGCCGTCGGCATCGACCGCCACGCAGCGAACCGTACGAATACCGGGCGACAGAAAGAGATACTTCACGTCCTGCCCCTCCGCGACGCTCCCGTCGTCGAACGTGAAGCGAAACACCGCGCCATTCTGGGGAGGAGAGAGCGTTGCGCGGAAGTGAAGACCCACGAGATCCTCGGCCTGGCCCTCCGCATACGCGGTCCACGGCCAGTGGCCCAGTCGATCGCCCGTCCAGTCGAGCGTGAGCAGCGGCCGGCCGCTTGCCGCACCGTTTGTGCCGAGCTGTTCGACGCCCTGAACGATCGTGGGGGCGACGGTGTCGCCGAAATCGAATCCCTGACCTTCCCACGAATACACGGTGCCCAGCGTCGCTCGCCACGGCTGCCCCGGGACCGCCAGCGCCGCCGACAGCATGAATCCCGCCCCCTGGCACCACTGCTGCACTTCCACCTTGTGGCGGCCCGCCTTCAGCTCGACGTCCACGACCTCCTTGGGCTTGCCGCCGCTGGCGACATTGTTGACGACCACCGGCGTGTCATCGACCAGAAGCGTGGCGCCTTGCACACCCCGCATTCGGAACTGGTAAACGCCATCGCCCGGCAGGTCGAGGTGCGTGTACCAGCGGGCAAGCGATAGCTCCGGCGGCGGTGCCATGCCCCCATGCCGCCGCACGCTGCCATCGAGCGTGAACGGAAACCAGTCGAGCAGCGTGCCCTCGACGCGGGCGGTGCCGAGCGGCCGGCCGCGCTTCCAGGCGGCGAGAAAGCCTCTCGGGTCGTTGATCTTCGGGTCGTAACGATCGAGCGACCGCGCCTGGAGCCAGACGCCAACTGCGGGCGTCCACTTCGGACCTGCCCGCTTGGCCTGCTTGGGGACGGCATACACATGAAACCGCTCGGCGCCGCTCGATGCGTCAAACACCACCTGCCAGGGAGCTGCCTCCGCGGCTGGCGGCGACCACGCGCCCACCTCCTTGCCTGAGCCGCTGCCATCGACGGCCACCACGATCGGCACGAGATCTGCCGCGGTCATACCGTCGCCCAGGCAGATCCACGCCTCGGCCACGGCCGGAGGCCGCGTGATAAACCCCATCTGCCGCACGGGCCCCGATGCCGCCGTTGTCACGACCTTGAGCTCTTTTGCCCCCGGCGGAATCCGGTAGCGAACCTGCGTGGCGGCCCACCCCGGCGCCCCCGTCTCGCTCGTAGCCGGCTGCCCGTCGATCCATACCCGGATCTGCGCGGCGAGGCTCGTCACGAACCACCGGTATTCAGGCTTGATCGCCCAGGTGCCCTCGCCGCCCAACTGCTTTTCCAGTGTGTCGGGTTTCCCCGCACCGATCCCCGGCACGAGCCATTTGTAACGCGGGTCGAAGGTGAGCGTGGATGCCTTTGCGGGCAGATCGGCCAGGAAGACATCGGGCGTTGCTCGCCATGAGCGGCTGTCGGCAAAGGAGCCAGCCAGTCGGCTGAGCGGAATGCCGCCACCGAGCCTGCGCAACTCCTCCACCGCAGCCTGCTGCACGAGGTCGAGCGACACTTCAAACCGCCGCGATGCCTCAGGCACGTGCCATTCAGTCTGCTCCGCGGCCGGCGCCGTCGGCGCTATGAAGCTGGCCATGAGAATCCAGACCGCACAGGCTGCCCTCCGTGTGACGCTCATTGCCGCTGTTCCTGAGTGACTGGCACGATGGCTGCGTGCATCCATGTGATCATCTGCCCGCTGTCGCTCGTCGCTGCGAGCTCCAGCCGTGCGGCCTGGTCCGGCACCACAACATCAAACACATGCGTTTGCCCCCACAAAAGCGGCGGCGACGTCGCCAGCCGCTCGCCGTCCACCGACACTTCGAGCACGACTGTGCCCGAGGCGGTCTTGGCGTCGATGCCGCCGGTGTCGATGCCGGTCACTGCGTGAAATCTGAGCATCTTGCCGGGGAAGCGGTCCCGCAGACCCGCGATATCCCAGGCCGCCTCGGCGGGGGCGAGCATGCCAACGCCGCCACCTTGCCGGCCGTCGAGACAAAGAGGCTTGTTTTGCAGCGAAAGGTTGGCCCGCACCCGGTCGGCCTTGCCCTCCGCGACGGGAATCGACGCCAGAAAAACGCCCGGCAGGTCAAGAGTCTCGCGCACGATGTTGCGGCCGCGGCGGCCCAGGAATGTCGCCGTGCCGTCGATACCCAGCCGCCGCGTGGCCGCCGTGAAAATCTCGTCGAACTCGGCGGCCCGCCGGCCATCCACCACCACGGCTTCCGTCACGCCATCGCGGTCAAGGAACCGAGCCGCATAGAAGACTCGCCCGGTGCCGTCGTCGGGAAGCTCGATCCGGCTCACCAGCCGCTCGCAGTCTGGTCCCGGCTTGCCATCGACATACACCCGCCACGCCGGACCCGTGCGGGCCGCATACACGACCTGCCCGCGGTGCGGCACGAACCGCGGAGTGTCGATGGCCACCTCGTCGTAGTGCTCACTCACGCGGCCGTCCACGATGACCGTCGCGGAGCCCTTTGCCATCGCGCGGTAGGCGACACGGCCACCGTCACTCGAAAATACCGGCCTGCCGACCTTGTCGTAGACAGCCCCCTCGACACCGTCGATCACCGCCAGCTCCCGTCCCTTCCGCTGGGCGACGAACGCGAGCCGGCCGCCGTCGGCCGAGAGCACGACGCGGGCGGGATCGACGCCGCCATACTCCGGCGACGACTCCGCTTGCGGAGCCGCCGCTACAGCAGGATCACCGGGCCGCACACTCACCACCCGGGAGCCGCGTTTCGCCGTGACCACGTAGGCGATCCGCTCACCGCGGTCGCTCGCGAACCGCGCCGCATGCTGCACGCCTTCGCCGCCGGGCAGCTCCTGGCGGGCAGCAGCGTCGAGACCGACGAGCACGGGCACGATCCTGCCGTCCCGCTGCGCGAGAAAAAAGGCCCGCCCGTCGGGCAGTGCGTTCACTGGCCCCACATCGGCGTAGAACGACCCCGGCTTCCCTCGCACGACCGCGGTCCAGCCCTCGCCCTTCCGGGCTGTAAACCATACGTTCGCGGGATCTCGGGGCGTCCACGCGAGCGTGTCGCGACCGATTTCATCGAACCTGCCGAAGACAGCCGGCGGCGCGGGGCTCGTGTCGAGGGCGGCCACGTCCTCGTGCGCTTGCGTCTTCGCGTCGTTCGACTCACTGCACGTGATGAAGGCGAAGGCGTGTGGCCCCCGCCCGGGCACGGGAATCGGCGAGCCCGAGCCAATCGAGGCGAACGCGGGACCGATCGCGAGCGGGGTGGCCGCGTGATCGGCGGCCGGGCGTGACAGCCCGACCACCGGCACCATCGCCCCGTCGCGCACGCCGCGAAACGCGAAGCTCTGGCCGGTGGGATCGAACACGAGCCCGAGCACGCCCCAGGTCTTTTGCTGCTCGAGGCCCACTGCTTCGTTAAAGGCATCGACGACACGGCCGTTGACGACCAGCTGTGTCTTGCCGCCACCACGAATCTGCCAGAGCACCGCCTGCCCGAAGGGCGCGATCACGAGATTGCCGACCGGCCAGCCATCCTCGGTGATCGAGCCTGCCTCGTATTCGATCCCGTCGTCGACGACGAACGTCTTGTCGCCTCGGCGGGCGGCGAAGGCAACTCGGCTGCCGTCATTGCTGAAGAGCGGCATGCCCGTGGCGATCTCGTCGAACAGGCCGCCGGAGGCCTCGCCATCGACCACGACCTGCCGGCCACCGCCCTGCGGCGGCGCGGCTGGCTGCTCGATAACCATGGCGATCCGCCGTCCGTCGGGGCTGAGCCGCACCGAACCGGCGACCACGCCCTCGAGACTCCCAAGCGGCTCGGCCGCCGACGACGCGGCGAAGGCCGCGAGCGTCAGCAGCGTGATGATGCTGGCACACCGACTCATGATGGCTCTCATCGAGGCTGCTCCCGTGGTTCGCTCTGGCCATCGGCCGCGCGTTCGGCGAGCGCCTTGAAATAGGCGGCGGCCCAGGCGTCGTAGGCTGCCGGGATTGGCAGCCGCGTGTCGAACCGGCACTCCACCTGCCGTGCCTCGTCGCGTTGGCGAGCCGCTGCAACGAGGGCGACCTCCCGCGCGACGGCGTCGCGGCCCCGATCAAAAGCCTGTGCCGCCCGATCGACAGCCTGTCTGAGTGCCTTCGCGTTGCCGCGAGCCGCCTCGCCGGCCGCCTGCTCGACGCCGCGCACCGCCGTCCGCAGTTCGTCGGTCGGCAGGTTCAAGACTTCAAGCCGCAGCACGAGCCGGTTGGTGTCGTTGGATAACTCGGTCGCCTCGCCGGCCACCTTCTGCAGCTTGTTGAGCAGATCGGGAGGAAGCTTGCCGGAGCCGCCGAATTCCGTCATGGCGTTGGTCATTCTTCCGAGCCCGGTCGATGTCGCCTCGCTCGACGACTCGTCATCGACCACCTTGCCCCCCTCGAGCGCAGTGCCCGAGTCGCGATCGGGAGCGAGCACCTCGTCGTCGGGCATCTGTGCCGCGGTGTCACCGACGAACTGCCCGTCGGATTGGGCGGTCCGCCCCACGATCGACCGCCCAGTGTGCCGCTGCTGCTGATCGGGCGTGCGATCGCCGGGGCGGCCCGATGCCGAGTTGTGCGACCGCACGCCCCCGGCGACCGCCTCGGTGCCGCTGCTCATTCCCGGCGAAGGAGCGCTGCGGTCGGCTTCGGCGGTGAAGTTTTCCCATTTCTTCGAGAGCTCCGGGAGGTTCACGTCAGCGATCTCGGCGAGCTGCGCCATGCTCGACGGGTCGAGCTTGTCTTCATCAGACTCGATCTTTCCGCGGGTGGCATCGCTCGATGCGTTTGGGTTTCCGGAATCAGGCGCCAGCTCGTTGGCCGCCTTGATGGCCTCCGCGTCGAGTTTCCAGGTCGTCTCCGGCTTCTCGGCCTTTTGGGCGGCGAGCGCCGCTAGGTCGGCGAGATCGGCGAGTTTTCCGACGGTGCGCGTGCGAAGTGTGCGACGCTGGGTGTCGCCCTTATCCATCGCGAGGCTGTCGGTGAGATCCTCGGAGAGCCGCTGAATTCTCCGCGTCTGTCGATGCTTCTCGATGCCGATGAGCGCGAGCTCCTCCTGGTCTGCATCGCTGAGATCCTCGGCCGGCCGCTCGGTAAGAGCCTTGCGGCGTTCCGCCGTGCGCTCAAAATCCTTTTTCCACTCGGCGACGTCGGCGAGCACCTCCTTTTCCATCGCGTCGGCAAGCGGCGCCGACTCGACGCCGGGAGCGTCGGGCTCACGAGCCGCCGCGTCGTCGTGTCGCTCGAGCGCGCTGCCGCGCAGAAGCACAAGCTCGGCATAGAGCGCCGCCTGCGCAGGCTCGAGCAGCCGGATCTGCCGCGCGACCATCGTTTCGGTCCGCTCGCCGCGGACGAGTTGCGGGGCCGCCCCGGTGCCCACGCGGAACTCCACGTCGTGGAGGAGTGGCCCTGCGTTGGTCAGCGACACCTCGGCGACGTCGGTATCGGCTCCGAGATCGATCACGACGCCCCACGGCGGCCGCGCCGTGACGATCCATTGCCCGCGGGCGGGCAGCGCCTCGCGCACGGCGTTGGCCGCGGCGTCGGGCACCACATCGGCCACCCTCCAGGCAACGCGGTCGAGCGGCGGACCGTCGGCGAATGCGTGTGTCGCGAGCAACGGCACCTGGATCCGCTCGGCCCAGCCGGCGGCATGCCGGGCCACGACCGCAAGCCAGCGGGCCTGCCGCGGTGAGAACTGTGCCCGCGTCGTCCGACCTCCTCCATCGATATCGACGACCGCCGCAGGCTCACCGTCGACCTGCACGGCGACGGCTGGCACAGTGAGCGCGTCGGCGCCGTCGCCTGCCGCGATGGCCTCGGTGTCGGCAAGCTCGCGGAGCTGTTTGGCCGCGCGAGGAGCGGCGCCGGTTGCTGCCGCCGCCGTGAGGATGGACTCGTGTACTGACCGCTGTGGCGTGAGCACCGCCGCGCGGTATTGATCGAGCAGCACATCGACCTCCGCGGCGGGCCGCTGATTCCGCGACAGGTCGAGCCACACCTCCGGAAGATTCGTCGCAAACGAGCGTGTCGCCTCGAGGGCCTGCTTCTGCAGCGCGATCGCTCGATCGAGTGCGGCCAGAAATCCGGCGAGCTGCGGGTCGGCGGCGGCTTCGCCGGTGGGTCGAGGCACGATCTCGACGAGGAGCGGCCGCTTGCACACGGCCGGGGGAGCGTCGGGACGGGCATCGTGGCCGGCCAACTCGATGACATATGCACGGCCCACGGCGAACAGGTCGGGCGAGGCGATCACCGCCGTGCTTTCAGCCACTTTGTCACTGCGGCCTGGCGGCGGATAGTCCCACCGGCGGACCGTCGTCGGGCTGCCTCCCGCTGCGGCCCGGACGGAGAGTGCGAGCCCCAGGAGACCTTGATCGTCGCATGCCACAACGGTCACGGGGAGGCTGTCGCCAAGGTGAAGGCGGTGTGAGAACCGATCGGTGACGAACCGTACGTCGGGAGCCTGATCTTGTCGGCAGGCCACGCGGCCGCGGGCCACAGATGTCCGCATGTCGATATCGGCGATCGTCGCCGTCAGTTCATAGGATTCCGCCGATGCGAGCGTGGCTTCCGCCTGCCATGTCGTGCCCGCGCCGGTGCAGGCCACCTCGGCGTCGCCGATTCGCCAGGTAAGCCCGGCGACGGGACGGTCGAGTTCGACGGCCAGCGCGATCCGTGAACCCACGAGCGCCTCGAGCGGCTGCGGCGGCCCGGCTGTGGGCACCGTCGCGCGGCCGGTGTAATCCGGAGGCGTGATGGCAAACGAACTCGACGCGATGAGCGGCGTCGGCACCACCCTCACCCGCGACTGACGCGAATACGTGCCCTCGGCCAGCCCGCGGATCGCCACATCCTGCCGCACACCGCGGAGCGTGTGGGTAAAAACATGATCCTGCCCCAAGACCGGCTCAGTGGTGGCCCGCACCGCCTTGGAGTCGTCGGCATCCACCCAGCTGCGCTCTGCCCACAGGATGTCGGGATAGCGGCGGCGCGCCGCCGCGCCTCGCAGCTCGACCTCCACCCGTACATCCGCCCCCTGCGGCACGACATCACCGTCGGGCAGCCGCACCACGACTTCGACGGCCGCCGCCGGAGGCACGTCGGCCAGTGGCAGGAGAAACCGCTTGAAGGCAGTGCCGCTCCAGCCGGGCGCGAGCGTCAGCGAGGCCATCCACGCGACGGCCACGAGGCCCGCCACCGCCGCCCAGGTGAGCAGCATCCGCGGCTCGAACAGGTCCTTCACGCTCACGGCCG
Source organism: Planctomycetia bacterium (assembly GCA_026401035.1). Taxonomy (GTDB): domain Bacteria; phylum Planctomycetota; class Planctomycetia; order Pirellulales; family UBA1268; genus RGVT01. Next base: position 47,960 of record JAPLNR010000051.1, on the reverse strand, counting down.
AGATAACCCCACGGCCCAGCCGTGCGGTCTCGCCGATGAAGGCGCGCTGCACGCCATCGGCGTCGAGGCTTGCGTTCAGCCGCTCGAACTGAAGCGCCCCCACGAGCGAGTTGTCGCGGACCCCGTAGCGACGTTCGAGCAAGAAAGCGATCGACTCGGGCGTCTGCCTTCGTACGGCCGGCCGGATCACCCAGGCCCAGAGCGTGCCGGCGATGAAGCCGACGGCGCCGATCGAGAGCACCAGCCGCAACGCTGCCGGCAGTCGCAGGACCGTGTCGAGCCACACAAGCACGATCACGAGGCCGCCTGCCGACGCCAGCCAGCGGCAGCCGCCACGGAGCACCGCGGCCAAGGCGAGGCTCCGACCGGCGCGGTCCACGACCGCCGCGATCGAGCCGCCCGACAGGGGATCAAAGGCCACCGTGCTCATCGGGATTCCTCCGTCGCTTGGCCCACGGTGATTCGATCCTTGTCGCGCACGCTCGGCCAGAGCGCCGGCAGCGGACGCACCGTCGGCGTCGGATCGTCGAGCTCGATCTTCTGCCGCACGAACGTGCCGCGACGCACGAGCGCCACCCGCTGACCCGTCTCGTCGATACGAAACATCCACACACTCGCGCGGGCCGTGGGTCGGGTGTCGCTATTTTCGCGCATGCTGAGCAGCGTGTCATTCGTGTCGCGGCCGGTGCGGCGCAAGGACACGAGCGCGAGCACTCGCGACGGGCCGTCGCGGACCACGCCAAGCAGCCGCCGCTCGTCGTAATAGTCGGGCTGCAACGACACAGCCTTCTCGATTACCGCGCGGAGGTCTGCATCGGCCGGCATCGGCTCGGGCCAGCCCACGTCGACGCTGCCATCGGCTCGGTGAATCGCCACGAGAATATTTTCCCCGAGCGTGCCGCGCACGGAAAGCCCGCTCCCTTCGGAGGTCACGGGCACGCTTTCGAGGCTCGTCTGCACAAGCGCCGTTACCGTGTCGCCGTCGCGGACCACTTCTGCGGGAAGTTTCAGCGGCAGCCGGCTTGGGCCTGCATCGGCCACCGCCGGCAGCCGGATGTGGGTGACATAGCTGAGGTCGTCGAGTGTCGAGCCGGGCTTGCCTTCGAGCCGGCTCTTGATGGTGAGTTTGCGAGTGGTCGGCCGCGGCGGTAACCGCCCCGCCGGCCGCTCGTCGGCCGACGGCACGGTCTTGAGATAGAACACGCACGACCGCAGCACGCCGAAGAGCTCCTCGCCATCGATAAACCGCACGCTGGCCCCGAGCTCGCGGACGGGATACGGCTCGCCACGCGGCCCCGCCTTGTCCGGCCCCTCCGCCGTGTATCCGAAGGCGCGGACCATGCGTTCGGGTGCCACGCTGCCCGACGCGAAGGGCACGAAGGCGATCTCGGCCACCCGATCGAGCGTGAACGTGCGGAGCTGCCCGGTCTCCTCGCCTTCGGCAGCGACGGTTACGAGCTGGAGGATCGTCCCCGGTGTCGTGGTGATGGTGCCCTCGGCGGTCGTGCCGTCGGACCAGGAAACACGGCCCGCACGGCTCGCGATCGCGGCAGCCTCTTGTGGCTCGTCGCCCCTGAGGCCGAGAAGGGCGGTGAGCGAGCAGGCCCCGGCGGCGATGGCGGTGCCGATGCGGACCGACCACGTGCGGTATCGAGGTGCGAGTGGCTTGTTCATGGGCGTCTGCTCCTTCATGCTTCGCGCGAACGTCACACCAGGTCGAATCGTCTCCGCACCAGCCACTCGGCCACGAGCACGAGCAGCACGATCGCGGGAAACACATAGGCCTTCTGCACGAGCGGCTGCTCGACGGCGACCGCCGACTGCGCGAGCTGCCCGCGGATTGCGCGAGCGATGGGCAGCACGTCCTCGACCGTGGCCGTGCCCCCCGACCGGCCGGCCAGATCGGTGAGAAATGGCACATCGACCTCCAGCCGTGAGCCCTCCGTTGGTCGCGGCTGCACCACGATCCCGCTTTCGAGCCGCGCGAGCACGTCGGAGCCCGCCACTGCCTCGATCACGAGCACGTGCGGCGCCCGTGGCCCGACCTTCACGGCGACGGTCCATTTTCCGGGAACACCGGGCACGGGGCTCACGGTCACCGGCCGTTCCTCCCCCTCGACGACAACGTGGCCGCGAACGAATGCAGCAGTATCCCGCCTGGTCGCCACGGAGACGGTGGCCACTGCCGCCTCCGATGGGCGGTAGCTCGGCCGATCCCACTCGACGCGGATGCCGCCGGCCGACTCACTCGATCCGGCGAGCGACCGCACGAGCTCCTGCCAGAAAATGCCAAAAGCCTCCCGGCCCGCGCCGGACCGCCGCCGCCATTGCCACATTGTGTCGGTGGCCACGCCGACCGCCTGACCGCGGCCGTAGGGCTCGATCGCGACCACGCTCCGCTGCGCGCCGTCGGCGGACACATCGAGGAGCGGGATCGCGCCGGGCTTCAGATCGCCCACGTCGTTCAGCGATGCCAGCGTGGGGGCGGGGCCGGCGGCGAGCGCCTCAGCGGCCTGCCGCATGGCAGGATGATCACGGGCCGGTGCGGGAACGACGACCGGAAATTCGCCGGTCAAGACCGCCGCTGCCTCGCGCCTTGGCTTCCATGGCAGGAGCGGCTCGAGCGGCGAGTCGCACCAGCCACCCCCCATCGCGTCGGCGCCGCCGAGGATCACGACCGCACCGCCGCGGTCGACATACTCCCGCAGCGCGACCGCCTGTGACTCCGACAGTTCCTCCGCCGGAAACGCGCCGAGAATCACGGGACGGTAACGATCGAGCACCGCGGCGTCTTCGGGCATCCCTTGCTCGAGCACGTCGTCGCCCTGGCGCCGGTCTCCCTCGAGAGCCATGGTCTGGGGCGTCTTGCGATAGAGGGCGGTGAGGCGGACATCGGGATCGCGTCTGAGTTCGGCGCGGATCTGGGAAAAGTTCCAGTCGAGGCTGCGGGCGAAGAAGAGCACGTGGATTCGCCGGCTGCCGACTGCCACGGCGAACTCGCGGGCATTGTCCAGCGGTGACAGTTCGCCCTCCACCTCGGCCACTGCCACGCGGAATGTTCGAGCGGCGGGGCCTTCGTCTGCCGTCGTCGCAGCCCTGCTCCCCGCGTCGGCAGGGATGTCGAACACCACCTGAGCGGCCCCGCTTCCGAGATCGACCTTCTTTGACCGCAGCGCCTTCCACTTGCCTTTGATCCGTTCCTCAACCGTGACCGCAACATCGGAGAGCTGATGCCGGAATGATGCGGCGGCGGCCCGCGCGACCAGCCGCGTTGTGAGGCGAAAGCCGGTGCCAACATCGATGCGCTCGGGCGCCTCGATCTCGGAAATGGCGACGTCGTTCCAGTCTTTGGGATCGCTACCCACGGCGAGCACATGCAGCGGCACTGGTAGTGCGGCCGGTCGCACCGGCTCATCACCCCCGTCGGTGACGAGCACCGCGGCCGCAACGCCGCTCGTCGCCACCCGCGGGCCGAGGCTGGCGCACAGTGCGGGGATGTCGCCATCAAACTCAGTCGTCTCGATCCGGGCGACGTCGGCGAGCTGCTTGGTGAGCGCGGCAGCCGCCTCCTGCCCACGGACGAGCCGCGGCCGGTCTGGACGGTCGGCAACAGCCATCGATTTCGAGTCGTCGAGCAGGAGGAGGAGCCCCGGCTTTTCGGTCGGCGGCGCCGTCGTTCGCAGCCACGGATCGAGGAGCGCCACAAGCAGCAGGGCCGCCACCGCCAGCCGGGGCAGGAGGAGGATCAGGCTCGACCGCTGATCGAACCGCAGCCGCAGCCGGGTGAAGATGACCCACGCCCACCAGGCGACGCCGAGCATGATGGCAGCCGTGACGATCGCAGGCAGGTGCTGGTGCCAGACGAGGTGGTTCATCGCGGCCCTCCAGCGGCCGTGCCGCGGACCACGGGCTTGGGCGGCCGGGCCGCGCCGAGCAGGCCTTCGGCCACCATCGCCAGAAAGGCGAGCAAGAGAAGGGGAGTGAACAGGTCGGCAGTGCCGCTCGCGAGCTGGCGGCCGCTCGTAGTGGGATCTGCTGCGGAGAGCGGGGCCACAACGTGTTCGAGGCTGCCGGCTGCGGGCACACGGTCGCCGTCGAGATAGGTCGCCACTCCTTCTGCGGCGCTCCCGCGGACGGCAAACGTCCACTGCTGAAGCTTCTGGTCGTCGTTCGGCCCGGCCGTAGCGCCGTCGGCCCGCACGAGGCCAGCCGCCGCTCGAGGGATGATGGGCGTATCCGCCGGGCGGCCCGACCAGCCGGGGATGTCGCCCACCGCCGGAATAATCGCGAGTGTTTCAGCTGCCGCCGCACCAGATGCGGCTGGCACCGCCCCCGCCTCAATCTCGATCCCATCCTGGCCCTCGTCATCGCCACCGGCGATCATCGTGTGGACGAGCACGACGACGTGCGGTGCGGATGCGAGCGTTGTCCAGCGGCTGTCGAACGCGATGCCGCAGGCTGTGATGGCACCGCGTCCGAGCGCACGATGAACAAGAACCGGCCGGCCGTCATCGAGCGTCGCGGCGACTTCCCCGGGCTTCTCGGCTTCCAGCGGCGCGACGCGACGCACCCGCACAGGACTCCATGCCAGCGTGCCGCCGCTTCGCAGCCGTGACCAGAACGGCAGGCCCGTGTTGGCGGGTACGATCCCCGGCTCGCGAGGGCCGGCGAGCGTGATCTCGGCGTCGGCGAGCACCGCCCTCGCCACCGGGCCGGGCGTCGCGCCGATCCACGCCGGCAGCCGGCCCGCGACCGCGTCGCCGTCGCTCGCGTCGGCATCGGGCACCACCACGAGCCGGCCTCCCGCGGTGACATAGACCTCGAGCGCCGCGCCGGCATCGGTCAGGCCGGCAAGCTCCGACCATGTTGCCACGACGGCGACGGGCCTTCGGGCGAGCGCCTCCACCAGACCGTCGGCCGGCACCGCCTCGGCCACGAGCGCGGTCGCCGCCGCGTCGCTCGTCGGCGCGACGGCCAGCGGCAGTGCGCCATACCGCGACAGCTCGCCAAGAAAAAAAACGCTGGCTCGCTCGGCCGCCACATAGGCGGCCGCGGCCTCGTTGTTCCCGACGAACCCGTCTCCCTCCACCCAGCACCGCACCCAGTGCGTGCCGGCGCTATTCGGCTCGAGCGCGAGGTCGATCACCTCACGGCCGCCGGCGACAAGATCGATGGCGCGGGTCGTGGAGCGGCCCGCGTCATCGACGGAATGCAGATGCACCTGCGCTCGCTCCGCCCCGCTATTGGCCAGTTCGGCACGGAAGAGCACCGGCTGCAAGGCCAGCGGCCACCGCGTGCGAATCGCCGCCGTGGTGAAGGCCACGTCGGCACCGACGGACTCGCTGGCGATCCGATGAAAGACGAGCCGGATGGATGCGGGCAGCGCTTCGCCAGTGGTCGCAGCCTGTGACCACTCCGCCGATTGGAGGTCGGTGAAGACATGCACGACGCCTCCCGTGCGGCCTCCCTGCAGAGCCAGCCGGGCGGCGGCCGCCACCGCAGCCGTCGCAGCGCCTGCGGCTTCGGTCGGCGCGATCGCGGCGAGTTGCTCGAGCACGCGGTCGCGATCGGCTGTGACCGCATCGTCGATGCCCACCTTCGCATCGGCGACGGTAAGGGCCACGGCGGTCGGAGTGCGAGCGGGCAGCGACATCGCCATGGCACGGGCGGCCGTGAGCGCCACGTCGAGCTTCGATCGCCGGACACCCGCCGCGCCGCCCCGCATCGACGCCGAGTTGTCCACGAGGAGCACGACGGCGGCGTTGTCCATGAGCCCAGGAATCCGGCCAGGGAGGCCGATGAGCGGCCGCGCGAGGGCGAGCATCAGTAGCGCGATCAGCGCCGCACGGGCCGCCAACAAGAGCCATTCTCGCAGCCGTCGCCGCGACGACAGCCGCGGATCGACCCGCTGAAAGAACATCAGCGTCGAAAACACGGTGCGCTGCTGCTTCCGCTTGAGCAGCAGGTGAAACACAATCGGCAGCGCGGCCAGTGGCACGAGCCACAGCATCGATGGCGTGAGGGCGGTTAGGGAATGCGTCATCTCCGGCTGCACCTCGCGCGGAGCACCTCGAACGGATCGCCATGCGTGTCGGCAAGCTGGTAGTCGATGCCTCGGGCCGCGCAGCCGGTCCGCAGCTCGTCCAGCCAGTCACGAACGGCATCCAGATACGACGATCGAATCTGGCCGATATCGACTGTCATGCGGCCCTCGGCCTCGAGCGAGTCGATCTCCCACAGGCCCGACATCGGCAGCGTGAGCTCGGCGGGATCGAGGACGTGAAAGATGGTCACCTCCTTGCCATCGTGGACGAGGTGGCCGAGCCCGGCCAGCGCACTCTGCGGCTCCTCGAGCAAGTCCGAGATGACGACCACCATGCAGCGGCCGGCGATCCGTTCCGCGGCCGCGTGCAGGCAGGCCTCGATCCGCCCCGGCCGCGTCGCCGCGATGGCATCGAGTCGCTCGAGCTGCGGCTTGAGCGTGGCCAGCGACGAGGCCGGCGGGAAGACGTCACGGAGTTCATCGTCGAAGGTCAGGAGCGCCGCTGCGTCGCCTTGCCCCGCCATGACGAACATCGTGCCGGCAGCCAGGTAGCGGGCGAAGTCGATCTTTGCCGGCCCGCCGGCCGGATTCGCATAGGCCATGCTCGCCGATTGGTCGAGGAGCACGTGGCAGCGGACGCTCACCTCCTCGTGAAACTGCCGGATCATGTAGCGATCGGTTCGCGCGTAGACCGGCCAGTCGATGCGACGGATCGGATCGCCGGGCGAATACATCCGGTATTCGGCAAACTCGACACTCGCGCCGAACGTGTTCGAGCGATGCAGGCCCTGGCGGCCACCGTCCATGGGCCGCCGGACCGAGAGGCCCAGGCCGCGCAGCCGGTCTGCGAACTGGCTCGGGAGAAACGTGAAAGGCGAGGTGTCGGGCATGATGCGGGCGGCGATCCATCGGCCAGCGCGAAGCGGGCTACGAAGCGACCGGGCGCTTTGCAGCAGGCTTCGCCGCAGCCCCCTCCTCAGGCACGTGCTCGAGCACCTGCTTTACGATCGTGTCGGTGTCGTAGCCCTCGCTCGCCGCTGCGAAGTTGAGGCCGATGCGATGGCGGAGGATCGGAATCGCGTAGGCCCGCACGTCGTCGCACGAGACATGCACGCGGCCGGCGAGCACGGCACGGGCCTTGGCCGCTAGCACGAGCGCCTGCCCCGCTCGCGGCCCGCAGCCCCACCGCACCCAGCGGCGGACGAACTCGGGCGACTTCGGGTCTCCCGGCCGCGTGGCGCGGATGAGCCGGGCGGCGTAGTTGGCGATCACCGGCGCCACGGGCACCTGCCGGATCAGGTTTTGACAGGCGAGAATCGCGCTGCCTGTGATCACGGGCTGGAGCTTCGGCAGCGAGACTTTCGTCGTGCTGAGAATGATCTCCGTCTCCTCCTCTTCGGTCGGATAGTCGATCTTCACGAGAAACAGGAAGCGATCGAGCTGGGCCTCGGGGAGAGGGTAGGTGCCCTCCTGCTCGAGCGGGTTTTGCGTCGCGAGCACGAGGAACGGCGCCGGCAGTGGGTGTGTCTCGCCCGACACGGTCACCCGCCGCTCCTGCATCGCCTCCAAGAGCGCGGCCTGGGTTTTGGGGGGCGTGCGATTGATCTCGTCGGCGAGCAGGATATTGGTGAACACCGGGCCGGCGTTGAAGGCGAATCGACGGCGGCCCTGGTCGTCCTCCTCGAGAATCGTGGTGCCGGTGATGTCGCTCGGCATCAGGTCGGGCGTGAACTGCACGCGGCGGAACGTGAGCGACATCGTTTCCGCGAGCGAGTTGACCATCAGCGTTTTGGCGAGCCCGGGCACGCCTTCCAGCACGCAGTGCCCCTTGGCGAAGAAGGCGACGAGGATCTGGTCGAGCCGGTCGCGCTGGCCAACGATCACGCGGCCGATTTCGTCGAGGATGCGGGTGCGTATGGCCGCTACTGCCGCCACCGCCTCGCGAGGATCGGCGGGAAGCTTGTCGAAAATCGGAGGGGCTGGTGCGGGCACTGCGGTCGACGCGGTCATGGTGCTCTCGGTGATGGACGGGGTGTGATGAGCCAGCACGGCGGGGGCAACGAGTCAATTCGTCAGCGTGTCATTGCATGGGCGATGATGTTCATGCCGAGCGCGAATGCACTGGCCGGCTCGTAGCCCCGGGAGAGCGGGTAGTCGCAGTCGTTCCAGCCCGCTTCCATGTCGAAAGGGCTGAAGACGACCTTGAGTTCGCCATCTCTCTCCACGCCCAGAAGCAGCGGTCTGCCGCCGAGTTCACCGCCGGCGGTGGCAGCCAGCGCGGGCGTGTATTCCACGCTGCCGACCGGCGCGAGCGCCGAGAAAATGGGGTGCTCAGCCGGCAGAGGCACGAGCTTGGCACCCGGCAAAAGTTCGGCGAGTTCGCGTTCGAAGGCCTGCTGAAAGGTCGCCAGCCCGAGGCCGTTGTTCACCACGAGCAGCCCGCCGGCGTCGAGAAAGCCGCGGAGTTTTGCGCGGGCCTCGGGCGACAGGGAAAAGTCGTCGAGGCCGGAGAGAAAGAGGAACGGAGCATCCGGCGGATCGTCCTTCTCCAGATCGATGGGGACGCGTTTGATGTTCACCGGGATCGCCGACTTCGCCTTGAGCCGCAGGAGCAGGTTCCGCGAGGCGTTGGGGTGGACGTTCCAGGCACCGTCATGCACGAGCTGCGTGAAGACGAACTCGGCCGTCGGATCTTTCTGGTCGATCAGACCGAAAAGTTCCGGCTCTCCCTCGATCTGACCCACCGGCCCGTAGCCGACGATGTAGGCAGCTAGATTGACGCCGATGTCTTTGGCCGACTGCACCGCGTAGGCCTGCGGGACGAGCCCACGTTTTTTCAGTTCAGGAAACACGGCCAGGTCGCCGTGCCACCCGCAACCGAGCCCCTGCCTGGAGAGCAGCACGCCCACGCGGCTACCCACATACACCCCTTCGAGACGCGGCCGACTGTCGTTGGGCCCGAAGGCGTACTGCACCTTCTCGACGTCGACCTCCATGTGATAGAGGGGATGGTCTGCCGGGAGCGGCCGCAGGCGGCTCTCGGGGAGGAGCTCGTTGCAAAGCGCGACGGCCGACTCCTCGAAGTAGGGCGAGCCATAGACGCTGTCGATCAAGATCATGCCCCCGGCGAGCACGTATTCCCGCAGCCGCTCGATCTGCTGCGGGCTGAACCGCAGCGGCCGCACGCCGCTGACAAGGAGCGCTGGAAGCCGGGCGGGATCGAAGTCGAACTCGGCGAGCTTCACCGGCCCCCAGTGAAAGGGCAGGCCGAGCAGCTTTCCACCGGCCAGCAGTTGTTCGCAGTCACGGGCCGCGAGATTCCAGTCCTGTACTGATTCGTCGGCGATCGTGGCGGCCTGTCCCCAGACGACCTTGCCGACGAGGTATTCCGGTGCCGGCGGTTTTTTTCGCTCGTTGCGGGTCTCGGGCAGGGCCGGGGGCCCCGGCGCGGGCGTGTCGGATTCGGCTGCCGAGATCATCCGCGGGGGGGCCTGCTTCTCGGGAGGTGTCTTGCTTACGAGCCAATCGTCCGCCTTGCCCTTGCCCGCCTGCGCGTATCCCGTGCTCGTGAAGCAGGCCAGCCAGAGCGCGAGTGCGAAAAACGAAGGGGTATGAGTCTTCAAGTGTCACCTGTGCGGATCGGGCGCAGCCCGTCCCAGTCGTTCGACCAACGGTTCAGAAGACTGAAGCATCATTTCCTTAGGCCCACCACGTCATGTCGGCAAAACTGACGAGGCGGCGTAACGACGACCGATCCCGTCACGGCCTGCTGTACGAGGGCGTCCTGAAACTCTCGCCGCTTGGGAAAGGCGTCGGCCATCTGCGTGCCGATCACGAGCTGCCAGTAGTCGTAGTCGATGTGGCCGATCGCCCGGCCCGATTCCTTACACGCATCTTCTACCTGCCGGGTAGCGAAAGGCCCGTGAGGCGGAGATTGCGAAACTCGACGACGCTGCCGTGGTTTTGCAGGCAGATGCTGCCCGAGAGCGGCTTCGTCGCGGTGTCCTTCCGCGTCGACTGGTCGAAGTCGATCACGTCGGCGCCATTGTGCGCGATGAGGATCCGCGGACCCCGGCACTCCACGATGATCGTGTTCCACTCGCCCACGGACCGCGACCTGTTTTCCTTGGGCGCCTCGTGGCCGTAGAGCGAGCAGCATGAGCCGCGGTTCGGGGGCGACCCCGCATCGGAAAGCAGCTGGATCTCGTAGGCGGCCTGGCTCGGCCGCGTCTCGAGCGGGCCGGTGAACGGCACCGTGCGAATGCCGATGCCGCTGTTGCCATGCTTCGGGAACCGATACTCGAGTTCCAGCCGGAAGTCGGACACGGTGTCGTCATGTCGCAGGTAGCCGAAGCCACGCCCACTGCACCGCACGACGCCGTCGGCAATCGTCCAGACCGGCACCTTCTGGCCGCGATCCTCGAAGTCGCTGGCGCCCTCGACGACCCATTCATCCAGTCCCCGCTCGAGCAGGTCGGCCGCGTTCGCGATCGCCGCAAGGCTCGCTGCCAGCACGACCAGAACTGCAGCAACGCGGAACGAGGCTCCTGTCGGCCACTGACGAACGCTCATGAGGGGGGAACTCTGCGGTATGCTTGCGGCTCGCGCGACCGACCGAACCTCCGAACACCCACCATGATATCGAAGGCCGCACGGTCTCCCGAGAAAATGAAGCGAAGCGTCCACAGAACTGCCGACAGATGGAGCTCGGCCGCGCCGGCTTGCTCAACTGGGCCGCTAGCAGGTGACGTCCTCACCATTTCTTGATCCATCCGGGATGTCAGCAGGCCGTGGACTTGACGCCACCCCCAACTTGAGGATCCGCCCTTGCGAGAGTGGCCCCTGAGCTTCACGCTCGCACTGCTCGACGTTCTGTCGTTTTTGCTGGGGCTGGCCGCGGCCACGCCGCAGAACATTTCCGCTAGCGATCCACACGGTCCCGAGTCATCGCCTCCAACCGCACATCGGTTTCCTCCAGGCGGAAACGCGTGCAGACAATGGAGTGCTGGCGGGCATCGTCCCAGAGTTTGATGTAGGTCGTGGCGACGATCGTGCCGTCGGGCAACAGTTCCACCCCGGGGTAGCCGCAGTCGCCTCCCGCGAAGCTGTGCAGGAGCTTGATCCGATACTGTCCCGGCCGCCCCTGCTTGATGTCGTCATACGTGCCGACCCACGCCACAAAGTGACCGCGGGTCGGCGATTGCGGAGCCTGGTCGCGAAACGCGATCACGAGCCGTCCATCCTTGGCGTACCCGCCCATGTGTCGATCGCCCGTCAGGCCCCAGGGCATATCCACCGGGATGCTCCAGGTCGCCCCTTCATCGCGACTGAACATCATCAGGCTGTACCCTTTGTGCGTGTTCTCCCGCATCAGGCAGCACAATTCGCCGCCGTCCGGCGAGCGAAACACGAACGGCTCGCACGGATTACGGCCTTCGACCTTGGCGACCACCCGCGGCTCAGACCAAGTGAGGCCGCCATCCCGCGTGGCCGTCTGCAGGACCTCCAGCGGAGCTTTGTCCGCGCCCTCCGGTCCGCGATGAAACATCGCCACGTACGAGCCGTCTTTCAGCCGGGCCACGCTACTGAACGTCATCACGCAGCGGAAGGCCTTGCCCAGGGGCGGCATCTCCTGCCAGGTCTCTCCGCCGTCCGCACTCATGATGCTCGGCATGGGCGGACCGAAGCGGCCGATCCACGCCGAAAATATCCACAGCCGCTCCTGCCCCTGCGGATCGGTCAGGCGGTAGATGCTGGGACAGTTCTCATGTTTCTGGAATCCAGGCGGCAAGCGGTCGTCCAGCCGTGTCCAGGTTCGGCCGCCGTCGGAACTCCGTGCCAGCGGTCCGCACTTCCCGCCATGGTTGATGCACCAGGTGGCAAGGATGGTCTGGCCATCGGGCATCAGCACAGTGGTCGGGTGGCCTTGGTAGCGTTTTGGAGTGCCCTCCGCGATGACCACCTGCCGCGCCGTGTTGCTCGACAGATCGATCACCGGGAACAACGCTTCCCGCTGCCAGCGAGCCTTGAGATCATCCGCCAGCTCCGCCTGCCCGGCGAGGTCGGCCACCTGCCCATCGGTGAGGGCGGCCGCGAAGATCCGAACGTCGTCGAGGACGCCGTCCATGAATTCCCCCGCCCCGGTGTCGCCGATGCGGAGCGTGCGGCCCGGCTGCATGAGCCTCGGCTGTCCCTTGAACGGGATCGTCTTCTTGCGGTCGCCGTCGAGGTAGAGCCGGCACTCCTTCGCGGCGTCGTCGATCACGAATGTGACGAGATACCAGCGTTCGAGATCGAGGTCGCCCCCCTGTCCGTTCGAGCCCACGTCGTCCTTGTAGAAGTTGACCTTTGTCTCAATCCAGCGGGTGCCGTCGCCGATGTCGCCATGCACCTTGTCGGTGTTGACCTTCATGTCGAAGAGCATCGCCCCGCCCTGCCGCGATCCCATGATGCCGGAGTAGGTCGGCGGCTTCGTGAGCCACACCCACGCCGAGACGGTAAACGTCGAAAGTTCCAGGTCGGCCGCGTGGGCGATTTCCACATAGTTGCGCTGGCTGCGATCAAAGAGCAGGCCTTGGCCCCGCTTCCCGGCATACGGAACGGCGCCATGCACGGTACCGTGATGGCTCCCCGCGGCATCGCGGCCTTCCGCCCCGGCCTCGTCGAATGTCCAGTGGGCGACCGGAACCGGCAGCGCACTACGAACCGTACCGACCTCAACGCCGGCAGCCGTGCCGACGACCAGCGCGAGCACGGGGATCAAGTACCAACTTTTACTCATGACGAGTGTCTCCGTAGCCCTTCAGATCGCCGCAAGTATATCGCCGCGTGAGCGACGGCTGGGGCACGATCGTCGTGCAGGGACTGGACCAGAAAGCCGCCGGGCGGCAGCCCCATGATCTGCGGGCGGCGTCTCGCAGTGGAGCACGCGCTGGGAATGCTCGCGGCTGGTGACGCCCGCGAATCCGGATAGTCACTATGACCGCTTCGCCGGAGGTATTTCGCCGGCTGACGCTGCAGACCGCAATGTTTGGGGAAGCACTACCAGATTCTTTCGACGCCGTATGCGTCGAGCCCCTGATCCGTGCTCACCAGGGGAATCGCCTGTGCCAAAGATTGCGACACAATCAGGCGGTCGAACGGATCGCGATGGTGGAGCGGGAGTTGCGTCAGCAGCGCCGTGTGTCGGGGCAAGATTGGCAGCAGCGCAAAGTCATTGATGGCCAGTTGCGACTCGATGAACGGCTGGTAGGCCTCGGGTGGGAGTCGAGCAACACCCTCATCCCGTATACCCTTCAAAGTCCCGCATGTGCTCGTCATCTTCGGCGAGCACAACGAGCCGGCCCTTGGCCGACCCGGGCTGTCGCCGCACGGGAACGCAAGACGTCTCTCGCTCCAACCGGGCAACCGGATGCGCATCGCGAGTGATGATCACCCGTTCGCCGGTGGCAAGGTGGTCGATGAGTTCCGCGAGTTTCTCGCTGGACTTCCTCGATCGTCACGGTATTCATGGATTCGTACCTCGTCGGCGAGCAGTATTCACGCATGCCATAAGTATAACGATCGCCTGCTTCCTCGGCGTCGTCAAGCACGTTCAAGGGACCAACCACCCGGTCGGTCGCGATCTCTTTTGGCACCGTGCGGATGCCGATCCCGCTATTGCCGTGTTTCCGGAACCGATGCGGCAGTTACGCGATGCAAGATCATGCGGATGGACGCTCATATTCCTGCTCGCATGGTCGCCCCCCTGCGCAGCGGCCGAGGTGGCCGGACTCGGCGCCGATGCCGCCGAGATGCAGCGTCGCAATCGCACCTGGTACGCGATGCTCGCCGCCCGGATGGACGGGAGCGGCGTGGCACCCTTGGGAGCCGCCTGGGCGCTCAACGCCGCTGCGCTCGCCCCTCCGCCGTCTCCCGCGCAGCGAGTCCGCCTTCGATCAGCATGATCGCCTCTTAGATTCATCGTCTATGAGTAGCTGCCCAACGCGGCGATTGATCACTACCTATACTCCCGTATCTACTCTTTGCTATGTCCACCGCCGAGAAGCGACGCCTGACGCCGGCCGAATATCTTGCCATTGAGGTGGCGAGCGAGGGGCGACATGAGTTTTATGATGGCGAGATATTTGCCATGGGCGGCGGCTCATATTGGCACAATCTCGTGAAGGACAACCTCGCCCGTGGCCTGGGCAACCGGCTCGCCAGTCGGGGGTGCACCGTGCTGACGAGCGACCAGCGGGTCAAGGTGGATGCCACGGGGCTCTACACTCGCCACGGGAGCGCGAAGTCCTTGACCTCCGCGCACGAGGCGAATCTCGTTTGACGGGTCGGCGGCAAAAGATATACTTTTGGACAGTTCCGTACGCTGGGAGTGTCGCGCCTCTCCGCGGAAGTGAGCACGATGGAGTCAACACGATGGCCACGGTATCGCAAGTCGAGCTGGACCCTCGGGCCAAACACGAGCCTCAGGTTGGCCCTGTCCGCCACCGGCTCACGGTCGATGATTACTACCGCATGGCAGAAGCAGGCATTCTCGGTCCCGGCCAGCGGGTGGAACTTATCGACGGGGAGATCATCGACATGTCGCCGATCGGAGTGTTGCATGCCGCCGTGGTCAACGTGCTGGTCAGGCACTTCAGCCAACGCCTCGGCAATTCGACATTCGTGAGCAGCCAAAACCCTCTCCGACTCGATGATGAGAACGAGCCGGAGCCGGACCTCTTGATCCTGCGGCCCCGATCCGACTCCTATGCTACGGCGCACCCCGGACCGGCCGACACGCTTTTGGTGATCGAAGTCGCCGATACGAGCCTGGCCTACGATCTCGAGGTCAAGGTGCCGCTCTACGCCCGGCACGGTATTCCCGAGATCTGGGTCATCGAGGCCGCAACACGTAGAACGCACGTTTTTCGCAAACTGCTGGTCGGCGAATCGCAAACCAGCGGCTATGCCGAGGTACGGCTTGTTGAGGCTCACGAATCACTCCCGTTCGCCAAAATTGGCAACACTGGAGGCGAAGGCTCAACCGCCTCGCTCCTGCAACTGCTCCCGCCGGTGGCGTGACGCTGTCGGTCACCCGATTTGTCAGGACGGCCATTCCCCGACGAACTGGGCGAAGCAAAGGCCGCGCAGCTCCAAGGAGTCGCCACTAAAACGCTCCGCGACGACCTTGAAATCAGACCTTCCAGCCGTCGCCTGGAAAAACAGTGATCCACGACCAAATTCACCGATGAGAAGAGTGGACTGTGCCCCATCCATGACAGCCGCGGTTCCGTGTTCGTGAAATGCCGCCTGGGGCGAGCGCGGCCCTCGGCACTCGACGACGCCAGCACTCAGTTTGTCTGCTTGAGCGTTTCCAGCCAGGCAACGAGGTCGACCAGTTCGTCGGCGGAGAGCATCGTCGCGAGATCGGCCGGCATCAGCGATACCGGCTGCTTGACGAGCTCCCCGATCTCCCCGGCAGGGATCGTGACGTCGATGCCATCAGCGCCGCGGATCACGGCCTGATCGGCCGTCTGCGAGACGAGCAGCCCCGACATGCTCCGGCCATCTTCGAGCAGGGCGGTATACGTTTCGTAGTTGTGGCTGATCGCGGCCGACGGCGCGAGGATCGACTCATAAAGCGCGGGCTTCGAAAGCTTCGCACCGATTCCCGAAAGATTGGGCCCGACGGCCTTGCCCTCGCCGCCGACGACGTGGCACTTCGCGCATGTGCCCGCACCGGCAAACACCACCTTGCCGATTTCGGCACGGCCGCCACGCTTGAGCAGGTCAGCAAGCGGAGGCAGGCTGCCTCCCTTGGCCTTTGGCATCGGCAGCACATCGGCCGCCGACTGGCGAATGTCGCCCCACGGGCAGGAAGCGATCGCGAGTGCCGCGACCTGCGGCAGCTGACCGGTCAGTTCGCCGGCCTTGGCCATGGCGACGAGATTCTTCGCGCCCTGATTCGATCGGGCGAGCGCTTGCACCGCACTTGAGCGGACGGGCGTCGGCAATCCGGCATCCATCATCAAGCTCTTGAGCAGGCTGGTGGCCCGACCGGAGCCGTTGACGCCGACCGCAGCCATCAGCCGTACGCCGGAGGCATCGCCAGCCGCCACTGCCCGCTTCACGGCATCCTCGCCGCCGAAATGAAGCACTACGCCGGCAGCAGACGCGGTGAGTTGGTCGCCGACGTCTTCCGCCGAGGCCAGCGCAAGGAGCTCTTCCATGGCCTGCACGCGGCCAAATCGCCCGACGATGTTGACGAACATCTGCGATCGACTGGAGTATCCGGCCGCTTCGTCGATCCGTTTGGCGAGATCGGCGTCGGTAGCATCGCGATTGTCAAGACGCATGACGAGCTCCGGAAGCAAGACACGCAACTTCTCATCAGGCGCGGCAAAACCCTTCACAAGCGGCCGCAGCGACGCGAGCAACTGCTGCGGATCCTGGAAGTCGAGCGCCCGCAAGAGGGCGAGCGACTCGCTCGTGGTCGTCGATGGGTCGCCGATCAATTCGCAGAGCAGACGCGACGATTCCAAGCCCCGGCTTCGCCAGACGATTTCGCGGCCGGCGGGCGTCTTCCAGCCGGCGCCCACCTTCCCGAGCCACGCGGCCAGCCGGCCATCCCACTGGCTTTGGCCATCGAAGCCGCTCACGCTGTCGGCACCGATGCCGAGAGCCTCGATTTCCCAGCGGTCGCCCGCCGTGTGTCTGGCGGCAAGATCGGCCCAGACCCGGTCAGCCCGCTCGCCGGCAATGCCCCGCAGCGAGATCGCGCACTCGCGGGCAACGGCTGCCGAAGGAGATGCGGCGAGTTTCTCGGTGAGCCCGACGACGTCGCCCTTCAAGAGCCGCCGCATCCGCAGCGCCACGATCTGCATCTCGTCGCTTTCGGCCGCGAGCGCCTGGCTCACCAAATCGCCCTGCCCCGGCAGCATGCCCCAGGCCCACGCCAGCCGGGCCCGCAGCCGCGGATCGGTCGCCTGGGCACGCGCCTTGGCAAGCGCCTCTTGAGCCTCAATCGGATGCGCGGAAAGCCACTCGAGCGCCGTCGCCCGCGTGCAGAGATTCGGACTTGCCAGCGCCGCCACGGCTCCGGCGGCTGAGCCGAGATCGACCGCGGGTACTGACCACTTCGAGCCCTTGGGCGCGATCCGGTAGAGTCGGCCCTTCTCCGTGTCGCCCATGCCGTGGCCGCCTACGCCGGGGTCATACCAGTCGGCCACGATGAGCGACCCATCCGGGGCGACACACACGTCACTTGGCCGGAACCAGCGGTCGGCCGAGCCGTCGATGATCGTCTCGCTCTCCGCCTTGAAGCCCGCGCCGCTCGGCTTCACGTGATACGCCCGCACGACGTTCGGGCCGGCATCGCAGTGAATGAGCGAACCGCGAAACCGCTCCGGCAGGAGCACGCCTTCATACACGCAGATGCCCGTTGGCGAGCCGGCGCCGGTCTGCAGAAGATTGGGCACGACGCCGGGGTCGTTTTGCCGCCAGTGCCGCAGGGGAATCTCCGACTCCATGTTGGTTCGGGCAGTCTGCCAGCCGGCACCCGTGCGCTCGTCAACGTAGCCGTAGTTGCCGTAGTCCATCACCCACGTGATCCGCACGCCCTTGTTGCCGTCGTCGTCGTTGTCGCTCTGCCAGAGGCCGCCGAACGAGTCGACCGCGACCTCGTAGTTGTTGCGGAAGTTGTTGCCGAGCACTTCGAAGTCGCTGCCGTCGGGCTTGCAACGAAACACCATGCCTTGGCGGTAGGGCTTGCCCGAATCGTTCACCACGTTGCCGAACCGGTCGGTGACGGGCTTCCCGTCTTTGTCGTGCACCGCCTTGCCCGTGTTGCCGAAGTTGAAATAGAGCCGGCCGTCGGGGCCGACGACGAAGGCATGCACGGAGTGGTCGTGCTGCGGCACGCCGATCTTCGTGAATAGCGACTCGCGGCGGTCAGCCTTCAGGTCGCCGTCGTCGTCGTGGAAAATGAAGACGTCGGGCGCGCATGAGACGATCACCTTCCGGCCCGGTCCCTCGCCGATCACGCAGATGCCAAGCGCGCTATCGACATCGCGGCCCTGGTGAAACACGGTCTGCTTATCGGCCTTGCCGTCGCCGTCGGTGTCTTCCAGCACGAGGATGCGGTCTCCCTCGGCACGGGTGTTTTGCTTGCCGCGGTAGTTCATCACCTCGCAGACCCAGACGCGGCCCTTGGCGTCGACGTCGATGTCAGAGGGGCTCGAGAGGAGCGGCTCCGCTGCGAAGAGCGTGGCTTCAAGGTCGTCCGCGAGATCGAGGGTTTCCGGTCCGCTGCCCGGATCGACCGGACCTGTCGGGGCGGCCGAGACAACGCGGGCCGCCGCGAGGGCGACGAGCAGGATCCACACGCGAGCAGAACGACTCATGATGCGTACCTCCAGAAGGCGACTCTACAGGAGCAAGCCTGAATTTTAAGCACTTTAACATCGACTTTGCCATTACAAAGTATGGCGTCCACACCGCGGCGACCACGTTCCCAGGCTGATATCCTGACCAGTGGAGCGGCCGGCGGCTACATCTTTCCGCCGCCCATCGGGAGGAATCACGGTTGCCGGCGTTCACTGCGGCAGCGTAGCAGCCGCTATCAGCATTTCTGCCGATGGCGGCTGGTTCGACGCGAGGGCACAAACAAGGAAGATTTCCGCTCGAGCAGAGGCTCCACACATCGCCGGCTGATCCATCGACATGCATCTTTTTTACAGTCTGCTGGTCACCGCAATCGGCCTGTTCGGCTGCCTCGGCTTCGCACACCAAGCCGCAGCCCAGGTCGCCGTCCTCGTCGATCGCGAGTGGGCGACCGTCGGCCGCAACGACGTGATGCCGGCGCCCGTCTGCGCGGCCGCCCTCGCCCGGCACGTCGAGGTGATGACGCTCACGGCCGCCGAGTTGGCCGACCCCACCCGGCTCGACGCCGCCAAGCTGCCCGTGCTCGTCATGGCCTATGGCGATCCCTTCCCCGCCGCAGCGCTCGACACATTGCGGAAGTTTCGTCGCGAAGGTGGCTGTCTCGTTATGTTCGGCGGCCCTTTGCAATCCGCGGCCAAGAAGGCCGCCGGCACCGGCCAGCCACAGTGGACGACAGAGCCCGCGGCTGCGGTTCGCCGTCACGACGACGCCGGCCTCGCCCTCTTTGGCACCGCCGGCACCGTCCGCCACGAGCGGCCTTGCATTCGAACCGTGCCCGGCAATCCGCTCGGCATCACGCCGGAGATGCTCGAGAGCAGTCTGCCAAACCAACAGCGGCTCGATCCTAAGTCGCTGCCGGCCGGGGACGAACTGATTCCGCTCGTGATGGTCGAGCAGGAAGGCGCGGGCCCCGCGCTGCCGATCGCCGCCGCGATCCGCCACAACTCCCCGCAGGCGAAGGGCTGTCGCGACGTGTGGCTCGGACAGACCGTCTGGCATCTCGACGCCGGCGAGCGCTGGTTCGCCGAACAGTTGCTCGTTCGCGGCGTGCTCTGGTGCCTCGAAGAAAAAGGACTCCTCGATGCTGCCGCCGTCGCCGCCCGACGCGCCGCCCTCGATGCGATCCCGAAACCGGCCGCATTGCCCGCCGGTCTGCCGATCGCCCGTTCGGCCCGCCCGTGGGGCGAGTCACTGGTGCCCAAGTCGCCTCCGCCGGCCAAGCGGCTCAAGGTGGTCGCGCTCGCAAAGCTGCCGCCTGATGAGCGAGCGGCCCTCTGCTGCCTTCAGGGGCTGACCGCCCGCCGCGAGCCCTCCATCTGGCTGCTACGCTCGAATGCCCCGAATGACCAGGACCGCTTCTGGCTCGATTGGCACGTGGAGTGCGGCGGCATCGAGGGGTACGACATCGTGGACGATTGGAAGACGCTCGTCCGCGAGCATGCCGCCGAGATAAAGGGCGCCGTCATCGCCGATCCTGCCTGCGACCGCAGCGACGTGATCGCGATGAACGTGGCGGCCTGTGAAGACCTGATCCTCTGTACGCCCGCCCTCGCCGAACAGCTCGCCCTGCCCGTGAAAGTCGACCTGCGTGGCAAGTTCACAAACTATCTCGAGGGCATGGAGTGGGTTTGGACCACCTACCGCGACCGGCTCTGCAGGCATGCGGTCAACTATTTTCATCCGGCTCGGCTGGCCTGGGGCAACGTCGACCAGTGCTACCAGTGGCGGATCCCGATGGTCTGGACATCTTTTAAAGAGGACGCCTACGCGGCCGGCGCCGACCCTGCCCGCGAGCATGCCTTCGTCGCCAAGGTTCTCGCCGCGATGGACACCCATTCGGTTGTGATGGGCTGGCCGGCGTTTGGGCCGCGGCTCGGCATCGACGAATACCTCGCCGTCATGCAGGCCACGCCCTACAGCCACGGCTACGTGCCCAGCGACGGCCTCGCCAACATGACCGCCATGAGCGGCGTGCGGCTGCCGCCACTGCCCGCGCGGCCGGCGCCAGCCCCCGCCCCGGAGGCCAAGCCCGGCGCGATCTATCTCTCGCTCGTGATCTCCGATGGCGACAATCTCTCGCCGTGGCTGCAGTATTTTCGCGACAACTACTTCGCGGCCGACGCGGCGCCGCTCCCGTGCGGCATCACGATCTGCCCGACGCTCGAAGAGGCCGCGCCGGCAATGGCCCGCTGGTACTTCGCCCGCGCCCGGCCCGACATGGAATTTCTCTGCGGCGTGAGCGGGGCGACCTACATCAGTCCGGAGGTATTTGCCACGCGGCTCGCCGATCCGCAGGCGGCCTGGGAAATATTCTTCGACGACACGGCACGCAGCATGCGCACGATGAGGTTAGAGACAATCAACCTCTCGCCCCGCGGCGAGCCGTGGGCCGAGCAGTATGCGAAGGCGCTCCCCTTCTGCCACAGCATCATCACGAGCTGGAACCGCCGCACCGACGACCCCGCCGCCCTCACGACGATCCTTCCCGGCGGCACGCCGTCGTTCTGGAGCGGTACCGCCAATAGCCTGAAGTTCGAGCCGGCGGCCGACAAGGACGGGGGCGCGGCGATGGCCGGGGCCTTCTACGCGGATCTTGAGAAACTCGCCGGCAAACAGATTGCCGATGGCGGCCCCCCCTGCTTCATCTGCGACATCGCCACCTGCTGGGAGTGGAAGAAGGATCCGCTCAAGCAGCTCCTCGCACAGAAGCCGGAACATGTCGTCTTCGTGACGCCGTCACAGCTGGCGGGCCTCGTACGCCGGTCGAAGTGACGCCGGCCTCCAGCCGGGACCAACAGACAAATGGTTGCTGTCACCGTTTTCCTTCCCGGTTTCCTTCCAGAGCCTGCCAGAAGGCGACGGCGGCGGGCCAGTCGGCCCGCGTGTCGGCGAAGATTGCCGACGCTCCGCACCCGCGCGCATGGTGCACGGCATGATTGACGAGCGCTCCTGCCACTCCACGGCGGCGGGCCTCGGGATGCACGACCAGCCAGCCGATCGAAAACCGGCGGGCTGATCCGCCGGACGGCGGCGACGCAGCAACGAGCGTGACCAGCCCCAGCGGGCATTCGCGCGTCTTTTCTGCGCCGGCGATCGTCTCCGTGGACCAGGCCAGCCAGCCATGAACCTCCCGGCCGGGTCGGCTGGCGAGTTCTCCTGCCAGTCCGGCGGTAGAGACCTGCATGGACGGCCCGTCCTGCCGACGGCACGACTCCGCCAATGCGGCCACCGCTGCGCGATCTCGGGCACTCTCGACGGCCTTGATTTCAAGCGGGGTTCGCGCCCCCCGGACTGCAAACGCAGTGCTTAAGGCCTCGATTTGGAGCACAAAACGATCGATTGGCATCTGATTCGCCCAAGTCATTCCAGCTTTTTGACCGCTATCAACCAAGGACTGCATCTGCCTCGGCGAAAACAATTGGCTCGATTCTAGGATCAGCCCACAGACTCTACGCAATCGACATAAGTTCTTGCACGGCAGTGGTTTTGGGCGATACCGATCGCCAGAAGCCACTTTTTATGTCGTGAAAAGATAGACTTCTGTCACTAAGCGATTGAATTCTATCTGTATTCATGCATACTGGGCCCAGCAGAAAGCCTGATACCGTGCAAAACCGCGATCGACGTAGCCGCCTTCTCGACCTGATCCGCATCCGCGGATTTGCGGCGCTCGATGAGTTGGTCCGGGAACTGGGCGTGTCGGAATCGACCATCCGCCGCGACCTCGATGCCCTGGAAGAACAGGGCCGTGCCCGTCGAACCCACGGTGGCGTGCTCTATTCCGGCGGCATGCCTCGGCTGGCCGAATTCGACGAACGGCAACCCGCCAACTGGGCCGCAAAGCGGGCGATCGCCGTCGCCGCCGCTGCCGTGATCAGTGACGGCGAGACGGTGCTGCTCGACGGCGGCACCACGACCTACGAGGTTGCGCGGCTCCTCGTGGGGCGGTCGCTGCAGGTCGTCACCAACAGCCTGCCCGTCGCCAACCTCTTCGCCTCCGAAGCCCGCACCGACCTCGTGCTGCTCGGCGGCTACGTCTCGCCGCGCACGGGCGTCTGCCTCGGCCCCTATGCCAACGAGCTGCTCGGCCGGCTGCACGTCACCACGACGGTGCTCTCCGCCGCCGGCATCTCCGACGAGGGTCTCTTCAATGCCCACCTCCTCCTCGCCGAGACGGAGCAGGCGATGCTGAAGGCCGCGGGCCGCGTGATCGTCGTCGCCGACAGCTCCAAATTTGGCCGCAAGAGCCTCACGCTTGTTTCCGCCCTCGACGCCATCGACATTTTTGTGTCCGACGACGGCCTCTCGCCGGCATGGCGCACCGCCATCAAGGCGGCCGGCGCCGAACTCATGATCGCGGTGGTGCCGCCGTCAGACGGCCAGGTCCAGCCCGGCCTCCCCTCCTCCGAAAAGGTGCGTTCCTCATGAGCACAGCCCTGCTCAGCCCGCCGCCGTTCGCGCTGCCCGGTCTCGACCAGAGGAGCGTCGAGCGGATCGTCCGCGAGATCGTTCTCGGCCCGCAGCGACTCCCGCCGACAGCGGCCGTTCGCGATGCCGCCGGCTCGCCGATGCTCGTGGTGAGCATCTCGGCCCGGCACTGCCACCTGACCGACGAGCATGTCGAAAAACTCTTCGGCCCCGGCCGCACGCTCACGCCGCAGAAGCCGCTCTATCAGGACGGTTTCTACGCTGCTGAAGAAACGGTGATGGTGGTGGGTCCCAAGCGAAAGATGCTGCCGACCGTGCGGGTGCTCGGCCCCACCCGCAAGGCCTCGCAGGTGGAGCTGGCCTTCACCGACGGAATCTCCCTCGGCATCGATCTGCCGGTGCGTGCCAGCGGCAAGATCACGGGCACGCCGGGCTGCGTGCTCGTGGGCCCCGCCGGCGCCGTCGAACTCGCCGAGGGCGTGATCCGGGCCGAGCGGCACGTGCACATGAGCTTTGCCCAGGCCGGTCACTACGGCGTGAAGGATGGCGACCGGATGAGCCTCGTCATCAAGAGCCGCTGTGGCCTCGTGCTCCGCGACCTGCTCGTGCGGGCCGACGCCACGAGCAAGCTCGAAGTGCACATCGACACCGACGAAGGCAACGCGGCCGATCTCGACCATGCGGAGAGCGTCGAACTCGTGAAACAGTAGGACAGGCTTCAGCCTGTCATGCCAACACATGACAACACAACGATCGTTTCGCCGGCGCGTGCCGACACGATCGGCGGGGATGGCCCCGCGGGATTGATGGACAGAGTGAACAGGAGCGATGCAACAGATGGCGAAGAACGTGGATGCCCTCGGCATGATCGAGGTGAAGGGTTTCGTCACGCTCGTCGAAGCGGTCGACGCGATGATGAAGGCGGCGAACGTCAGCTTCATTGGCTGGGACAAGATCGGCAGTGGGCTCGTGACGGCATTCGTGTCGGGCGACGTGGCTGCGGTGAAGGCGGCGACCGACGCGGGTGCGGCGGCCGGCGGCCGGGTGGGTGATGTGGTGAGCGTGCAGGTGATTGCACGTCCGCACGACGATCTCGGAGTCATCCTGCCCACGCAGGCCTGAGGTTCGAGCATGGTGGATCGACAACAATTTCTTCCAGACCTTTTACACACAGGAACGAGCATGAACACAGCGATTGGACTCCTCGAAACCAAGGGACTCGTCGGCCTCGTCGAGGCGACGGACGCGATGGCCAAGGCGGCCAACGTGAAGATTCTGAAGCGGATCAGCATCGGCAACGCCTACGTGGCGACGGTCGTTCAGGGCGACGTCGGCAGCGTGCGGGCAGCGGTCGAGGCGGGTGCCACGGCGGCCCAGCAGGTCGGCGAACTGGTCGCCAGCCATGTCATCCCCCGTCCGGCCGACAGCCTTGTCGCGGCGTTCTTCAGCTAGTTTTTGCGCACGACGCGGCATCCATGGCCGCATTGCGCATGGCAACCTCCGGTTGCCGGTGCTCGGCAGCGCCTCCGGCGCTGCGGCCCGGTGCCGGAACGACCCTGGGAAAACGGAATGAAAATTCTCGTCGCCAATCTCGGATCCACGAGCTTCAAGTATCGGCTGTTCGAACTGCCTGAAACGGGCGGAACGGCGGGCGGTGAGCAGGAGCTTGCCCGTGGCGGAGTCGAGCGCATCGGCGCGGCGGAAAGCCGTGTCTACGCGAAGATCGGCTCCACGCCGCTCGAGGCCGTCAGGCCCGTGCCCGATCATGCCGTCGCCCTGGCGGCGGCGATCGAGCAGCTCACGGGCGCGGGCGGGCCGCTCAAGAGCGTGGCTGAGGTGGCGGCGGTCGGGTTTAAGGCGGTGCACGGCGGCCGCGTGAGCGGCGTCGTGCGGGTCACGCCCGACGTGCTGGCGGCGATGGAGGAGATGGCACTCGTGGCCCCGGCGCATAACCCGCCCTACGTGCGGGCGATGCGACTGCTCGGGGAACGGCTGCCGCAGGTGCCGCTCGTGGCGGCGTTCGAGACGGGCTTTCATGCCACCATTCCGGAACGCAATGCCCTCTACGCGGTGCCGACGGAGTGGGTGGAGAAGCACCGCGTGAGGCGGTGGGGCTTCCACGGCGCGAGCCACAGGTTTGTGTCGCAACGGCTCGGCGCGCTCGTGCCGGGACGAAACGGCGGCTCGCCGCGGTCGATCTCCTGCCACCTGGGCGGGTCGAGCAGCGTCTGCTGGATCAAGGACGGGAAGAGCGTCGGCACGTCGATGGGGATGAGCCCGCAATCGGGCCTGCCCCAGAACAACCGGGCCGGCGACTTCGATCCCTTCGCCTTGATCCACGTGGCGAAGGCGACCGGGCGGGGATTCGAGGACCTGCTCGTGGAGCTTTCGAGCCAGAGCGGCCTCGCGGGCATGTCGGGCACCTCCGGCGACATGCGGGACCTGGAAGAGGCTGCCGCGGCGGGCAGCAGGCGGGCGCAGACCGCGATCGATGTCTACGTGGCGTCGATCAGGCACTGGCTCGGGGCCGGGATCGTGGAGTTGGGGGGCCTGGATGCGATCGGCTTCGCGGGCGGCATCGGCGAAAACTCGCCGCTGACGCGGGCGGCCGTCGTGAACGGCCTCGAGGATCTGGGAATCGCGATCGATCCGGCGAAAAACGCGGCGCAGGGGACCGACGAACGGTCGATCCACGCCCCGACGTCGCGGGTGGCGATCTGGGTGATTCCCACGAACGAGGAACTGGTCGTGGCGCGGCAGGCTCGTGACCTGCTCGCGACGGCTTCTCAAGCAGAAGGAAAAGGTGGCTGATGTTCGTTGCCCTCGTGACCGGCGCGGTGGTGGCCACGCAGAAGGCCGTCTCGATGACGGGCCACAAACTGCTGGTCGTCGAACCCTACCGGCTGGATGAGAAGTCGCGTGACCGGCTGGTGTCGACCGGCCGCACGTTCATCGCCGTCGACACGCTCGGCGCCGGCGAGGGGCAGTTTGTCCTGGTCACCCAGGGCTCGAGCGCCCGGCTCACCCCCGAAACCAAATCGCTCCCCATCGACGCGGTCGTGATCGGCCTCGTCGACACCGTCCGGATCGAAGGCAAGGAAGTTTTTCACCGAACCTAGCCCACAACACAGCGGACAGCCCGGCCGGCGACTCCGAACCATTTGAGGAATGAACCGCACTATGACCACCACCACAGCCCCCGACATCGCCTCCATCGTCCGCCAGGTGATCGCGGAATTGAAAAACTCTGCAACCACCGTCCCGGCCGCGCGATCCGCGGCGGGCGGCGGCTCGTTCACCGGCCACCACGGCATCTTCGGCTCGGTCGATGACGCCGTCCGGGCGGCGCAGGAAGCCTTCGAGCAGCTGGAACGGCTCGGTGTCGAGGGCCGCAAGAAGGCGATCGCCCACATCCGCCGGATCTCGATCGACGACGCCGAAGAACTCGGCCGCATGGAGTTTGCAGAGACGAAGGTCGGGCGGCTCGAGCACAAGATCGAGAAGCTGAAGGTCTTGGGCGAAAAGGTGCCGGGCGTGGAGTTCATGAAGAGCGAGGTCTTTAGCGGCGACCATGGCCTCGCCGTGATCGAGAACGCCCCGTTCGGCGTCATCGGCGCGATCACGCCGGTCACCCACTCGCTGCCCACGATCGCCTGCAACGCGGTGAACATGATCGCGGCGGGCAACACCGTGGTCGTCAACCCGCACCCGAGCGGCAAGCAGGTCGCGGCCGAGGGCGTGCGGCGGTTCAACCAGGCGATCCACCGCGACATCGGCATCGACAATCTCATCTGCCTCATCGCCGAGCCGACGCTCGACACCGCCGGGGCCCTGTTCAACCACCGTGGCGTAAAACTGATCTGCGTGACCGGCGGACCGGCCGTGGCGAAGGCCGCCCTCCAGTCGAGCAAGCGGGCGATCGTGGCCGGCCCAGGCAATCCGCCCGTCGTGGTCGACGAGACGGCCGACCTCGACAACGCCGCCCGGTCGATCATCTACGGCGCGTCGTACGACAACAACCTGCTCTGCATCGGCGAAAAGCAGGTCTTCGTCGTGGCGAGCGTCTTCGAGCAGATGATGGCGGCGATGGAACGGGCGGGCGCCCTGCGGCTAAATGCCCAGCAGGTCGACGCGCTCACCAAGCGGGCGATCGTCATGGCCGGTGAGGGCGCCCACCGGCATCCCGTGCCCTGCAAGGAACTGATCGGCCAAGACGCGAACGTGCTCGCCCAGGCGGCCGGCGCCGTGGGCCGCGAGGGTCTCGAGCTCGTCTTCGGCGAGACCGACAACGACAACCCCTTCGTACCCACCGAACAGATGATGCCGTTCCTGCCCTTCGTGCGGTGCAAGGACGCCGACGAGGCGATCCGCCTTGCCCACGAGAGCGAGCACGGCTTCCGCCACACGGCGATCATCCACTCCAGCAACGTTCGCAACATGACGCGGATGGGCCGGCTGCTCGACACCACGCTGTTCGTGAAGAACGGCGCGAGCGTGGCGGGCCTCGGCCTCGGCGGCGAGGGCTATCTGTCGTTCTCGATCGCCACGCCCACCGGCGAAGGCGTGACCACGCCGCTGACGTTCACGCGGCAACGGCGCTGCACGCTCGTCGACGACCTGCGGATCCTCGGCAGCGCCGACTCGATCAGCCACTAACCCCCAATCCTGTATGCAACTGGCCCGCGTCATCGGAACCGCGACCGCGACGGTGAAACACCCGTCGCTCGAAGGAGCAAAGCTGCTCGTCGTGCAGCCGTTGATGGCCGATGGCAAGGCTCCGGACGGCGACCCGCAGATTTCGGTCGACACCGTGTCGGCCGGGCCGGGCGACCTGGTGCTGATCACGAGCGACGGCCGCCTGCTCCGCGACCTGCTCAAGAGCAGCACCACGCCTGCCCGCTGGAGCACGATCGCCCTCATCGACAACGCCTGAAAACACCCAGCCAGCCATCCCATATATGCCAACACCATCCTTCACCGCCGTCGATGTCAGCCGAATCGTCGCCGAGGTTCTCGCCCGTCTGCAGTCGGGGGCAGAGACGCCGCGGCCGGCGGCAGCGGCTCGACCATCGACCTACGGCCGGCCGCAACAGGCCGCCGGTGTCGCCATCCCGGACAAGGTGCTCACGCTCGCCCTGCTCGAAAAACTGCCGGCCGGCACGCGGCAGATCAACGTTGTGGCCGGGGCCGTGGTCACCCCCTCGGCCCGCGAATTTGCCCGCGATACGGGGATCGAGATCGTCCGCACTGCCGGTGCCGGCGCGGGGACAAACGCCAGCCCGCGGCCGCTTGTGATCGGCCGGGCCGACTGTGCCGCCGATGTCAGCGGCCGCTGTGCGGCGATCGCCCGCGGCGTGCCCGGATCGCAGCAATTGCCGGCGACCGGCCTGGCCGATGCGATCGACGCCTTTGCGCTGCACGTTTCCAGGGACGGCGCCCGGGCCATCCTGCTCACGGGCCGGCCCGCCGTGGCCGTCGTGCTTGCCAACCGCTCGGCCAGCCTGCGGGCCGCGACCGCCCGCGATGCGGCCACGCTCCTCGCCGCCGCCACCGAGTGCGCCGCCAACCTGCTCGTGGTGAACCCGAAGGATTTTTCCGCCGGCAGCCTCGAACGCGTCTGCGTCGATTTCGCGCGGCGGGATCTCGGACCGTCTCCAGCCGAACTGCAGTCCGCCGCCACGCCGTGTGCCTGCCAAAGCCACTCCCACTAGCCCACTCCCTTTCGCCCCCACACCCGCGACCACTCACCATGCGACTCGGAAAAACGATCGGCACCGTGACCCTCGTCGAGCCCCACGCGAACATCCGCGGCGGCGTGTTTCGCGTCGTCGTGCCGCTGGCGACGGCCGACCTCGCCGCCGGTGATGGCCCGGCCGAACCGCTCGTGGCCTGGGACGATCTGGGCGCCGGCGAAGGGCAGCTCGTCGCTTTCAGCGAAGGGGGCGAGGCCGCCCAACCGTTCGATCCAGAAGACAAACCGATCGACGCCTACATCGCCGCGATCATCGACCAGCTCGATATCCCGGAGACCGGCGAAAAGTCCGCCGCAGGGCCAGCACGACCCGCACGCCCGTCGCGACCCGCACGACCCTCGCGAGCAGGTTCACCGCCAGGCCGACCGCAACCGAAAAAGTAATTCATAATCGTTTCAGAGCCCCACGGAGTTTCAGAGAACCACCATGGCAACCAACCCCTCAGGAAAAATGGCAACCAAACCGCTCAATCAGCTCAAGGAAGAGATCTGCGACATCGGCCGCCGGATCTACAACAAGGGCTTCGCAGCCGGCAACGACGGCAACATCTCCTTCCGCCTCGGACCCAACGAGGTGCTCTGCACCCCGACGATGATCTCGAAGGGCTTCATGAAGCCCTCCGACCTCTGCATCGTCGACATGGAGGGCAACCAGGTGGCCGGCCAGCGGAAGCGGTCGAGCGAAATCCTCCTGCATCTCACGATCATGAAGGAACGTCCCGACATCAACAGCGTGGTGCACTGCCACCCGCCGCATGCCACGGCCTTCGCGGTGGCCCGCGAGCCGATTCCGCAGTGCGTGCTGCCCGAGGTCGAGGTGTTTCTCGGCGACGTGCCGATCACGCGCTACGAGACTCCCGGCGGCCAGAAATTCGCCGACACGGTCAAGCCCTACGTGAAGAGTTCCAACGTCGTGATCCTCGCCAACCACGGCACCGTGAGCTTCGGCGAGACGGTCGAAAAAGCCTACTGGTGGACGGAGATCCTCGACGCCTATTGCCGCATCCTGATGCTGGCGAAGGATCTCGGCCGGGTGACCTACCTCACCAAGCAGGAGACGCAGGAACTGCTCGACCTCAAGCAGAAGTGGGGCTACACCGACCCCCGGCTCGAGAAGGGGATGGAAAACTGCGACATCTGCGCCAACGACGTCTTCCGTTCCAGCTGGGGCAACACCGGCGTCGACCGCAAGGCCTTCGACGCGCCGCCCCCGATGGGCGCCGGCTCGGCTCCCGTGCAGCCGGCGGCCGGCCTCGATCAGGAGGCCCTCGTGAAGGCGGTCACGGAACAGGTCTGCAGGCAATTGGGAATCACCGCTGCCTGAGTATGACCGGCTGAAGCCTGTCCTGCTCCTGTCACACTTTTGGAGAACATATTGTGAAGGTCGGAATCATCGGCGGCGGCGGGATCGTCGGCTCGTCGGCGGGGTTTGCCCTGCAACTCGGCGGCATCGTGCACGAGATCGTGCTCGTCGACGCCAATGCAGACCTGGCCGACGGCCAGGCCCTCGACATGCTGCACGGCACGGCGGCGATCGCCGACCAGTCGATCCATGCCGGCGGCTACGAGGATCTCGTCGATGCCGATCTCATCTGCATCACGGCAGGCCTGCGCCGCAAGCCCGACGAGAGCCGGCTCGCGCTGATCAACCGCAACGTCGAACTCTTTAGGACGATCCTCGGCTCGATCAAGGCGAAGGGAATGCGACGCGACGCGATCGTGCTCGTGGTCTCCAATCCGGTCGATATCCTCACCTACCTGGCCGCCAAGGATCTGGGCCTGCCGCAGAGCCGCGTGATCGGCCTCGGCACGCTGCTCGACACGCTCCGCTTCCGCAGCCTGCTCGCCATGAACCTCAAGTGCCCGGCCACGCAGGTGCAGGCGATGATCCTCGGCGAGCACGGCGACAGCATGGTGCCAGTCTGGAGCAGTGCCAGCATCGCGGGCCTGCCGCTCGAAAAGTGGCCCGGCTACACGGCCAAACTCGGGCAGGACGTCTTCACCCGGGCGAAGACCTCGGGCGCGGAGATGATCAAGAAAAAGACCGGTGCCGGCTTTGCCGTCGGCGTGTCGATCGCGGAGGTGATCCACGCGATCGCGCTCGACAGCAAGCGGGTGCTGCCCGTGTCGACCGTGCAGACGGGGGCCTACGGACTCCGCGACGTGGCGATCTCCGTGCCGACGGTGGTGGGCCGCGCGGGCGCCGAGCGGACGATCGAGATCGACCTCTGGCCGAAGGAACTGCAGGGCCTCAAGCGGAGCGCCGCCGTGCTGCAGGAAACGCTCGGCCAGGTGCTGTCGGCTGCCACGGCCTGAGCGACTGTCAAACACGCCTGCCGCGCTGCGATCAATTGGAATCGCGACGGCTGCCGGCGACTTCCGCCGGTGTGCGGCCCCAGAGCCGGGCCGACTTGTCCCACGAGCCGGTGAGGAGCGATCCGCCGTCCGGCGCGAAGGCCAGGGCCCACACCTGATCCTCGTGGCCGCGGAGGGCGAGCACCTGCCGGCCGCTCGCGGCATCCCAGAGATAGACCGTGCCGTCGGCCGACGCGGCCGCCACACGTGTGCCGTCCGGCGACCAGGCCGCCTTCCAGAGTTGGGCCGTGGAGCCCCGGAGCACGTGCCGCTGCCGGCCGCCCCGCAGCGACCAGATTCGGGCCGTCGCATCGGACGATGCCGACACGAGACTCGCCCCGTCGGCCGAGAAGGCCAGCCAGTTGACCTGCCCCTCGTGTCCGCTGTTGCGCTCGATCTCGCGGCCTGAGTCGGCGGCAAAGATTCGCACCAGTCGATCTCCGCAGGCCGTCGCCACGCGGCTGCCGTCGGGCGAAAACGCCGCGCAAAATACCCGTTGCGGATGCGGTAGCGAGGCGAGCTCCGTCTGCGTGTGGTGGCTCCAGATGCGTGCCGTGCGGTCCGCCGATGCCGTGACCAGCCGGGTGCCGTCGGGCGAGAACGCGATCGAATAGACCCGCTTGTCGTGGCCGCCGAGGCGGACGGGCTCGACGTCGGCGCTTGCGATCGTCGGCAGCAATAACCCGCTCTCATCGCAGGCGGCGGCGAGCGTCGCACCATCGGGCGAAAAACAGACCGCATTGACCCGTCCCGCGTCCATCGTGAACCGGCCGTCTTCCCGGCAGCGGTGCGGATCCCACAGCCTGACGACTGAATCCGCCCCGCCGACGGCCGCCCTGCCGCCGTCGGCTGTAAACGCGACCGTGAGTAGGCGGGCAGCGCTCCGCAGGACCGGATCCGAGCCGCCATCGGCATCCCACAGCCGGGCCGTCGCATCCTCCGACGCCGTCACGAATTGGTCGCCGGCCGGCGCAGCCGCGACAGCCCAGACCGCGTCGCCATGGCCCCGCAGCTGACGCAGCTCGCGGCCCGCTTCAGGATCCCAGATCCGGAGCAACGCATCGCCCGTGCCGGTGGCGAGCCGGCGGCCGTCGGCGGAGAAGGCCACCGCGTTGACCCGCAGCGGATGACGCAGCACGGCCAACTGCGTGGCGGCGATCACATCCCAGATCCGCGCGGTGCCATCCTGCGAGCCACTCGCCAGGCGCCTGCCGTCGGGTGTGAAACTGACCGAAAAGACCCGCTCTTCGTGTCCGGTGAGCACGGCGGTCTGCCGGGCCGTCGACGGCTCCCAGAGCCGCACGGTCTTGTCGAGCGAACCGGTCGCCAGTCGCTGGCCGTCGGCCGCGATGCTGACGGCGTAGACCGTGCCCTCGTGCCCGGTGAACCGCCGGGTTTCCGTGCCACTGCCGACATCCCAGAGCCGGGCCGTCTTGTCGCGGGAGCCGCTCACCAGCCCCGTGTCATCCGGCGTGAAGTCGACAGCATAGACCGTGGCCGTATGGCCGCGCAGGATCGCGACCGCTCGGCCGGTCGCCGCCTCCCAGAGCCGCACCGTCTTGTCGGCCGAGGCCGTGGCCGCGAGCCGGCCGTCGTGCGACAGGGCGACGCCCCACACCGTGCCCTCGTGGCCCCGCAGCACGGTGCTGCCCTGATCGGCGAGTGTCCAAATCCGCGCCGTGCCGTCGACGCTCCCCGTCACCGCCCGCCGGCCATCGGCTGCAAACGCCACGGAGGTGAGGCCGCCGCCATGCCCGGGCAGGACCTCGATCGCATCGTCGAGCGTCGCCGCAATGCACGCAAGCTCGCAGGGACGCGCTCCCGCGGCAGCCGCGGCGGACCGCGCCTCCGCGAGCAGACGACCCGCGTCGGCGACGTTGTCGTGGTCGCGGGCATCGGCGGCCCGCTGTACGGTCGCGAGGTAGAGCTGCTCCTCGGCATTCCTCCGCTGCTGCCGCGACTCGAGAAAGAAGAAGCCGATGCCGATGACCGCGACGACGAGCGTCGCCGCGATGCCCGCGGCAGCGGCCGCCGCGGCCCGGTAGCGCCGCGCCCAGCGCCAGGCCGCCTCGTGCCAGGTGGGGGGCCGCGCGAGGGTCGGTTCGTCGGCAAGCCAGCGGTCGAGATCGGCCAGCAGATCGGCGGCAGACTGATAGCGGGCCGCCGGCAGTTCTTCGAGGCACTTGCCGACGATGGCGGCGAGGCTTTTCCCATCGGCCGCCTTCACGCCCCGATCCCGCCGGCAGGCAGCCGCGACGGCGACCAGCCCGCGGTCGCGCCGTTCCTGGAGGAACCGGGGCGTGTCGAGGAGGCCGCCATGTCCAAGAGACTTTTCTCCGCCGAGCAGTTCCTGCAGCACGAGCCCCAGGGCGTAGACGTCGGTGCGGGCGTCGATCGCCGGCGGCCCGGAGGCGGAACTGGCGGCCACCATGGCTCCCAACTGCTCCGGGCTCATGTAGTGCAGCGTTCCGAGCAACTCGCCGGCGGCGGTCTGCACGGCCGCCGACTCCGGTGCAAGGCCGTCGTCCGTCGCCCGCGCGATGCCGAAATCGATCACCTTGGGACGGCCGTCGTCGCCGACGAGGATATTGCCGGGCTTGAGGTCCCGATGAATCACACCGCTCAGGTGGCCATGAAACACCGCGGCACAGACGGGGCGCAACAGCTCCACGCGATCGCGCACCGAGAGCCCCTGTTCCATCGCATACTGCGTGATCGGCAGCGCGTCGGCCACGAGCTCCATCACGAAAAACGGCGCGGCCAGGCCGCGGCGGACGAACGTGCCGAGCGAATAAATCTGCGCGATGTGCGGATGCTGCAGCCGGGCGAGCACGTTTGCCTCGCGCTCGAAACGCCGCAGGCCCGCCGCAGAGACGAGCCCGTCCCGCATCAATTTCACGGCCACGGGCCGCTGGGGCGCCGCTTGCACCGCCTCGTAAACGCGGCCCATCCCTCCGGCCGCAATCAGCCGCACGATCGTCACGCCGCCGAGATCCGTACCCGCCGGCAGGTCGACCTCTTCCTCGGCCGCAAAGCCGAAATGGTCCGACGTTCCGGTCAGCCGGGATGCGTCTGTTCCAAGGAATGTGTCGTGTCGATGCCCGGGCAGCATGGCCGGAGTCTACAACTCGCGGCCTGGCGGTTCACGCCCGGCACCGCCGCCCCCGGATTCGCAGAAGCATGGCATCCCGGGCCGCGACGATCTCGTGAATTCGCTGCCGCGGCTCGAGCCGCCAGGAAACGCCCTGCCCCGATAGTTCACAACAGGCGAGGCTCCGCCAACGCCGCAACTGGATCTGGGCGGCAAGAATGACTCGCACTGAGTCGCTTTCCCGGGGCGACACCCGGAGCAACTTGTATGGCGGTGGCACCCGCGAAAAGCCGGAGGGTGTGAGCACATCGACCGCCGCTTCGGCGGCCACGAAGCCGGCTGCTTCACCGGGCACCTCCGGCTCCGGATTCCTTATTCCGGCCCAATCCGCGCTCACCAACCCGACTCCGCTCACTGCCTGCTCAGCCATTTTTCCACCACTTTCGGGATTCGCACACCGGCACGCAGGGCCGGCCTCCATATCTATTGGCGAGAGGGACAACGCCGAGGGGCAATGTGGGTTACACTTTTTTTGCAACCGGGAAAAAACAACCAGAAACAAAGTGCGTTCCGGCATGGAATCCGACGACACGCTCGCCTCGGCCCTCGCTGACAGTTTGGCCAGACTGGCAGCCGGCGACCTCTCCGCCCGTGACCGGATCATCGAACTCTGCTCCGACCGGCTGCGGGTGCTGGCCCACCGCATGCTGGCGAGATTTCCGAACGTCCGCCGCTGGGACGACACGGACGATGTGTTTCAAAACGCCGCCATGCGGCTGCATCGGGCGCTCGGTCAAATGCAGTTCGATTCCCCCCGGTCGATCATGGCGCTGGCAGCGACGCAGCTCCACCGCGAACTGATCGATCTGGCCCGCAGGCACGCCGGCCCGGCTTCCTACGCCGCCAACCACGGCACCAACATGATTCCGCTGGCCTCTGGAGCCGATGCCGCAGGCGGCCGCCACATCGACGGCATGGCCACCCCGGAGACGCCGCTCGACCGCTGGAATGAATTCCACGAAGCGGTCGAGAAATTGCCCGACGGCAGCCGCGAGGTCTTTCACCTCGTCTGGTATCTCGGCGCCGACCAGAAAACGATCGCCGTTCTCCTCGACTGCTCGGAGCGAACCGTGAAGAGCCGCTGGCGGGAAGCCCGCGAAGCCGTCAAGACGGCACTCGACGGCCAGCGGCCCACGTAGGACAGGCTTCAGCCTGTCGCTGGCTGGTGACTGAACGACCGTCTGGTGACTGAACGACCGTCTGGTGACTGAACGACCGTCTGGTGACTGAACGACCGTCTGGTGACTGAACGACCGTCTGATGACGGATTGACAGGCTGAAGCCTGTCCTACTCTTCATCCTGCTCGAGGGCTCGCAGGATCGCGATCGCATCGTCGAGCGATGGCGCATCGTAGCCGCGAACCCGCGCCTTGCGATCAGACTCGGCGAGGAGCAGCGCGTCGAGAAAGTCGGGGTGCGCCTCGAGTCGGTGCCGGGCCCGCAGACCGAGCGTGTTGTCGCCATGGGCGTGGGCGGCCTCGAGCGACTCGACGAGCCACTTGGTCCGCGGCGTGACAAGTTCACCCAGCGCCTCGAGGCCGGCCGCCACGTGGTTTGCACGGTCGATCGCCTTACCGATTTCATGCACGAGCGCCGCAGTCAGCAGCTCCTCGTCGAACGGCCGCTCCTCGTGCACGCGGTCAAACACCTGCAGTGTATGCTCGAGGACATCCCCCTCGGGATGCTTGAGCGGATCCTGCCTGACCGTCGCCAAGACGCGAACAAGACCGGCGATCTGATCGAACCGGTCGCCCGTCAGATGGCCGAAGCCTCCCGCTGCGGGCAGGTCGGCACCAGACGCCCGGCCCAATTCCCGGCGCACCTCGTCGTGGCTGGGAAGATCGCCTTCGGCAACCCAGCCGCGGGTCAGGCGGCGGGCGGCGCGAAAACGGGCCCGCTTCGAATCGCCTCCCTGGCTCAGGATCCGCGCCGCCTCCTCGGCGATGCGGCGACGGAGTTTGTCGGGCTGCGTGCCGGCCGGCGGCGGGTCGGGCTGGGGCTGGGTCATGGCACCTGCTCCACGGAGGGCGTGGCTGGTGCAATCGTTCGCCAGCGGAGGTTTTTCAACTGGGCCGTGGTCGCATACGTCGCGATGCCCAGCGGTTTCGAAGGAATCACCTCGTCGCGGATCGAGAGGGCATGCCCGGCGAGCGGCTGGTCGACCACCCGCTCATCGTCGATGAAGCACTCGATCCGTTCGGGTGTCACACGCACGCGCACGGCATACCACTGTCCAGTTTTGAAGGCGTGGTAGTGCGTGGTGTCGTTATTGGCCGCATCGCGGCCGTCGATGCTCGACAGGCCGACCACGCCTCCGCCCCAGCCGCCCACAATCAGGCTGCACGGATCGTCGCCCACGGGAAACGTGAGGCCGCAGAAGAAGTCGGAGCCTTCGACCCGCCGGGCGTCGAGGCTGATCTCGTACTCCTGTCGGGGAAATTCACCGCCCCAGGTGATGCCGCTCATGTCGGAACCCTGTGCAATCTCGATCGCACCCGCGGCGACCCGCACCTCCCCTTCCCCGCCAAACGGCGTCGGCTTCCAGCCTGTGAGCGAACGGCCGTCGAACAGCTGCCGCCAGTCGGACGCATCGACGGCGGCGGCAGGGGCCGGTCCGCGCAGCTCGGCGACGAGTGCGTCGGCTTTGTAGACCTTCCGCAGGGCCGCAAGAATCCCCGCGGCATCGACCGACACGGCCCGGGCTTTCGTATCGTCATAGGCGAGATCGAGCACGAGCGACTGGATGTTGCCGTCGAAGATTAGGCCGACGAGTTCACCACGCGGATTCACGACCGGGCTGCCCGAATTGCCCCCGATGATGTCGGCCGTGGAGACGAAGTTGAATGGCGTGTCGAGAAAGGCCCGGTCGTGCTCGAGTTCCTGACGCAGCCGCTGCCAGCGTGGCGGAAGATCGAAGGGGGGCGTCTCTCGCTTCGCGGCAGCCCGCGCGAAGAGTCCCGCATAGGTTGTGATTGGGTCGATCATGCGGCCATCTTGCTCGTAGCCAAGAACGGTGCCGTAGGCGAGCCTGAGCGTGAACGTGGCGTCGGGATAGATATCTTCCCCCGCGCTGGCAAACACCGCCTGCGCGATCTCGGCATGTGCCTGCCGCTTGATTTCGCCGGCCGTCTCGACGGTCTTCCGCAGCGACCGCGACTCCTCGTCGATGTCCCGCACGAGCCGGATCAGTGGATCCTCCGAAGCCGCGACCGCCGCCATGCCGCCGTCATACAGCGTGCGGCGGAGATCGGCGGGCGGAGTCGCGCCGGCGGCCGGCCCACGGGTGCCGAGCCGCGTGCCCCGCACGAGTTCGGCGGCGCGTTCCCGCGGCGACTTGCCAGCGAGCACCCGCGACACCGTCGGATCATCGGGCCCCAGCGCGGTGGCCAGAAACGTCAGCGAGTCGGCGAGCTTGACGATCTCGAAGGCGTCGTAGATCGGCTCCGTGGAGAAGAGTTGCTGCTCGAGCGACTCGCGGTTGGAGTCGCGGTATTCGCGGAGCCGGTCGCCGTTGGGCTTCGACGATTCCTCTGCCGACCGCAGGATCGTCCGCGCGTTCGAGAAATACTGGCAGTTGAAGCCGACAGCTCCCTCGAGCAGGTTGTGCCGCAGGGAGACGCGGGCGATCTCGTCTTCGGCACGCTCGATCTTCTCAAAGGGCGACGGCTTGTCACCGGCCTGACGTGAAAGCAGATCCCGCAGCCGCGTTTCCGCCTGCCGCTTCCGCGACAGCACTGCCGGATCGAGCAGCCCGGCGAGCACACCCTCCCGGCTCTTGCGTCCGTTCTGCACGCCGAAGAGGTCGCCCAAGGCCTGCCGCTTCTCCTCTGGCCCCTCGGCTGCATAGGCGCCGTAGAGCACCTCCAGCCGGTTGAGCACGGCGAGCGAGAAGGGGATCGTGCGGTCGCGTTTTGATTCCAGCTCCCGCACAGTGGCCGCGCGATCGGTGTGGCCCGGGTGGCCCGAGACAAACACCAGATCCCCCGGGGCCACCCGCGTTTCGCTCCACGCGAGAAAGTGCGGCACCCGCGCGGGCTTGTCATTCTCGTAGACGCGGAAGAAGCAGGCATCGAGGGCGTATCGCGGAAACTCGAAGTTGTCGGCATCGCCGCCGAAGAATGCGATCTGCTGCTCGGGCGCGAAGACGAGCCGCACGTCGGTGTATTTCTTGGCGCGATAGAGATGGTAGCGGCCACCCTGATAGAGCGTGATCACGTCGCTGCGGAGCCCCGTGGCGGCGAGCGATTCCTGTTCGATCTCGGCCATCACGCGGCGTCGCGCGGCAAAGGCCTCCTCGGGCTTCGTGCCCGGCTGGATGACGGCCTGCACGCGGTCCGTCACGTCTTCGATCGAGATCAGAACATTGAGCTCCATGTCGGGGCACTTGAGCTCGGCATCCCGGGAGGCGGCATAAAAGCCGTCGCGGTAATAGTTGTTTGATTCGCTGCCAAGCTTCTGCAGGCTGTCGGCGCCCACGTGATGGTTGGTGAGCACGAGCCCATCACCCGACACGAAAGAGCCCGAGCCACCGGAGTTGAACCGCACCGACGACTGCTGCAGGTGGAGCAGCCACTCCGGCGAGAGCGCGGCCCCGTTCAGGGCGGCGGCATGATCCTTCGCGAGCCGCTCGAGCGGCGGACGGCTGAACAGCCACATCCCCTCGTCGGCCGCGGCAGTGTTGGCCAACGCCGCGACCGCGACCATGAATCCGACGAGCCAGCCCGCCAGATTGACTGGGTTCGAAAACCGGATCATCCGCGTGAGACTTTTCATGCTGCTTTCCTGCATCGGCTGTTCCTCGACTGTCGCTGGGCTTTGGGGCTCTCCGAACAGCCTAGCCGAAACCTGTCCAACAGGCCCCTTGTCGAGATACTGTATGTCTGTACACTTCCATACCGAAGCCCAGCACACCAGCAAAGGAGCCGGCCATGTTCGCCCGACTGCAGACGTTTTCAATGTTCGGGATCGAGGCGATGCCGATCGACGTGGAGGTCGATGTGTCGGCCGGGGCATTGCCCGCGACGGTGCTCGTGGGGCTGCCGGACGCGGCGATTCGCGAGAGCACCCATCGCGTGGCCCGCGCCATGGTCAACTCCGGCTTCAACCGTCCCAACGACCGGATCATCGTCAATCTCGCGCCGGCCGAGCTGCCCAAGCAGGCCGCCACGTTCGACCTGCCGATCACGCTCGGCATTCTTGCCGGCAGCGGACAATTTTCATCGGATCGGTTCAACGACTACGCGGTAGTCGGCGAGCTGTCGCTCGAGGGCTTCACGCGGCCGGCGCGGGGCGCCCTCTCGATGGCGATCACGGCGGCCAGGCAGCGAAAGCTCCGCGGCGTGGTCGTGCCGACAGCGAGCGCCACGGAGGCCGCGGTGGTCGAGGAGATCGAGATCATCCCGGTGTCGACGCTCACGGAGGCCGTGCAATTCTTCTCCGGCGAACTCGACATCCCGCGTGCGCCCCCCCGGGTCGCTGAATGGTTCGATCGGTTCGCCGCGTACGACATCGATTTTTCCGACGTGCGCGGGCAGGAGGCGGCGAAGCGGGCGATCTGCGTGGCAGCCGCCGGCGGGCACAATGTCGTCATGCTCGGCCCACCGGGCGGCGGCAAGACGATGCTCGCCAAGCGCATCCCGACGATCCTGCCGCAGTTGTCCGCCGGCGAGTCGATCGAGACGACGAGGATCTACAGCGCGCTGGGCCTCATGTCGGCCGGCCAGCCGCTCTTGGCGACGCGGCCCTTTCGCGCTCCGCATCACACGATTTCCGAGGCCGGACTCGTGGGCGGCCGGTCGATCCCGATGCCGGGCGAGATCAGCCTGGCGCACAATGGCGTGCTTTTTCTCGATGAACTCCCGGAATTCAACCGCCGCACGCTGGAAGTGCTGCGGCAGCCGCTCGAGGACGGCACGGTCACGATCAGCCGCGCGAAATCGTCAACGAAATTCCCTGCCGACTTCATGCTGGTCGCCGCCTTCAATCCCTGCCCCTGCGGCTACCGCGGCGACCCGCGCCGCGAGTGTCAGTGCACGGTGCCCCAGGTTGAGAAATACATGAGCAAGATCAGTGGCCCCCTGCTCGACCGCATCGACATTCATCTCGAGGTGCCGGCCGTACCCTTCCGCGAACTGTCGGCGACCCGCGCCGGCACGTCGAGCAGCCAGATGCGCGAGGCCGTGCTGGCGGCCCGACTGCGGCAGGCCGCCCGGTTCAACGGACGGCCGACGCGGTCGAATGCCCGGATGTCGAGCCGCGAAGTCCGTGAATTCTGTCCGCTCGAGGCCGCGGCGGTCGACCTGCTGCGGGCGGCAGTGACCGACATGGGCCTGTCGGCGCGGGCGCACGACAAAGTGCTCCGCGTAGCCCGCACGATCGCCGACCTCGATGCGGCGGAGAGGATCGGCTGCGGGCACATCAGCGAGGCCATCAACTACCGCCTGCTCGACCGCAGCCTCTGGACATGAAATCTCGCTCGACAGCCGCGGCGCCGATATGCCACGATCGAGGGCATGAAAATCCCTGCCTCCAGCCCCGGATTCACTGGCACGCGGTTTCCGCAACCGCCAGGTTCGAATGGCAGCCGGGCTTGGTATCTGCGTGCCGCCGCCCTAGTGGCCGGCCTCGGCGTGGCGGCCCTCACAATCGACCTGCCGGTGGCCCAGTGGTGCAAGGCGGGGCACGTGCCGAAGGAACTGCTGCGGTTTCTGAACCTTTCGGAGGTGTTTGCCCATTCCACGGGCGTGGCCTGCATCCTGCTCACGGCACTGGTGCTCGACCCCACGCTCAGGTTTCCATCGTTCCGCTGGCCGGCGGTGCGTTGGCCGTCGTTTCAGCCCACCGCCGCGCAGGAACGGCTGGCGCGAATGATCTGCACGACGGCAACGGGCGGCCTGATCGTGGACGTGATCAAGCTTCTGGTCGACCGCATTCGGCCGCGGGCGGCGGATTTGGCCGCGCAGGCCTCGGTACTCGGCACATTCGGCGACTCGGCGTTGGCTGTGGTCAGCCCGAGCCATTCCGACTTCAACAGCTTTCCCTCCGGCCACGCCGCGGTGGCGACGGGGCTCGCCGCCGCACTCGCCTGGAAGTATCCGCGCGGTGCCTGGCTCTTTTGTGTGTTTTCCGTGTGCGCTGCGCTCCAGCGGGTGGCGACATCAGCGCACTATCCCAGCGATATCTGCTTCGGCGCCGCAATTGCGCTCGCCGGAGCCGCTCTTTTTCTCGGTAACGCAGCAACCACGGAGCAGCCCGGCGATTGATTGCCGGGGCATTCGCTGCCGCTTTTTCGGCGACGATGGCAGGCCGGGGCCGTTCTTGATATTCTCTTGCGAATAGGTTTCGTTCTTTTTCCCGGTCCCACCCCAGCCAGAGGCATCAATGCCCCCCCAGAAGCGTGCCAAAAAAGTCACCAAGTCGCAGCCGCAGGCGGACGAAGCGCCGAATGCCGGCGCCGCGCCCACGGGCGTCAAGGCGGGCGTCCAGGCTGGCGGTGGCAAGCGGGTTTTGCTCGTGGATGACGACATCGAGATCATGGAGTCGATGCGGACGGTTCTTGAATCCAAGGGCTATGAAATTCTGGTCGCCCGCGACGGCAACCAGGGGCTCGTGATGGCCGAGAGCGAGAATCCCGACCTCGTGGTGCTCGACATGATGATGCCGAAGCGGAGCGGCTTTCTCGTGCTCGAACGGCTGCGCCGCAGCCGTTCCGTGCCGATGCGGGTGATCATGATCACCGCCAACGAGGGCAGCCGCCACAAGGCCTACGCCGAGATGCTCGGTGTGGACGACTACATCCGCAAGCCGTTCGCCATGGACCGCCTGCTCGAGAGCGTCCAGCGTCTGCTTTCGTAAGAGACTCTGAGCGGTTCAGGCCCAGCCCCAAGGCCCCTTTTTCCGCATTTTGGACGCGGGGCCGCACTGCACGGACCCTCAGTAGGCTGGGCGGAATGCGCAGGCTCCTCTTGAGATTGACCCGTTTTGGACCACCGCCTACATTCCGGCGGTGACCTCTTCCGGTTCCGTTTTCAGGACGATTTCCTTGGCGCTTCCCCCCTCCACAGCCGCGTCGCAACCCGCGCACGACGATCTCAAAGAACGCGTCCGCGATGCGATCGACATCGTCGACCTGGTGGGGACATACATTTCCCTCCGCCGTGCCGGCAAGGCCATGGTTGGACTTTGCCCCTGGCACGAGGACTCCCG
Source organism: Planctomycetia bacterium (assembly GCA_026401035.1). GTDB lineage: Bacteria > Planctomycetota > Planctomycetia > Pirellulales > UBA1268 > RGVT01. The sequence continues at coordinate 5,603 of JAPLNR010000051.1, read as the reverse complement.
CCCTAGCTTCCAGGTCAACCCGGAACGCCAGACGTTCCGCTGCTGGGTCTGCAACGTCGGCGGCGACGTCTTCAATTTTCTGATGCGGATGGAGAAGGTTGAGTTTCGCGAGGCGCTCGAACAACTTGCCGACCGCGCCGGGATCACGCTGGCCCGCGGCCGCGGCGGCCTGCCCGCCGACCAGAAGACCGCGCTCGTGAAGGCGCTCGGCTGGGCGGCCGAGCGGTTTGCCGACTGCCTCGAACGGTCGCCCGAGGCCAAGGCGGCCCGCGATTATCTGCAAGACCGCGGGCTCACGCCCGAAACGATCAAGAAATTCCAGCTCGGCTATGCCCCTGCCGGGTGGGACTGGCTCCTGCGGCAGGCAGCGACGGCCGGCATTCCCGCCGACCACCTGCTGCGCACCGGACTCGCCGTGGAGCGGCAGGACCGCTCGGGGCAGTACGACCGCTTTCGCGACCGCGTGATCTTCCCGATCCGCGATCCCCTCTCCCGGTGCGTCGCCTTCGGCGGCCGCGTCATCCCCGGCGGTGCCCCGGATGCAGCCAAGTACATCAACTCTCCCGAGACCGCCGTCTTCTCGAAGAGCTCGATGCTCTACGGCCTCGACACGGCCCGCGAGGCGATGGGCCGCACCCATCGGGCGGTTGTCGTCGAGGGCTACACCGACTGCCTCGCCTGCCGCCAGACGGGCATCGACGACGTGGTGGCCGTCCTCGGCACGGCGCTCGGCGAGCGGCATGCAAAACTGCTCCGTCGCTACGCCGACCGGATCGTGCTCGTGCTCGACGGCGACGATGCCGGACGCCGCCGCGCCGATGAGATTCTCGACGTGATTCTCTCCGAGCCCATCGACCTGCGGATCGCCCGGCTGCCGGCCGGCGTCGATCCGTGCGAGTTCGTGCTCGAACGGGGCAAGGAGGCCTTCGAAGCGCTCCTCGACGAGGCGGTCGACCCGCTCGAATACCGAATGGACGAGGCGGTCGCGCGGCTGGCTGGCCGCTCCGGCGACGACGCGGCGCTCGCGGCCGTCGAAAGCGTGCTCAAGCCGCTGGCCCAGGTGTCGACGCAGTCGGCGCTCAGCCCGTCCCAGCGACAACTCCGCGAAGACCAGGTGCTCGGACGGCTCTCCCGCCGCTTTGGCCTCAGCCGCGAGGCGCTCCGCTCCCGCCTGCACGAGCTTCGTGTCAGCCGGCCAGACCGTGCGACGGAGGCCGCCCGGACCGATGCCGACGGCGGTTTCGCGCCGGTCGCCGTCACCAAACTGCCCGCGTGGGACCGCGAGGTGCTCGAGGTGCTGGTGGGCGTGCCCAACAGCGTCGGGCTCATCATCCGCGAGGTCGATTCCGCCGAACTCGAAAGCCGGGAGGGACGGGCCGTGCTCGAGGCCGCCCGCCGCCTGCATGCGGAGGGCCGGCCGGTCGCCCTCTCCGGCCTGCTCCTCGAGATCCTGGATCCCGCGCTCCAGAGCCTGCTGGTCGCCGTCGACGATGCGAGCTCCGATCGCGGCACCACCGATCCCATCGAACGCCTGCAGCATCTCGAAGACGCCCTGCGACGCCGCTCCGCCCAGCGGCAGGCGCATGCGAGCGCAACGGCACTGAAATCCTCCCGGCTGGATCCCGGCTCGGAGGCGGCTCTCCTGGAACAGCTCGTTTCGCAACGGAGAGCCATTCAGGGTATGACAGATTCCCAAGGGGGCATGACCGAACCCAAGGATGGGTGAGGATGCCCGTCTCGTCGCTGCAATCGGTCGACCGCGGTCTCCGCGGCAGGCCGGGGGGCGGTGCGCGAGTGACGGTACGATGGTGTAAGGAGACCACTGATGACGAAGCCACTGAGCAAGACCGTGAGCAGGAACAAGCGTCCTTCGAATGCCCAACAGGGCCACGGGCCGACCGGCCACCACGACGTCGATCTGCAGACGCTGATCACGACCGGTCGGGCGCAGGGCTATCTGACATTCGACCAGGTGAACGCCTATCTGCCCGACGAGGCCGTCGATCCGGAGAAGATCGACGCACTGCTGGTGGCGCTCGAGGAGCGGGGGATCGATCTGGTCGACGCGGTGCCGGAGCCGCAGGCCGTCGCTGAAACGCCGGCCGGAGCAACGCCCGCACCGCGGGCCGCCAAGCCCCGCCGCGACGAGGCCATCACCACGGCTCCGTCGAATGCCGCCAACGATCCGATCCGCATGTATCTCGCGCAGATGGCTGAGATCCCGCTGCTGACGCGGGAGGAGGAGATCTCGCTCGCCAAACGGATTGAAGTCACCCGGAAGCGGTTTCGCCGCGCGATCCTCGGCTGCTCCTACTCGCTGCAGATGACGGTCGAGACGCTCACGCGGGTGCACGAGGGCAAGCTGCCCTTCGACCGCACGATCAAGGTGTCGCTCACGGAGCGGCTCACGAAGGAGCAGATCCAGGCCCGCATGCCGCACAACCTGGCGACGCTCGAGCGGCTGATCGGTGAAAGCAAGGACGACTTCCGGCTCCTGATCAGCAAGCGCACTCCGGTCGCCGAGGCGGAGGCCGCCCGCATCCGGTTTCGCCGCAGCCGGGCCAAGTCGCTCACGCTCGTCGAGGAACTCAGCCTGCGGACCCGCCGGGTGCAGCCGCTGATGAAACTGCTCCGCGGCATGTCGAGCCGCATGGACCGCCTCCAGCAGGACCTGCGGGTGATGGCCCACGGAGACGCCTCGCGGGACGACCGGGCCGACATGCGGAAGGAACTCCGCGACCTGATGCTCTCCACGCTCGAAAGCCCGCGGTCGCTCCGCAAGCGGGTCGGAATGCTCGAGAAGCTGCAGGCGGAATACGAAGTGGCCAAGCGGAACCTCTCCGCGGCCAACCTCCGGCTGGTGGTCTCGATCGCCAAGAAATACCGCAACCGCGGCCTTTCGTTCCTCGACCTCATCCAGGAAGGCAACACGGGGCTGATGCGGGCGGTGGACAAGTATGAATACCGCCGCGGCTTCAAGTTTTCGACCTACGCCACCTGGTGGATCCGGCAGGCGATCACCCGCGCGATTGCCGATCAGTCGCGGACGATTCGCATCCCGGTGCACATGATCGACGTGCTCTCGAAGCTCCGCACCATGGCGAAGAAACTGCTGCACGAACTGGGCCGCGAGCCCACCGTGGAGGAGATCGCCCAGGCGGCGAACGTCGGCATGGAGGAGGCCCGCCGCGTGATCGACATGGGCAGGCAGCCGATGAGTCTCGATCGGCCGGTGGGCGAGAGCGAAGACGCGAGCTTCAGCGAGTTTGTGGAGGACGTGGGCGCCGAAAGTCCGACGCAGGCCACCACGAACGGCCTTCTGAAGGACCGGATCGACTCGCTCCTGAAGACGCTCACCTACCGCGAGCGGGAGATCATCCGGCTGCGGTATGGGCTCACCGACGGCTACACCTACACCCTGGAGGAGGTCGGCCGCATCTTTCGCGTGACCCGCGAACGCGTGCGGCAGATCGAGGCCAAGGCGGTCAAGAAGCTCCAGCACCCGGTGCGGTCGAAGCAGCTCGAGACGTTCCTGAGCGGTTCGATGAGCTGAGGCGGCTCCCCCGGCTGGAAGCCTTCTGCTAGACTCCCGGGACGCGCGGGCCAATTCTGGCCCGCCGCTTCCCGGGAATCGCGTCATGTCGCTTGCTGTCTCCGCCGATTCGCTCCGCACGCTGCACCGTCTGCATCGGCAGCTCGCCGACCTGCGCGACCAGTTGTCCGCCGGACCGCGGCAGCTTGTCGCCCGCACGAAGCAGTTGCAGGCGGCCGAGGCCACGCAGGCCGCCGTGCAGGACGAGATCAAGAAGGCGAAGATGGTGGTCGATCAGAAGCAGCTCCAGCTCCGCTCGGCGGAGTCGAAGATCCTCGATCTCGAGGGGAAGCTCAACGCCTGCAAGACGAACCGCGAATACCAGACGCTCCGCGATCAGGTCGCCGCCGACAAGATGGCGACGACGGTGCTCGAAGACGAGATCCTCGAGGCCCTCGAGCGGCTCGACTCGGTGAAGAACAAGCTCGCGCCCATCGACGTGGAGATCGCGACGGCCAAAAGACTGCTCGCCGAAACACAGGCGAAGGTCGACGGCGAGTCGGCGAAGCTCGAGACGGAGGTGGCCCGGATCAAGGCCGACCTCGACGCGGCCGAGGGCGAACTGCCCGTCGACTCCCGTGAGGTCTACCGTCGGATCGTGAAGAGCAAGGGCGCCGAGGCGATGGCCGCCGTCGAGGGGGAGAGCTGTGGCGGCTGCTTCCAGCAACTCACCGGCAACATGCTCGCGGAACTCTCGATGGGCCGCGTGGTGCCCTGCCGCAATTGCGGCTGCCTGCTCTACCTGTCCAAATAGTCCTTCCCCCGGCAGGGGCAGCCGTCGTTCCACCGTCCCTCCGGTTGTTCGTTTTTTCGTCATCATCCGTTGTTTCAGGGATCTATCATGTCGTCCGACCGTATTCCGATGACCCGCGTTGGCTATGAGAAGCTCAAGGCCGAGGTCGACCACCTCAATTCCGTCGAGATGCCCCGGCTCGCCCAGCAGGTGGCCGCCGCCCGCAGCGAGGGCGACCTGAGTGAAAACGCCGAATACCACGGCGCCCGCGAGAGCCAGGGCATGATGCAGGCGAAGATCAACGTGCTCGCCGACAAACTCGCCCGCGCCGTCATCGTCGAACGGCCCAAGGAGGCCACCGACGAGGTGGTCTTCGGCTCGACGGTTGTCGTCAAGGATCTGAAGTTCGGCGACAAGGAGGTCTTCATCCTGGTCGGTGCCGGCGAAGAGGACTACGACGCCGGCAAGATCAACGTCGCCAGCCCGCTCGCGCAGGGCCTGCTCGGCCGCAAGGTGGGCGAGAAGGTTTCGATCGACGTGCCCGCCGGCACGATGAAATTCGAAATCCTCGAGGTGAAGTTCGACGACTGACTCCACGCACAGTCGTCCGGCCCAATCCTGTTCGGCACGCCCAAAGTAGGACAGGCTTCAGCCTGTTATGCCCTGCCTCGTTCTCGCTCTGCCCAGCCTGTGCCGCTATCCCGCATTGGTCTGCGGCGGCAGAAGTCTCCTTCGCGCTGCACTTCCGGCCTCGGGCCGGCGCAGTTGTTTCCGCTGACGACCTGCGGAGCTGCTGACCTCAGAAGGTCGAAAATGCAGACGCTCGTCGAGCTTCAGCCGACCGCCTCCCCAGCAGGCGACTCACACAACGCCTTCCCAGAGCGCAGAACCGATCCGCACGAGCGTGGCCCCCTCGAGGATCGCATCCTCGAAGTCGTCGCTCATTCCCATCGAGAGTTCTTCGAGCCCCTTCGCGGCGGGCAGTTCCATGGCCAGCCGATCGCGAAGGCTGCGGAGCGTGGCGAATTGTTGGCGGGCGCGGCCTGACGCATCGGGCCCCTCGGGGGCACTCGCCATGCCCATCAGGCCCCGCAGCCGCACGTGCGCGAGGCCCGCGGCCGCTTCGACGAGCGGCGGGACGTCCGCGACGGCCAGCCCGGTGCGGGCCGGATCGCCGGTGAGATTCACTTCCACGAGCACGTCGGTGACCACCCCGGCAAGGCTGGCCTCGGTGTCGATCGTCTCCAGGAGCCGCTGGCTGTCGAGCGAATGCAGAAG
>JAPLNR010000022.1 GCA_026401035.1 Planctomycetia bacterium | reverse complement strand
CTGGGCCTGCGCGTGGTGGCCCTCGTGCACATCGTCAGCCACGCGATCCTGCGCAGCCTGCAGATCCTGCGGTCGCCATCGGCGCTGCACGACCGCCACGAACTGGCCGCGGCGCTTGGCGGCCATCCGGGCGCGGCGGCCTGGTCGCTGCTCGACCTGCTGCCGCAATCGCTGCAACGCGGGCTCTATCGCGTGGCGCTCGAGCGCGGGTTCGAGGAGATGGCGGTGATGCGGGGCGTGGTGGGGCCGGTCTGGCGGCTGCTCGAAAGGCTGGCCGCGGCCGAGCGGGCCTGGACGGTCTGGCTGGGTGAAAAACGCGACGGCTCCGGTGGCTCAAAGCAACGCGGGGTGCGGCGATGACGCTGGCCGAAAACCACTTCCTCATCGTGGCGCTCGTGGCCGTGATGGTGGCTGCGCCCTTGCTGGCGGCGGCTGCCGTGATGGCGGGCATCTCCCGGTCGAGTCCGCGGACGCCCGCCGCGGTCGCGCTCGGGCTGGCGTTTCTCGCGGCCAACGGGCTCGCCTGGCTATGGCACACGGGCGACGGCGTGGCCTGCGAATTCGGCGACCGTCTCGGTGGCGGCTCGTTCATCCACGTCGACGGCATCACGACCGTGCTCCTGCCGTTCGTGGCGCTGGTCATGCTGGCAAACCTGCTCGTCGCGCCCAAGCGGTTTCTCGACGTGCCGGCGACGGCCCGCATCCTCGGCAGCGCCAGCGGCACCTTCGCGCTCTTTGCGACGGCCCATCCGATCCTGATCGTGATGCTCTGGATCGCGACGGCGCTGCCGGCGTGGATCGCCACCCGCGGCACGCCCGGCGGCCGGCCCGCGGCGCGGGTGTTTGCCCTGGCGCTGCTGGCGGCGCTGGGCTGCGTGGCGGTGGGCACGGTGCTGATGCTCATCGATCCCCCATGGGAGAAGAACTGCGGCCTCGTGGGCACCGCCGGCGGCTGGCTCGTGGCGGTCGCCGTATTGTTTCGCGAGGGGATCGTGCCGTTTCACTCCTGGTATCCCGCCGTCTATTCGGCCGCGCCCCTCTCGATGGCGCTGGCGGCCACCGTGCCGCAGGTGGGCGCGTATACCGCCGTGCGGCTGCTGATCGGCCATGCCGATCACGGCGCGGGCGTGGCGCAGGAGCTGGTCGTCGTCTCGCAGTTGGCGCTCGTGACGGCGGTGTATGGCGGCGCGCTGGCCGTGGTGCAGCGCGACCTGCGCGGGCTGATCGGCATGCTGGCGATGAGCCAGTCGGCGATGGTGCTCGCGGCGCTGGCCGGCAAGCTGCCGATGGAGCTCAACGGCGCCTTCTGCGTCTGGATCTCGAGCGGCCTGTCGCTGACGGGCATCGCGCTGGTGGCCTGGGCGCTCGAGAGCCGTGCCGGCCCGCTCTCGCTCGAGACGCCGCAGGGCCGCTTCCGCGATTCGCCCACGCTCGCCGCCCTCTTCATGCTCTTCGGCCTGGCGAGCATCGGGCTGCCGGGCACGCTCTCGTTCGTGGCCGACGATCTCATCGTGTCGGGCAGTCTCGACGAGCAGCTGCATGCCGGGCTGATGGTCATCGCCTCGACGGTGCTCGCCGCCATCGCGGTGCTGCGGGGCTGGTTCACCATCTTCGGCGGGCCATCGGCGATCGATGGTCCGCGGCATCGCATCCTGCTCCGCGAGCGGGTGGCCCTCCTCGCCCTGCTCGTGCCGATCTTCGTGTTCGGCCTTTTTCCGGCGCCTCTGGTGGGGGCGTTGGAACGGGCGGCGGCGGAGTTGCTCGGCGTTCCGGTGGACCATGCGCCGGCCGGAGGCGAGGTTACAATCGGGCCACCATGAAACAGAAAAAAACCACGCAGCATGAAGTCGACATCGAAGGCCTGGGCGTCTTCTATCTTGGTCGCAAGGTCGATCTCGACACCGGCAAGCCCGGCACCGACGCCGCCACCGCGGGCCCGCTCCTGATCGACGCCCGCCGGTTCACCACGCATGCGGTCTGCGTCGGCATGACGGGCAGCGGCAAGACGGGCCTGCTCATCGACCTGATCGAGGAGGCGGCGCTCGACGGCATCCCCACGCTCGTGATCGATCCCAAGGGAGATCTGGCCAACATCCTGCTCTCGTTTCCAAATCTCGCGCCGGCCGACTTCCTGCCTTGGCTCGAGGCAGATGCGGCGAAGCGGGAGGGCGTCTCGCTCGAGGAGCTGGCCGAGCGCACGGCAAAAAAATGGACCGACGGGCTCGCGGCGAGCGGCCAGACCCCGGAGCGGATCGCGCGGCTGCGGGCCGGCGTCGACATGGCCGTCTACACGCCGGGCAGCAGTGCCGGCCGGCCGCTGGCGATGCTCGAGAGCCTCGAGGCGCCGCCGGCCGCCGTGCTCGACGATCCCGAGGCCCGCCGCGAGCGGATTGAATCGCTCGTGTCGGGAATTCTCGCGCTGGCCGGCATCGAGACGGAGCCCGGCCGCAGCCGGGAGCACGTGCTCGTCAGCGCGATCGTCGACGCGATCTGGCGAAGCGGACAGAAGCTCGATTTCGGGGCCCTCGTGCGGGCGATCCCCGCGCCGCCGATCGAGCGGGTCGGCTTCCTCGACCTCGAGAACTTCTATCCGGCCGGCGAGCGGTTTCAGCTTGCCAGCCGGCTCAACACGGTCGCCGCGGCGCCCGGCTTCGATGCCTGGCTCACAGGGGAGCCGCTCGACGTCGGCCGGCTGCTCTGGACGGCGGAGGGAAAGCCCCGTGTGAGCGTCGTCTCGATCGCGCATCTCAACGATGCGCAGCGGATGGCGTTTGTCACGCTGCTGGCCGGCCAGGCTGTCTCGTGGATGCGCACACAGGGCGGCACGTCGTCGCTCAAGGCGCTGTTCCTCATGGACGAGGTGTTTGGCTACATGCCGCCCACGGCCAATCCGCCGAGCAAGGGGCCGATCCTCACGCTCCTCAAGCAGGCCCGCGCCTTCGGCCTGGGCGTGGTGCTGGCCACGCAGAATCCGGTCGACCTCGACTACAAGGGGCTCTCCAACGCCGGCATCTGGTTCCTCGGCCGTCTGCAGACGGCGCGTGACAAGGCCCGCGTGCTCGACGGGCTCGAAGGGGCCGCGTCATCGGCGGGGCGGTCGTTCGATCGCGGCCGGCT
>JAPLNR010000039.1 GCA_026401035.1 Planctomycetia bacterium | reverse complement strand
CCCGTCACGAGCACGCGGCGGGCAGCCGTGAGCAGCGACGCCGTGGCCTCGAGCGGTGCGGCAGACGTCGGTGGCAACTCGCTGCGGTGGGTCACGACTTGGGCTGGCAGTAGCTGTTGCGGTAGCGGACGGGGTTGCCGTGGTTCTGCAGGTGGAGGGGGCCGACCGGCTGCTCCTGTTTCTGCGGACCGCCCGGCGTAATCTTCGGGATCTCGACGTTGTCCTGGATCACGACTCCGTTGTGCCGCACGGTCATCCGAGGATTCGCGATCTTCTTGTCCCCCGCGAACCGCGGCCCCGTGAACTCGATGTCGTAGGTCTGCCACTCGAGCGGCGGCAGGCACATATTCACGCCGGGGGCCGCCACGGAATAGACGCCGCCGCACTCGTTGTTTTTCCCTTCCAATCCAAAACTGTCGAGCATCTGCACCTCGTAGCAGCCCTGGATGTAGGCGCCGCTGTTGCCGCGGCCCTGGCCGCGGTCCTTCGGCTGATAGGGCAGGCAGAATTCGATGTGCCAGAGGCCGTCGCCGTAGCTGTTCTTCGTGGTCACGCCTTCCATGAGCAGGCCGTCGGCGGTGATCCGTGGGGCCTCGAGCGTGTCGGCCTCGACCACCGGTCCGGCGCCGTCGAAGATCACGGTCGCGGTCGACGGCGGCTCTTGGCCGAGCGTCGGGCTCTTGCGGTTCACCTTCGGAAGCTTCGCGATCTCGCTACCGCTCTCCGACTGGACGACGATTGCGGGGGTGCCGTCCAGCGTGCGAATCTCACCCGTGCGCGTGACACCGCCCCAGTCGACGCCCTCGAGCTTCACGACGGCACTGTGGCCATCGCCCGCGCGGGCGCCCTTGCCCTTGATCTTGTTGGGGGGCGTCCAGCCGGCTCCGGGCAGACCGCCCGGGTAGGCTACCGCCTCGAACGCACCGTCGCCGAGCGCGATCACCTGCACGCCGAACTGCAGCGGTTGGCCATCGTGCGTGATCGTGCCGACGTATTCGCCCTGGAACGGGAAGTCGGCGTCGGTCTGGTTGGGATCGGTGTATGCGGGATTGCCGGTCGGGGCCGCGACGGCGACCGGCGACGGGCTGATGAACAGCGAGGCGACGAGGCAGGAACAGACGAAGAAACGCATGGCTCTCCTCCGGGTGTGTTGTCGTGCAAGTATGCACGAAATCCGCCCGGTGCGCAACCGATCTACCAGTGGGTGCGGAGCCAGTCGAGGGCCCGGTTGGGCCAGTCGGCCGTGCCGGGGGCATTGTCGCGCGGCCGCATGCCGAAGCCGTGCCCACCGCCCTCGTAGACGTGAATCTCCGCCGGCACCTTGGCTTCCAGGCAGGCCAGATACAGATTGATCGCGCCCTGCGGCACCGACGCGGGGTCATTGCTCGCCTGTGCGATGAACATCGGCGGCGCGGTCGCGTCGATCGTGACGTCGGCCCTCAGGCCCTTGTTGTCTGGGCCCACGATCTTCCACGGATAGACGAGCACCACCGCATCGGGTCGGACCGACACGGCCGGATCGGCTGGCGTGAACCGTGGTTTGTTCGCCCCTGCCACGAGCGCCGTCTGGCCGCCGGCCGAAAAGCCCAAGAGCGCGATCTTCGTCGGATCGATGCCATACTCCACCGCCCGCCGACGGACTTCGTAGACAGCCTTCTGCGCATCGAGCACCGGCCCGGCATTCGCCTGCTCCAGCTTGCCGGTCGGCACGCGGTGCAGGCAGAGAAAGGCGATGACACCGTGTTCGTTGAACCATGTGCAGAGGTCGGAGCCCTCGTGTTCATCGGCGAGCCTACCGAAGCCGCCTCCCGGAACGACGATCACGGCGCTGCGCAGCTTTGCCGGATCGGTCCGCGGGATGTCGTAGACCACGAGCCGGGGATTGGAAACGTTCGAACGGCGCGAGATGCCGTCCTTCCCCATCTCGACCTTCTCGGCCGGCTCCGCCGGCACCCGTGGCTCGGGCACGCCCTCCGGCCAGAGCACGATCTCTGCCGCCGTTGTGGGAAGGGGCAGCCACACCAGCAAAAGTACAGCGATCATCAAGGACTGCACGGGAATGTCTCCTCGGGAAAAGTCTTGATTGTCAGTGATCGAGAGCCGCGAGTCGATCACTCGCCCTGCTACACGAGCCCCGTCAGCGGGCCGTCGCCGCAGTAGTCGGGATTGCCGAACCGCGCGAGCTCCGTGTGGCCCATGGCGTGGGCAAGCGCGATCAGCAGCCGGTTATGCGGCACGCCCGGATACTCGGCCGCGCGGCCCATCGTGAAGCCGAGCCCGTTGCCCACCAGCACCCAGGGGATGTCGGCGTGAGAGTGGGAATTGCCCTCGCCGAGTTCGTTCGTCCAGAGGATCGTCGTGTGGTCGAGGAGCGAGCCCGAACCGCCGGGCTCGGGAGTCTCGGCCAGCCGCTTGGCGAGGTGGGCGACTTCGCCGGCATACCAGGCGTTGATCTTCGTCAGTTGTTCCTGGGCCGATTCGTTGGTGTTGGGCTCGTGCGAGAGACCATGCTGGCCTTCGTCGATACCGAGCCATTTGAACCGGGGCTGGCCGACGGAATTCGTGTATTGCAGGCTGGCAACCCGCGTGAAATCCGCCGCCAGCGAGGAGACGACCAGTTCGATCTGCATGCGGCTGATCTTCGGCATCTGGTCGTTCTGCTCGACGATGCCCTGCTCGAGCACGGGCACGGCATGGGCCACCGCCGTCTGGTGGGCGGAGAGTTCCTTCTCGAAGCTCCGGACGAGCGCGGTGTGCTCCTCGAGAATCCGGCGATCCTCGACCGGCAGCGCCTGCGCCACCTTTGCCAGATCCTCATGCAGCTCATCGAGCACGCTCTGCATGCTCTCACGGTCCTTCATCTGCCCGTAGAGTTTCTGGAACATCTGGTAGGGATCGTCGATCGGCGCGACCGGACTGTTGGGGCCGGTGTAGACCATGCGGCTCCACGTATCCGCCCGGTTGGGCACGAGCACGCCGAATTCGAGCGAGCCAAACCGGGTGGCCGTTTCCGGTCGGCACTGCAGATACTTCTTGATCTCCTGATCGATGGACGGGCCGCTCGACCAGCCGGCCGGAGTCTCGCCGCCCCCCTGGATGTTGCCGGGCAGGAGTTCGATGCCGGTGAGCAGGCAGCCCATGCCACGCATGTGGAGGTCGCCGTCTCCCTTCACCTTATTGTGCACGCCCTTGAGCGTGAGCAGCCGATCGCGGAAGGGCTCGAGCGGCTTCAGGATCGGCGGCAGTTCGACCGGCTGCACCACCGGTGGGAGCGTCGTGAACGGCCCGGCCGCCGTCGGCCAGAAGTTTTTCTTCACCACGCCGTCGGGGCTGAACACGATCACGAGCCGCTTCTTGGAAGCCGCCGTGCCGGCCAGCGCCATGCTCGGGAGATTGCCGAGAAACGGCAGCACGGCCGAGCCGACGCCGAGCCGCCGCAGGAGTGCACGACGCGACAGGAATGGTTCGGCTGTCATGGTTTTTTCTCCTGCTGGGCAAGTTCGAGCTTCGGCGGCAAGGTCGCCACCGTCATGATATCGACCAACAGCCGACGGATATCGAAGTCGCCGGCTGCGAATGATTTTCGCAGGTTGTCCAGCGTGTTGGGGCCCCAGGCTCGCAGCGGCTGTTTCACCAGCGCGTGAAAGAGGCTCTGCACGAAGGCTTCCTGCGCGTCGCGACTGGTGGCGACATAGGCAGCCAGTTCCCGAGTCCCCTTGAAGGTCGCCTCCGGTCCCTCGCGGGGCAGATAGGAGCCGGTGGCGTTGATCGGCTTCTCGACTGAGCCGTTGATCTCGAGCGTGCGGTAGCGGCCGATGGGATCAAAATCCTCGAGCGCAAAGCCGAGCGGGTTGATCATCGTATGGCAGGTTTGGCAGGCGACGGCGCTCGTCTGCAGGGCGACGCGCTCGCGGGTCGTGAGGTCGGGATGCTGATCCGGGGCGAGCGGCGCGATCGCCTCCTGGGGCGGCTTGAGCGTGTTGCCGAGCACGCTGCGAGCAAGAAACACGCCGCGATGGATCGGCGAGGTGGCACCCGTATACGAGAGCACGCTCAACATGTAGGGGTGGGAGAGCAGGCCGCCGCGTCTGCCATCGTCGAGACGAACGCGGCGGAATGCCGCGTCGGGCGGCAGGTTCACTCCGTAGAGCGGTGCCAGCCTGCCGTTGATGGGCACCTCGTCGTCGGTGAACAGACGGCGGAAGTCGCCACTGCGCCGGCTGTCAGTGCCTTCACTCCAGAGGGTTTCATCGAGAAAGATCTCGAGACTTGTTCGCATGTCGGCGGCGATCTCGGGCGAGAACTCCGAATAGCGGGTCTGGTCCTTGGAGATCTCGGGCCCGAGATCGACCCGGAGCCAGGCGAAGAGGAAGTCGCGAACCTTCGCCCGCGTGCGGCGGTCGTTCACCATCCGCGCGGCCTGCTTCTGCACCTGCTCAGGCGTCGCCAGCTGGTTTTTGGCGGCCGCCTCCCAGAGCGGCTGGTCGGGGATCGAGTCCCAGAGGCCGAACGACAGCCGCTCCGCCGTCTCGAATGCATCGGCTGGGTTTGCCGGTGAATCGGCCTCGCGGCAGAGGAACCGCGGCGAATTGAGCACCAGCAGCAGCGAGCGCTTGAGGCCTGTGTCGAGATCGGGGGCATCGACAAAGGGCCGGTCGATCACGAGCGAGCGGAGGTCGTCCGCGAGCGGTCGCCGGAAAGCCCGCTCGGCGAAGGAGGCGGCAAAAGTCCGGAGCTTCTCCGCGCGATCCGGTGCGTCGCGTTTCACACGGGCCAGATGCTCGATGTGGTCGAGCACATGATCGGCAGTCTCAATGCTTGCCGCCGTCGCCGCCGCAAACCAGTCCTGCGACACGCTCGTGCCCCGCTCATAGCCGATCGATTTGTCGTCGGGCGGGAAGGGCGTCTTCAGCACGAACACTTCTGCGGCATCATGCGGAATCAAGCACCGCTCGGGCACGGCCTCGAGCACACCGTGCGGTGGCTTCCAGAGCAGTTCGATCGAGGCGTTGGTGAGCGGCTCGTGCTTCTTGTTGTCGACCCCCTGATTGGCCTTCGAGAATTCAAGCCGTAGGGGATAGGCCCGACCGCCGAGCAGGAAGATGCTCGCCCGGTATTCGGTCTCAGTGCCCGACTTCACATAGGCATCGATGAGCGGCGGCTCGTACCAGGCCGTGTTGAGGGCGAGCTTGGCAGAGTGCTCGGTGCGGATCATGAATTCGTAAAGGCCCGTCTCGGCCGGCACGATCGAGCCCGTCCAGCGGATTGCAAACCGATTGGGCTCGAAGCGTTCCGGGTCGGGCCCCTCCACGCCAAAATGAAAATCCACCTGCGGGTCGATCTGCTCGTAGACGAGGCCGGCATTGCGATCGAAGTCGCGGCCGCGGAAGTATTCCGCGCGGAGCCCGCGCCTGGCGTCGACGCCAGGGCCGCGGTTCCGGAAGCTCGCGATCAGGTCGGCGACGGTGTTTTGATACTGCCGCACGGTGAGGCGGGAGACCTCGACGCGGGCCGGCCGGTTGCGATCGCGGGCCACGGGGGAATAGAAGGCGGCGTGGATGTATTCGGCCACCTGGCGGGCCGCGTCGCCCGTGACCTTCGCGGGATCGTCCTCCGGCATCGTCTCGTCGATATAGGCGGCGAGCTGGTTGACGGAGCGGTCGCCGACGAGCTGCTCCGGCACATCCTTGGTGCCAACGCCATTGTCGGCGTGGCAGCGGGCGCAGTGCTCCTTATAGATGGCCAGGCCGGGGTGGTCGGCGGCGGCGACCACGGCCGCGAGCGCTAAGAAGGGAGCGTAGATACAAGCCGTGAAGCTGGTCATTGCGGTGCTGGCAGGGGGCGAGCAGGCGGGACGGATGGACCGTTGCAACTGATATCTTATTTACTTTATCGGTCTTGGTACGAGCCGGAAGAGAGGCGGATCGGGCACTCTCGAGCGAATCATTAGCAAGGCCGCGTCAAACCCGTGTGATATTCGTCTTTTGCGGTAGTCCTGTGCCCTGAGAGGCATGGATGTAAGGTCTGTCGATTTTCTCGGAATTTTTTAGAGGCGTGAAAAATGTTGGGCCACGGCCAGTCCGACATACCGCCCCCCGATCGCCAGCAGGCCAGGTGCTGCTGCTGTCTCGTCTCTGGTCGGAGGCCCAGCCGGTCGTGGCAGGTCAGATGGAGCATGGGTGGCGCTCACGACGCCATGACGCGGAGAGCGCCGGGGACGCGCCGACGCGGGGCCGACGACGAAGAAGGAGAAGTAAGTGCGGTATCGTGGCTCGAGCGGCGCCGGCGTGCCGCGCTGTGCGGTCGGGTGCTCCAAGATGCGCATCACATTCAAACGTCATTGAGTGAGAATTGCACTCAGGCGCCGGTGTCGGTGATGCCAGCTGGCCTTATCGATGACCTCACCGCGGCGGACGCGGGTGTTTCGCCAGCCGGCCGGCGGCGGGTATGCCGACGAGTCGAGCGTCGAGCCGAACGAGCCGCTCTCGTGCGCCAGTGTGGTCGATGACGCCGCAGGCCACGTGGTCATCGAGTTTGCCCGGCTTCTACCTCCAGTGGTGTGAGCCGACTCACTGCCCCAACCGCCGGCCGGAGCATTCGGATCACCGGCGGGAACGAACAAGGGCGTCTTGCGCGACACCATCATTTTCATCGCCTCGCTTCCGAGTGGTCAAAAGGCCAGGGGCGTCGGTTTGCGGAGCGACACGCTCGTAGAGTTCAATGAGGCCGGAGGCAACCATGCGCACACACGCCCTTCATGCAGCCGTCGTTTTCGTCGGCGCCATCCTTGCGGCCCACGGCTTTGCCGATGGCCCCGGTGATAACCTCCCCGGCAGCGTCCGGCCGATCCCGCCGCCGGGGATCGAACTCGATGCGGCCGTCCGCGGGCGGCTCCTCGATGGCGCCGCCTCGCTGGCCCGCGATGTCGCAGCCGTCGCGGATGCACCGGATGCCGACAAGGCCGATGTGCTGGTGTTTGCGCGGGCCGTCAGGCTGGCAGTCGAGGACCAGTTTCTCTACTCCGACAAGGAAGTCGCTCAGGCAGAACAGCTGCTGGCCCGGGGCCGGGAGCGGCTGGGAGCGCTTCAGGCGGGCCGCCGCGGTGCGCAACTTCTTGGCGCAGGCTCCGGCCCGGACGGTGGACCGGGCTTGGCTGTGGGCGGCTTTCGCTCGCGGATCGACGGCTCGGTGCAGCCCTATGGCCTCGTGCTGCCGGCGGGATTCATGGCCAGTGACACGCGGCGAGAAGATGAGCGAGGTGGCGTTTCTCACGCAGCGTCTGGCAACGGTCGGCGAGGTCGCACCGGCCGACACGATCGTGCTCCATCCCTACGGCCGCTACTCCAACGCCTTCAAGTTTGCCGGCGAAGTGGACGTGCTCGAGGCGATCGCCCACGTGCAATCGATCCTGCCGATCGATGACCGCCGGATCGTGATCCGCGGCTTCTCGATGGGGGGCGCAGGCTGCTGGCAGTTGGCCGTGCACCATCCCGGCATGTGGCTGGCGGCGACGCCGGGCGCGGGCTTCGCGGAGACGCGTGAATTCTTGCGCACGTTCCAGCAGCAGGAATTCACGCCCACCGTGGCGCAGGCGCGGCTGCTGCACTGGTATGACTGCCCCGACTGGGCCGAAAACCTGCGCACGCTGCCCACGATCGCTTATAGCGGCGAACTCGACCGGCAGAAGCAGGCCTCCGATGTGATGGTGGCGGCCTGCCGGGCGCGGGGCTTCGAGATCCCACACGTGATCGGGCCGCAGACCGCGCACAAGATCCATCCCGACTCGAAGGCGGAGATCGAGGCGTTTCTTGCAAAGCAGGCAGAGCAGGGAAGACCGGCGGCACCGCGTGAGATCGACTTCACCACCTACACGCTCCAGTATCCGCAGCGAGCGTGGCTCACGGTCACGGGCCTCGGCGAGCACTGGCGGGAGGCCCGCGTGCGGGCGGCCGTGAAGTCGCTCCAAGAGATCGAGATCACGACGACGAACCTGACAGGGCTCACGCTCGACATTCCGCTTGAATCGAAGCTCATCGATGCGGGCAGGCTGGTGACCGTGCGGATCGACGGCACCGCGCTGGCCGTGCCGGTGCCGGCTGGCGGTCGTTGGCACCCCGCCTTTGCGGCATCGGCCAGTGGCTGGCGGCTCGTGGAAGAAACCGCGCCGGCCGCGGGTGGGCCGCTCCGCAAGCGACCGGGCTTGCAGGGGCCGATCGACGCGGCGTTTATGGATGCCTTCGTGTTCGTCGGGCCGGAGCTGGGCCGCGAGGCCACGGTGGCGGCCGACCGCTGGGCGGCCGAGGAATTCGCGCGGGCGAAACGGGAATGGCGGCGGCATTTTCGTGGCGATATCGTGGAACGGACGCCGGCCGAGGTGTCGGCCGAAGACATGGCGACGAAGCACCTCGTGCTCTTCGGCACGCCGGAGTCAAATCCTCTCATCGCGCGGGTGCTGCCGCAGTTGCCGGTGCGCCGCGACGGCGACGCCTGGCGCATCGGCGAAGCGCGGGCTCCTGCCGCCGACAGCCTTCCTGTGCTGATTTATCCAAGCCCGCTTCACCCGGATCGCTATATCGTGCTCAACAGCGGGTTTACGTTTCGCGAATACGCCTACCTCAACAATGCCCGGCAGATCCCGATGCTTCCCGACTGGGCTTTGGTGAGCGTGGTGGCCGGCCGCGATTCACAGGCTCCGGGCACCGTCCTCGCCGAGGGGTTCTTCGACGAAGAGTGGCAGCCGCGTTAGGTGGCGGGGGCCTTCAGCATTCGGCCGCCGGCAGGGTGAGCCCCGGCGAACGTCGGGCTGGTCGGGTTTCGTAGGGAATACGGCAGGCCGTGTCGGTCGAGCCTCCTGTTGCACGGTGGCAGTCAACTCGACTGGGTAATGCCCGGAATCCTGGCGGCTCCCTCGTGGATGGTGCTCTGGAGTCCCATCTGACTGCGGCTTCGCAGTCAGGCGACGTTGGGAGAAGAGCCATTCGTGGAGGGTGTCGTCGGCATGATGACCCACCTCTTGAATCCGCGATTTACAAAAAAAGGTGTTGCTTTATCGGTGTGCGGCGACGCTACCCTTTGAAGCCACACCGGTTTAGACTCGTGGAAATTGCCCTTCGAGCCATAACCCAGGGTCACCATGAGCACGAACTCCGGTCGTAACAACGGCACGATCTCGCGGCGCACGTTCACGAGCCTGGCGGCGACGCTGCCCGGTTTTTTCGTTTCCCACGGCCACGGCGCCGAGCCGGCGGAGGGGCCGTCCGACAAACTCAATATCGCCGTCGTTGGAATCGGCGGTCAGGGAGCGCCGAACCTTGGCGGCGTGAAAAGCCAAAACATCGTGGCACTCTGCGACGTCGACGAAAAGCGGGCGGGAAAGGCCTTCGAGCAGCATCCAAACGCGCGGCGGTTTACCGATTTCCGCAAGATGTTCGACACGATGGAGAAAGAGATCGACGCCGTCGTCATCAGCACGCCCGACCACACCCATTTCCATCCGGCCTGGTGGGCAATGGAGCGGGGCAAGCACGTCTATCTCGAGAAGCCGCTCGCCCACGAGGTCGAGGAGGTCCGCAGGCTCACCGATGCCGCCCGCAAGAAGGGCCTCGCCACGCAGCTCGGCTCGCAGCGGCACGCCCTTGCCGGACTCCGCGCCGGCGTCGAGATCGTGAAGTCGGGCATGCTCGGCACGATCACGGAGGTGCACTCCTGGGTCAAAAGCGAGCGCGGGATGCCGGCGCTGCAGGGCGAGACGCTCCCGGTGCCGGCCGGGCTCGACTGGGATCTCTGGCTCGGGCCCGCACCCGAGCGGCCGTACACCAAAGGTTTCGCCCCCTACGACTGGCGGTTCTGGTGGGAATTCGGCACGGGCGACACGGGCAACTGGGGCTGCCACATCCTCGACATTCCGTTTTGGGCGCTCGACCTCGCGCATCCCGTGCACGTGGTCGGCAGCGGGCCGACACCCGATCCAGACCGCACGCCCAAGTCGCTCACAAGCCGGCTCGATTTTCCAGCCCGCAAGGCTGCCAGCGGCGAGTCGCTACCGGCGGTGAGCGTGCACTGGTATCAGGGCCTGCCCCCCGTGCTGGCCGAGAAGGGCATCGACGCCAAGAATGCGAAAGACCGAAACAACCTCTTCATCGGCACCGACGGCATGCTCCTCTGTGGATTCGGAAGCTGGCAACTGCTGCCGGCCGAGAAGTTCGCCGAGATCAAGGCGGCGCCGCAGACGCTTGCTGCGTCGCCAGGTTTTCACAAGGAATGGCTCGCCGCCTGCCGCGGCGGCACGCCCGCGACCTGCAACTTCGAATACTCCGGGCCGATGGCCGAGAGCGTGCTCCTGGCCAATATCGCCTACCGCGTGCAGGGTGAATTCGACTGGGATCCGGCGGCCATGAAGAGCAGCCGCGACGACGTCAACGCACTGCTCCGCCGCGAGTATCGCCGCGGCTGGGAGGTCTGAGCGACTCGATGTCCTTGGAACTCGGCGAGGCTCGGCCCTGCGCGGGGGATCGCATCAGTTCACCGCTTTGGCCGCGCCAGTCTCAACCGCCCTTGATGGCGTAGAGGGCGTCGTACGACCGCACGTAGAGGACGCCGTCGGCCGTGAAGAGCGACGCCGTGATCGCCTCGCCGCCAAAATCGATCGAGTCGAGGATCTCGAACGTGCGGCCGGCCTTCACGATCGACACCCAGCCGTCGTTCGATCCGTAGCAGATCCGGTCGCCGACAAGGAGCGGGCTTGTCCGATGCTGGGCCGTGTGCGTGCGCTCGAAATAGACGTCTTTTCCCGTCTCGAGGTCGACGCACTGCAGCTTGCCGTCCTTGTGCAGCAGGTAGGCGAGCCCGTCGGCCACGAGCGGAATGCTCACGTCGGGCGTGACCGGATTGATCCACTTCACGACCGACTTTTTCGCGGTGCAGTCGCCGGCCAACTCGTCGGACACGCGGAGGGCGACGGTG
>JAPLNR010000013.1 GCA_026401035.1 Planctomycetia bacterium | reverse complement strand
TACCGTGTCGACGGCAACCGGCACGACGTTCGCGGCCGCCGTGGGCGGCACGACGCCGCTCGCAAGCGTGACCATCGCCAGCGGGCCGACGAGCCTCGGCGACAACGTCCCAACGACCGGCGGCCAGTCCTACACAGGCGCCGTCACGCTGACCAACAACGTCACGCTTGCGGGCACGACGGTCACGAACACCTCGACGATCGCCGGCGGCGGTAATTCGCTCGCCGTGACCGGCAATGCGGTGGTGGGCGGCGCGATCAGCGGCGTCTCGACCTACGCTGTGAGCGGGACGGCGGCCCTCGGGGCCAACGTCACGTCCACCGGCACGCAGACCTACACAGGCGCCGTCACGGTCGATGCCGACATCGCGCTCTCGACGACCGATAGCACCGTCCTCTTCTCGAGCACGGTGAACAGCGAGGCGAGCGAAGCCAACGACCTCACGGTCTCGACCGGCTTGGGCAACGTGACGTTCACGGGCGCTGTCGGCGCCGGGACCAACGGGGCTCTCGGGGCCCTCGCGGTGAACAGCACGGGCGCGACGGCATTCACGAGCACGGTGCAGGCGGCCAGCCTGGTAACGCCGGCGGCACGACGACGCTCGGCGGCAACGTGACGACGAGCGGGATCCAGACGTATAACGACGCGGTCACGCTGACCAACAACGTCACGCTTGCGGGCACGACGGTCACGAACACCTCGACGATCGCCGGCGGCGGTAACTCGCTCGCCGTGACCGGCAATGCGGTGGTGAGCGGCGCGATCAGCGGCGTCTCGACCTACGCTGTGAGCGGGACGGCGGCCCTCGGGGCCAACGTCACGTCCACCGGCACGCAGACCTACGGTGGCGCCGTGCTGCTCGCAGGTTCGCCGTCGATCACGAGCACCGGGGGGGCGGTCAGTTTCCAGAGCATGGTCGACACGTACTTCAGCGTGGCGATGGCGCCGCAGGCCACGTTCGCCACCGGGGCCGGCCCCGCCTCCGTCTCGATCGGCGACTTGAACGGCGACGGCAGGCCCGACCTCGCCATTGCCAACCGTCTTTCCAACTCCGTGAGCGTGCTCCTGAACACGACGGCTCCGGGTGCCACGGCCCCGTCTTATGCCGCCCAGACCACGTTCGCCACCTCCGCCACCTCCGCCACCTCCGTCTCGATCGGCGACGTGAACGGCGACGGCAAGCCCGACCTCGCCATCGCCAACCGCAATTCCAACTCCGTGAGCGTGCTCCTGAACGCCACGACGAGCGGCAACCTTACCGTGTCGACGGCGACCGGCACGACGTTCGCGGCCGCCGTGGGCGGCACGACGCCGCTCGCAAGCGTGACCATCGCCAGCGGGCCGACGAGCCTCGGCGGCAACGTGACGACGAGCGGCGGCCAGTCCTACACAGGCGCCGTCACGGTCGATGCCGACATCACGCTCTCGACGACCGATAGCGCCGTCCTCTTCTCGAGCACGGTGGATAGCGAGGCGAGCGAAGCCAACGACCTCACCGTCTCGACGGGTTCGGGCAACGTGACGTTCACGGGTGCTGTCGGCGCCGGGACCAACGGGGCTCTCGGGGCCCTGGCGATGAATAGCACCGGCACGACCACATTCACGAGCACGGTGCAGGCTGCGAGCCTGGTGACGAACGCCGGCGGCACGACGACGCTCGGCGGCAACGTGACGACGAGCGGGATCCAGACGTATAACGACGCGGTCACGCTGACCAACAACGTCACGCTTGCGGGCACGACGGTCACGAACACCTCGACGATCGCCGGCGGCGGT
>JAPLNR010000057.1 GCA_026401035.1 Planctomycetia bacterium | reverse complement strand
TGCTGGTGGTCATCGCCATCATTGCAATTCTTCTCGCCCTCCTTCTTCCCGCCGTTCAATCGGCAAGGGCCGGGGCCCGCCGCGCGACATGCGCGAGCCACCTGCGGCAGATTGCTCTGGCAACGGCTGGCTTCGAAACAGTCGAGCGCCGCCTGCCGATCGGGTTTCTCGGGCCTTGGGACAAAAACGGAAACGGCTTTGACGATCAGGCCGAATCCCCGCAGACATGGCAGTGGGACTTTTCGAACCTCGGATTCCTGCCGGTTCTCCTGCCGTTCTTCGAAGAAAATGCAACCCACTCCAGGCTCGACCCGGAACTTTTACGACAACACACGACGAAGCGGCCTGGCGGAGCCTACTACGGCTATTGGACAGTGCCTGAAACATACGACGCGGCACGCACGCCAATGGACATCCTGCGGTGTCCTGCAGCGGTTGCTGGCGATCAGAATATCGTCATCGACACGTCCTTCACCTACGAATCGTCATCGGGTCCCGTGGTCAAGATTGCCGGCCGGCCGGAAAAAGATCTGGGGCTTTCGAATTATGTCGGCGTATCTGGTGTGTATGGCAATACGCCGACAGGGCAAAAACGGGCGGGGGTTTTCGTGAATCGTCAAGCGAGACGACTCCACCAGATCGTCGATGGCATGTCCACAACCATCATGCTGGGTGAAAATGCCGCTGCGATCGGCTGGATTGGAGCCGCCGGTTGGCCCGTCATGAACGGTCTCAGTACTGAACCAACTTTTGATGCTCCGAAGTTCAATAGCGGCCATGGCAATGTTGTGATGTTCACAACGGTTGACGGTGCCGTACGGCCGATCCGAACAGACATCGAGCAGTCTGTGCTCAATACACTGGCCGGCATCGCTGATGGAGAAGTGAGCCAGAACTAATTGGTTCGGGGCTGCCCATGTCCCGTCGCCGGACGTTCGCTACGGCCATCCATGGACAGCCCCTCACGGATGTTTCCGAGTCCATAAAAGCCCCCGGCGGGAGCTGGGGGACTCCGGTTTGAATGCCGTCCAACGTGCCATACAGTTCCGGGATGGCCCAATGACCCGGTGTCCCCGGACTTCCGTCCGGGGCTTCTTGTCAACACGCGCCAAGCCCGGAAGGCCATGCAGGCCGGCTTTCAAACCCTCATCCAGGGAGGCGACGGGACGGCTGCTGCAGCGCGTCGCGTGGCGGAGCCGGGATCGGCGGATGCTCGACGAGCATTGGAGCTTTCCCCGAACGGGCACCGAACTGCCGAGCGAGGCTGAAGGGAAAGATCCACGCGAGGAGACATCTGCCGTCCCGGCGTGTTGGGCGAGTTGACTCAAGCAGCCGTCCCGGAGCCGGCGCGCGCACCCCTCTCCCCAACGTCCGATAATGTCTCTTATGTCCGGTTTCGGGCTTTTCGGTTTTCACCTGTGTTTCCAGGCTCAAACCGCCCTGCTCCCCTGCCGATTTGGAGACCGCCTGGTTGGCGGAACCTCGACTCCGCCGCCGCGGTTCTCCCCGCCCCCGGCGGTTTTCGCTCGCGCGGCGAAGCTCGTTTGCGAGCGCGAACCAGGCCTACCGCATCGGCAGCGGCGTTTGCGTGCCCACCGGGAATTGCTGTGGAGGCGGGGCCGAGAAGGCGCTGCCGCTTGATCGCGGCGGCGGTGCAAATGATTGGCGCGGTTGCTGGGGCGGCGTTCCACTCGGCACGAACCAGGAGCTTCCGGCCGGCAAGGCTCCGCCGGCCTGCTGCGCTCCCTGCCCCCCCTGCTCCGTTCCCGCCCAGGCGGCAGCCGACTGGACTCCGTCGAGCATCGCCTTGAGGGGCGAAGCCTGGCCGGCGAGGGATGCGCCGCCGGGCGGCGTGGCTGCAGCCGGCGCACCAGATGGCGGGGAATTGAACGGTTGCTGGAACTGCTGCTCGAACTGCTTCACGAAGGGTTCGACCGTGTCGTGCACTTCCTTTGGCAGGTAGTTGTCAGCGCGAACGATCAACTCGGCGACGAGCCGGCCGCTTTTGCTGCCCACGATCTCGTTGCGGTAGGCCGGGGCGAGGGTCACGGCGAAGAAGGTGATCACGACGCAGAGCAAGGCGCCCTTCGTCAGGCCGAGGAGCAGCCCCAATTGGTGGTCGAACGCCGAGAGATGAATGGCGTTGATGGCCCCGGAAATCGTTCGGAACACCAGCCAGACGGCGATCGACGTGGCCGCGTAGAGCGCGAGCATGGCGGTGAACCGGTTCCAGGGCGCCTGCTGGCCAAAATATGGGGCGAACTGTGTGCCGAACCGGAACGAGACGAAGGAACTGGCACAAATGCCGGCAATCCAGGCCAACTGCCAGACCATGCCCTTGAAATAGCCGAGCAGGGCGGCAACGGCCAGAATTCCGAGCATCACAAGGTCATAGCCTTCGACAGCCACAGAAGCCTCCAAGAATTTGCGTAGCGGGCAGGGGAGTGTAGGGATCGCCAGGCTTTTTCCCGAAGGCCAAATCAGAAAGAGTCGGACCGAAAACAATGTGCACAAAACACCCCAAAGCCCCCATGGCTCGCAAACAACTCATTTTGCCAATACGGTCTTTTCCACCATGCGTGAAATAAAGCCCCCGACCGTCGCAGGTCGCCCAGGGCCCGCAGTCATTCGCTTTCGATGTCTTGGTGAGCAAGTCAGGGACAGTTGAAGAGCGCGACCTTTACGTTCCCGCAGTGCAGGGGATGCCATTCGCGTCGGCTGACGCTCGTTGGGCAGCATGCCGACATTAGGAGTACGGCTGAGTCTGCGCCGTCCAATCCTGGGTGATTGGACGGGGCAGGCGGGCCGTGCACTGGCGTTTTCACGGCGCCGGAGCGTTTGTGGTCAGGCTTCCACGGGGGGTTTGCAGTGCCCGGATTCCGTGTGCATATCACCGGATCGTCCTTTGTCGGCGCCGGGTATGCCATTGCCGCGTGGTCTATCGGCGACATGCCTCCGCTGACCTGCGCGCTGGCCGGCGGGCTCTGCGCGATTTCGGGCATGCTGCCCGACCTGGACAGCGGCTCCGGTTCCCCGCTGAAGGAAAGCGTGGCCTTCGCCGCCGCCCTGGTGCCGCTCCTGTTGATCAGCCGGCTCCAGCAATTGGGGCTGCCTGTAGAGGGCATCATCCTCTTCGGGGCCGCGGTCTACCTGGCGATCCGTTTCGGCATGACATGGCTGCTGGAAAACCATTCCGCTGAACGGGGCATGTACCACAGCCTGCCGGCGGCGCTCATTGCCGGCCAGATCGCCTTCCTCGCGTACAGCTCCGAGGATCCGTTGCGACGCTATTTCATCGCCAGCGCCGTCGTCGTCGGGTTCCTCACCCATCTGGTGCTCGACGAGATCTGGGCCGTGAAGCTCGGGCTCTTCGGATCGAAGCAGAAAAAAGCGTTTGGCACGGCCCTCAAATTCCACGGGCCGGAAGCCTGGTCGAACCTGCTGGCCTACGTGCTGGTCATCGTGCTCGGCGCCGCTGCTGCGGTCGATGCCTCCCGGACCGAACGCCTGCACGTGATGCGGCAGCAGATGGAGCAGGCCTACCGACCGTTGCCGGTCACGCAGGCCCCGTGGCAGTACCGCCGGTAGCAGGCCCTTGCTCCCGGGCACCGGGTGCATGATCATGGCGGTTTTCCCAGAACCATTCGAAACCCGGCCATGCTCCCCACGTTCGCGGCAATCGCTCTCGGCTCGGCGGCCGTCACGAGCCTGACCGTCTACCTGCTGCTGATCGCCGCTGCCGCCTATGCCGGCGGCTCCTCGATCGCATTCCTGTCGCTGGGGCACCGGCGGATGCAGGTGCTGCTGTCGATCACCGGCGGCATCATGCTTGGCGTGGGCCTGCTCCATCTGTTGCCGCACGCCTACTTCGAGCTTTCCCGGCAGATCAACCTGACGATGGTCTGGGTGCTGGCGGGCTTTTTCCTCATGTTCCTGCTCGAGCGGGCCTTTCATGGCCATGCGCATCACTCCGCCGACGGCAGCCATGCTGGCCATGCCCACGCCCACGACGGTCTCGGCCATGAACACGGCCATGCCCACGAACACGAACACCGGCATACGCCGCAGCCCTCAACGGCAGGCCGCTCCGGCCCCTGGGCCTGGTGCGGGGCATTCGCGGGCCTGGCCCTCCACAGCCTGGCCGACGGGGCGGCTCTGGCAGCTTCCGTGGGAGCCGATGCCGATCATGGCGCGGGCCCGCTCGCCGGCTTCGCCACGTTTCTCGCCGTCGTGCTCCACAAGCCGTTTGATTCGGGGATCATCGCCACTCTGATGATCAATTCCAACGCGTCGGCCCGCACCCGGCGGCTCGCCAACGCGGCCTATGCGCTCATCGTTCCGCTCGGCGCGGTGCTCTTTCTGGCCAGCCTGCGGCTCTACGCTGATAATCAGGGCGCCGTCCTCGGCGCGGCTCTGGCGATGGCAGCCGGCGCCTTCCTCTGCATCGCCGCGGCCGACCTGCTGCCGGAGGTCGAATTTCACAGCCACGACCGGCTGCTGCTCACCGCCTCGCTGACGCTCGGTATCGCCATCGCGTGGGGCATCACGGTGCTGGAGCGATCCTCGCATGCCCACGCGGCCCATGCAGGCCACCCAGTCCAGAACGGCTCGGAAAGCCAGAAAAGCTCGGAGAGCCAGAACGGCTCGGCCGGCCCTGCAGTCCACGCCCACCCCTGACAGCGAGTCGAGCGGAGGGCTCGGCGTCGTGCTGCGGCAGACTCTCGAGATCAGGCGGGCTGCTCGACGTCGAGCCCGCGGGCTTTCCGAACGGCCCGCACCTCGCCAAGCACCGCCTCGATCAATTCGTGCTGGCGACGCATGTTCGGCAACTGTGCCTGAAAGCACCAGGCGATCGCCGCCACGAGCGTGATCCCGCCGATCAGGTGCGGGGTGACCCAGGCCTGCGTGCCGGGCCGTCCCGATGCCGGATCGGCGGCGCCGCCGAGGGCCACGATCGCCACGACGCCGAGCATTCCCAGGAGCGCAAAGGGAAACGCCGCCCGCTTCAGCCGCCGGCTCCGTTCGATGTAGGCGGGGTCGAGCGCATAGGTTTCCACGACCTCGCGGCACCAGCGGCCAGTCCCGATGAAGTAGGTCACGGCCATGCTGTTGACGAGCACGACCAGCAGTGCCGACAGCACGCCGGAGAGACGATGCACCGTGCCCCAGCGGAGCACCCGCGGATCGACCTGCCCATGGAGATCTCCCAGCCAGAGACCAAGGCCGGCCGTCGCCACGAGCAACGCCACGGAAAAAAGGGCCACGCGGGAAAAGACTCGCTCCATAGCCGAAACCATGCTCCTTGTTTGGCATCCTGTTTTGCATCCGCCGCCTGCGGAATCGTCATGCCGGTGGATGCGAGGCCGACCAGTTCGTTATAGGCTTGACGTCCCCACCGCACCATGCCGTCGGGCAGATACCATGACTCAGGACCGGCGATGCCGCAGCCCAGCCGACCACTTCCGACGCTTGCCCTGACCTGCGGCGATCCCGCGGGCATCGGGCCGGAGGTGGTGCTCGCCGCCTGGCAGGCGACTGCCGCCCATGAACGCGCGCGGCTGCGGGTCGTCGCCACGGCCGACATGCTGGCGTCGGTTCTCGACGCCGTGCCAACGCTGCCGCGCATGAACATCATCACGGTCGCGATGGACGACCCACGGCCCTCATCCCCGCACAGCGTGCTGGTGATCGAACCCGCCGCCCCCGTGGAACGTGTTTCACGGGGCGCCATCAGCGCCGCCGGTGGCCGCAGCGCCGTGGCGGCACTCGAAACCGCCTTTCTGGCCACGCGATCCGGCCTGGCCCAGGCGATCGTGACCGGTCCGCTTCACAAGGAGGCGCTGCACGCGGCCGGCTATCACGTGCCCGGCCACACCGAATGGCTCGCCCGCGCCTGCGGTCTGCCCGACACGGCCGCCTCGATGATGCTCTGGTTGCCGCCGGTGACGGCCAGGCACGCTGGCGAACAATCCGGCCCGCAAGCCGGCGGGCAAGGCCTGGGCGTCGTGCATGCCACGCTCCATGAATCGCTCGCCCACGCGGTTGCGCACCTGTCGACCGACGGCATCGTGCAGGCCGGTCTCCGGCTCAACTCGCTGCTGACGGCCATTCTCGGTGGCCGGCCGCGGATCGTCGTCGCCGCCCTCAACCCGCATGGTGGTGAAGGCGGCCTCTTTGGCGACGAGGAATCGCGGATCGTCGCGCCGGCCGTGCAGCAACTCGCCCGCGCCGGCCTCGATGTCACGGGGCCACTCCCCGCCGACACGCTTTTTCTGCGGGCGAGCATGGGCGGCTTCGACGGGGTCGTGGCCCTGTACCACGATCAAGGCCACATCCCGATCAAACTGCTCGGCATGCATCGGGCCGTGAACATCACACTCGGACTGCCGCTGGTGCGCACGAGCGTGGCCCACGGCACCGCCTTTGATCTCGTCGGCACCGGCACGGCCGACCCCGCGAGCATGCTGGCCGCGATCGACGTGGCGGCGCGGCTCGTGGCTGCCGGCTGGCAGCAGCGGACGGCTACGGCCGCAGTCGGCCAAGACCGCGGCAATAGTCTTCGCTCACGTCCATGAGTCCTTCGGTCGCGGGCTTGTAGACAAAAGCCGTGGCGTCGACCGGTTCGCCCATCCGCACGTCGTAGAACTCGAGCACCGCCACCACCTCGGGCGTGGTCGCTGCGACCGGCCGCTGGCCCGGAATGGCCAGCCATTCGATTCGAAAGGGAAAGAGCGCCCGTTTGCCGATCGACAGCCGCACGCTCCACGGCAGCCCCTCGGGCAGGTCGGCCGCCGAGATGCCGGCAACGCTCTTGATCGCCTCGGCCTGTGCGGGTAGCAGAGACGCCAGCCGATCCCCATTCCACCGCCCTTCGATGCTCCAGACCGGCATGTCGTCGATCGCCGCTGACGAGACCGACACGAACCGAAACCACTCGCGAACGAGGCCCAGCGAACGCTGAATGCCGCCGAGGTATGGCGAGGCATTGGCCGGATCAGGCACCTTGAGCCCTTGCAGTCGCTCCCGCACCCGGCGGATGTCGATCCGCGTCACTGTGGGAGGCTGGGAGCCCAACTTGCGATACGTCCAGAAGAAGAGCCCGTCGCCAACCTCGAGCACCTCGAACTCCTCCGTCTCGGCGCTGAGCCGCGACTCAAAGCGGAACCGCTGATCTTCTCCCGTGCCCGATTGCAGGTAGCGGCCGCCGCCCTTCAGCACCGTGTCGCCGACCCGCGCCAATTGGCGAACCCGGGCGGTGATGGATTCGGATTTCCCCAATCCAGCGAGCGCTGCGGCCACCATGCGTTCCGCCCTGACGGCGTCCTGCGCCGGGTTGCCCGCCGGTGCTAGGTTGCCCGCCTGC
Source organism: Planctomycetia bacterium (assembly GCA_026401035.1). GTDB lineage: Bacteria > Planctomycetota > Planctomycetia > Pirellulales > UBA1268 > RGVT01. The sequence continues at coordinate 79,832 of JAPLNR010000057.1, read as the reverse complement.
GCTGCGGGTGCGGCCCCCTGCTCCGCCACGGCCGCAGCGACCGGCGGAACGGGTGATGCCAAAGGGTTCGGCGTGGCTAGGGGGAGGGGCGGGTTCGACGCCGTGGACTGTTCTCCCCGCTGATACACGCTGCCGGCGGGCCCCGACTGGGCTGCCGCGTCGGTCGAGAGCAGCCCCGCGACCAGCAGGATGACCGCCTTGACGACTGATCCGCGGCGATCGGGCTGTCTTGGCGGTCTGGGCGGGTGGCTGTTCATCGGGGTCAGATCGACTTTGCGGATTTTGTCAAAGAAACGGCCGGTCGCGGGTCGAAAACTCTGAGGTCGGACAGACGACCGCGGCCGGTGGCTGCGGGGCTCTGGAATGGCGTGAGTGTAAGGAATCGCGGGAAACCGCCCCAAGACGAAATACGAGCCAGTTCGCGACAGCGACTGCAGTCTCCGGAGGTGATGCGATGGTGGTAAGACGACATCTGCATGGATTCGTTGGGCCTGTCACTCTGTCGGCGGGCATCGCAGCGTTGGCGGCGACGCTCACCGGGTGCCACATTCCGGCGAATTCCCCGCTTACGGGACTGGCGCAGATTCGCCCCGTCGCCACGCCACATACCAATGTGCTGCCGCCGACGGCCATGCTCCAGCACCCTGGCCCCGGCGTTGACGGCCCCGGTCCCGGAGTGATCGTCCCGGCCTCCTACGAGGCGGCGCTAGCGGATGCCGGAGCCCTCGAAGCCGACGCAGCGGCCATGGCCGGCATGATGGCCCCGACCTCGCAGATCGGATTCATCGGTCCTGACGGCATGCAGGTGCGTTGGGATGTCAGCGCGGCGGGCGGTTTTGATTCCTCGCCGTTGGTCACACCCGGCCGCTATGACTTCGCACAGGGCGCGATCTATCGTCTCAAGATCACCGATGTTCCGGGGCACGAGGGGGTGGAACTCTACCCGACCCTCGAGGTCGCCCCGATGGCGCCGCGAACCGACGCCTTCCTCGCCCACAATGCGATCCCTTTCCAGCTCACGGAAGAGGATCTCGATCAGGTCACGAGCGGCAACTTCGTCACGAAAGTCGTCTATCTTCCCGATCCCGACTACCAGGAACTCGCCGTCGCCGGCGTGGAGACGCTTGTCAGCACGCGTCTGGATCCGGGCGTCGACCCCGTGGTGGAGGCGGATCGACGCGGATCGATCCTCGCGATCATTCGCATCGGCAACAAGGATCTCGAGTCGAGCGGAAACGGTGATGGCACGTCGTACGCGGCTGACGGTGCCGGCGGCGGTGGCGTGCCGATCGGCGTGGCCGCGCCCCTCGGCATGCCCTGCGGTGGCGATCCGTCACAGCTTCCGCCGGGATTCATCGCCGGTATGACAGCCCCGCAATACGGCATGCCGATCACGGGCACACCCATCGGCCTGCCCGGCCCGGCACATATTCCGCTCGGTATTCCGGCCGGACTGCAGAAGCATTCGATCACGAACCACACGAAGATGCACATCCCGCCGCCGTCGCGTGAACTCAAACTCCACGTGCAGCAGGCGCCTGGCCTGAGCTATCCCAAGCCGGCCCACCGGGCCTACATCGCGGAGCGGTCGCGTGTGCCGCATATCCACCTCAAGCAGCCGCCCGAAGACCGCAAGCGGTGGGTCGACAACGGCGGTCCGGATCCCGATGCCGAGGCGGCAGCCGCCCGGGGCATCCCCTGCCCGCCGGAGCCCGGCGATTACATCGAGTAGTCGGACCCGTCGGACGCCGCAGGCAGCTGTGCCAAGAGTCGAACCTCATCCATCACCAAAAGTCGATCAATTATGAACCCGCACCGCACAACCGGACACGAGCCCGGAACAACGTGGCGGGATTCGAGGAGGAGCATCAGCAAGAACACCATCCGGACAGGGACCGTGCTGCGGGTTGTCAGCGGGCTGCTGGCGACCACCGTACTCGCCCTGACGGCCTCGACGGGTTTTCCCGGCGAGGACGTCGAGACGAACGCGGTGGACACATTCGCCGGCTTCTCAACACCGGGAGCGATTGGCGCACGCGAGCGCCCGCAGCTCGGTCCCTGTCCGGAAGGTTCTCTGCCTGACTTCATCCAGCCGGTCGATATCCGTGGGCCGGACGGGCTCGAAATCGCGATCGAAACGGCTTCCGGCTGGTCGCCGCTACGACCGGCTCCGCTGCGAATGGGCCTCGTCGTGGGGCAGGCCTACCGACTGCGGGTAACGGGCAGCGGCCTGGACGAGGGCCGGGAACTGTTTCCGACGGTCCGGCTGCTCGCAAAACTCGCCGCCCCTCCCGGCATGGCCTGGCGGTTTCCCGTCGAGATCGTGATCGATCAGGCCGACCTCGCGGCTGCCTTCGCGGGCGCCCATGTGAGACGGATCGTGTATGCATCCTGCGAATCGGATCGGCCCGACCTCCTGCCGTCGAGCTGGTTCGACGTTCGGCCCGGCGACGACGCCTACCAGGTCGCATCCACGCTGGGCGATCCCGTGGCGGAGTTGATCATCGGCAACCGTGTGCCCGCGCCGGGGGTGGTGCCATGAGCAAGTCATGCGGCCTGCGTTGGCTTCGCATTCTCGCGATCGGGACCAGCGCGATCATTCTGGCCTCCTGCCGTTCGCTGACGGCGCCGGCCCTGATGCCGATTGCCGCGGTCGTGCACAACGAAGAAGCGCAAGAAGCGGATGCGCCGCCCGAAGAACCTGACACCGTCCGGCAGGCAGGGCTCGAAGTTCCCTGCGCCCCCCTGCCCCGGCTTCACAGGCATGGCCTGCGGCCGGGACGTTGCCTCACCGGCCGCTGTGCCACTGGCATGTGCAGCACGGGCGCCTGCAGCACGGGCAACTGTCAGCCGGTGGCCTGCCTGCCCCCGCCCGCCGTCCCCGTCGTGGGGCCCTACCTGGTCTGCGACGGTGGCGACCATGCCGTGCCAGCCAAACCGATTGGCCGCTTCGGCATCAAGAACCTGACCGCCGGCGACACAGTCGCGCGGTATCGGCCTGCCGATGCCGTCATCGATCCTGACGGCGACGAGGCCGCCGACGCCTGCCTGACGACGTCCAACTGCGCGTGTGTCTATGCGCCCCGGTTTGCCTCCGTGCGGGAGGTGATTCGACCGCACGAAGAAGCCGCGCCCGTGGGGCCCAAGGGCCTCGCCGTCGATGCACTTGCCGAAGCTGCCGTCGACAACCTTCCGGTGCTCGGCCGCACGCACAGCCTGGTGCCGGAGGCCGCCCGCAAGTCGCAGCCGCTGCTGGCCGTCGAGGAGCGGCTCCCGCCGCTGGCGGTCGATCAGAACGATCTGCCCACCGAGGCAGACAGTCTGGAGAACCCGGTCGAGCGCGTGCTCGACGAGCAGCCGCTGCTGGCGAGCCTCGTGCAGACGCCGCGGATTAAGGTCGGTTTCGACGTGCCCTTCGCCTGGACGTGCGTGACGGCTGCGCAGGTGACGGTGAACAACCAGACGGCGGAGGTGATCGCGGCCGATAGCGGCACGGCAACGCTCCGCCTCGAGGAGCCCGGCCGCTGCGAACTGACCCTCTGCAAGCGGGCCGGGAGCGACACCGCACGCGTCGGCGAGGAACTCGACTTCACGATCTTCCTGCTCAACTCGGGCGATCGCCCCCTCAACGACATCGTGCTCGTCGACGCGATCCCCACGCGGCTGGAACTGATCCCGGACAGCGCTGCCTCGAACCTGCCGGCCGACATCTCCACGGAGGCGGGCGACGACGGTTCGGTCGTTCTCACGTGGCGCGTGCAGCACACGCTCCGGCCCGGCGAGAGCGGCTTCGTGCGGTTCCGCACGATCGTCCGCTGAACCGAGAGCCTGCTCCCACACAAACAGGCTGTTCTGCCGTTGGCGACCAATGCCGCTTTACGGCACCTTTTCGAAAGCCATGGAGCCGGCGATTGCCCCGGCATGCCCCGGGCCGTTACGATCTCAGGCTCAGTTTCCGAGAGTTTTCCAATCCGCGAGGCATCCATGCTCCACGCTCATGCGCGAAAGCCGTTCGTCCTTCCGTTCGTTGTGTTCACGCTCGCGCTCGTGGTCGCCCCCGCCCACGCCCTGGCGCGTCAGCCCGGTGCCGCCGTGGAAGCCGAGGCACCGGCCGGTGCGACGCCGAAGGTGCCGCCGCTGCCGGAGGGCACCCCCGAGGAACTGATGCAGTTCATCGACGGCTTGAAGCAAAGCAACGTGCGGCCCAAGTCGCGGCCGGAGATGATGGCCTACCTGAAGGATGTCGCGGCCGTGTCGGTGCAGGCCGCCGACAAAATTCTCGCCCAGGTGAAGCCCACCGAGAAGCTGCACGAAGATGCGGCGAAGATGAAACTCGAGAGTCTGATGATGCTCGGCAGGCTCGGCGATGAGAAGGCCGCCGCCGACATGGCGACCTTCGCCGGAACGCTGGTCGACAGCGCATCTCCGGAACTCGCCAAGGAAGCCAAGCGGCTTCTGCTTGTCTCCGAGGCCCAGCAGCTGTTCTCGAGCGGCAAGCTCGACGGCGGCCCCGCGCTCATCAAGAAAACGGCCGACATGCTCGCCGTCGATCCTGACGACGTCCAGACGGCCGGTCTGGCGATGCAGCTTGCCGGCGCTTTTGAAAACCTGCCCGGTGGCGAGGAGTTCGCCGCGGCGGCATACAACGCCTTCGGGCCGATCTTCGCGAAGAGCAAGAACGAGCAGGTCCGCTCGATGGCCGAGAGCTTCGCCGGCACGCTGCGTCGCCTTTCGCTGCCGGGGCATCCGATGGAGATCAAGGGCACGCTCCTGAGCGGCAAGCCGTTCGAGCAGAGTTCGCTCGCCGGCAAGGTAGTGCTGATCGATTTCTGGGCCACCTGGTGCGGCCCGTGCGTGGCCGAGATCCCCAACGTGCTCGAGCAGTATGAAAAGTATCACGACAAGGGATTCGAGGTCGTCGGCATCAGCCTTGACGAAGACCGCGAGGCGCTCGAGAAGTTCGTCGGCGAGCAGAAGATTCCGTGGCCGATTCTCTACGAGAAGCCGGAAGGCGAGGGTTGGCGTCACCCGCTGTCGACCTACTACGGCATCAGTGGGATTCCCACGGTGATCCTGATCGGCCGCGACGGCAACGTGATCACGCTGAACGCCCGGGGTGAGAAGCTCGGCGAACAACTCGACAAGTTGTTCAAAGACGCGGGCTGATCTCGTGAAGCACGCGATCTCGAAACGGGCGGCCGCCTTCGATTCGTCTGGAATCCGAAAGGTTTTCGACCTGGCAGCCAGGCTGCAGGACCCGATCAACCTGTCGATCGGTCAGCCCGATTTCGCGATGCCGTCGGCTGCCCGCGAGGCGGCCAAGGCGGCGATCGATGACGGCAAGAACGGCTACACGCAGACGCAGGGCCTCGCGGTCCTGCGGGAGCGGCTCGAAGAGCGGGTGCGGCAGGAAACCGGCCAGTCGGACCGCCGGCTTTGCGTCACGAGCGGCTCGAGCGGAGCGCTCGTGCTCGCGCTCATGTCGCTGGTCGATCCTGGCGACGAGGTGATCATCTTCGAGCCGGCGTTCCTGATGTACCGGCCGCTCGTGGAATTCCTCGGCGGCACGTGCGTGGTGATCGATACCGCGCCCACGTTTCAGGTCGACGTCGACCGCGTGGCGGCCGCGATCACGCCGGCGACGCGGGCGATCCTGCTCAACACACCGGCGAACCCCACCGGCGTCGTGGCAGGGGCCGACACGGTGGGCGACCTTGCCCGGCTCGCCGAGAAGCGCGGGGTCACGCTCATCAGCGACGAGCTCTACCGGTCGTATTGCTACGACGCTCCGTTCGCCTCCCCTGCCCTGCACTCCGAGTCGGTCGTCGTGATCGACGGCTTCTCGAAGTCGCACGCGATGACGGGCTGGCGGGTCGGCTGGGTGCATGGGCCGAAGGCGATCGTCGACGCCTGCACCATGCTCCAGCAATACACGTTCGTCTGTGCCCCGCAGGTGGGCCAGTGGGCCGCGGTCGCCGCGATTGACTGTCCGATGGAACTGCCACTCGCCGAGTGCCGACGAAAACGTGACAAACTGATGGCTGGCCTGCGTGGCCGCTACCGCTTCGTGCAGCCCGGCGGGGCGTTCTATCTCTACCCAGAGGCCCCCGGCGGCTCCGGCAAGGCCTTTGCCGAGCGGGCCGTCGAGCTTGAAAAACTTCTCGTCGTGCCCGGCACCGTGTTCGGCGCCGCCGACACCCACTTCCGGATCGCCTACACGGTCAGCGACGCGATGCTCGACCGCGGGATCGCGGCGCTCTGCCGGCTCGTGGACGGTTCGGCATGACCGGTGACGCGGGGTCGCCGGGCCGCGGAGTCCACGCGATGCGATCGTTCACCGTCGCCCAAGTCGCCCGCCTGCTCGACCACGCTGTCCTGAGGCCCGAATACACGACGGGGGATCTGGCCGCCCATGCCACCATGTGCGTTGACCGTGGGGTCGGCTGCGTGTGCGTGCGGCCGTGCGATGTCAAGGAGACCGTGAGGCTCGTGGGGGGCAGCCCCGTGGCGGTGGCGAGCGTGATCGGCTTTCCGCACGGGAGCCAGCGGTCGGAGACGAAGGCCCTGGAGGCCCGGTTGGCCATCGGCGACGGTGCCCGCGAACTCGACATGGTCATGAACATCGGTCGCTTTCTTTCGGGCGCCGACGACGCCGTTCGCGACGACATCGCGGCGGTCGTGGCCGTGGCGAAGCCGCACGGCGTCCTCGTGAAGGTGATCCTGGAAATCTGTTATCTGTCGCCGGACGGTATCGAAGCCGCCTGCCGACTTGCGGAATCAGCAGGCGCGGACTTCGTCAAGACATCGACCGGCTTCGGCCCGGGAGGAGCGACACCCGAGGGCGTACGGCGCATGCTCGACACGGTGGGCGGCAGGATGGGGGTGAAGGCCTCGGGCGGCATTCGCACCTGGAGCGATGCCCTGACCTACCTCTCCATGGGCTGCACGCGGCTCGGTGTCGGCGACGCCGCGCTGATCCTCGGCGCAGCCCCCTGCGACGCCGGCTAGCAGACCGTGGATCAAGCCCGGCGCTGCAGAATGCGACGACCGGCGTCCCGGGGAACCCGTGGCGTTACTCAGGGCGTTACTCAGGGCGACCAAGTGCAACCCCTTTGCCCCCGCCGGCTGCCGGGGCCAGGAATGACTCATGCCGCGGACACTCAGGCACTCTTGTGCCGAGCCTCGCGAATCGGCAGCACAGGCTCGCCGGCGTCGATGTTGCGGTCGGTGATCAGATACGAGGTGCCCGCGTTATCGGGCAGATCGAACATCACGTCGAGCATCACGTCTTCGATGATTGACCGCAGGCCGCGGGCGCCGGTGTCTTTCTTCATCGCCTTCCGGGCGATCGCGGAGAGGGCCTCTTCGGTGAAGTCGAGCTGGCAATTCTCCATGCCGAAGAGCTTCTGAAACTGCTTCACGAGCGCGTTCTTGGGATCCTTGAGGACCTTCACGAGCGCCTTGTCATCGAGCGGCTTGAGCGACGAGATCACCGGCAGTCGGCCGACGAGCTCCGGGATCAGGCCGAATTCGAGGATGTCATCGGAGTCCACCTGCGGCAGCAATTCGGCGAGCGTCGCCTCCCCCTTCTGATCGGCCGGCTGTCCGAAGCCGATCGTCTTCCGGCCCAGCCGCTTGCCGATGATCTTGTCGATCCCGACGAACGTGCCGCCGCAGATGAAGAGGATGTTCGACGTGTCGATCTGGATGTACTGCTGCTCGGGATGCTTGCGGCCGCCCTGCGGCGGAACGTTGGCCACCGTGCCCTCGAGCATCTTGAGGAGCGCCTGCTGCACGCCCTCGCCCGAGACGTCGCGGGTGATCGAGACGTTCTGGCTCGTCTTGCCGATCTTGTCGATCTCGTCGATGTAGAGCACGCCCCGCTGGGCAGCCTCGATGTCGAAGTCGGCTGCGTTGAGCAGCTTGAGCAGCAGGTTTTCCACGTCCTCGCCCACGTAGCCGGCCTCGGTGAGCGTGGTCGCATCGCCGATCGCGAACGGCACGTTGAGAATCTTGGCCAACGTGCGGGCGAGCAGGGTTTTGCCACAGCCCGTGGGGCCGAGAAGCAGGATGTTCGACTTTTCAACCTCGACATCCGAGCCCTCGCTGCCGAGCGTGAGCCGCTTGTAGTGGCTGTGCACGGCAACGGCCAGCACCCGCTTGGCGTGCTCCTGGCCGATCACGTATTCGTCGAGGTGGGCCACGATCTCCCGCGGCGACGGGATCGAGGAGAAGAGTTGCTTGCTCGTACCGCGACGCTTCTTTTCCTGGTCGAGAATCGACTGGCACAGCTCGATGCATTCGCCGCAGATGTAGACATCACCGGGGCCCTCGACGAGCGGCCCGACATCCCGGTAACTCTTGCGACAGAAGGAACAGAAGGCGTTCTTCTTGGTCGTGCCCCCCGTGCTGCGGCGTCCGAGATTATTGACGTCTTTCCCTGATGGCATGCTCTCGTTTCCTTTTCCCCAGACGGGTTTGTGTTCAACGATCCACTCGCGGCTCGACCAGACTTCTTATCTTTCGGTATTCCTCATCGCTCAGCACACCCTTGTCCCGCAGATTTTTGTATTCGGCGAGCGCGCTTTCCCAGTCGCCACCATCCGCACCGCGGCCGTGATAGCGCGAACGGATTATGACAATCGCAACGATCCCGGCCCCGACGAAGAGGGCCAGCAGCAAGGCACTGGTCAGAAACGATTGCACGTCAGGCCGACACGCCGCAGCGTCCTAGGCAGACTGTTAAGTACAAGGGCCACCGGCATCCGTGTCGGTCGCCTCAGGACGGATTATGGCAGGCTCCGGGGGGCCGGGTCCAGAAAGAAAACCCCCAGGTTGCCGCGTCCGCCACACATTATCGAGGCCCCGCGCCCCGACGGCAGCTGACCGTCAACCTGGGCTGATTGAGCCAAAAATTTCCTGAAAAATATGACTTTTCCGACTGCAACGGTCGATTCTTGGCCGTATGGCCCTGGTCTCCCAACCGAAAAAACCGATGCGTCCGCTTCGGCATGCCGCTGCGGCAGCGCCGCGGATGCTGTTCATGGTGTTGATGCTGGTCATGGCAGCCGCGGGGCTCGTCTGCCCGCCGGCGGCTGGCCGACCATGGGCTGCCGACGGCAACGGGCTACCTCCGCCACCGGCGCTCCCGGAGCTCGTCCGCACAAAGCATCCAGTGTTTTCGATTCCATTCAGTCCACCCGCGGCGCAGTCGCCGGACTCGGCGGCTCAGCGGGTCGTCCTCAGCGCATCCAAGGATCTGGGGGCCACGTGGGAGCCGGCGGGGGAAGCGGCGCCGAATGCCGGCTCGTTCACTTATCGGGCCGGCAGTGACGGCGAATATTGGTTCCGTCTGCGGTCCATCGATTCCAAGGGACGCCTGCGGGGTGGCGCCGGCCCCGACCTGCGCGTGCTGGTGGATGCGGCCGGTCCCAAGCTGGCAGCGCGGGTCTGGAAGGGCACCGACGGCGAGATCATCTGCCGGTACGCCGCCGTCGATGATTCGCTGCGGCTCGACTCCCTTGCGTTTGACTACCGCGGCAAGGGCGACCAAGGCTGGAAGAAGGTCGCCGCCGTCGGAATCCTGTCGCGGGAATCTCCGGCACACATGGTGGGCGAGGAAATCTGGTGGGCTGGCGAACAGGTCGAGGCGATCACGGTGCGGATCGCGATCTCCGATGCATCTGGCAACAATACAGTCCGGCAGTTCACGCTGGAGCAGACCGATCCCCAGGTCGATCAGGCCGCCCTTGCCCGGGAACTTGGCGCACCACCGCTGCCCTCGCAGGAGGTGCCCGTGAACGATTTGCGGCCGCGGACGCCGGCGTTGCCGGCGGCCGCGCGGCCAACGCCGGCGAGCGACGCCATGCCTCTGTCGGCCGATGGCTGGCGCTCGGAGTCGGCCGCCGCCTGGTCGGCTGAATCACCCGCTGAAAAGGCTGCCGCAATCCGCGGCCCGCAGAGCGTTCTCGTCAATCGGGTCGGTTCAGGGGCACCGGCAGGCCCGCTGTCGGCGGTCGGCACGTCATCTGGAATATCGTCGGGAGCATTCCCGGGAACGTCACCGGCCACTGACGCCCTCGCGCTGCCCGAGGCATCTCCCCTGGCAGACGTCGGCGGCGGCATGGCGCTGGCCAAGGGACAGCAGCCGCTCGTGTATCGAGGCAAGCCGCTCCAGCTCGTCCAGGCGCGGAGGTTCGCCTGGGACTACGAGTATCAGGCCGACGACACCGCTGCCGGCGGAGTGCGGATCGAACTTTGGAGCACACGCGACGGCGGCGTCACGTGGCAGCGGAGCGCCGTCGATGACGATACAACCAGCCCGATCAGCGTGACGCTGCCCTCGTCGGGTCTCTATGGTTTTCGCCTCGAGGTGGTTTCGGATCTGCCGAACGCTGCGGGCGGGCCGGTGGCGGGCGACATGCCGGACACGTGGGTGGGCGTCGACGACGAGCCGCCCCAGGTGGAATTGATCGAAGTGGCACGGGCCAAGGCGGGCGAGCCCCCGGGTGTCGTGATCCGCTACACGGCCCGCGATCAGATGCTGGTGCCCCGGAGCACCCGTTTGGCGTATTCGCCAAACGCCGCCGGTCCGTGGGCGACGATCGGCGAGTCGCTCGACAACCAGGGCGAGCACCGCTGGCAGCCACCGCGTGGGGTGACGGCAAAGGTCTTCATCCGGGTGGAGGCCGCCGATGCCGCAGGGAACGTGGGAAGCACCACGAGTGCCCAACCGGTCACGGTCTCCGCCCCGCGGGTCACCGGAAGGCTCGGCGGCGTGCGAGCCTTGTCTCCGTCCGCGCCGTAATTCGCTGGGGAAAAGCTCGTCCGGGCTGTTTTCGCTCGGGTCGACCGGCGGTAAAGCCGATCCGCCCGATAGACTGCTGGCAGTTCGCGGCACAGACTGCCGCGGTCCTGAAAGCAGTGCGCTCGTGGCCGAATCCAAGACTGCCCTCGAAATTCTTCGCCGCCCCGATGACTGGTCGCTCGGCTCGCCGTCGCTCATCGTTCTTGTCGGTGACGAGCCATTCCTGGCGTTCCACATGCTCGTGCTGCTCCGCGACAGGCTCTGTCCCGACGAGGCTGATCGCATGTGGGCCTGGCGGGAATTCGCCGGCGAGGATCTCCCGGATCCCCGCGATGTGTTCGATGAGGCGGCAACGGTGCCGCTCTTCGCCGGCGCGACGCGGGCGGCGATCGTCCGCAACGCCGACGCATTCGTGTCGCAGGCCCGCGAACCGCTCGAGGATCTGACCAACAAGCCGAAAGGCGGCCGCGGCCTCGTGATCCTCGAGGTGAAAAGCTTTCCGTCGAACACCCGCCTGGCGAAGGCGGCCGCCAAGCACGGGCTCGTCGTCGATGTCTCGATCCCACAGCGGGCGGATCTCGCCGCCTGGGTGCGGCATTGGGCCCAGACGCGGCACGGTATCCAGTTGGCGGCGGCCACGGCCCAACGGCTGCTCGAACGCCTCGCCGGTCATCTTGGGCAGGTTGATCAGGCGCTCGCCCGGCTCGCGGCCGCGAGCGATCCGGCTGCGAAGCAGACCGCCATACAACCGGATGCCGTCGATGACTTCGCCGGCAGTCCACAGGAACGCACCGCCTGGGGCATGATCGACAGCGCCGGAGCCGGCGATGCCCGCGCGGCGCTCGCGCACCTGGCGGATCTCCTCGATGGTGGCGAAAACCCGATCGGCATCGGTGCCCAGGCGGCCAGCGTGCTGCGGCGGCTCTCCGCGGCGGCGCGGGTGCTCGCCCTGCCGGCGGGCGACGGCCGCCCCCGCGGTGTCGAGGAAGCGCTCCGTGAGGCCGGCGTGGCTGCCTGGCCAAAAGCGCTGGCGCAGGCCCGCGAGTCATTGATGCAGCTGGGGGCCCGGCGGTCACGGCAACTGCCGGTGTGGCTCATGGAACTCGATCGCAGCCTGAAGAGCGATGCCTCCCGGGGACTGCGCGCCCGTCTGGCCTTGGAGCGTCTCTTCTGCAAGATGGCGCGGCCGGTGGATTCTGAAAAAGCCGCCGGCAGGCCTCGAGGAGTGCGTTCGTGAATACCGCAGTGCAGCCCGATCCCCGGAACGTCTGGGAAAATCCGCTCGCAACCCGCTATGCGTCGGCCGAGATGGCCCGGCTCTGGAGCGACAACCATCGCTACAAGCTCTGGCGGCAGACATGGCTGGCGCTCGCCGAGGCCGAGAGTGAGCTCGGTTTGCCGGTTACCCGCGAGCAGCTCGACGAGATGCGGGCCAACCTCGAGCCGATCGATTTCGCGAAGGCGGCCGATTACGAGAAGAAGACGCGGCACGACGTCTTCGCGCATCTGCACACGTTCGGCGATGCCTGCCCGAAGGCCCGGCCGATCTTGCACCTCGGCGCCACCAGCGCCTTCGTCACCGACAACACCGACTTGATGCTGATGCGTGATGCTCTCGAACTCGTGTCCGCCCGGCTGGCGACGGTGATCGAACGGCTGGCCGAGAAGGCGACCGAAACCCGCGACATCGTCTGCCTCGGGCTCACGCACCTGCAGCCCGCCCAGCCCACCACGATCGGCAAGCGGATCTGTCTCTGGATCCACGACCTCCTGCTCGACCTGGAGGAGATTGATCACCGCCGCCGCCAACTGCGGGCCCGCGGCGCCAAGGGCACGACCGGCACGCAGGCGAGTTTTCTCGAGCTCTTCGCCGGCGACCACGCCAAGGTGCGGGCCCTCGACGAACTCGTCTCGAGAAAGCTCGGCTTCGCCGCCTCGTACGACGTCACCGGCCAGACCTACAGCCGCAAGATCGACTCGCAGGTGGTGTCCGCACTGGCGGGCATCTCGGAATCGACCCACAAGGCGGGCAACGATCTGCGGCTCAGCGCCGCCTCCGGTGAACTCGAGGAGCCGTTCGAGCAGGATCAGGTGGGCTCCTCGGCGATGCCCTACAAGCGCAACCCGATGCGGGCCGAGCGGATGTGTGGCCTCGGGCGGTTCGTGATGGGGCTGGCTCCAACGGCCGGCCAGACCGCCGCCGTGCAGTGGTTCGAACGCACGCTCGACGACTCAGCACCCCGCCGGCTCGTGCTGCCCCAGGCCTTCCTCGCCACGGACGCGCAGCTCGTGATTTACACCAACATCGCCGGCGGACTGGTCGTGCTGCCGGGCGCCATCCGACGCAACCTCGAGAACCAGCTTCCGTTCCTCGCCAGCGAACGGATTCTGATGGCGGTCACGAAGGGCGGCGGCGATCGCCAGACGCTCCACGAGGCGCTCCGCCAGCACAGCCATGCCGCGACGGCCGGTATCCGTCAGGGCCTGCCCAACGACCTGGCTGCCCGATTGGCCGCCGACCCGCTCTTCGCCGCGATCGATCTGGAGCAGGCGATGGACGTCCGCGGCCTGGCGGGCCGGGCCTCCGCCCAAGTCGAGGAATTCGTCGCCGGCCCCGTCCGTACCGCGCTCGCGGCCCACCCCGGCCGGGCCGCCATTGCGAACCTCCGGGTGTAGGCCTCAGACCCGGTCCTGGTGTCGCGACTTGCTGCGTCCACTGCGGCAGTCCGCGCAGATTCCCGTGATGATCAGGTGGTGGCTCTGCGGCCGAAACTGGTGCTGTGCGGCGACGGCGTCACGAATCCGGATGAGCTCGTCGCTTGAAAACTCGATCAGCTTCTGGCACGACGTGCAGTGCAGGTGCTCGTGCTGCGGGTAGCCGTAGTCGTGCTCGTAGACTTTCCGGCGACCGAGCTCCATCTCTTTGAGCAGCCCGGCGTCGACCATCTCGCCCAGCGTCCGGTAGACCGTCGCCTTGCTCGCCTTCGCCCCCTCGGCCGTGTTTCGCAGGTCGGCGAGCAGTTTGTCGGCATCGAAGTGCTCGTGCTGCTTCGAAACATGCTCCACGATCACGAGTCGCTGCTGCGTGATCCGCTTGCCGCGGGTGCGCAGAAACTCTTCGAACCGCTCCTGCGGTGAGAGCGCGACATCGACCTTGCCGAGGGAGAAGTCAGATGCGATGGCCATGAGCGAACGCTGCGGGGATGAATGATCGTTAGAGTTTAGCTGTGGGGTCGGATTCATGCGAACCGCCCGTCACCAAAAAAACAGGCGGCCGGACTGTCGCCAGTCCGGCCGCTTTCTGAATCGATTTATTCAGCCGCTCAGCCAGTTAGCCAGCCGCTCAGCTGCCGAGACGATCGAGCAGTCGCTCGAGGGCCATGTCGAGCTTCTCGGGGGTGTCGTACGAGCCGTCGGCGATGGCCGCGCGGATCGAGTTCACCTTGTCGAAGCGGATGTCGGCGGCACTCTCCGCTGACCGCACCGCATCGACCGACAGCGTGACGGAATCGTGGACTTCGCCCACACCCTGCTGCACGGCGGCCTGCGTCGACTGCGTCGACTCCACGCCCTTCACGCCACCGAGCGACTGAGCCCCATGCGTCGAAAAGACACCCAAAATATTCATGATTGCACTCCTTGCAGACAGTGTTTTGATTCCATTCCCCCCCGGCACACACGCTGATACGCGTCTGACTGCCGGGTGGTTCGCTTCGATTTTCTGGAATCGGTTGCTGGCTGTTTGTTCCTACTATTGTTGCCGCGCTTCCGCGTTCCGGCGACACCAGTCGTCGGACAGCTGCCAGTCGGAATCACCCGACCATTCGCCGCGGCCGATTCATAATCATCGGCACATCCGCGGCTTGAACTTGACTGAATTTTTTCCCTGCCTGTTTTCGTCATTCTGCCGATTTCCCGGGTCCGCAGTTCGCCCAGACTGCCAGGGCTGCGGTTCCGGTGGCCGGCATCACATCGCGAACTCCGGCCGCCGCCGTTCGAGCTGGTTTTGGAGCCGCTCGACGATCGCGCTGTGCATCTGGCTGACCCGGCTTTCCGAGAGGTCGAGCGTCGCACCGATCTCCTTCATCGTCAGTTCCTCGTAGTAGTAGAGGATGATGATCAGCCGCTCGTTGCGATTCAGCCCCTTGGTGATCAGCCGCATCAGGTCGGCCTTCTGGATCCGCCGGGTGGGATCCTCGCCCTTCTTATCCTCGAGGATGTCGATTTCCCGCACGTCCTTCGAGCTGTCGGTTTCGCACCACTTCTTGTTGAGGCTGACGAGACTCGCCGCGTTTGCCTCGACCAGCAATTTCTCGAAGTCCTCGCGGGAGAGTTGCATGTGCTCGGCAACTTCTTCATCGGCGGGGGCACGGCCGAGTTTGGCCTCGAGCGTCTTGACGGCCTCGTTGAGTTTGCTCGCCTTCGAGCGCACGAGCCGCGGCACCCAGTCCATGGTCCGCAATTCGTCGAGCATGGCCCCACGGATTCGGGGCACGCAATACGTCTCGAATTTCACGCCCCGTGACATGTCGAAGGCGTCGATCGCGTCCATCAGGCCAAACAAGCCGGCCGACGTCAGGTCGTCGAGTTCCACACCCTCCGGCAGCCGCGACCAGATCCGCTCACCGTTGTATTTCACCAGCGGCAGATAGATCTCGATCAACCGGTTTCGCAGGTCTTCGTTCGACTGATCGGCCTTGAACTCCTTCCAGAGTCCCTGAATTTCGTCGGCAGTGAATTGATACGCCACGGCATCCTCCATGAAAGGGCAAAGATAGTTTGCCGCCGAAACAATTCTCATCGTCCGGCTGGCAGCATTGTCTTGAACGTATTTTTTGGCGCCCGCGCACCCTGACTTTTTTCCGCTGTTTTGATTTCCTGCGACCCGTCAGGCCGCCCGGACCGACTCCCCGTCGCCGATCGTCGCAAACACCTCGAGCCGGCTTTCCTCGGCCACCTCCTCGCTGGCGAACACCTGCAATTCTGGAATCTGTCGTGCCAGGGCCTCGCGGACCAGCCGCCGCATATCGCCTGCCACGACGAGTACCGGAGTGATGCCCCGCTCGAGCCGTGGCCGCACGGCGCGGCGAATCTCGGCCGTGATTTTCGTGGCGTCGGGGCCCGGCCGCCGGCCGCTGGTCGGCAGCAACGCCGCGGCCGCCTGATCGGCGAGACGGATGACCACCAGCCGTCCGTCCGCATCCCGCACCCGCCGGCAGAGCGTGCGTGCCATTTTTCGGCGGACTGCCTCAGCCAGTTGCCAGGGCTCCGGCGCCTCGGCGGCATGATCGGCCATGACCTCGAGGAGCGTCGCCAGGGGGCGGATCGGCACCCCTTCGCGCAGCAGGCACTGGAGCGTCCGCTGGATCCGCGCCACCGTGAGGATGTCGGGAACGGTCTGCTCGACGAGCGCCGGCTGCGCGGCCTTGAGCGACTCGACGAGCCGGGCCGTGGCATCGCGGGAGAGCAGTGTGTCGGCCTGCTGCCTCACCGCGGCCTCGAGAATCGCCGCCAGATCGGCGGCATCCGTGCGTCCATCCGCACCGCGACGCTTGTCCAATTCCCCCTCGCGGACCGGTTCTCCGGCGATCGTGATCCGATAGCCACGCTGTCCGAGCCGGAGGTCGTCGCGAAAGGCGATGCCGGGCACGACCACGCCCAGATCGGCCGCCACCGCGGCCCGCAGCGTCTGCGACCGCTCGAGCAGCGGTGCTCCGGCCGATGACACGAGGCCCAAGAGCCCGCGTCCCAGTTCAACCATGATCCGCTCGTCGGTGAGCAGGTCGGCGAGTTTTTCGGCCGGGGCAGGCCCGGCCGGAGACTCCGACGCCCCGCCGGCGGCCGATCGACCGTTGCGGCTGAGCAGATAGGCGCCGCCCAACGTGCTGGCGGCCATCGCGGCCAACGGCAGAAACGGCATGCCGGTGACCGACAGCACCGCGAGAAAGACGGCCGTGATGAGCAACACGTGCGGCCGGGCGACGAACTGCCGGCCAAGTTCCCGCGAAAGGTCGACGGCCTGGCTCGACCGCGAGATCAGGAGGCCGGTGGCGACGGCGACGAAGAGCGAGGGTACGGCGCTCACCAGTCCGTCACCGATCGTCAGACGCGAATAAATGTCGATCGCCTTGGACAGTGGCATCGCGTGCTGAACCACGCCGATCGCGAGGCCGCCGACCAAATTGATGAGCGTGATGATCACGCTCGCCACCGCCTCGCCGCGGACGAACCGACTGGCCCCGTCCATGCTCGCGAAAAAATCGGCCTGCCGCTGCAGTTCGAGACGCATGCTCCGGGCCTGTTCGCGGGTGATCGTGCCGGCCCCAACATCGGCGTCGATCGCCATCTGCCGGCCCGGCAGCCCGTCGAGGGCGAACCGGGCGGCCACCTCGCTGGTGCGGGTGGCCCCGGCGGTGATCACGACGAATTGCACGATGGCAATGATCGCGAAGATCACGGCCCCGACGACGAGGTTGTTGGCGGAAACGAATTGACCGAAGGCCCGCACGACCTCGCCGGCTGCATCGGCGCCGTCGATGGCGGCGCGGGAGAGGATCAGCCGCGTGGTCGAGATGTTGAGCACGAGCCGGATGAGCGTGGCGCCGAGGAGAAATGTCGGAAACACGCTCATTTCGAGCGGCGTTCGGGCGGCGAGCGCCCCCAGAAGGGCGAGCACCGAGATCGTGAGATTGGCCGCCAGCAGCAGATCGACGAGCGCCGCCGGCACCGGCGCGAGCACCACCAGCACGGCGAGCAGGATCGTCGCCGGGACAAGATAGTCGAGCACGTGAATGGAGACGGCGCGGGGATTTCCCGCGGTGGTTCCAATCGACTGCGTCATGAAGGGGTCTCGTGAGGCTGCACCAATCCGCGGCGGGACGATAGCGGGGTCTTTCCCACCAAGTCCAGACCGCTGGCGGCGGCGAAATAACGCTATAATCGTGGGCTCATCAGCCGGCCACACCGCGGATCAACCGATGCATTTCAATCAATATGGGCTCACGTTCGACTATCCGGAGAATTGGTCGGTGGACACGGACGATGCCGCCGGCAGCCGTGCCGCCGTGACCGTCTACTCGCCCGAGGGGGCGTTTTGGTCCGTCAGCGCCCATGCGGTCGGCAGCGAACCCGCGCTGCTTTCGGCGGCGGTCGTTCAGCAGATGAAGCAGGAGTATCAGGACCTCGACAGCGAACCGGCGCGTGACTCGGTGGCCGGCCATTCGCTGCCCGGCTTCGACCTCAACTTCTACTGCCTCGACCTCACCAACACCGCGGCCGTGCGGACGCTGGCCACTCCGGACGCGATCTACCTGTTTTTCTGCCAGGCCGAGGATCGGGATTGGGACCGGATTTCGCCCGTGTTCGAAGCGATGACCGCCAGCTTCCTGTCCGCCTTGGACGATGGTGAAGATCCAGAGACCACCCCCCTCTCCTGATCATTCCACGGTGCTCGGGCAGGCCATTTTTTCGCCGCCTGCTACACTCCTGCCGACGGCGATCCAAGCCCGCCTTTTTCCTCCACCCTCCAGAGAAAGTCCGAATCTTGCACGCCTGGCTTCCCACGGTTTTCGGCATGGCGGCGGCCACTGACAGCGGAGCGATCCAGACCTTCCACTGGGCCGCTTTCGCGGTGTTCGTGGTCGTGATGCTCACGCTCGACCTGACGGTCTTCCACAAGCACGCCCACGAGCCGTCGCTCTCCGAAAGCGCATTCTGGACCTGTTTCTGGTCGGCCCTGGCCCTCTCGTTCAATGCGATCGTCTGGTGGTGGCTCGGTGGCAAGGCGGCCATCGAATTCCTCACCGGATACCTCGTCGAGTGGTCGCTGTCGATGGACAACGTCTTCGTGTTCGCGGTGGTCTTTGCCTATTTCGGCGTGCCCCTCAAGTATCAATACCGGGTGCTCTTTTGGGGCATTCTGGGTGCCGTGCTGATGCGGCTCACGTTCGTGATCGTCGGGGCCGAACTGGTCGAACGTTTCAGCTGGATTCTCTGGGTGTTCGGCGGATTCCTCGTCTACACCGGCATCAAGCTCGCCTTCGGCGACAAAGATCACGATCCCGGCGACAACTTCCTCATCAAACTCTTCCGCAAACTCATCCCGGTTTCGACGCAGTCCGCCGGCGACAAGTTCTTCATCCGCGAGAACGGCAAACTGCTGGCCACGCCGCTCTTTCTCGTGCTGCTCGTCGTCGAGAGCACCGACGTGCTCTTTGCCGTCGACAGCGTTCCGGCGATCTTTGGCGTGGTCGACCAGAAGGCTCATTATTTCCGGTTCATCGTGTTCACGTCGAACGTCTTCGCGATCCTTGGCCTGCGGGCCCTCTACTTCCTGCTGGCCGGCGTGATGGACCTCTTCCGGTTCCTCAACTATGGCCTGTCTGCCGTGCTGGTTTTCGTCGGTGGGAAGATGATCGTCGAGGCGGCCCGGCACAGCGAATGGCTCGCGGAACGCGGCGGCTGGGATGCCCACGCCGGCGGGCACCTGGTGCCCCCGTGGCTTTCCCTCCTGGTGATCGTCTCGCTGCTCGGCACGAGCATCGCCGCCTCGATCATGTTTCCGGAACGCAAGCACGGCGTCGAAGTCGCCGAGGACGAGGGGAAGACCGGCGATCGGGCCTGAGACTGCGGACGGTCATTCGCGACGGCCCGCGGCCAGTCGGCTGAGAAAAGCCGCCGACTGGGCGGCGGTCTCCCGCCAGCGGTGCGATTGCCGGGGGAGTTCCACGTGAATGCCGCCGGCATAGCCCCCCGCGGCGAGCAACGGCAGGATTTCCGCGAAGTCGACCTCCCCGGTTCCCAGCGGCAGGTGCTCATGGCGGCTGGCGAGCATGTCGTCGACGTGCACGTCGACGATGCTGCCGATCCAGGGCCGCAGCACGTCCATCGCGGGCCGCTCCCCCATGCACTCCATGTGACCGATGTCGAGCGTAAGTTTCAGCGACTCCGGTCTTCCCAGTCGATCAAGCAGCAGCCGATAGCGGTCCAGCGTGTCGATGAACATGCCCGGCTCTGGTTCGAAGCCGATGGCCACGCCGCGGGCGACCGCATGGTCGAGCACCGGCGCGAGGCTGTCGGTCAGCCGCTGCCAGACCACCTCCTCGTCGGCCGAGTCCCCGACGACCCCGGCCCAAAGCGACACGCAGGCCGCGTCCAACGCCTGCGCGACGTCGATCGCCCGCGTGAGAAAATCGACCCGTCGTAGGCGCTCCGCCCGGTGGGCCGAGACAAGGGTCGGCTCGTGCTTGCGGAGTGGATCGAGCAGATGCCGGCTGCCGGTCTCGATCACGCAGGCCATGCCACTCGCCGCGAGGGCGGCTTGCCAGCGGGCCAGTTCTGCCGGAAGCGACCCGCCGAAGGGATTCAGCACGTGATGGTCGAGCGTGATCGCCAGCGACGAATAGCCGAGTCCTTGGAGGATCGGCAGGGCCTCGAGCAGCGGGATATCGCCGATGCTATTGGTGCTGTAGCCGAGCCGCATGCAGTGCCCGCAGGGTGTGGACGTCAGGTGGGTGAGACGAGCCGCCGACCCAGGAGGAACGGCGCCAGGAGCGCGAGCACGACGACCGCCCATTGCTCGCCGCAGGCGGCCAGCACGAGCACGGCGTCGAGCGTGATGATCGACATGATCGCATTCCCGACCGCGACCTGCACGCGGCTGTTCGTCGGGTCGACGATGGCGAGCACGTTGCGGAGCAGGATCGATGCGCCGAGCACGCCCCAGAGCAGGAACCAGGAGGCCGATTGCCCGGCTCGCAGCCATGTCGATCCGCCACCGGCGTCCGCCAGGAAATGCGTGTGGGCGGCCGCGGTCAGGAGGCCGGCCAGCATGACGAGCGTGGCCATGACCAGCGTCCCCGTGCGGCTGCGGCCCGCCTCGTCACGCGCGAAGAGCGTGATGCCCGCAACATAGAGCCCCATGCCGATCGGTAGCAGCCATTCATACTGTGCGGTCGGGCCGCCGGCGGCCGTCATGCCGAGCAGCCAGTTGAGCGACCGACACGAGCCCATGACGGCCGGCCCCAGGGCCGTCGCCTTCGCCCGGCGGTCGTAGATCCAGATCGCGGCCGTGAGCGCGGCTCCCACGAGCGCGACGGCCGGATGGCTCGATACGAATGCTGTCGCGCAGGCAAAAACCCCACCGAGCGCGAGCAGGCCGTTGCCAACACGGGCCGCCGTGCCGAGGGCGATGAGGCCGCTCGGCAGCGGCCGCTCCGGCCGCTCTCGGCGGTCGATGTCTACGTCGAAGACGTCGTTGAGCACCATGCCGGCCGCGTAGAAACAGAGGCTCGCGGCGATCGCCAGCCAGAGCGGCAGCGGCGGCCAGCCAAACCCCCGCGTCTGCGACACGATCAGGAAGCCGGCGAGCACGTCGGCCACGGCCGTCGCATGGTTGGGCAGCCGGAGGAGTCGCAGCCAGGCGAGCAGATGAGCCATGTGTGCAGCCAGTCCTCTGTCAGGTGATGGTGACCCCGGCCCGCGCGGCACAGCCGAGCAGGTGGGCCTTGGCGGCCTGCGCCGCCACGTCGGGCCGGTCGCGGTAGGGGTAGAGTTCGACCGTGATCCACATGTCGGGCGTGTGCGCCGCGATCGCCTTGAAGACGCCGTCGAAATCGATCGCCCCCTCGCCCGGCACGAGGTGGTGGTGGACCCGCGTGGCGGCGATGTCCTCGAAGTGATAGTGCCGCGTGTGGGTCTTCATGCGGGGCACCCACTCGGCGGGATCCTCGCCCACGCAGTAGGCATGGCCGATGTCGAAGTTGAGCCCCAGCGCCGGATGCTTCACCCGGTCGGCAAACTCGAGGTATTGACCGAACTCCTCGATGAGGAGCCCCGGCTCCGGCTCGATGAGCAGGGCCACGCCACACTCCGCCGCCACGTCGAGGACGGGCATGATCTCATCGTAAAAAATGTCGGTGGCCTGCTGGCGGGTCTGTCCTGCGGCGATCTCGCCCCCGGGTTCGGTCGAGATCGAGGTGGCACCCAGTTCGGCGGCCAGTCGCAGGGCCCGCTTCGTGTGCTCGCGGCGGATCGCCCGGTAGTGCCTGTCGGGATCGGTCCAGCCGGGATGCCAGTAGGGCTGCCGCGGATCGGCGATCGCGTTCATCATGAAGGCGTTGATGTTCGAGATCGCGAGCCCGTGTTCCACGAGACTCCGGCGGATCACCTCCTTCTGCACGGGCAGCAGACCGGCCGGCCAGGCGTGCGGCACGTCGGCGAGCAACTCGATGCCGGAGTAGCCGAAGCCGGCAATCCGGGCGATCGCCTGCTCGACGGGCACGTCGAGATAGGCGTTGGAACTGAAGGCGAGCCTGAGCATGGGATGGTGGCCCGACCGGTGTGGCCGGAAGATTGGGAGCGGGGCGATCGTTCGCGAGGAGTGTAGTCACCCGCGGCGGGCCGGGCTACGGCCAGAGCACCACCCGCTGTTCGATCCATGCCGGTCGCAGGGGCAGCCGCTCGAGTTCCGTGTAATACATCGCTGCCGGATTGACCCCGCGGGCTTCCATCCGCTCGACGTGCCCGGCCATGGGCTGCAGCCGGATGAGCCGCGGCAGCAGTCCGAGCCACACCACCGCGACGACGGCCATGCCGCAGGCGAGCCTCGTCATGGCTCCACCGCCTTGCGGAACAGCCAGCCGAACGTGAGGCTGGCCACTGCCAGGGTGAGCGCCAGGTTGAGCAGTTGGCCGCACACGTAGAGCACGAGCGGTCGGCCGCTGGCGAGCAGCGGAGCGAGTTCGCGAAAATTGGTCTGCAGCCCCATGCAGACGAAGCCCGTGCAGAAGAGCCAGCCGCGCAGACGTGACGTGAAGCCCAGCGTCGTGCCATCGACCCAGAGCGCCCCTGCACCCGAGAGACTGAAGAGCCACGAGCAGACGAGCGACAGCAGCAGGAAGCCGAGGATGAACCGGGGAAACCGCCGCCAGGCCTCTGCCACGAGCGATGTCCGCGGCAGTGCCCCGGCATGCTCGACCCAACCGGCCCAATAGACGGCCACCGCGAAGGCGATCACGCCAATCATCGAGTTTTGGATCATCTTGACGGTCGCCGCCACCTCGCCGGCCTCCCTGCCGAGCGCCTCACCGGCCGCGACGACGGCGCCGGTGGCGTCGATCGTGCCGCCGATCCAGGCGCCGCCGACGATCGGGTCGAGTTCCAGCCAACGGATGGCCGGCGGCATGGCCACCATCATGAGCACGGTGAAGAACAGCGAGAGCCCGATCGCGAGCGACAGTTCCTCTTTCTTGGCCCGGCAGGCGGCCGCCGTCGCGATCGCGGCGGAGACGCCGCAGACCGACATGTCGGCCGACACCACCATGCAGAGCGACCGTGACGGAATCCCGAGCCCGTGTACGCCGAACCAGTAGGTGGCGACGAGCACGACCGGCGTGACGAGCCACGAGGTCATCACGCCGGGCAGCCCCAATTCGAGCAGGCGGCTGAAGAGCACCTCGGCGCCGAAGATTACGAGCCCCGTCTTGATGAAAAATTCGCCCGCCAGCGCCGCCGCCAGCCACCGCGGCACGCCCGCGGTGTTGCCGATGAGAATGCCGAGGGCGAGCGCCCAGAGCGGGTATTCGAGATTGTAGAAATGAATCAGCTTGTGACTGGCGAGCCCGTAGGCTGCGCAGGCGAGGGCCGCGAGCGCAAGACTGCCGGGAATGATCCGTCGCAGCGATCCGCCACCGAGCACGACGCCGGCGGCGGCCACGGCCACGACCCAGCCCATTCCCAGCAGAATCGGCTGGACGACGCTTCTGCCCCGCTTGTCGATCAGGGCCTCGGCGGGCGAATCGGACCAGGTCTGGGGCTTATCGATCGTCGCGGAGAGCGGCGTCGGCCAGCCCTTCGGATATTTTTCCCGGCTGTCCGCATCGGATGCCGGCCGCGCCGCCCACGTGACGGCGAGCGCCACCGCCACGATCGCCACCCCGATGAGCGTCGCCACGGCATCTTCGTGGAGTCCGCGGCGTGGCGGCCTCACGATGGTGACGGCGGAAGACGATTCAGACGCAACGTCCGCACTTTCCTGTCCGGCGGTCTTCAACTGGAGGCACTCCTGTACCGCATGATCGCCGCCTGGAAAACGATTCGCGACACGACGAGCGCGACAACGGCGGCGATCAGCGCCGCCGCGATCATTCCCCAGGCCTGTCCGGTGAGCGGCTGGGAGATCGCACGGGCGGGCACGTTCACCACGAGCAGGATCGGGATCACAAACGTGCAGAGCATGCGGATCGGTCCGCCCCAGGGGCCGGCATAGATCTCGGCGGGGTAGCGGGAGAAGTTCGTGAGATAGAACCAGAAGTCATAGAGGCTCTGGTTGCGGCCGAGGAGGATCGTGGCGGCGGCAAGCATGATGATCAGGCTGTAGAGAATCGCCACCCCGCAGAGGATCAGCAGCGGATAGAGGAGCCAGGCAACCGGCGACGGCACGTGCGCCATGCGACCCAGCGCCCAGCCGAGCAGTCCGACACCGACGAGGCCGTTGGCAAACGACGAGAAGTCGATCCGGTGCATCGACAGCAGGAACTGCGGGTCGAGCGGCTGCACGAGCACGCCGTCGAGGCCGCCGGTGCGGACCATCTCCGTGAGTTCTTCCGCGCTCGGCATGAAGAGCGCCTGCACGATCGAATTGATGATCAGGCCGGTCGCCACGAAGGCGAAGAACGGCTCGCGGGTCCAGCCCGTGTCGCGGCCGATCTCCGGCGTGAACGTGAAGATGAGCAGGTAGAACGCCAGATTCATCGACATCCAGCCCATGCTCGTGACGCACTCGAGCAGGAAATTCGCCCGAAATGTCATGTCGCGCACGAGGCACGCCCGCGCGAAGGTCGCGAAGATCGAGAGGTAGCGGTTCATGTCAGCAACTCACGCGGCCTTTCGGCCGCACCTCAAAGCGAAAACCGGGAGCGGAGCCGGTCGGGGGCACGCGCAGACGTCGGTGAATTTTGACTGGAAGAGTTGACGCACCACGTCTAAGGAGCACGCGACGTCAAAATCCGCCGGCGGCGAGCATGAGCCCCGCCGGCGAAGCGGCGAAGCGGAAAGTTCGCCACGGTTCGGTGCTGCCCATGCCCTGTCGCCGGACGTTCGCTGCGGCCATCCTGGCCTCCGCTCACTGCATGCCGGCCGCGCTTCGCCATCCATGGCTTCGCTTGCCGCCAAGCCCGGCTCCCAGGGCATGGGCAGCCCCTTACGAGCAAACGGCGAACAATGCGGACATACGTCGTATTTCCGTCGGGCCATCCTCACCCTCCAAATGCGCTGTACCGCCGCGTGCCCCGCCGCCAGACGATCCGGCAGGCGACAGCCATGGCGACGACCCAGCCGGCCTCGATCGCGAGCGACCGCACGAGCTCGGCGCCCCGCACCTTCCCGAGCCAGACCGCCGCCGGAAAGTAGGCGGTGTATTCAAACGGTAACCAGCGGACGAGATCGGCCACGCTGACTCCCGTGATGCCGGTCTGGATGCCGGAGAGCATATCGAGCGGAAACATGTGGCCCGAGAGCAGATACTGCACGAGCATGTAGGCGAAGATGATGCTCGACACCTCGAGGAACCAGAAGCCGAGCATCCCGAGCGTGGCCTCCATGAAGAAGCCGAGCAGGAACGACATGCCGAGCGCGGCGACGAAGGCCGCGATCGTGACGGCGTCGGGTAGCGGCGGAAAATAGCCGCGGCAGATATAAAACACGCCCGCAAAGGGAAGCAGGGCGACGGCGTAGTAGACGAGCTTGTGGGCGATCCGCGCGGCGAGCAGGAACGAGACGTAGTCGACCGGCTGCACGAGGTATTTCTTGACCGAACCGTCGCGGATGCTGCGGGCGATGCCCCCGGCGAGGCCGGGCATGCTGGAAAAGGCCCGCGTGACCATCGTGAGCAGGTAGTAGGCGACGATGTCGGTGCGGGAGTAGCCGGCGATGTCGGAGCGGCTGGTGGCGGCGAAGACCGCCGTCCACAGAAACACCTGCGTCACGATCGGCAGGAACCGCATCAGCGTGCCGAGGATGAAGTCGCCGCGATAGGCGAGTCGTTCCTCGAGCGAGATCACCAGCATCGTGAACCACGTGCGCAGGCCGGCAAACGGATCACGCCGCGGGGTGGGCGGGGAATGGCTCACGGCCGCACCTCCGCGGCCTGCCTGTCGGCCCCGACGCGGAAGAGTTCGGCCACGATCTCCTCCAGCGGCACGTCCTCCACCGAGACGTCGCGGATCTGCTGGCTCCGCAGAATCTCCGGCAGCACGTCGGCGATCCGCTGGCGGTCGATCCGCAGCTTCACCTGCGGCCCCCGGATCTCGTAGGGAAAGCCGAAGCGATCCATCTGCGACGGTTCGGGCGTGCCCTCCAGATCGAGCGTGACGACCTTGTGGGTCGTGAAGCGGTCGACGATCTGTTCGAGCGAGCCGTCGTACAGAATGCTGCCGCCGGTGATGACGACGGCACGTTTGCAGAGGGCGGCGACGTCCTTCATGTAGTGCGTCGTGAGAATGACCGTCATCTGCCGCTCGGCCTGGATGTGCGAGAGAAAGGTGTGGAGCGTGTGCTGGGCGACAACGTCGAGGCCGATCGTCGGTTCGTCGAGAAACAGCACCTCCGGCTCGTGCAAGAGCGCCGCCACGAGCTCGAGCTTCATCCGTTCGCCCAGCGAGAGTTCGCGGACCGGCTGCAGGATCAGCTTCCGCACGCCGAGCAGATCGACCAATTCGTCGCGGGTGCGCTCGAACCGCGGCGTGTCGATGCGGTAGATCTCCTTGTGCAGGCGGAAGCTCTCCGCAGCGGGCAGGTCCCACCAGAGTTGATTTCGCTGCCCCATCACGAGGGCGAACCGGCGGCGGAAGTCGTTGGCCCGCTCCCAGGGCACGTAACCGAGCACGTGAGCGGTGCCCCGGCTCGGCGTGATGATGCCCGACAGAAGCTTCAGAAACGTCGTCTTGCCCGCGCCGTTGGGGCCCAGCAGGGCCACGAATTCGCCCCGCGCCACCGAGAGGCTTACGCCCCGCAGGGCCTCGACCAGCCGGCTCGGCCGATGAAAGAGGCTCGTGATGCTCGCCCGGAGCCCCTCGGGCTTGTCGTAGACGCGGTAGTCCTTGGCAAGATTCGCGACGGTGATCGTGGGGGCGGGGGCTGACTCGCTGCCACTGGAGTTGTGCATGCGGCGAGTATAGGGGAAAACGACACCGGCTTAACGGAGACTCAAGCGGTATGTTTCGGATCGGCCTTGGACACGACACGCACCGGCTCGGCCCCGGCGCCGGGCTCATGCTCGGTGGCATCGCCATCCCGCACGACCGGCAGGCGCTCGGCCACAGCGATGCCGACGTGCTCCTGCATGCGATCACCGACGCCCTGCTCGGCGCCGCGGCGCTCGGCGACATCGGCGAGCTTTTTCCCGACACCGACCCCGCCAACAAGGGGCGTGACTCGGCGGGCATGCTCCAGGCGGCGCTTGGGCGGGTGCTCGCCGCCGGCTGGCGGATCGTAAATCTGGATTGCGTGATTTTCGCCCAGCGGCCCAAAATCCTTCCGCACAGGCAACTGATCCGTGAGCGGATCGCCGGAATTCTCGGCGTCGGCACCGAGGCGGTCTGGCTCAAGGCCAAGACCGGTGAGGGCGTCGGCCCCATCGGCAGGGAAGAGGCGATCGCGGCCGAGTGCGTGGCGTTGATTGAACGAAACGGTTGAACGAACCAGACGAGTGGAGACAAAAGTCGACATGGCAACGGCGGCAGCAAGTCAGACGGCGGGAGGCGCGGCCGGCCCGCTGCCGAAGATCGAGATCTACAGCACCCTGACGAAGAGGAAGGCGGCGCTGGTCACGGTGCAGCCGGGCCGGGTCGGCATGTATCTCTGCGGTCCGACGGTCTACAAGCCGAGCCACATCGGCCACATGGTGGGCCCGGTGATCTTCGACACCGTGAAGCGCTACCTCGAATACTCCGGCTGGCAGGTGACGTGGGTCGTGAACATCACCGACGTCGACGACAAGATCATCGCCGAGAGCACCGCCCGCGGCACGACGATGGCGAAGCTCGCCGCGGAGATGACCACCGACTATCTCGAAAACCTCGCCTGCCTCGGGGTCACGGGCATCGACGTGATGCCGAAGGCCACTGAACACATCGGCACGATCATCACCTTCATCGAGGGGCTGATCGCCAAGGGCTGCGCCTATGCGAGCGATGGCGACGTCTACTTCGACGTCACTCGAGATCCCGACTACGGCAAGCTCACCAACCGCTCCATCGACAGCACGCAGGGCGAGGGCGGCTCGACCGCCGAACGGAAGCGGTCCGCCGCCGACTTCGCCCTCTGGAAGAAGGCGAAGGCGGGGGAGCCGTCGTGGGAAAGCCCCTGGGGGCCGGGCCGGCCGGGCTGGCATATCGAGTGCTCCGCGATGTGCCAGGCGATCCTCGGGCCCCATTTCGACATTCACGGCGGCGGCCTCGACCTCGTCTTCCCCCACCATGAGAACGAGATCGCGCAGAGCGAGTCGCTCCACGACTGCCCGATGGCGACGTTCTGGATGCACAACGGACTCATGCAGGCGGCCGGCGCCGCCGGCAAGGTGGGCGGGCGGCCGCGCGGTGCCGGTGAAGCCGAGTCGACCGCAGACGACGCGGCCGCGCAAGCCGCCACGAAGATCTCGAAGTCGACCGGCGCGGAGCCGTTCAAGAACCTCCTCGCCCGGCACCGGCCCGAGGTGATCCGCGTGCTGCTCGTCTCGACGCACTACCGCAGCCCGATCCACTTCGGCGAAGAGCCGCTGGGCGAGAGCGCCCGGGCGATGGAGGCCTTCGAGCGGCTCTTTGCCCGCTACGAGCGGATCACGGGGAAGTCCTTCTACCCCCTGCCCTGCCGCAACCGCCGCGCGGGCGATGCGGCGGTCGAAGCCGCCGGCGACGAAGTCAAAGCCCTGCGGGAAAAATTCCTGGCCGCGATGGACGATGACTTCAACACGGCGATCGGCATGGCGACGCTCTTTGACTTCGTTCGTGTCGCCAACAAGTTCATCGATCAGCACGCGCTCGAGGCCAAGAAGCCCGCCGCGGAACTCGCGACGCTCGACGCGATGCTGCTCGTGCTCCGGGAACTCACCGGCACGCTGGGCCTGTTTCTGAAAGCGCCGCAGGCCAAGGCCGGCGGCGCCGACGAGGCGCTCGTGGGCACACTGATGGAACTGATCATCGAGATTCGCGCCCGGGCCCGGTCCGGCAAGGATTTCGCGACGGCCGACCTCGTGAGAAACAAGCTCACCGAAGCCGGCGTCGTGCTCGAAGACCGCCCCGACGGCACTGGCTGGGCCAGAAAATAACACGCCGAAAAGAGCCCGCCGAGGCCCCCATGGCAGAACAGTTCTTTCAGGTCACGAACACCATCGCGCTCGTCGCCTGGATGGCGCTCGTGCTGCTTCCGGGCCGGCGCTTCGTGTCGCATCTGCTCTGTCCGACGATCGTGCCGGGGCTGCTCGCGATCGGCTACGCGACCGTGATCGGCTGGAAGCTCGCCAGCAACGGCCCGCCCCCCGGCGACGTGATGACGATCGCCGGCCTGCGGGCTGTCTTTGCCGACGACTGGGTGTTTGCCGCGGCGTGGGCCCACTACCTCGTCTTTGACATGGTGGTGGGTTCCTGGATCGCCCGCGATGCGGTCAGGCTGGGCATCCCCTGGCCGCTCCGCACGCTGGCCCTCCTGCTCACGTTCCTCGCCGGACCGGTCGGGTTCCTGCTGCACCTTCTCGCGCGGGCCGGACTGCGGCGCAGGTTTTCGGTCGATCGCACTGAGCCCGCACCAGCCGATTGCTAGGGCAGCTGGATCGCCACCGGCTCGCCGGCCGTGCCGTTGGCCGCGGCCATGTCGCGGATGTCCTGCGTGATCTTCATCGAGCAATACTTCGGCCCGCACATGCTGCAGAAGTGGGCGCTCTTGAAGGTGTCCTGCGGGAGCGTCTCGTCGTGGTACTTCTTGGCCGTCTCGGGATCGAGCGACAGCCGGAACTGCTCGTTCCAGTCGAAGGCGAACCGGGCCCTCGACAGGGCGTCGTCGCGGACGCGGGCGTTCTTCCGGTGGCGGGCGAGATCGGCCGCGTGGGCGGCGATCTTGTAGGCGATCACCCCCTGTTTCACGTCCTCCGCGTCGGGCAGTCCGAGATGCTCCTTGGGCGTGACGTAGCAGAGCATCGCCGCCCCGCTCCAGCCGGCAAGCGCCGCACCGATCGCGCTCGTGATGTGGTCGTAGCCGGGAGCGATGTCGGTGACGAGCGGGCCGAGCACGTAGAACGGCGCCTCGTCGCACTCCTCCATCTGCCGCTTCACGTTCATGTCGATCTGGTCCATCGGCACGTGGCCCGGGCCCTCGACCATCACCTGGCAGCCCTTCTTCCAGGCCCGCCGCGTGAGGTCGCCGAGCACGTGCAGTTCGGCGAACTGCGCCTCGTCGCTGGCGTCGGCGATCGAGCCGGGCCGCAGGCCGTCGCCGAGGCTCCAGGTCACGTCGTATTCCCGGAAGATATCGCAGAGATCCTCGAAGTGGGTGTAGAGCGGATTCTGCTGGCGGTGGGTCATCATCCAGCGGGCGATCAGCGAGCCGCCGCGGCTCACGATCCCGGTGATCCGCTTCATCGTCAGGCCGAGGTGCTCCTGGAGCAGACCCGCGTGGACCGTCATATAGTCGACCCCCTGCTGCGCCTGCTTCTCGCACATGTCGAGGAAGTGCTGTGGCCGCATGTCGTCGATGTCGCCGCCCAACTCCTCGAGCATCTGGTAGATCGGCACCGTGCCGATCGGCACCGGCGAGGCGTCGATGATCGCCTGGCGGATCGTGTCGATGTCCTTGCCCGTCGAAAGATCCATGACTGTGTCGGCGCCGTAGTGGACGGCCATGTGCAGCTTCTCGAGCTCCGTCTGCCGGTCGCTCGTGACGGCCGAGTTGCCGATGTTCGCGTTGATCTTCGTGAGCGCCGCGATGCCGATCGCCATCGGTTCGAGCGACTTCGTCAGGTGCACAGTGTTGGCGGGGATCACCATGCGGCCGCGGGCGACTTCCGCGCGGATCAGCTCCTCCGGGAGATCCTCGCGCTGGGCGACGAACTTCATCTCGGGGGTGATCTCACCGCTCTTGGCACGCTCGAACTGGGTCATCGCATAACTCCATCGGGACTACAGAACCAGGTGGCTGAATAGATTAACAGATGGAAACGCGATGCGCGCAGCATGTGCTTCCTGGCCGCATTGGTCGCCAGGACGGCAGAAGTCTCGTCGCGTGGATTTTTCGCACCGGGGCCGCGCGGCAGCGCTGACCTTGAACGAGCGAAAACTCCAATGCTCCTCAAGCTTCCGCCGATCCCGGCTCCTCAGCATCGGGTTTGGATCACTACAGCGTCTTCAAGTATTCAAGCAGGGCGGTTTTTTCATCCTCGTCGAGCGCGTCGGGAAAGTCGTGGCCGGCGGCTGACTTGCCGGGCTTCGAGGTGTCGAACCAGGTGCGGCGTTCGGCGGACGTGAGCTTGCCCGGCGGCATGGCGGCAAGTTCCTCGATCTCGAGGCCGGCGCGGCTCCGGTCGTAGCCCGTTGGCGCGCGCTGCCAGACCGCAGGACGCTGCGCCGGATGCAGCAGGTGCCAGAGCGTGGGAACAGAGCCGTTGTGGAAGTAGGGTGCGGTGGCCCAGAGGCCGTCGAGCGGCGGGGCGATGTAGCCGGTGGGCGGCTCCCGGTTTCGCAGCCGCTCGGCATCCTGGCCGCGGTGTCCGAACCAGCTCTCGTTGAGATCACTGCGATCCTTGGTCGTGAGCGAGTCGAACCGCACGCGGTCGGTGCCGATCTCCTCGATCGCGACGACCTTTTCCGGGTAGCTCGCGTCGGGGCCGTATGATCCATGGCAGGAGGCGCAGTGCGTGGCAAACACCTCCCGGCCCTGCTCCGCCAGCCCCGCGTCGCTCCCCCACGGCCACGGCGGCGACTCGAGCGAATCGATCCAGGCCCCGATGTCGCGAAAGTCGTCCTCCCAGTCGGCGAACTTTCCGGGGCCGTTTTCCTTGACGAGTAGAAACTGCATCAGCATCCGATGCCCCTTCGGTGCGAAGCCGTCGGCGTAGATGCCCGTCTTCTTCCGGGCATGCCACCAGGCGGGTGCGTCCATGTCGTGATGGACGAGATCGAACCGGGGCGGCCGCTGGATGATGTTCAGGTCTTGGTCACGATGCCGCATGAGCGCCACGCCAAAAATCACCGCATTGGTGGTGCCGTTGGTCGTGCCCAGTGGCAGCAGGAGCGAGCCCAGATCCATGTGTCCGAACGGCTTCCGCTGCTTCACCTTCACCAGCCGAACCTCCTCGGTGAGCGTCTCGAGGGCGTAGTTGGAGTTGGGCAGGCCCGGAATCACGCGTCCGTCGACCTGCCCTTGGTGGCAGGCCAGGCAGTTCATCGTCCAGAGACCGTCCCTGCCCACCACGTATTGCAGCGGTCGCGAGGGCTCGTCCGGATGGGGCGTGAGGCCATACCGCTCCATCGCCATGCGCCGCCGCTCCTCCACCGGCGCTTTTTCCGCCCGGTTGCGGAGCGGCTCCGGCCACAACGTCCAGAGCTGATCGAAGACGTCCTGATCGAAGTCGGCGGGGAGATACGGCTTCGTAAGCAGCAGCTCCCTGCCCCGCGCGGCATCCGCCGCCTCGGCGCCGGGGGCGGTCAGCGGCACAAATGACGCCAGCAGAAGGGCTGCCTGTCGCCACCACCGCGTCGATCCGCATTCGACTCTGGATGCATTCATGGCATACTGACCGCTTGTCGATCTCCCGCCGCACCGCCAGCGCTCGTGGCGACCGACCAGTATAGTCGTCCCGTCTCCGTCGTCCGCGCCATGGTCACCGCCAATCCCCTCCTGATCCCCGAGCTCCGCGTGATGCTCGCCGAAGGCGATGCGATCGGGCTCCGTGAAGTGGGCGAGGAATTGCATCCGGCCACCGTGGCGGAATTTTCCGAGGGGCTCGATGACCGGGAGATCTGGCAGCTGCTCGACACCGTGCCGGTCGGGCGGCAGGCGGAGATTTTCCCGTATTACCCGATGCCGCGGCAGGTGGAGCTCGTAAAGGCGGCCGACCGCCAGCATCTCGGCCCCCTGCTCGAATGGATGGCGGCCGACAACCGCGACGACCTCCTGCGCGAACTCGCCCGGAACTCGTCGAGGAGATCCTGCCGCTGGTCGCGAAGGCGGAGCGGCACGACATCCGCATGCTCCTCTCCTGCCCCGAGGATTCGGCAGGGGCGCTGATGACGACGGAATATGCCTCGCTCCCGGCCGACATCACGGCCGGCGAGGCGGTCACCCGGCTGCGAACGCAGGCCCCCAACAGCGAGTCGATCTACTACATCTACGTGCTCGATGCCGAACGCAAGCTCGTCGGATTCGTGTCGCTCCGCGACCTGATTCTCGCCAAGCCCACGGCCCTCGTCTCGGAACTGATGCAACGCGACCCGATCAGCGTGCGGGTCGAGGAACCGCGCGAACGGGTGGTGGAGAAGCTCGCCCGCTTCGACTTCATCGCCATCCCGGTCGTGGACGAGCACAACCGCCTGGTCGGCATCGTCACCCACGACGACGTCCTCGATGCCGTGCGGCAGGACGCCACCGACGACGCCCAGCGGATCGCCGCCATCGCCCCCCTGGGCGAGAGCTACCTCGAGGCCGCGCTCGTCTCGATGACCTGGAAGCGCGGCGTGTGGCTCACGATTCTCTTCGCGACGGCGGCCATCACGGCGATGGTGATGGCCCGCTCGCCGATCACGCATGCCTGGCTCATCGCCTTCATTCCGCTGGTGATCGCCAGCGGCGGCAACTCCGGCAACCAGTCGGCCACGCTCATCATCACCGCGCTCTCCAACGGCGACTGCAAGCTTTCCGACTGGCCGCGGATTCTGAAACGCGAGTGCGTGCTCGGGCTCCTGCTCGGCGCGCTGTTGGCCATGCCCGGCTACCTGCTGGCGCTCGTCTACGCCCCGGGGCCCGTGGAGGCGCTCGTCATCCCGCTCACGATCATGGGGGTCGTGATGATGGGCACGCTCGTTGGCTCGCTGCTCCCGCTGCTCTTCCGGTCGATCGGTCTCGATCCCGCGCTGATGAGCAACCCCTTCGTGTCGGCGATCGTCGACGCCGTGGGCATCGTGCTCTACACGGCAATCTCGCTCGCCCTGCTCGGATAGGGAGGCTCGGGGCATGGGCAGCCCCGAGCCGGCGCGGCTATGCCAGCGTGCGGCCGACCGCCTCGGCGACGCGGCGGCAGACCTGCATCATCCTTTCGAAGGCGGCGAAGTCGAGCGTTTGGGCGCCGTCGCTCGAGGCGCACTTGGGATCGGGGTGCACCTCGATGATCAGGCCGTCGGCGCCGGCCGCCACGCTCGCCGCCGCCATGCTCTCGACGAGGTTCGCGTGACCCGTGCCGTGGCTGGGGTCGACGACCACCGGGAGGTGGGTTCGCGCATGCAGCCAGGGAACAGTCGCCAGCGGGAGCGTGAATCGGGTGTGTGCCTCGAAGGTGCGGATGCCCCTCTCGCAGAGCATCACCTGCCGATTGCCGGCGTCGAGAATGTATTCGGCCGCGAGCAGCAGTTCCTCCACGGTCGCCGCCGGCCCGCGTTTCAGGAGCACGGGCGTCTGTGTGCGGCCCACCGCCTCGAGCAGGCGGTAGTTCTGCATGTTGCGGGCTCCCACCTGCAGCACGTCGGCATACTGGACCACGAGCGGAACATCCTCGGGGGCCACCACCTCCGTCACGATCGCCAGGCCCGTCTCGGCCCGCGCCTCGGCCAGCAGTTCGAGCCCCCGCTCCTTCATGCCCTGGAAACTGTAGGGGCTCGTCCGCGGCTTGAACGCCCCGCCACGCAGTCCCGTGGCCCCGGCCGCCTTCACGGCGCGGGCTGTACCGACGATCTGCTCGCTGCTCTCGACCGAGCAGGGGCCGGCAATCACGCCGATCGACTTTCCGCCGACCACGAGCGGTCCCGCCGTCACGATCGTCGGCTCGGCCTGAACCTCGCGGCTGGCCACCTTATAGGGCGCGAGGATCGGCAGAACGGAGGCCACGCCGGGCAGCATCTCAAATCCGGCCCCCATGGCATCGCGTTCATCGCCGACCACGGCGACCACCGTCCGCTCCGTCCCCACGATCACGTGCGGACGGAGTTTCAACGCCTCGACGCGAGCCACCACCCGGTCGAGATCGGCCGGGGCCGTGCCCGCCTGCATGACGATGATCATTTCTTTTTCTTCTCCGGTTTCTCAGGTGGTGCGCCGGCCGCCGGGCCCTTCTCGAACCCGGGCGGCAGCGTGTCGCCACGCTTGGCGGCTGCCGCACGGGTCGTGATCTCGATCACCTCCGCGCCGTCCTTCGCGCGGAACACATAAACCAGTTTGCCGTCCGGGTTGCTCTTGGCAAGGATCGTTCGCAGGACTGCATCGGCCGTCTGATCCCGTTCCTCGAGGCCGAACGACTGGTTCTTCGTGATGCCTTCGAGTTCCAGATCCTTCCCGACGATCTCGATCGGCATGCCGATTTCGTCGGCAATCATCTGGATCGATTTCTCGAGCGTGTCCCGGGCGAAGACCAACGAAATCTTTTTCTGCACCCGGTCGCGGGCCGACTGTGGCGTGGCAGTGGCGGCGGGCTGGCCGGCCATGGCCGTGGCCGCGGCGCCGGGGGGCTGTTCGATGGCGAGTTCCGCGGCCAGCACGAGATTGTGGGCCGCATGCTCCGGCAGATGGCAGTTCACAATCACCCCCCTGCCCTCGCCGCCAAACCGCAGGCTGCCAGCCACGACGCTGAGCATCCGTGGCAGACGCATCACGAGCTTGCGGCCGTAGGGATGCGGATCGAGCGTGTTGCAGTAGTTCTCAATCGAGTCGGCGAGGGAGTCGATTTTTGTGGCGAGCGTGTCCGCCAGTTTCCTGGCGGGCGTGCGGGTCGGGGCGATACAGTCGAGTTCGATGTAGAAATTCTCGCCGCAGTGCAGCGACAGTGCGGCCGCCTGCAGGTCGCTGCCCAGAAACCCGCCGAGCGGATCGATCAGCTTCGCCAATGGCCCGGCGAAGACCGGCCGGCCGTCGTGCAGAAGGTAGTTGGGAGAGCCGAAGAGCGTGACGTGGCGGGTGCCATCGAGCATGCCGACCAGGGCCTCGAGATCGGGCGACAGATTCGCCTCGAGTTGCTCCCGCCGGCCGGCAGCGGGCTTTGCATCGTCCGCCACCTCTGTGCCGCGATTCTCCTCGGCCTGGCGATCGGACTCGAGCATTTCGAGAAGTAGCTTTTCGGGCGCCGCGACGAGTACCTGCCCCGCCGCCCGAGAAGGAAGCCAGAAGGCGAGTGACGGCCCGACGTGGATGGTCTCGCCCTCCAGTTTCGTTTCCGCGGTTTTTCCCCAGGCTGCCTCACGGAGATCGGGATCGGCAGCGACTGGAAACGGCTCGAGTCCGCTGATCGCGTAGCCGCCAATAACCTCGTCCGGCCCGCCCGCCTGCCAGCCGGCCTGGATCGAATCGATGGCCTCCGGGCCACAGCCGCAAGCCGCCGCGGCCAGTTCGAGCGCCTGTTCGACCCGCGGGCCGAGCGCGCGGAGAAAGAGCCGCCCCTCGGCGCTGGCCGTGATGTCGGCGGGCCGCGCGAGCAGGATGAGTTGCGATCCGGGTGGCAGGTAGGCGAGTGTCGGCGGCGTTCCGCGGGTCGGCGATGCCCACGGGAGCGTTTCCGAATCGACGACCTGAGTTTCGGTGGCCGCCGACGGCCTGGGTTTCGGTGGCTCGTCCGGCACCGGTGGCGAGGCCGCCGGATCCGGATCGGAAGTCGGCGCGTCGACCGTTGCCACCGCCGGCGGCTCAGCAGGTGTTGGTGGCTTCTCGGGCGTTGCGGGGAGAAACATGAACGCGACAGCCCCTGCGGTGACGACCGCAGCGGCCGCCAACCCCAGGCCGACCCATCGCGGTCGCCGCGGCTTCGCTGGCCGTTGACTGAGCGGGGCGACCGATGCTGCCGGATTCACGATCGGCTCCCATGCGGTCGCTCCCGTCTGAACGGGAGGTGCCTGTGGTGGCCGGGCAGCCGCCAGCGCGGGCTGCGGCTGCGCGGCGGCGGCGGCAATGAACGGCCGCTGGACGGGCAGCGTTGGTGACACGGCTGGCATCCCCAGGCAGAGGGCGATCGCATCGGCCGCATCGGCCGCCGTTGCATAACGGGCCGCCGGATCGTGGGCCACCATGTAGGAGATGAGCGTTGCCACCTCGATCGGCACCCGTGGCGGACCCAGCGGCGGCGGGCCGACGAACGCCGCCTGGGAAAGCGACTGCTGGGCGTCTCCCTGCCAGCAGGGTGGCGTGCCCGTGAGCAGCGCGTGAAAGACACAGCCCAATGCGTAGACGTCGCTCCGCGCGTCGCAACTGCTCGCCGGCAGAAGCAGTTCGGGAGCCACGAAGCAGGCCTTCATGCCGAGCCGCTGGATCGACTCCGGGGTGTCGAGCGGCGGCCGCTGCGGCACCACGTGCGGGTCGGCGACCAGAGGAAACTGCAGGAGTCGCACCCGGCCCGCCGGGGCCACGGAGCCAGCCGGGGGATTGCCGCCGCCGTTGGCGGGCGGCTCGCGCCTCAGGCTGTCGAGCGAGATGCCGCCATGCACCACGCCCAGCCGGTGCAGTTCGGCCACCGCGCGGGCGCTGGCCACAAGAAGCGGCCCTGCCTCCGTGATTGGCAGCGGACCGCCGGCGGCGAGCTCTGCAGCGAGCGACGTGCCCACGACGTCCTCGCAGATGATGAAGCGTTGCGATCCGCTCTGCTCGAGGGCCCAGGTGCGGCTCGTCATCGGGTCGC
This sequence comes from Planctomycetia bacterium, assembly GCA_026401035.1. GTDB lineage: Bacteria > Planctomycetota > Planctomycetia > Pirellulales > UBA1268 > RGVT01. The sequence continues at coordinate 42,174 of JAPLNR010000057.1, read as the reverse complement.
TCGCCTGGTGGGCCGCGCCCGTCCGTTGCACGATGTCGGTCCAGATCTCGAGCTGCCGGCAGAGCGGCGCATCGAGCAGCATCAGGCAGACACCGCGGCCCGAGGGCTCGTGACGGGCCCGCAGGAGCGTTCCCTTCGCGCCGCTCGTCTCGAGACGTTCCAGGAGCCGATAGTCGCCGAGAAAAAATGGGCCCCGGTCACCGCGAACCAGCCGGCGGGCCTGCCAGATCGTGAGCACCTTCCGCCGTACCAGCCATTTCGCCAGCAATTCCGTCACGGCCGCGCCGCCGATGCCGGGAGGCAGGCTGTCGCGACCGAACTCGCGTCGCAGGCCTTCGATCTGGTCGTGGTCGGCGAGCCCGGTGTCGGCGACGAGCTTCCAGAGTTCCTCGGGGGTTGGCATCGGCATCGGCTGCATCCTCGACACGCGTCTTCCAGCCCAATCTTAACGGGTTTCGTTCCTGCTGTGCCACGCGGTCCCGGCTTGTGACCGGGAAAGGCCCACCGATAAGATCGCAAGGCCGTTCATCGAGCCGCGCCGTCAGGAGAGCCACCGGACCATGCGTTCCAGCGAAGCCACCAGAATTTACTTTGACCGCGCGGCCGACGAACTCGACCTGTCCGACAGCATCCGCCGGCTCCTGCTAACGGCCAAGCGGGAGGTGCAGGTGCAGATTCCGGTCGAACTCGATTCGGGCGAGGTAGCGACCTACATCGGCTACCGCGTGCAGCACAACGACGCCCGCGGGCCGATGAAGGGTGGCCTCCGCTACCACCCGCAGGTCGATCTCGACGAGGTGCGGGCGCTGGCCGCGCTGATGACCTGGAAGACTGCCGTGGTCGATCTGCCCTACGGCGGCGCCAAGGGCGGCATCGCCATCGATCCCTCCCGGCTCTCGCTACGTGAATTGGAGCGGGTGACCCGCCGGTTCGTCGACGCGATCCACGATCTCATCGGCCCCGACGTCGACATCCCCGCCCCCGACATGGGCAGCACGCCGGAAGTGATGGCGTGGATCATGAACCAGTACGACAAGTACCACGGCTTCTCGCCGGCCTGCGTCACGGGCAAGCCCGTCGACTATCACGGCATTCCCGGTCGCGACGAGGCCACCGGCCGCGGCGTGGGCAGTCTCACGCTCAAGCTGCTGAGCCGGCTGGGCCGCCGCATCCCGGGCACGCGGGTCGCCATCCAGGGCTTCGGCAACGTCGGCACGCACACGGCGAAGTTTCTACGCGATGCCGAATGCCAAATCGTGGCGGTGAGCGACGCGCACGGCGGCTTCCACAGGGCCGACGGGCTCGACATCCTCGACATGCTGCGGTTTGCCCAGGCGCACGCGGGCCGGCTCGACGGCTACACCGGCGGCGATGCGCTGACCAATGTGGAACTGCTCGCGCTTGAATGCGACGTGCTCATCCCGGCCGCGCTCGGCGGCGTGCTCACCACGGCGAATGCGGCGACGGTGCGGGCGCCGATCATCGTGGAGGCGGCCAACGCGCCGGTGGAACCCGAAGCCGACGCGGTCTTCGAAGAGCGGGGCGTTACGGTCCTGCCCGACATCCTCGTCAACGCCGGCGGCGTGACCGCGAGCTATTTCGAGTGGGTCCAGAACCGGCAACACTACCAGTGGGGCATCAACCGCGTGCGGCAGGAACTCGATCGCATCCTCGCCGAGGCCTTCGAGCAGGTCTGGCAGCTCTCCATGTCGCGAAAGGTGAGCCTCCGCACGGCGGCCTACATGGTGGGCGTCGGCCGCGTGGCCCGGGCCACGGTGCTCGGCGGGATGACATAGCGAACTGGCTCAACTGGTGCGCACCGGCGAAGGGCCACCCATGCCCCATCGCCGGACGCTCGCTGCGAACATCCTGTTCTTCGCTCGCTCGGATGCCGCCTTCGCTCCGCCATCCTGGCTGCGCTCGGCGGCATACGCCGGCTCCTGGGGCACGGGTAGCCCTCCGCCTCCCGCTGTGGATTTCAATACGGAGAGGCTTTGGGCTGCCCATCCCCTCGAGACGGCGTTGCTGACAAGCGAAGGCAGGATGCCGAGAGCGCAGTCAGCATCGAGAGAGCGCAGGGCATGGATGCCCGAAGCGAGCGTCCGGCGAGAGGGCGTGGGCAGCCCGAAGCCGGCGCGGGCGAGTCAGTGCGCAGCGGCGGCGGGGCGGTACCACTCGCCACGGAGCCAGTCGGCAATCAGGCCGATCTGCTGGCTCGTGAGCAGCGGCATGGCCCCCTCGTCGGCCTTGCCGAAGCTCGGCATGCGGTCGTTGGAGTCGCCATAAAACCGCTCGTGGGTTGGATCGGTGAGGATCCCCACGAGCCATTCCTTCGAGCCCCAGCCGGTGATGTCGGGCGCTGAGCCGAGCTCCATGTCATTGTCGCCAAACTTGTGGCAGCCGCCACAGCGCTCGCCGTCGGCGATGAGCGTCCTGCCCTTTTCGATCAGATCCGGCGGTGCCTGCGTGTCGGCAAACCCGGCCTCGGCAGCCATCGCGGCGATTACGGCTTCGATGTCGGCGGGCTTCCAGGTGTCGCGGTCGGTGAGATCGTTGGTGACGAAGTTCACCATGTCGCCCTCCTTGTGGGCCGTGTTGCCGAAGTAGGCCGGGCCGGCGACCTGCTTGGGATCGAGCAGGCCGCGCATCCACGCGGCCTTGCCGAACTCGAAGAGGTTGGCCGCCGAAGCCTTGGCGAGCAGTGCGGACGCCCCGGCCGCCGCCGGATCGACGTGGGCATGGCAGCTTGCACAATGCTGGGCGAAGAGTTTTGGTCCCTGGCTCAGAGCATCGTTGCGAACGAGCTCCAGCGCTCCCGCGGGCGGAATCTTCTCCGGCCTTCCGGCCAGCTCGATCGACCGTTCGGCATCGACCTTCGCCTGTACCGCGGCGTCGAGAAAGGCCTGCGAGTGGCGGTAGGCGTCCCACTTCCTGTGACGCTTCTTGAAGTCGGCGATCTTGCCCGGATCGTTGCCCAGCGCCGCGGCGATCTTGGCAGGGTCGCCTTCGGTCTTCTCGTGAAGCTCACGGACGTCGGCAAATGTCGCCGGATCGATCCAGCGGGCGCAGTAGTCTTCGTTCAGGGCCAACGCCGTCAGCAGGCCCGCGCCGCCGAGGATCGCGAGCGTGAAGGCGACGTTGAACCGGTGGCCGAGGTTCCAGCGGCCAAGGATCGGCATCAGGAACATCACGGCCATGGTCAGCCCCGGAACCACGATCGCGCCGAAGAATTCACCCGTCGCCCCCCAGCCCTCGAAGACCTTCAGAAACTGGAAGAGGAAGAGGAAATACCACTCCGGCCGCGCGGCGGCATAGGGCTGCGAGGGATCGGCCGGGGCACCCAGTTCGGCACCGAGTTCGCCCGGCACGATCGGGCGGCCGTCGAGCATCGCCCGCAGGGCCGGCATCAGGATCACGCCGAGCACCACCGCCATCACGGCCAGCATCGCCACGGCGTCCTTGAGCACCTGGTCGGGCCAGAACATCGCATCGGGCTTCGTGATCGGCTGCTTCGCGTGCAGGCCGTGCTTGCGGAACAGCGACAGGTGCACCACGAGCATGATCACGAGCGTGGCCGGCAGGAAGCCGGCATGGAGGGCGAAGAAGCGGGTGAGCGTGTGATGGCCGTAATCGGGCCCACCAACGACGAGCTGTTGGAGCGAGGGCCCCACGAGCGGCACGAGTCCGGCGAGATTCGTCGCCACGCGGGTGGCCCAGTAGCCCTTCTGGTCCCACGGCAGCAGGTAGCCGGTGAGCGCCATGCCGAGCACCAGCATCATGAGCACGAGCCCCAGCCAGAAATTCACCTCGCGGGGCGCCCGGTAGGCACCGTCGATCACGACCTGCATCAGATGGAGCGCGAGCAAGACCACCATCGCCTGCGCCATCACGTGGTGGATTCCGCGGAGCAGCCAGCCTCCGGTCATCTCGTGCTGGATGTAGTAGACGCTCTCCCAGGCCGTCTGGGCACTGGCGGAATAGCTCGACCAGAGTACGAGCCCCGTGATCACCTGCGTGAGAAAGGCGAACACGAGCGTACTGCCCCAGACATACCGCCAGCGGGCGCCGCCGGGCACCCGCTCGTAGAGCGCCTCGTGGACGAGGGCCCGGTAGCCGGTGCGGTCATCGAAGAAGTCGGCCAACTGGCCGAGGAGTCCGGGCTTCGGCTTGTCTGGATGCGACGTGCTCATGGGCGGGCCACCTTCTCAGCGATACCGGTATAAAAGTTTTGCCACTTCACGGCGACCGCGCCATTCTTGCCGACCTGGCATTCCAGCCCGTCCATCGCCCGCGGGCTCGGGCTCGGCGCCACGATGCCGCCGTCGATCGTGAACCGGCTGTTGTGGCAGGGGCAGCGGAAGCATTTCTCGGCCTTGTCGATCTCGACGAAGCAGCCGGCGTGCGGGCAGGTTGCGGAGAGCGCTTCGACGGTCTGAGATCCCTTCTGACGGCAGAGATAGACGGCCCCGATCGGCTCCGCGGCAAATCCCGTCCACGCATCGACGCGATCGGCCACCACGGGAAACTGCCGCGGCACGCCGTCATCCGGAATGCCCGACAGCTCCGTCACCGGCAGGAAGGCGGCCGCCGCCCCGCGGCGCCGCAGCGGATCGAGAAACATCCAGACGCCCGCCCCGACCGGCGCGAGGAACGCCAGGCCACCGCAGACCATCGCGGCGAACTCCGCCAAAAAATTCCTGCGGCCGGACGCCGCCGGGCCGCCGCTGACTGGTTGACCACGATCCGCATTGCCTTGATGACGGTTCATCGCACTGCTCCTGATGGAAGACCCCAGGACTTTACGCGTTGCGCCACGCCTCGTCCACGGCGGTGGCCACCAGCGCATGGGCCGCATCGAACGGCCCCGGCAGGATCGCGCCCGCCGCTGCCTTGTGTCCGCCACCGCCAAACCGGGCCGCCAGCAGATTGCAGTCGACGTGGCTCCGGCTGCGGAAGCTCGTCTTGATCCGGCCATCGGGCTGCTCGATGAGGATCACGGCGAGTTCCGTGCCCTTCACGGCGAGCGTGAGGTTGACGAGATCTTCGGTGTCGGCGGGCAGCGCCTGTGCCTCCTTGATGTCGCTCTGCCTGACCGTCGATGTGATCACCCTGCCGTCGTGGGAGATCTGTGCGCCGGCCAGCGTGCGGCCGACGAGATGCAGCCGGGCGATCGAATCCTGCTCGAAGAGTTCGCGGTAGACCGTCGGCGGACTGGCGCCGGCGTCGACGAGCCGGGCCGCCACGCGAAATGTCTCGCCCGAAGTGGACGGAAACCGGAAGCCGCCCGTGTCGGTCGACAGGCCGGCGTAGAGCGGCGTGGCGATCCGCTCGGTGAGCGGCACCCTGAGCCGTAGGCCGATCTCGTAGACGATCCGGGCCGTCGCCTCGGCAGACGTATCCTTGAACCAGCGGTCGGAGAGGTCGTCCTCGCTCACGTGGTGGTCGACGACGAGCACCTTCTCCCGCATCGTCTTCGCCACGTCGCCCATCGCCCCGAGCTGCGCCCAGGCGCTCGTGTCGAGCACGAGAAACAGGTCGCGGTCGGCGAGGTCTTCCTTCTTCACACCGTCCTGGAGCGACTCGATCCGGTTCGCGGGATCGATCCACTTGAGGCCCGCGGGAGTCGACTGGGCGTTGACGATCCGCACGTCCTTGCCGATCGCCTCGAGGATGCCGAGCATGCCGAGTTCGCTGCCGAGCGCGTCGCAGTCGGGGCGCACATGGCTGGTCAGCACCACGCGGCCACAGCCCCGCAGCACCTCGAGAAGACTCGCCCAATCCAGTCGCATGCCTGCTCCTTGTTGAAATGTCTGGTTGTCGTCGCGCCGGGGCTCAACCCTGGCCGGCGGAGCGACAGGCCTCTGCGGCCCGTTCGACGTCGATCGAGAGTTGTGCCCGCAGTTCGTCGACCGTGGCAAACCTGCGAGTGTCGCGCAGCCGGTCGAGGAAGTCAACGTGCAGCGTCCTGCCGTAGAGGTTCCCCGCGTAGCCGATGAGGTGGGCCTCGACCGAGATGGCCGTCTCGCCAAACGAGATGTTCGGCCCAATGTGAACCGCCGCCGGCCACGCCGTGCCGTCGCCTTCGGCAACCGCATGCGCCGCATAGACGCCGGCAGCCGGCAGCAGCGTTGCAATCCCGCCGAGGTTCGCCGTGGGAAAGCCGATGGTCTGACCGCGTCGGGCTCCCTCGATCACTGTGCCGGTCGCGCGATAGGCTGCCGTCAGCAATGTATTGGCCTCGCGGATCCGGCCCGCGCCGATCAGCCGCCGCAGCCGCGAGCTCGACACGCTCTCGCCGTCGCGCAGCACGGGTTCGATCACTTCGAGAAGCACTCCTTCAGCCGCGCAGAGCCGGCCCAATAATGCGACGTCACCGCGACGGCGGGCGCCGAAATGAAAATCCCGGCCTTCGACCAGCGCGGCGGCCCGCAGCCGCCCGCGGAGAATGTCGTGATAGAAATCCTCGGCCTCGAGGGCCACGAGCTGCCGGTCAGTCGGCTGCACGAGCACGGCGTCGACGCCGAGCGCCGCCAGCAGATCCGCCCGGCGGCGGGGCGTGGTCAGCGGCGCGGGGGCCGCCTCGGGCCGGACGATGCTCACCGGATGCGGATCGAACGTGAACACCACCGCCGGCAGGCCGCGTTCTCCCGCCGCGGCCCGCAGCCGCTCCACGATCGCCACATGGCCGACATGCACGCCGTCGAAGTTGCCCACGGCCACGGCGCAGGCCGGGGCGTCGGGCGTCCAGCGGCCGGTGGTGAAGAAGACGTTCGGTGGCGGAACGGACGGCACTGTACGTTGCGTGTGAGGGTCTCGTGAGGATCGGGAGTGTACCGTATGCAGTCCACCGGGATCGAAACCCTGGCCGGCAATGCATGCCCGGCAATGTATGCCCGCCAATGTATGATTGAATGCTCCCCCGCAGGAACCCACACTCGATGGCTGCCGCACTGACCGAAGAGAAGCAGATCTATCTGTCGGCCGAGATGACGAGCCGCCTGGCGGCCATCGACATCGGCTCCAATAGCGTGCGGCTGCTCGTGGCCGAGGCGCTCCGTGGTGGTGCCTACCGGATTCTCGACGAGGAACGGGAGCCGACGCGGCTCGGCCGCAGCGTCTCGTCACAGGGCCGGCTCGACGATGAATCGATGGACCGCACGGTGCAGGCCCTGCGCACCTTCAAGGAGATCGCCAGCGGCTACCAGGTGACGAGCCTGCGCACGATCGCCACCTGCGCAGTCCGCGAGGCCCGCAATGGTCCGGAGTTCTGCCGCCGGGTGCGCGAGGAGGTGGGGCTCGAGGTGGAGGTGATCGCCGGCGAACGGGAGGCGCGGCTGGCGTTTTCGAGCGTGCAGAATGCGTTCGACCTCGCGGGCAAGAACGTGATCGTCGCCGACATCGGCGGCGGCAGCACCGAGATCGTCTTCGCCACCGGCAACCTGATCGAATCAATTTTCTCGACACCCCTGGGTGCGGTCCGGCTCACGGAGCAGTTCGGCCTCGGTGAGACCGCGCTGCCTGAGGACTTCGCGCGAATGGAGGAGGAGGTCGCCTCCTGCCTCAAGAAGCGGACCACCCGGCCGCTCTTCGCCCCGCATTTCCTCGTCGGCTGCGGAGGCACGTTCACGACGCTGGCCGAACTCATCATGGCCACGAAGAAGCAGGCCGACGTGCCCGTCGGCGGCTACAAGGTGTCGCAGGCCGAACTGCGGCACTTGCTCGATCGGCTGCGAAAGATGCCGCTGCGGGCCCGCCGCAGCATGGCCGGCATGACGCCCGACCGCGCCGACATCATCATCGCCGGCCTGACGATCGTCGACGCGCTTCTCAAACGCTTTCGCGTGAACACGCTCGTGATCCACACCCGCGGTGTCCGCGATGGACTCGTGCGGGAGATGATCGACGACGTGCTGGGCGCCGCTCCGGCGGCCGCAGCCGACGACCCGGTGCTCCGCGACGCGGCGATCGAGCGGCTGGCGGCCGCCTGTTCGGGCGAGGTCGAGCACGGCCGGAAAGTGGCGGCGCTTGCCGGTCGAATCTACGAGCAACTGGCCGAACCACTCGGGCTCCTGCCGGGCGACCGGATTCTGCTGGAATGCGCGGCCCGCCTGCAGGACGTGGGCTACGTGATCAACTACGACCAGCACCACAAGCACAGCTATCACCTGATCCGCAACAGCCGCCTCCCCGGAATCCGCGGGCACGACCTCGAACTGATCGCCAACGTCGCCCGCTACCACCGCGGCGCCCATCCCAAGCGCAAGCACGAAAATCTGGCCCGCATCTCGGCCGAAGACCAGCAGCGGGTGCACCGGATGGCGGCGATCCTGCGGCTCGCGGGAGGCCTCGACCGCAGCCGGTCGCAGCAGGTCCGCGACGTGATCGTGCGGGTGACCGACTCGGGTGCCATGCTCGACGTCGTCGCCGATCAGGAACCGCTGGTCGACATCTGGGGAGCGGAGCGGCGGGTCGACCTCTTCGAGAAGGTCTTCAGCCTGCCGGTCGCGATCCGCTGGGCGACGGCCGCGAACAGGTCATCCCGCAAGCCAAAGAGACGCCCGGCGGGCGAGGATGCGAAGCCCGCGGAGCCGAAGTAGGGCTGCGGTTCTCTGAGACCGTTTCCTGCCCTGCGCGAACGACCCGCATTGGTCGTCGGGACGGCGGAAGTCGCGTCGCGTGGATTTTTCGCAATGGCGTCGTGCGGCGCTGCGGACCTCAACGCAGCGAAAATTCCAAATGCTCCTCGAGCTTCCGCCGATCCCGACTCCTCAGGGAGCGACTCGGAAAGCCACGGCATCCTGTCGAGCTTTCCTTGGCGGACATTCGTCCGCTGGGCCTGAGCCTCTTGTGAGCGATCCGAGAAACGAGCCGCCGGGGGCGGGCGAAGTCGACGCGAGTTGGCGTGGCACCTTCACGCAAATCCACGGCGTCGTGCCGTGATTTGCTTGGCGGACATCCGTCCGCAGGTGCTAACCCGGCCCTCCGGGCCTGTGCCTCTTGTAAGCGATCCGAGAAACGAGCCGCCGGGGGCGGGCGAAGTCGACGCGAGTTGGCGTATCCTCGCATCGAAGCGGAGGCTTTGCCCGCCCCCGGCGGCGGACCACCGCGCGGCGCCCGCCCTACAATCGTTGCATTTGACAGGCGCAGCCTAGTTTGGCTTTTTGCGAAGTTGCCGCCGTCTTTGTGTCGATGTTCCTTGAGACCCTGGAGCCGCCGCGGCATGACTCGCACACCGTCGCTGATTTGCTGCCTGGTATCGGTCTGCGCACTCGCGTTTTCGGCGGTCATCCAAGCGGAAGACATCAGCCGCGTCGGTGAGCCGAAGCCGCTCTCTCATGGCACGCCGCAGCGGCAGGCACCCTACCAGCCGGGGGTGTCGCCCTATGTGACGGGCCACCGCGGCCGGCCGAAGTATTTCGTGCCGCCCACCAATCCGCGGACGCCCACCTGGAAGATGTACGGCACGCCGCCGGGCGTCACCCCGGGCGACTGGCCGAAGTACGCACCGCTGGGATTCGGCGGCTATCGGTTTCCGGCGGTGGGCAATCAGGCCTACCGCTGACCGGCTGACAGGCCGGCCGCTCCCCAACACGCTACGCTGCAGGTCTCAGCACGGCCGCCGTCGCGGCCGCCACAAGGCCCGACGCGATGCCAGACCTGCTTGAACTGACGCCTGACGGGCTCTATTGCCGGCAGGGGGATTTCCACGTCGATCCCTGGCGGCGGGTGCCCCGGGCGATCGTCACGCACGCCCATGCCGACCACGCGCGGCCCGGATGCGCCCGCTATCTCTGCGCGGCACCGGGCAAACTCGTGCTTCGCGAGCGGGTCGGCGGTGGCATGCCGATCGACACGCTGCGATTCGGCGAGTCGCTCACGATCAACGGTGTGCGGGTGTCGCTCCACTCGTCGGGCCACGTGCTGGGTGCGGCGCAGGTTCGCCTCGAGCATGCCGGCGTCACCTGGGTGGTGACGGGTGACTACAAGACGCAGGCCGATCCCACCTGTGCCCCATTCGAGCACGTCGAGGCCGACGTGCTGATCACGGAGTCGACGTTCGGGCTGCCGCTCTACCGCTGGCAGGATCCCGCTGAGATCGCCGCCGCGATCAACGCCTGGTGGCGGGAGAATCAGGCGGCCGGTCGCACGAGCGTGATCCTCGCCTACGCGCTCGGCAAGGCGCAGCGGCTGGCGGCAATGGTCGATCCCTCGATCGGACCGATCGTCGGGCACGGCGCCGTCATGAAGATGGTGCGGGCGTATCGCGACAGCGGCGTGCGGCTGCCGTCGATCGACGGCGTGCCGCCGCGGGCGCGGAAGGTGGGCAACGGCCGGGCGCTGGTGATCGCGCCGCCGTCGGTGGCTGGCAGCCGCTGGCTGCGGCTCTTCGGCGACGTGAGCGTGGCAATGGCGTCGGGCTGGATGACGATCCGCGGCATCCGGCGGCGGCGCGGGTTCGACCGGGGCTTCGTCGTCTCCGATCATGCGGATTTCCCAGGGCTGCTCGAGGTGATCGAGGCGTCGCGGGCCCGCCGCGTGCTCGTCACCCACGGCGCGACCGAGGCCCTCGCCCGGCTGCTGCGGGAGCGGGGTCTCGACGCGGGCACGCTGCCGACCCGGTTCATGGGCGAGGCGGTGCCGGATCGGCGGTCCGCCGCGGCCGATGCCAACGCTGACGAAGCCGAGCCCGAAGACGACGACGGCGCCGACAACGACGACAGGGGACATGACCGCGACGACGACGGCGCCGACGACGCGGAGTCGGCCCCATGAAACGCTTCAGCGAACTTTATTGGCGGCTCGATGCCATCACGAGCACGAACGAGAAACTCGCGGCGCTGCAGGACTATTTCGCGGCGGCCCCCGCCGCCGATGCCGCCTGCGCCCTGCACGTGCTCTCCGGCGGCAGGCAGCCCCGCGCCGTGTCGACCGCGCTGCTGCGACAGTGGGCGGCGGAGGAGGCGGGCATTCCCCTCTGGCTGCTCGAGGAGTGCTATGCGCAGGCGGGCGATCTCGCGGAAACGCTCGCGCTCGTGCTGCCGCCGGCCGCGACCGGCACCGAACCGGAGGCGGCGGGCCTGGCCGAACTGATTCGCACGACGATCGACCGGCTGCGATCCGAGCCCGAGGAACGCAAACGCGAGATCGTGGTCAACGTCTGGCGGCGGTTGGGCATGCAAGAGCGGATCGTCTGGCACAAGCTGCTCACGGGTGGCTGCCGGGTGGGCGTCTCGCAAACGCTCGTGGCGCGGGCGCTCGCGGAGGTCGCGGGCGTCGATCCCGCCGTGATGGCCCACCGGCTGATGGGTCGCGACACGCACACCGCCGACACCTACCGGCAACTCCTCGATCCGGAGCCGACGGAACAGGATTCACGACAGCCGTATCCGTTTTTTCTCGCCGCTCCGCTCGCGCAGGAGCCGCCCGAACTCGGCCCCGTCGCCGACTGGCAGGCGGAATGGAAATGGGACGGCGCGCGGGCGCAGCTCGTCTGCCGCGGCGGCGCGGTGGCCGTGTGGACCCGCGGCGAAGAGCTCGTCAGCGCCGCCTTTCCGGAGATCGTCGCCGCGGCCGCGGCGCTGCCTGCGGGCACCGTGCTCGATGGCGAATTGCTCGCGATCCGCGACGGGCGGCTGCTGGGATTCACAGCGCTCTCGCGGCGGATCAGCAGCAAGCGAACGACGAAGAAACTCATCGCCGAAGTGCCGTGCGGCTTCGTGGCCTATGACCTGCTCGAGGAGTCGGGCAACGACCTGCGCGGTCTGCCGCTCGCCGAGCGCCGCAGCCGCCTTGAGCGTCTTGGGCCGCCGGCGGTGAACGCGGCGACGGTCTCCGCGGAGAGCCGTCCGTTTGCGGACGGGCACACGCTCTGGCTCTCCCCCTGCCTCGCCGCGGCGTCGTGGGCAGACCTCGCCGCCGCGCGGGCCACGGCGCGAAGCCGCGGTGTCGAGGGCCTGATGCTCAAGCGGCGGTCCGGAGCCTACGGAGTGGGACGCACCCGCGGCGACTGGTGGAAGTGGAAGATCGAGCCGCTCGAGATCGACGCGGTGCTCCTCTACGCACAGGCCGGCCACGGCCGTCGCGCCGGTCTGCACAGCGATTACACGCTCGGGCTTTGGCACGAAGGCCGGCTCGTGCCGATCGCAAAGGCGTATTCGGGACTCTCCGACGCCGAGATCGTGGAGGTCGATCGGATCGTGCGGTCGACGACCCGCGAAAAGCATGGACCCGTGCGGGTCGTTGAGCCGACGCTCGTGTTTCAACTCGCCTTCGAGGGCGTTGCCCTCTCCACGCGGCACAAGTCGGGCGTGTCGGTGCGGTTCCCCCGGATCTCGCGCTGGCGGCGGGACAAGCAGCCGGCAGATGCGGCCGGCCTCGACGAACTGGTGCGGATGATCGGCAGCCCCGCCGTGACGGAGCCGACGCCATGACCGTTCCCCGCGTCACCCGCCGGCAACCGCGTGTTGCCAGACAGCCTTCGGCCGCGACCCCACCGGCGGTCACCCGTCTGCGGAAATGGTGCCGCGGCCGCGGCTGGAAGCCGTTTCCGTTTCAGGAAACGGTCTGGCGAAACATGCTCGACGGGGCCAGCGGCCTCCTGCACGCGCCGACCGGTACCGGCAAGACGCTCGCTGCCTGGCTCGGGGCCCTGGCTCGCTCTCACGGGCGCGCCGCCACGACCGGTCGTGACCAGCCGCAGAGTGCACGGGGCGGGCCGCGGATCATCTGGCTGACGCCGCTCAAGGCGCTCGCGGCCGACACGGTGCGGGCGCTCGAAGAGCCGCTCGCCGACCTCCGTGGCGACTGGCTCGACGGCCAGTGGCGGGTGGGACTACGAACCGGCGACACATCGGCCGGCGAACGCCAGCGGCTTCGTGCCCGCTGGCCCGACGCCCTCGTCACCACCCCCGAGACCCTCTCGATCCTGCTCTCACTCGACGACGCCCACGACATTTTTGCCGGCCTCGAGACCGTGGTCGTCGACGAATGGCACGAACTGCTCTCGACGAAGCGCGGCGTGCAGACGGAGCTCGCGCTGGCCCGCCTGCGGACGCTCGCCCCCGGCCTCTGCACGTGGGGCCTCTCCGCCACGCTCGCCAATCTCGACGAAGCGGTGGCGGCGCTGGTCGGCCCCGCAGGGGCCGACGCGGCGCGGCTCGTGAAGGCCGACATCCCGCGACGGCTCGTGATCGAGACGCTGATCCCCGAGCCGATGGAACGCTTCCCGTGGGCGGGACACATGGGGATGCGGCTCCTGCCGCAGGTGATCGCGACAATCGAACGGGCAGCGACGACGCTCGTCTTCACCAACACCCGCGCGCAGGCGGAACGCTGGTTCGAGGCCATCGGCACCGCGCGGCCCGACTGGAAAGCCACGATCGCCCTGCACCATGGGTCGGTCGACCGCGAGCTGCGCACCCGCGCCGAGGACGGCCTGCGACGCGGAACCATGAAATGCGTCGTCGCCACGTCGAGCCTCGACCTCGGCGTCGACTTCGGCCCCGTCGAACAGGTGCTGCAGATCGGCAGTCCGAAGGGGATCGCACGGCTCCTGCAGCGGGCGGGCCGCAGCGGTCACGCTCCCGGAGCCACCGGCAGGCTCGTCTGCGTGCCAACCCACGCACTCGAGCTCATCGAGTGCGCGGCGGCCCGCACGGCCGCGGAGGCCGGCGTGGTCGAGGCCCGCCCGCCGCTCGTCGGAGCGGTCGACGTGCTCGCCCAGCACATCGTGACCGTGGCCTGCAGCGGCGGCTTTCGCGAAGCCGAACTGCTGGCGGAGGTGCGGTCGACGCATGCCTTCTCGAGCCTCGACGAGTCGTCGTGGCGGTGGGCGATCGACTTCGCCGCGCAGGGCGGGCCGGCGCTGGGTGCGTATCCCGACTTCGCGCGGATCAAGCAGCGGTTCGGCCGCTGGTACATCGCCAGCCAGGCGATTGCGCGGAAACATCGCATGTCGATCGGCACGATCACCGGCGCAGCCACGGTGGACGTGAAATGGCTGCGGGGCGGCCGGCTCGGCACGGTCGAAGAATCGTTTATCTCGCGACTGAACGAGGGGGACCGGTTCCTGTTCGCAGGCCGACCGCTCAAGCTCTTCCGCTTCGACGGCCTCACCGCGTGGGTGAAGCGGGCCCGCGGCACGGCGAACCTGCAGGTGCCCCGCTGGAATGGCGGCCGGATGCCCCTCTCGATGCTGCTCTCAGCCGCCGTGCTGGAGCTCGTGCGGTCGGCGCCGGGCAAGCGGCGGGCACCGCGTGAGGTGCAGGCGGTGCTGCCACTGCTCGAGATTCAATCGCAGTGGAGCCGGCTGCCCGATCCGAACACGCTGCTGATCGAGCGGGCCCACTCTCGCGACGGGCAGCATGCGTTCCTGTTTCCCTTCGCCGGCCGCCTCGTGCACGACGGCCTGGCCGCGCTCGTCGCCTGGCGGATCGCCAGCCGGAAGCCGGACACCTTCGTCCTCGCGGCCAACGACTGGGGGCTGCAGCTCGCCGGCCGCACGCCCTTCGCCGCCGACGAACGCACCTGGCGGCAGCTCCTGTCGCCGACAAATCTGCTCGCGGACCTGATGCAGTGCCTGAACGGCACCGAGATGGCAAAGCGGCACTTCCGCGAGATCGCCCGCGTGGCCGGCCTCGTGTCGGGAGCCCGGCAGACAAACCGGCAGACGCAGGCCTCGGCCGGCCTCATCTTCGACGTGCTGACCGAGCACGACGCCGAGAACATGCTGCTCGCGCAGGCCCGTCGCGAAGTGCTCGAACAGCAGTTCGAGTTTCAGCGGCTCCGGGCGGCGCTCGAGAGGATCGCGACCCAGGAGATCGTGGTCATCGACACGCCACGGCTCTCGCCGCTGGCCTTTCCGATCTGGGCCGAGCAGATCCAGTCGCGGCTCTCGACCCAGGGCTGGCTGGAACGGATCACCGAGATGGCGAGAGAGCTTGAAGAGGCCGCCGCCGGCTGATGGCCGGCGACGCAGCACCATGAATATTTCCACGGCAGACGACGCCGACATCCGCCTCCTGCCAGGCCGCGCGGCCGTCGTCACGGCGTCGCAGACGCTCCTCGTCGCCGACCTGCACCTCGGCAAGGCGGCGGCCTTCCGTCGCGTCGGCATCCCCGTGCCGGAGGGATCGGCGCAGCACGATCTCGCGCGGCTGGAGCGGCTGGTGGCCGAGCAGTTCGTGAAGCGGCTGGTTGTCCTCGGAGATCTGTTTCATGCCAAGGGCGGCTGCACAGACCGGGTGTTCGAGGAGTTTCGGGAATTTCGGCGGCGGATCGCCGGTGTCGAATGCCTGCTCGTGCTCGGGAATCACGACCGCGGCGTGGGCAGAATTCCGCGTAATCTCGGCCTCGACGCCTGCCTGCCCGTGCTCGACGAGCCACCGTTTCACTTCGTCCACGAGCCGGCGAGCGTGGTCGCGCCCGCCAGCCGCGGCCAGTTCGCCATCGGCGGCCACCTCCATCCCAAACTCGCGATCCGCAGCCCGGGTGGCGACCGCATTGCCGACCGCTGCTTCGTCGCGGAGCCGTCGCTGCTCGTCCTGCCGGCATTCGGGTCGTTCACCGGCGGTCATCTCGTGGCCCCGGCCGCGGAGAGGCGGCTCTGGATCGCCCGCGACGCCGCCGTCGTCGATGTCACGCGGATGGCCATGCTCGCGGCACGGCACCGCAAGTAGGACAGGCTTCAGCCTGTTTGAACCACGGCTTTGAAGGCCTCCGGCAGCGCCTCGAGGATGTCCCGCGCGATGAGCGAGATCTCTCCGAACCGCTGCGCGGCAATGTCGCCGGCATGGCCGTGTACCCACGCGGCCAGCCGCGCGGCGGCACGCGGCTCGAGCAGCGCACCGCCGATCCACTGACACAACAACGCGGCCACAACCCCGGTCAGCACATCGCCCGCCCCGGCCGTGGCCATGCCGGGATTCCCCGTCTCGTTGTGGAGGCGTTGCCCGGCACCCACGATGCATGTCGCCGGCCCCTTGAGCACGATCACCGCGTCGATCGCTTCCGCCAGCGCTGCTGCGGCGGCTTCGAGCATCGCCCGCGCGCCCGGCACCCCTTCACCCGGCGACTGCCGACCGAGCAGCCGCTGCATCTCGCCCGCATGCGGCGTCAGCACCCGCGGGCCGGCATGGCGGGCGAGCCGTTCTCGGTCGACCTGCGCGAGGGCCCAGAGCGCATCGGCATCGAAGACGGCCGGTTGCCGTAGCTGCTCCCAGAGCGCGAGCACGATCTGCTGCGTCGCCGCTGAACGGCCGATGCCGGGACCGACGGCCACGGCATCGGCCCCGGCGGCCCGCTCGAGAATCGTGGCCAGGGCCGCGTTGGAAAACCCACCGTCGGCGTCTGCCGCGAGGCCCCGGGTCATCACGCAGGGATCGAAGCCGGCGGCGATCGCCACGACCGAGTCGGGCACGACCAGTTCCACCAGCCCGGCGCCGCTGCGGAGTGCCGCCAGCGCCGAGAGCGCCGGGGCACCGGCCATGCCTGCGGCACCGCCGACGACCAGCACGCGGCCGTAGTCGCGTTTGCTCGTGTGACGATCACGGGGCGGAAGCCGGGGCAGATCGGCGGGAACAGAGGTCAATGGCATGCGTTACGCGACTCGGGGATGACGAAATCTACAGGATTGGCCCCGTGCCGGCAGGAGTGCCGGATCGCGACACACCGAATCGCGACGCTTCAGGGGCGGTATTGCCGGGGTCGGAGGGCTTTTACCTTGACTGGAATGCTGCGCAGGGGCTACCTTCGCCCCGAACCGTCAATGGATCCGGCTGCCAAGGAGACAGGCCCCGCTCATGAGTGCCGCGCAAAAATCGGGCGATATTTTCGACGTCAAAAAAGTCCGGCAGCTCATCGAGCTGATGAAGGAGCACGACCTGTCGGAAGTGGACCTCAAGCAGGCGGACCAGCGGGTTCGCATCAAGCGGGGCGGCGAGGTGGTGGTTTCTGCCCCGCCCGTGGCCGCCGCACCACGGGCCACGGTTGCCGCCGCCGAAACCGGGCCGAAGGAATCGCCAGCCGACTCGCGGATGCTCGTGATCAAGAGCCCCATGGTCGGGACGTTCTACCGGGCCTCGGGACCGGATACGCCCACGTTCGTGAAGGTCGGCGACCGGATCGGCCCCGAGAAGACCGTCTGCATCGTCGAGGCCATGAAGGTTTTCAACGAGATCCCGGCCGGCGTCTCGGGGCAGGTTGTGGCAATCCTCGTGGAAAACGGCGCGCCGGTCGAGTTTGGTCAGCCGCTGATCAAGGTCGACCCAGAGGGCTGATCCTTCGGCAGGTCGCAGCAGCGACGATGCCCCCTGTTTGCAGGCGAGTCCCCGGTTTCAAGCAAAGATGTTCAAACGGATCCTGATAGCCAATCGCGGTGAGATTGCCCTGCGGGTGATTCGCGCCTGCCGTGAAATGGGCATTGAGACGGTGGCGATCTTCAGCGAGGCCGACCGCGGAGCGCCCTATCTCGAACTGGCCGACGAGACGATCTGCGTCGGCCCCGCTCGCGCCGCTGACAGTTACCTGCGGATCGACCGCGTGATCAGCGCCGCCGAGATCGGCAACGTGCAGGCGATCCACCCGGGCTACGGATTTCTCTCCGAGAATTCCCACTTCGCCGAAGTCTGCCGATCGTGTGACATCGGTTTCATCGGCCCCACGCCCGAGGCGATGGAACGCGTCGGCGACAAGAATTCCGCCCGGGCGTTGGCCCGCGAGGCGGGCGTGCCCACCGTGCCGGGCAGCGACGGACTGATCGGCAGCGAACAGGAGGCGGTGAAGGTCGCCCGCGAGATCGGCTTTCCCGTGCTGCTGAAGGCGACGGCCGGCGGCGGTGGCAAAGGCATGCGGGTGGCGGCCAACGATCTGTCGCTCGCCAGCGCCTGGCAGCAGGCCTCGGCCGAGGCCCAGGCCGCGTTTGGCAATGCCGGCATCTATATCGAGCGCTACGTCGAGCGGCCCCGGCATGTCGAGATCCAGATTCTGGGCGACCAGCACGGCAATATCGTCCACCTGTGGGAACGCGACTGCTCGACGCAGCGGCGGCACCAGAAGCTGATCGAGGAAAGCCCATCGCCCCGGCTGCCACAGGAAACCCGCCGGAAGATGTGCGAGGCCGCGGTGCGGCTGGCGAAAACCGCCGGCTATTTCTCGGCCGGCACGGTCGAATTCATCGTCGACCAGCAGGACAACTTTTACTTCATCGAAGTCAACGCCCGCATCCAGGTCGAGCACCCCGTCAGCGAGATGGTGACGGGCATCGATCTGGTGAAGGCGCAGATTCGCGTCGCCGCCGGCGAGAAGCTCGGCCTCGTGCAGAAGGATATCGTGGCCCACGGACACGCGATCGAGTGCCGGATCAATGCCGAGGATCCGGCGGCCAACTTCCGCCCCTGTCCCGGCCGCATCGAGCGGATCGTCGCGCCGGGCGGCTTCGGCGTGCGGTGGGATTCCCACGCCACCACCGGCTACGTGGTTCCGCCACACTACGACTCACTCGTCGGCAAATTGATCGTTCATCAGCCGACCCGCCGCGAGGCAATCGACACGATGATCCGGGCCCTCAAGGAACTGCGGATCGAGGGGATCAAGACGACCGTGCCGATCCATTTGGAGGTGCTCACCAACACCGCCTTCCACGAGGCGCAGGTCGACACCACGTTCGTCGAGCGGATGCTCGCCAAGTAGCGGAAGCCGGTCGCCCGGCCCGCAAGTCCCCGAAATGGTGGTCGCGTTGCGGACGTCCGCAACCTCACCTGCAGGATAACGTTCATACGACTGAAGCAATTTTTTCCCGGAGGAATCCATGAGTGAGTCGTTGTCGCGTCCGCCGAAGGCGGTGCACCAGTTTCGCCGCGTCGCCATCCTGTTTGCCGGCGGTCCCGCCCCTGGCGCCAACGCCGTGATCTCCACCGCCGCGACGTCGTTCATGAGAAACGGCACCGAGGTCATCGGCATGAAGCACGGGTATTCGTCGCTGGCCGACTACTCCCCGGCCCGGCCGCTGGTCGAAGGCCAGGACTACATCAAGGTGACGCCGGAGTTTCTCAAGCGGACGCGGTCCGGTCAGGGCATCATGCTCGGCACGGCGCGGACCAATCCCGGCAAGCACGTCTCGTCGCCGGCCCATCTCGACGATCCCCAGCGGGTGCAACTGCTCAAGAACGTGTATGACGGCCTGCGGTCCCTCGGTGTCGAGGCTTTGATCTCGATCGGTGGCGACGACACGCTGAAATCGGCCAACAAGTTCAAGCTCTACCAGGATCGTCTGCCCGCCGACAGCCTGCGGATCCCGGTCGTCCATCTGCCGAAAACGATCGACAACGACTACATGGGGATCGACTTCACGTTCGGCTACTTCACCGCCGTCGACACGCTGGGCAGCGAGATCCGCAACCTTCTGTTCGATGCGGATGCGAGCCGGTCCTATTTCCTCTGCGAAACGATGGGCCGCAGTGCCGGCTGGCTGTCGTACGGCGCGGCGATCGCCGGCGAAGCGAGCCTCGTGATCAGCGTCGAGGACATCCACGGAAAGTTCCGTGGCGAGGAAACCGTCACCGATTCCACCGGCCAGACGCGCCTCAAGCCCGTGATGAACATCGAAGAGGTCGTGAATCGGATCGTGAAGACGATGCGGGTTCGCGAGGAGCAGGAGGGCAAGCAATATGGCGTGATCGTGATGGCCGAGGGGCTCGCCGAGTATCTGCCTGCCAAGAGCCTGGAGGGAGTCCCGCGGGACGAGCACGGCCACATCTCGATCTCGCACGTCCAGCTTGGGCGGATGTTCGCCAAGCTCGTGTCGGATGAATACAAGAAGCAGACCGGCCGGTCTCGGAAGGTCGTCGGTCTACAACTCGGCTACGAGGCCCGCTGCGCGAAGCCGCACGCCTTCGACGTCATGCTCGGCAGCCAGTTGGGCGTGGGCGCCTTCCGGGCCCTTGCCGAGCGCGGCCTGAACGGCGTGATGGTGAGCGTGTCCGGCCAGCTCGACCTCAACTACGTGCCGTTCGATGAGCTGATCGATCCCAACACGCTGGTGACGGTCGTCCGCTACGTGGAGCGCGGCAGCGACTTCCACAGCCTTGCCCGGTTTCTCGAGACGTTCGTCAACGAGTAAACGACGCCCGCGAAGCCGTGCCCGGGCCCCTGACGGGCTGCAGTTCGGCCTACTGCTGCGTCAGCGTGCCCTTCGTGCTCGGAATGCCGGGCTGGCGGGGGTCGGGCTCCACGGCCACACGCAGCGCCCGGGCGGCCGCCTTGAAGACGGCTTCGGCGATGTGGTGGCCGTTGCGGCCGTGGTGCAGAACGGCGTGGAAATTGGCACCGGCCGTGGCGGCCACGCTCTCCCAGAACACTTCGACCAGTTGTGCGTCGAACGTGCCGATCGTGGGCACCGGGAAATCGACCGCGAAGATGCAGGCCGCACGGCCGCCGAGGTCGACGGCGACGGTGGCGAGGGCCTCGTCCATCGGGATGATCGAGTGGCCGTAGCGGCGGATGCCGCGGCGGTCGCCCAGGCATTCCTTGAGCGCGGTGCCGAAGGCGCGGCCGACATCCTCGACCGAGTGATGGCCGTCGACGTGCAGGTCGCCGGCGCAGCGAACCGTGAGGTCGAACAACGCGTGGCCGGCCAGCAGCGTGAGCATGTGGTCGAAGAAGCCGAGGCCGGTCTGGATGTCGGCCTTACCGGCGCCGTCGAGGACGAGCGACAGGCTGATCTTCGTTTCGGCGGTGTTGCGGGTGACGGTCGCGGTGCGTGCCATGGGATGTTCCGTGGTTTGCTCAGAGGGTCTTCATGCAGGCGAGGAAGGCGTCGATCTCCGCGTCGGTGCCGACGGTGATCCGCAGGCCGTCGCCCCAGCCGGCGTAGTTCATGAAGCGGATGAGGACGCCCTGCTTCTTCAGGGCCTCGTAGACCGGCTTGTGCGGCCGCGTCGGATGGGTGCACCAGACGAAGTTAGCCTGACTCTCGACGGCGTCGTAGCCGAGCCCGCGCATGGCGTCGGTCAGTCGCCGCCGCGTGGCGATGATCTTCGCCCGGTTCTCGGCGAGCCAGGCCCGGTCGTCGATGGCCGCAGTCGCGGCCGCGATCGACAGGGCATCGCAGTTGTAGGAATCCTTCACCTTGAGCAATTGCTCGATCACGTGCGGCTGGGCCACGGCGAAGCCGAACCGCAGGCCGGCGAGGGCATACGACTTGCTGAACGACCGCGTGACGATGACCCGGTCGTTCTGCCTGACGAGATCGAGGCAGTTTGAATCGGCGAAGTCCCCGTAGGCCTCGTCGACCACGAGTGCGCACGGCAGACGGTCGGCGAGTTCCTTGATGCGCCCGGGAGACAGGAGCGTGCCCGACGGACTGTTGGGATTGGCGATGATCGCGAGTTTCACGTCGTCGCCGGCGGCCGACTGCGGTGCGGCAAAGCCGTCGGCGAGCGTCCAGTCGGCGGAATAGTGAAATTCGTCGCAGGTGGCGCCCTGGATGCCGGCGAGCGTGCGGTAGAGGATGTAGCTCGGATATGGCATCCGCAGGCACTCCCCTGCTCCGACGAACGTGCGGACCAGGATCGTCAGCAGGTCATCGCTGCCGTTCCCGCAGATGATCCAGTCGGGATCGACGCCGAGAATCTCGGCCGCCCGCATCCGAAACACGGTCGCCAGCGGATCGGGATACTTGGCAAGCGTGCGGCCGGCTGCCGTGGCGATGATCGCCCGGGCGACGGCGGGGGACGGAGCGTAGGGGTTTTCGTTGGTGTTGAGCTTGATCCATTTGCCCCCCTGCGGCTGCTCACCGGGCACGTAGCCGGCCAGCGCCGCGATAGCGGGGCGGACGAGAGAGTTCGCAGTGGAGGCGGGGTTCGTGCTCATTCCAGGAAGTCTACCTCACGCCGCTGCGGACCTCAGGGCGAGGGCGTACAGGCGTCACAATCGATCGAAACGGACCCCGGCAAGCCCAAGCAGGCTCGGGGACGGCAGAAGTCTTGTCGCGTGGACAACCCCTCCCACAGCTCACTCGATGCGCGCTTCCACGCTCCTGCGGTGGGCCGTGAGGCCTTCCGTATCGGCGAGCGTCTTGATGTCGTCGGCGATCGCGACGAGATCCGCCCGCGCGAGCCTGATGACACTGCCGCCGCGCAGGAACTCATTGGCCGAGAGGCCGGCCGCGAATCGGGCCGTGCCCCCCGTGGGCAGCACGTGCGACGGGCCGGCAGCGTAGTCGCCCGCGGCCACGGGGCTGTAAGGACCAAGAAAGGCGGCGCCGGCGTGGCGGATCTTCGTGAGCGTGGCCTCCGGGTCGACCGTGTCGATCGAGAGGTGCTCGGCGGCGAGTTCGTTGGCGAGCTGCGCAGACTCCTCGTCACTCCGCGTGACCACGATCGCCCCAAACCGGGCGAGGCTGTCGCGGGTGAGGTCGCCGCGTTCGAGCACGGCCACGCGCCGTTCGAGCGCGGCCGACACCTGATCGGCGAGCGCAACGCTGGCCGTCAGCAGGATCGCCGAGCCGGGGGAGTGCTCGGCCTGCGCGAGCATGTCGGCGGCGATGTATTCGGGGCTTCCCGCTTCGTCGGCCACGATCACGATTTCGCTCGGACCCGCGATCGAGTCGATCGACACGTCGCCATAGACGTGCTCCTTGGCGAGCGCGACGAAGAGATTGCCAGGGCCGACGATCTTGTCGACGCGGGCGAGCCCCTCGACGCCGTAGGCCATCGCGGCCACGGCTTGGGCGCCGCCGGCCCGGACCACGGTCGTCACGCCCAGCTCGTGGCATGTCGCCAGCACGTGGATGTTTTCCGATCCAAATTTCGTCGGCGGCGCAACCACGACGATCTCCCTCACGCCGGCCACCTGGGCCGGCACCACGGTCATCAGGAGCGTCGACGGATAGGCCGCCGCACCGCCGGGCACGCAGACGCCGATCCGGTCGAGCGGCAGATACCGCTGCCGCAGGATGCCGCCGCCGGGCAGCGGCACTTCCACATCGCGAACCAAGACTGCCTGCTGGAAGCGTTCGACGCGCTGTCTGATCCGCTTGACGGCCGCGAGAAATTCGCTGCCGACGGCCGCATGGGCCGCGGCGAGCGCGTCGGCCGTCACGAAGAGATTCTCGCGGCTGACGTTCACGCCGTCGATTCGCCGCGTGTAGTCGAGCAGGGCTGCGAGCCCTGTGCTGCGCACATCGGAGCAGATCCGCTCGACGACCTGTCGCGGCGTGAGTGGCTCGCCGAAGACATCGATCGTTCGCTGGCGGCCAGCGGGGCTCACCATCTCTCCCTGCGAAACCAGTTTGGTGCGGAGGGTGTCGAGCCTGCTGAGGCCGCCGTCCGACCCCAGGTCGATGCGTTCACACAGGGCTGGAGGGGAGTCCGCTGAGCGTTGCGAGTCTGTCATCATGCCCCAAGAATACCCACCTTTGGTGTTCCGGGGAGCGGCAGGTTTACTTCAGGGCCACGGCGCTGGCTTCATCCGCCCACTGCCGTGACCAGCGATCGGCAATCCAGTTGACCTCCGCATCGTCGCCGGCGGGGCTGTCCTTGAAGATGCGGCCAAGCAGGCTTGCGCTGCGGGCGGCGAGCGGCGTGGGGCCGACCTGCGTGATCGGTCCGGCCGCCAGCGGTCCTTTTCCAAGACGGGCGTCGATGGCCGCGGTGCGAGCCACAGCAGAGGCCGCGTCGTCACCGCGATTGAGCGCGGTCAGCACAATCGCCTGCCGGAGGTGGGTATCGGGCTGGTCGGCTGCGATCGTCGCCGCACGGCGATAGGCATCGAGCGCCTTCACAAGCTTGGCTGGAGTGTCGATGGCATCCCGCAGGTGACGATCGCCCACGGCCACGAGCCGGCCTGCCCGCAGCCGCGCTTCGGTGTTGCTGGATCGCACCGCGACTGGAGCCGAGTGCCGCACGGCTGCTGGCCACGCGGCGATCGCTTGCACGCTCGACGCAGGACTCGACGCAACGCCGATGCCCATGAACGGCAGTACGCCGGCCGGTCCGTAGACGGGAGCGAACGCGGACGGATAGCAGTTAAACGGGGGCGTGTAGATCACCGGATTGTACGGATACCAGCCGCAGCCGAATGCTGGATAGAAACAGCCCGAATACAAGCCGGGCGTCCAGGATGAGGAACTGCGGTAGCTCGCGAAGCCATAGCCACCAACGCTGAAGCTGTAGCCGAGGCCGCCAGCGTATCCGAGGCCACAGATTGGACGGCAGACAAACTGCCTGAAGCAGGCAGGATGATAGCCGCAGAAGTCGGCCTGCCACCGGCAGGGCCAGGCTGATGCCGACTGCGGAAGGAACGACGCAAGGAGCGTCGCGACGACGAGCAGGGCCACGCCCCAGCGACGAGCCATTGCAGGTTTGCGAACGAGCGACTGCGGAATCACGACCATGCCGGCTGTCTCCACGAGGAAACTACTCGTCTGACCCCCAAAATTTATCAGGAAGCATGCGAAACTGGCGAGCATTCGGTACAAGGCTGTCATGGAAAACCTGCCTCGAAACCAGCCACCCACCGCCCGCATCCGCGTGGGCATGCAGTTGGGCCTGTCGCCGGCGGCTGCTGCCACAATTGCCCAGCTTCGCACGCCGGAGCGGATCCAGGATTTTGTGGCCGAGATCCCTTGGAACTATGAGGCGGACGGCC
Organism: Planctomycetia bacterium; assembly: GCA_026401035.1. GTDB lineage: Bacteria > Planctomycetota > Planctomycetia > Pirellulales > UBA1268 > RGVT01. The sequence continues at coordinate 17,529 of JAPLNR010000057.1, read as the reverse complement.
CCACGGCCCTGTCGGTGGCGGAGGTGCTTCGGCAAAACCGGGCCCACTGCGTGGAGGGTGCATTCGTGGCGGGCTGTGCCCTGTGGCTGGCGGGCCTCCCGCCGCTGCTGATGGACATGGGAGCGGCCCGCGGCGACGTCGACCACGTCGTCGCCCTGTTTCGTCGTGGCCGCTGCTGGGGCGCGATCTCCAAGAGCAACAGCCCGTTTTTACGGTATCGCGACCCGATCTATCGATCGCTCCGGGAGCTCGCGCTCTCCTACTTTCCGCAATACGTGAAAAACCGTCGCAAGACGCTCCGCACCTACTCCGTGGCCGTCGATCTGCGGCGTTTCGATTCGAAACTCTGGGTGACCCACGCGGGCTTCTGCCACCAGCTGGTCGACGCCCTGACCGGCGCCCGCCATTTCGCGATCCTCGCGCCGGGGGCCGAAAAGCACCTGCGGCCCATCGACGAGATCGAGGCCCGCAGCAATTTGCTCAAGGATTATCCTTAGAGGCTGCTTGCTGAGTGGCGGACACAACCCGCATTGGTCGCCGGGACGGCAAAAGTCTTGTCGCGTGGATTTTTCGCACCGGGGCCATGCGGTAGGGCTGACCTCAACCCAGCGAAAACTCCAATGCTCCGCGAGCTTCCGCCGATCCCGGCTCCTCAGTGACCGGCCGGCACATCGGGCTCACGATGCGGCAGGTTGGCACGTGCTGAAGCAGTGGCAGCCTAACGGCCGCCCTCCATCTGCGCTTGGCCGAGCAGTTTGCGCAACGATGTCATGGCGATCTCCCCAAATTGGCGTGGCGGAACCCGCCAGAGTCGTGGGTTTTGGAGTTCGATGCTGATGGCGGCCGTGTAGCCAATCTCCGTGAGCCGGCGGATGAGGTCGTCGGGGGGCGAGGAGCCTTCGGCGGGCAGGATGCGGTCGGAGTCGCTCGCCATTTCACGGGGTACGTCGACGATGTCGGAGAGTTGCACGTGGGCGAGGTTGTCGCGGGAGAGCAGGGAGAGATCGAGCGGTTTGCTCGGGCCCACCGTGAAGTGAAACCAATCGAGGCAGATGCCGAGCGCCGGATGGCCCACGTCGTCGACGAGGGCCACGGCCGACTGCAGGTTGTTGGGAAAACTCGCCCGCGCGTCGAACTCGAGCGCCAACTTCACGCCCGCATCGGCCGCCCGCTTCGCCGCCTCCGACAGGCTCATCGAGAGCCGGGACAGATCCTGGGGGCCAAGCGGCCCGAAGGCGTCGCCGGCGATGACGAGCACCGGGATGCCGAGATCCCGTAAGAGCGGAAGCCGCTCCTCGAAATGCCGCCAGTGCTCGAGCCGTGCCTCCCCCTGGCTCGTGAGCAGGCCGCCCTGAAAACTCGCGGCAACGGCGACGATCCCCTGACTGGCAAGCTGTTCCTTCAGCGCGGACGGGCCGTGCCTTTCCAGGAATCCCGCGGCGTGACCCAGCCAGAGATCGATCGCGTCGCAATGGGCAGCGGCATACTCCTCGAGAATTGTCTCGAGCGGGCTGTCGAGCGAACAGACGGTGGCGATGGCGGGGCGCATGAGGAACGCGACAGGCTGAAGCCTGTCCTACCTGAGTTTTTCACGGAGCATGTCGACGCATTCTTCGATCGACACGCGGGTCTGCGTGAGCGAGTCGCGGTCGCGGAGCGTGACAGTCCTGTCGGAGAGCGTCTGTCCGTCGACCGTCAGGCACCAGGGCGTGCCGGCCTCGTCCTGCCGGGCGTAACGCCTCCCGACCGAGCCCTTCTCGTCGTACATGCAGGCCATGTGCGGCTTGAGCTTCCGATAGAGCTCGATGGCAACCTCCGGCATGCCATCCTTCTTCACCAGGGGCAGGATCGCCGCCTTGAGCGGGGCCAGCCGCGGGTGCAGTTTCAGCACGGTGCGGCTACGGGGCTTGCCGTCCTCGTCGGGCACCTCGTCTTCGTGGTAGGCGTCGCAGAGGAAGGCGAGCACCGCTCGGTCGGCACCGGCCGAGGGCTCGATGACGTGCGGCACGTATCGCTCCCGCGAGATGTCGTCGAAGTACGAGAGATCCTTGCCGCTGCCGCGGTGCCGGGGCTTGCCGTCGTCGCCCGTCTCGACGACGAGCTGGCCATCCTTGCGGACGAGTTTGCCCTCCATGTGGCTCCGCAGGTCGAAGTCGCCGCGATGGGCGATTCCCTCCAGTTCGCCAAACTCGCCGGGATTCAGGAATGGAAACGCATATTCGATGTCGGCCGTGCCGACGGAGTAGTGGGAGAGCTCGTCGGCTGCATGCTCGCGCAGCTGCAGTTTGCCGGCCGTCAGGCCGAGGTCGAGATACCACTGCCAGCGGCGGTCACGCCAGTAGCGGTACCAGGCGGCCGAGTCGGCCGGCTTGCAGAAGAATTCGATCTCCATCTGCTCGAACTCACGGGAGCGAAACGTGAAGTTTCGTGGCGTGATCTCGTTGCGGAAGCTCTTGCCGATCTGCGCAATGCCGAACGGCACCCGCACCCGCGACGTGTCGACCACGTTCTTGAAATTCACGAAAATGCCCTGCGCCGTCTCGGGCCGCAGGAATGCGCGATCGTCGTCGTTGCCGGCGAGCGCCCCGATCCGGGTCTCGAACATCAGGTTGAATTCGCGGGGCTCCGTCAGCGTGCCGGGCTCCGACGCATCCGGCCCGAGGGCTTCCCCGAGGGCCACGTTGCCGGCCAGCGGCACGAGGTCGCCCTCCCACTCGATCTCGGCGATCTTGTTGGCCCGCACGCCGAAGAACTTCTGGGCCCGGGTGACCGTGTGGGGAAGCGCCTCGTCCCCCGACTGGTCGGTGACGACGAAGATCTTCTTGCCACGGTGGACGGCCCAGCGGCCATGGAGGTGGTCGTAGCGGTAGCGCCGCTTCGATTCACGGCAATCGATCATCCAATCGTGAAAGAGATCGAAGTGGCCGGAGCACTTCCAGACCTGCGGGTGCATGATGATCGTGCAGTCGAGGCCGGCCATCTCGTAGGGCTCGGCCGCGCCGGCCGGTGTGGCCAACTCGTCGTGACCGGCGACCATGTCGTGCCACCAGCATTCCTTGAGGTTCCGCTTCAGCGACACGCCCAAGGGCCCGTAGTCCCAGAAACCGTTCAGGCCGCCGTAGATCTCGCTCGACTGAAAGATGAAGCCGCGGCGTTTGGCCAGCGACACGATCCGGTCCATCCGCGATTGTTCGTTCTGCTTTTCCATCTGTAGCCGCGCCATGGAGGCGCGTTCCTTTTTGTTGATCGGAGGTGAGAGTGTAACAATCCGCCCGGAACCGGGTCACCGGCAGATCGACTCTTGCCGACCGCCGCCGTCGTCGGCGGTCGACTCCGACAGCCAGCCCGTGCTGCAATCGAGCCGGGGCACGATCGGCAACGAGTCGATCGCCGCCGACGCGGTCAGATCCCGTCCCATGCCCAGCTCGATCAAATTGCGTCCGCCGAGCGAATTCGCAAACGCGTGGACGATCGCATCCGGAACGGTGGGGCCCCGGGCGACCGTGGAGCGATACAGGGAGATCGCGACGGCGGCCGGCCCATCGAGTGCATCGGCTTCCGCCCCGGGCAGTCGCGACGCCGCATCGAGGATCGCGCCGGCGGCGAGCAGGTCCTCCTCGGTCACGACGCCGTCCGTGCCGGCACAGACCAGATGCACGTCGCAGCCGGCCCGCTGCTCCGCCATTGACCGGGCGCGGGCCGCCACGGCGGTGCGGTTCACGATCCCGCCGATCAGCACCTCGGCGGCATCCGCGCAGGCGTGGAGGGCGGCGGTGCCGTTGGTCGTCGTGAGCACGATCGCGCGGCCGGCGACACGACACGGCGAGTATTCCAGCGGCGAGTTGCCGAGGTCGAAGCCGTCGATCTTCAGGCCCCCGCGTTCACCCCCCAGCAGCGGCCCGTATCCGGCGCCGGCAGCCCCGGCCGCGGCGTGCATGTCCCGGGCTTCCGGCACCGTCAGCACCGGCCGGACCCGCGTCGCCCCGTGGGCCAACGCGGTGACGATCGTCGTGGAGGCCCGCAGAACGTCGATGACAACGGCGATCCCTCCCGCACAGGCGGCTTCGGGCATACCATGAAAGCAGTCGTAACATCGCCAGAGCACAGGATTTCTCCGTTCGTATGCCGCACACTGTCGACACGATAGATCAATCGCCCTGCGGCGTCGACAAGACCGGGTCCAAGGTCCGGGGCATGTTTGCGGAGATCGCACCGCGGTACGACCTGGTCAATCGGATGCTCTCCGGCGGCATCGATGTCTGGTGGCGGCATGTGACGGTCTCCCGCGCACCGCCGCCGCCGCACGGTGCGATCCTCGACGTCTGCACCGGCACCGGCGACCTGGCGCTCGCCTACGCCCATAAGTCCGGGCCGGATGTGAGGATCGTGGCGTCCGACTTCTGCCGCCCCATGCTCGACCGCGGCGTCGAAAAATCGGCCCGGGCCGGGAGGAGCATCGAGTGGGTCGAGGCCGACGCCATGGCCCTCCCCTTCCCCGACGCCGCCTTCGATCTGGTCACGGTCGCCTTCGGCCTGCGCAACATCGCCGACACCGGCCGCGGCCTCGCCGAGATGGCGCGTGTCTTGAAGCCGGGGGGGCGGCTCGCGATTCTCGAATTCTCGCTGCCCGCAAATCCCCTCATCCGCGCGGGCTACCTCTGGTATTTCCGCCGCGTACTGCCCTGGATCGGCAACACGGTCGCGCGGAATGCGTCCGACGCGTACAGCTATCTCAACAAGAGCGTCGAGGAGTTTCCGACGGGTGAGCGGCTGGCGGCGCTCGTCCGGACCGCCGGCTTCGCCGGGGTCGAGATGGTGCCGCTGACGTTCGGCATCGCCACGCTCTCCATTGCCACGCGGAGGGGATCTGATGGCTGATGCCTCGGGTGCACCGCTCGTGATCGGGATCACCGGGGCTTCCGGGGCTCCGTATGCCGTGCGGTTGTTGGAGGTGCTTCTGGCCGCCGACCGAGAGATCCATCTCGCGATCAGCCCGTCGGGCCAGGCGGTGATCGAGGCCGAACTGGGGCGGCGGGTCGATCTCGACAGGTTCGACCTGCAGACGCTGCTGGGCGGCACGGCGCCGACCACCGGAAAGCTTCACTACCACCACTACAAGAATCTCATGTCGCCGATCGCCAGCGGCTCCTACCTGACCGCGGCGATGGTGATCTGCCCCTGCAGCGGCAGCACGCTCGCGGCGGTGGCGCATGCGATGGGGGAAAACCTCATCCACCGGGCAGCTGAAGTACATCTCAAGGAGCGCCGCAAACTCGTGGTCGTGCCGCGGGAGACCCCGCTTTCACTGCCGCAACTCAAAAATATGCAGGCGATCCACGAGGCCGGCGCCGTCGTGCTGCCGGCGGCACCAGGCTTCTACCACGGCGCCGCATCGGTCGCGGATCTCGTCGATTTCGTGGTCGCCCGGATCTGCGACCAATTGGGCGTGGCGAATGCCCTCATGCGCCGCTGGGGTGCACCATGACAACGGTCGAGGCCGTCACCGGACGGACGTCGCGGCTCCGCACGTATCTCGAACTCGTGCGGTTCAGCCACACGGTCTTCGCGCTGCCGTTTGCCATCATGGCGGTGCTGATTGCCGTCCGCCTTGGCGGCGACGGCGTCTGGTCGCAGCCGATCCTGTGGCTGCGGATGTCGGCCGGCGTGCTGCTCTGCATGATCAGCGCCCGGACGGCGGCGATGGCCTTCAATCGACTCGTCGATCGCCAGATCGACGCGGCCAATCCACGGACGGCGAATCGGCACCTGCCGCGTGGCGACGTGCGGGTCGACGAGGTGCTGCTCCTGATCGCGGGCTCATCGGCGACCTTCATTGCCTCGACGCTGCTCTTCCTGCCCAACTGGCTGCCGCTCGTGCTCGCAACGCCCGTGCTCGCCTGGCTGCTCGGCTACAGTTACGCCAAGCGGTTCACGATGCTCGCGCATGTGTGGCTGGGGGTGGCGCTCGGCCTGGCGCCGGTCGCCGCGTGGATCGCGCTCCGCGGCAGCGCAGTGCTCGCGAATCCCGCTGACCTGCTGCCCGCGGCGCTGCTCGGGATCGCGGTCGCCCTCTGGGTGTCGGGCTTCGACACGATCTATGCCTGCCAGGATGCCCAGTTCGACGCGGCACAGGGCCTGCAGAGCATCCCCGCGCGGCTGGGCGTGCCGCGGGCCCTGCGACTGGCGGCCATTTTGCATGCCCTGACGGTCGTGGTGCTGGCGGTGCTGCCGCTCGTGGTGCCGCAATTGGGGGTGATTTACTGGTCGTCCCTGGCCATCATCGCGGCCCTGCTCGTGTGGGAGCACGCGATCGTCAGGCCAGACGACCTCTCACGGGTCAACGACGCGTTTTTTACGGCGAATGCCGTCATCGGGGTCGTCCTCATGGCGGCAATTGCCGCGGATTTGTGGCTGTGAGCGTCTTTTGGCACAGACCGCGGTTGCCAAATCGAGCCGCGGACGGTTTCTAATCCAGAGTCTCAGCACAACGCTCGCCCCTGCCGGGAACCGCATTCATGATCCGCGCCATCACACCGTCGCTCGATCCCATCCGTGAAAAAGTCGAGGCCGGCGAACGGCTCGATGCCACCGAAGCGGAGATGCTCTGGGACGAGCGGATCGACCTGCATGAACTGGGGGAACTGGCCAACCTGGTCCGCGAGCGGAAGAACGGCAACTTCGGCTACTACAACATCAACACGCACCTGAATCCGACGAACGTGTGCGTCTACCGCTGCACGTTCTGCGCGTTCCGCGCCGATCTGCGCGATGCCCGCGGCTACGTGATGAGTGACGAGCAGATCCTCGCCCGGGGCCAGGAGGCGGTCGACGCCGGCAGCACCGAGATGCATATCGTCGGCGGCCTGCACCACCAGCGGGACTACGACTGGTATCTCAACGTGATCCGTCTGCTGCACGACCATTATCCGACCCTCCACCTCAAGGCCTGGACGCCGGTCGAAATCAACTGGTTTCAGCATCTTACCAAGCGGTCGATCCGCGACATCCTCGTCGAGATGAAGGAAGCGGGACTGGGGAGCCTTCCCGGCGGCGGTGCCGAGATCTTTCACCCGGAGGTTCGCGACAAGATCTGCGAGCACAAGGCCGACACGAAGGAATGGTTCGCCGTGCATCGCACGGCCCACGAACTCGGCCTGCGGAGCAACGCCACGATGCTCTACGGCCACATCGAAAACGCCTTCCACCGCACCGACCACCTGCTCCGCCTCCGTGCATTGCAGGATGAAACCGGCGGCTTCCAAACGTTTATCCCGCTCGCCTTCCATCCCGAAAATACCCGGCTGTCGCACATCACCAAGCCGACGCCCGCCATGGACCTCCGCACGATGGCGGTTGCGCGGTTGGTGCTCGACAACTTCGATCATTTGAAGGCCTACTGGATCATGCTCGGCATCGGCACGGCCCAGACGGCGCTCGCCTACGGCGCCGACGACATCGACGGCACCGTGCGGCACGAACTCATCTATCACGACGCCGGCGCCACGACCCCGGAGGTGCTCTCCGTCGAGCACATCCAGCGGCTGATCCGGGAGGCTGGCCGCGAGCCCGCCGAGCGCGACACGCTCTACCACCGCGTTGTCCGCGACGGCACCCGCTGGCACGCCGCCGAGCCGGTCTAGAAGCAAGTCACGTCCCCCGGAAGCGAACCCCGAAATCGCCTCCCCAGGAAGCGGTCTTCAAGCGGCTCCCGATGCTGAGGAGCCGGGGTCGGCGGAAGCTCGCGGAGCATTGGAGTTTTCGCTCACGCGAGGGCAGCGCTGCCCCATAGCCCCAGTGCGAAAAATCCACGCGACAAGACTTCCGCCGCCCCGGCGACCAATGCGGGTTGTTTCCTCAGCGCAGCAATCAGGGCCAGATCCGCTTCCGAATGAAGCGGTCTACCCACACATTCGCCGTGTCGGACAGGATTGAGACAGTCCGCCTGCCCGCCCGTCACCTCACCCGACGTGGCCGAGCCCCAGCGTCTCGCCCCAGCGATCGACGACCAGCTTCTTGAGCCTGGTCAGCGTGGCATCGGCGAACGTCGGGTCACGCTCGTACAGATCGAGGGCATCGCGGCGGGCTTCGGCCACGATCTCCGGATGCTTGCCGAGGTCGGCCAGATACATCGCGAGCTTGCCGCTCTGCCGGGTGCCAACCAGCTCGCCGGGACCGCGCAACCGCAGATCCTGCTCGGCCAGCGCAAACCCATCTGTCGAGGCAACGAACGAGTCGACCCGGGGATGGGCCTCGTCGCCGGAGGCTGTGATCGCCCCGCAGATACCGGCCACCGCGCCGCGAGCCACGCGGCCCCGCAATTGGTGGAGTTGGGCGAGCCCGAAGCTCTCGGCGTCGACGATCGTCATCAGCGTGGCATTAGGCACGTCGATCCCCACCTCGATCACGCTCGTACAGACGAGCGCGTCGAGCTTGCCACCGCGAAAGTCCTCCATGATCGCCTGCTTCTCGGCCGACTTGAGCCGTCCGTGCACGAGACCCAGACGAAACGCCTCGAGCGGGCCGTTCGCGAGTTCCTCGAACGCGGAGGCGATGCTCGCCAGGCCGCGTTTCGATTCCTCGACCGCGGGCACGACGACGTATCCCTGCCGCCCCTCGCGAAGCTTCTTCCGGAAATGGTCCCACCACGAGTCTTCCTGCCCGGGAGCGACCCGGTAGGTGAGCACCGGTTGCCGGCCCGCCGGGCCTTCACGAATGACCGACTGGTCGAGGTCGCCATAGACCGCATGCGCGATCGTCCGCGGGATGGGCGTGGCGGTCATCACGAGCACGTGCGGCTCGGTGTCGCCCTGCTGGAGCACCGCCCGCTGGATCACGCCAAACCGATGCTGCTCGTCGATCACGACGAGCCCGAGACTCTTGAATGTGGCACTGCCGCTCACCAGCGCCTGCGTGCCGACGATGATCTGCGACTCACCGGTCGCAATCCGTTGGAGTGCTTTCCTGCGCTGCGCCTGCGTCTGGCCGCCAATGAGCAGTTCGAGACGGATTCGCGAGCCGGCTAGCAATCGTTCCAGCGTGGCCATGTGCTGTCGGGCGAGCAGTTCCGTCGGCGCCATGATCGCGGCCTGATGGCCACAGGCGACCGCCGCGAGCATCGCGTAGACCGCGACAGCCGTCTTGCCGCTGCCCACGTCCCCCTGGAGGAGTCGGTTCATCGGCTGCTGACGGGCCATGTCGGCGACGATCTCCGTGAGGACCTCAGCCTGCGACAGCGTGAGTTCGAACGGGAACCGGGCGCGGATCCGGCCGTCGATCCGCGCATCGACCGCCATCACGGGCGCTGCCTTGCGGTCCTGCTGCTGGGCGCGGTGCAACCGCAGCGCCAGCTGCAGCATGAACAGTTCCTGGTAGATGAACCGCCGGCGGGCGGCATCCAGCTTTTCCAGGCTCGTCGGAAAATGGATCTCCCGGATCGCCTCGTGAATTGGCAGTAGCGTTTTGGCCTCGAGCCACGCCTCGGAAAATGCCTCCTGGAGGAGGTCGCCGGCGTGATCGATCGCGGCCTGCATCGCCAGCCGCACGTCCGACTGCCGCGCGCCCTCGGCAAGCGGATAGATCGCCAGGAATTCGCCGCGGGACGTGTCCTCGCCGGCGGCACACACCCGCACCTCGGGATGCGTCATCTCCCAGGCCTTGCCGGCCCGCTTCGGCATGCCCGCGAGCACGACCCGCATGCCGACGGCGAACTTTTTCGCCATGAACGGCATGTTGAACCAGACCGCCCGGACGCTCCCCCCCTGCCCCTGCACGAGCACGGTGAGCATCTGTCGACCGCCGGCGGTGGTCCGGCTCCCGATGTCGATCACCTCGCCGGCCACCGACGCGTGCTCTCCTTCACGGAGTTCGGCGAACGCATGGGCTCCGCTGAAGTCCTTGTAGTCGCGGGGAAAGTGGATGAGCGCATCGCGAACCGTGACCAGACCGAGGGCCTCGAGCCGCTGCGCCCGGGGCGTGCCGACGCCGGGCAGCCTCTCGAGCGGCGTCGTCAGGCTGCGTTCGTGCTTGTCCATCGCCAAAGTGTAGCGTTGGCGGACTGCGGAGCGGGCTACGGTTTGAGCGCCTTGTTTTTCTTGAGCAGCGGCTGGTAGGCGGCCACGGCGAGCTCGTCGCAGCGCTCGTTTTCCGGATGGCCCGCATGGCCGGCGACGTGGGTGAAGACCACGTCGTGCACCGCAGCCAGCCGGTCGAGCTCCCGCCACAGATCCTCGTTTTTGACCGGCACGAACCGTCCCTTCTCCTTTCGCTTCCAGCCCTGCTGCTTCCACTTGGGCAGCCACTCGGAGAGGCCAGTTCCGACATAGACGCTGTCGGTGACGAGCTCGACGCGGGTGGGCCGCTTGAGCTGCGCGAGCCCCTGCACCGCGGCCGTCAGCTCCATTCGGTTGTTCGTCGTATCCGGATCGGCCCCCGAAGCCACCGCTTCACGGCCGCTTTCCGGATGCCTGAGGATGTAGGCCCAGCCGCCGGGGCCGGGGTTGCCGCTGCAGGCACCATCCGTGAAGAGCACCACCTCGCCCGCCGCTCGTTCCTTCGCCATCGACTCTCCTTTGATCAGGCCCGCTGCGGGCCGCCTGCCGTCGCCAACGCCGCATCATTCGGTGCCCCAGCATCGGCGACAACTGCGGCGCCGGCCTGTTCTGTCGGGAAGCTGGCCGGCAGGCGGACGGTGAACCGGCTGCCGCGGCCCAATTGGCTCTCCACCGTGATGTCGCCGCCGAGCAGCCGGCAGAGCTCCCGGACGATCGAGAGGCCGAGCCCGGTACCGGAAAACTCCCGCGTCATCGCGTCGTCACCAGTCTGAAACACCCGGCTCTGTCGGAATTTCTCGAAGATCGTCTGCTGTTCCTCCGCCGCGATGCCGACGCCCGTGTCGATCACTTCGAGCACGATCGCCGCAGCCGCCTGGTCGTCAGCGGGCTCCAGGCTGGCCTGCACGTCGATTCGCCCCCCCTCGGGCGTGAACTTCACCGCATTGGACAGCAGGTTGGCCAGGATCTGCTGCACCTTCGCCGGATCCTGCTCGACCGCCTCGAGCCCCGCCCCCACCGCATATTCCAGGTCGATGTTTTTCTTTTCGGCCAGCGGCCGCGCCATGTCGCACTGTGCCGAAACGATCGATTCCATGGCAAACGCGCTTGGTCGCACCTCCATCTTTCCGGCCTCGATCTTGGCGAGGTCGAGAATGTCGTTGATCATCTCGAGCAGCATCCGCCCCGAGGAGCGGATGTTCTGCACATAGCGGCGCTGCTTTTCGTCGAGCGACTGGATCGAGCCGAGCACGTCGGAAAAGCCGATGATGCTGTTGAGCGGCGTGCGGAGCTCGTGGCTCATGGTCGCCAGGAAATCGCTCTTCAGCCGGTTCATCTCGTAGAGGTGCATGTTGGCCTGCGCGAGCTCGTCGACCTTGTCGTCGAGGCTGACGTTGACCTTGCGCAGCTCCTCCTGCGAGTCGACGAGTCCGCGCAGCATCCTGTTGAATGCCACGCCCAGATCCTCGAATTCGTCGGCCGTGTGGATCTCGGCCCGCGCCTGCAGGTTGCCACGCCGCACCTCGTCGCTCACCTCCCGGAGATGATCGAGCGGCTTCACGATCACGTACCGCACGATCGCGTAGGCGACGAGCATCGCCAGAAACACCGTGATGATCGCGGTCGCCAGCAGGATCGCCCGGTTCCAGTTGATCGCCTTCCGTGTGGCTGAGTCGGGCATCACGACCTTCGCAACGGCCATCAGGTCGTTCTCGGCATGCCGCACATGCTCGGCGGTCGCACCCGGCGCCACCGGCACGTCACCGATCACGCCCCGGTATTCATGGCACACCTTGCAGCTGCTCTTCCAGCGAATCGGCTGGTAGTAGTGATACTCCTTGTTGTCGGCCGTGCGAAACTCCCGATACTCCGCGGTGCCGTCGGCATCGGAGCCCGCCGCGGCCACCACGGGCCGTTCCCTAAAATAGTTGAGCACCGCCTGATCGAGCCGGTTGTAATCCGCACGTTCCGCCAGCGTCGCATTCGGGTCGAGCAGCCACGCCCGATACGGCTGCGGCCGCAGGATCGAGCCGAGCTGCTCGATCAGGCTCGCATATTTTGTGTCCGGCTCGAGCTTCTCCCAGTGATACTGCAGCATCTTCGCATCGACGAAGTGCCGGCCCGTGCTCCGCGTCGTCGTGTAGACGAGCTCCTCCGTGCGGCTTCCATACCACCAGAAGCTGCCGGTGATCAGGACGAGCAGGCAGAACCCGAAGAGAAAGCGGCACTTCCGCTCGAGGCTCGTTTCGCCCAGGATGTCGGTGAATGAGCGGTATGACATGGAGAATGGTTTCCAGACCCAATCCTACCCGGCCCGGTTTCCCCGGTGAAAGCCGGAACGGGCGGAAGCAAATCCTGCCCTGTTTGTGCCCTGTGCAGACCACCCGGATTGGTTTGCCGGCGGCAGAAGTCTCCTCAACCCAGCGAAAACTCCAATGCTCGTCGAGCTTCCGCCGGCCGGCTCCTCAGCATCGGGAGTCGCAGGTGCAGGAAAGTAGGACAGGCTTCAGCCTGTCATGGCTCGGCATGCGCTGACGTGCCGGATTGGTTCGCCGCCGGCAGAAGTCTCCTTGATCCAGCGAAAACTCCAATGCTCGTCGAGCTTCCGCCGGCCGGCTCCTCAGCATCGGGAGTCGCAGGCGCTGTCACGCTCCTGTCGGTCCTAGAGCATCTCTACTGGATCGACGTCGATGATCCAGGCGACGTTGTCGGGTGTTTGCAGGGTGGCGGTCGCGCGGCGGACGACGTCGCGAAGGATGTCGCCGTCGGGGCCCTGAACCTGCAGATGCCAGCGGAAGCGGTCGCGGAGCCGTGTGATCGGTGCCGGGGCCGGGCCGAGCACGCGGATCTTCGGTTCGGCCGAACCGCTGCCGGATGCCGCTGCGGCCAGCAGTGCCACCTCCTTGCGGAGCCGGTCGGTGATGTGGCCTGCCCAGTTGGCGGCGGCCTGCTCGTCGACACTGCGGACGACGATCCGCACGATGCTGCCGAAGGGCGGGTAAAGCAGGGTTTCACGGATCGGCAACTCGCTCCGCACGAAGGCCTCGTAGTCGTGCTTTGCCGCGGCGCTGAGCGCGGGGTGGTCGGGCGTGCTCGTCTGCACGACGACGCGGCCGCCCAGCGGCCCGCGGCCGCTGCGGCCCGACACCTGCGTGACGAGCTGGCAGGTGCGTTCTGCGGCACGGAAATCGGCGAGATGCAGCGCAGCATCGGCATTGACCACGCCCACGAGCATCACGGAGGGGAAGTCGAGACCCTTGGCGATCATCTGCGTGCCCACGAGGATGTCGATCTCCCGCGCGCGGAATGCGTCGAGCGTGCGTTCGTGGCTGCCGCGGGATTGCATCGTGTCGGTGTCCATGCGGGCCACCCGGGTGCCGGGAAAAAGCCGGCGGATCTCCTCCTCCAGCCGCTGCGTGCCCGTGCCCCGCTGGGCGAGCTTTGGGGCCCGGCATTCCGGACAGTCGGCCGGTACCCGGTTCACGAGGCCGCAGCCGTGGCAGATGCCGCGATTGCCCGGCTGGTGGAGCGTGAGCGCGAGATCGCACTGCGGGCAGCGGACGGCATGGCCGCAGGACCGGCACTGCACCTGCGTGGCGAAGCCGCGGCGGTTGAGCAGCAGCATCACCTGCCCGCCGCCGTCGAGCGCCCAGTTGATGCCGGCGGCCAGCCGCGGGCTGACCGAGCCCCGGGAGCGACTCTTGGGATCCCGCAAGTCGACGGTGATCACGGCCGGCAATTGCGAGCCGCCGACGCGATCGGCGAGCCGGCACATCTTCCACGTGCCCTGCAGGCAGTGGCTGAACGTTTCGAGCGACGGTGTCGCCGAACCCAGCACCAGCGGCACGCCCTCCGCGCGGGCGATCCACTCGGCCACGTCGCGGGCATGATAGCGCGGAGCCGTGGCCTGCTTGAATGAATTCTCATGCTCCTCGTCGATGACGATGAGCCCCAGCCGCGGCGTCGGTGCGAAGATGGCGCTGCGTGCGCCGACGACCACGCCGACCCGGCCCGCGGCGATCTCCCGCCACTGGTCGTGGCGTTCGGCGGGCGTGAGGTGGCTGTGGAGAACGGCCACGCTGCCGAAGCGGGCCCGGAAGCGGTCGCATGTCTGCGGCGTCAGACTGATCTCCGGCACGAGCACGATCGCCTGCTTTCCTGCAGCGAGCGTCTCCTCGACGGCCTGCAGGTAGACCTCCGTCTTGCCGCTGCCGGTCACGCCGAAGAGCACGACCGTCTCGTGACGGCCGGCCCGCACGGCAGAGACAATGGCCTCGAGTGCCCGTGCCTGCGCGGGCGACAGTTGATCGGGCCGCTCGTGGCTGATCGGCCTGCGGGCGTCGCCGCCGCCCACGCTCCGTTCGACTGCGCCGGCCTCCCGCAATAGTCCCACCTTCACGAGCCGGGCCACCACCGCGCGGCTCGCGCCCGATTCCCTGGCCAGGTCCTCGGCCGATCTGGGGTCAGTGGCGGCCGCGAGCACGGCGGCCTGCGCGGGGTTGAGCCGGCGGGCGGGCTCGGCCCCCGTCGCCATCAGCAGCGTGGTCATGCGGGGCTTGCGGCTGAGCCGTACACCGGCCGGCAGCACCGCCTCGAGCACCTCGCCCCAGCGGGCCAGCCAGCGGTCGGCCATCCACTTCGTCAGGTCGAGCATCCGGCGGGAGAGCAGCGGCGCATCGTCCTCCACCCCGGCCACCGACTTGAGCGGGTGCTGCGGCAGTTCGCCCGACCGCACGGCCACGCAGTAGGCGATGCGTTCGCGATTGCCACGGCCCAGCGGCACGCGGACGCGACGCCCGGGCTCGACCGCCCCGGCCAGCGACTCGGGCACCAGATAATCGAGCGGTTTGTCGACGCCGTCCGGCAGAACGACGGTGGCGACCGTGCCGCGGCGCGCATCGTCCTCGACCCAGGCGGGCTGGCTTTCGAAGAGCTGTCGCTGGCTCGTATGCTTGGGCATCGTCCGCAGATTAGAGCATGCAGTGAGGGAAGAGCGATGCGCATCGGCCTGTATGGCGGGAGTTTCGATCCGGTCCACATCGGTCACCTGATCGTGGCCGAATGCTGCCGCGAGCAGGCCGGCCTCGACCGGGTGCTTTTCCTGCCGGCGTCGATTCCACCGCACAAGCAGGGCCGACCGCTCGCGGATGCCGTTCACCGCGTCGAGATGCTGAAGCTCGCGACCGGCGGACACCCGGGATTCGCCATCTCGACCGACGAAATCGACCACGGCGGCGTCAGCTACACCGTCGACACGCTCACGCGGCTGAAGCACCAGCACCCCGACGACACGCTCCTGCTGATCCTTGGCCCCGACGCACTCGCCGATCTCCCCACCTGGCGCGAGCCCGAACGCATCCTCGCGCTTGCCGACGTGATCGCCGTGGAGCGGGCGGGCGTGGACGATGTCGAGATGCTCGTCCGCGAACCGCGCCTGGCGGCGCTCATCGGCCCGGCACGGGCCGCGAAGATCGCCGCGGAACGCGTGACCTGCCCCGCGATCGGCATCCGTGCGAGCGACCTGCGGGCCGCCGTCACCGCGGGCCGCAGCATCCGCTACCGCACGCCGCGGGCCGTGGGGCGCTACATCGCCACCCATGTGCTCTATGAGTAGGACAGGCTTTAGCCTGTCATGGTCTGGCATGAGCCGGCTGGCCGCATTGTTCGCCGGCGGCAGAAGTCTCCTTCGCGTGGATTTTTCGCACCTCGGTCGCGTGGCAATGCCGACCTCAACCCAGCGAAAACTCCAATGCTCGTCGAGCTTCAGCCGACCGGCTCCTCAGCATCGGGAATCGTAAGGAAGTGGGGCAGGATTGAGACTGTCCTACTTCACGATCGCGTCGAGCCGGGCCCTGAGCAGGCGGCTGAGCGGCTGTTCGGTCACCCGCGGATCGGCGGCGAGCGAGCGGAGCAGGATGTCGAGACGGTCAGCCGACGGTTGCTCGAGATTGAGGAGAATGTGCGGAGCGCCCCCGAGGGAGCAACTTCCGCCCGGCAGGTCGCCCAACGCCTCCTCGCGGACGCGATAGCCAAGATCGCGGGCGAGTTGCAACGATTCCTCGAGGAGGCCGAGCGTGTCCGCCATGGTGTCGACGCCTCGGGAACTACCGTGGCCCGCCCGACGGCATGCCGAGCTGCTCCCGCCGCTTTTCCATCGCCCGGCGGTATTCGACGTAGCGGGCTCGCTGCTCCGGAGTAGTGCGGTCGATCATCTGCTTCCGCCAGTTATTGCGGCTTTCCTCGGTGCGGCTTCGCGGTGCACCGCCGCCCTGCTGTGTCGGGGCAGAGCCGCCGGCGGCCGCGTTGCTTGAACCGCCACCGCCACCGAAAGCACTGGCGACAGCTCCCGCGGTCTCGAACGCCTTTCGCATCATCTCTTCCTGTTTGATCTGCCGGTCGAGCTCCGCCTGCCGCTTTTCCGGAGGCAGTGCGAAGTAGCCATCGATCCGTGCCCGCATGGCCGTGCGAAACATGCTGCCACCGCTGCGTTCCGCCTGCGGGCGAAGATTCTCGGGCAGGCTTTCGACCTTCTGCCGGATCTGCGCCATGGCAACGACGGCTTCCGTCGCCTCGACCAGCGTATTCGGCCCTCCGTTGGCCACGAACTTCTGCCGGGCCTCCTCCTGCATTTTGCGAATCTCGACCACGCGTGGGTCGGTCGTGAACCGGATCCAGCCCATGAACCAGGCGAAGAGAAACGCCAGCAGGGCCAATGCGAGCAGAATGCCGCCCCAACGCAGTGCCGTTCCGGAGGAACCCTCAGAAGCCGTGCTCATCGTGCACCTTACTAGAGATTGTCGACGTGGCCGTCAAAGTAAAGGAAGTTGCGGGCCCCCTCGGGTGGAGTCCAGCTGGAATCGTCCTCGTTCCGGTTCGTATCTGTTTCTTCGCCGGCAGCGAATGCCCCAAAACCGGCGGCATGAAACGCGCCAAACTCATACAGCACCCAGAGCTTCGAAGACGCAAGATTGCTCCCGAGACGTCGCGACGTCAACGCTTGTTCGCGAGTCTTGTTGGCAAGCCGCAAGGCCGGGTATTCGTAACTCGTGCCCTCATACGCAAGGGTTTCATATTCCTTGGGACGGTCAGCCGTGGGAATTGCCTCCCACTTCGCCTTTATCTCATCCGCCTTGGGGCCCGACCTCACGAAGAAAACGCTGTCCGAAGGGCAGCGAAAGGTTTCACGGCTGTTTTCCGTGTAGGAGCCCAGCACGTCGGCGATACTGGGCCTGATCGGCCTCGGGTTGGACGAAGATGGTGACGCGTAAAAATCCAATTCCGCACTCGGCAGCACTGCCGCATCCGGAAACTTTCCCCGGCTCTTGCGATCGAGATACAGCTGGAAAGCGATCCCGATCTGCTTCAGGTTCGACTTGCAGGTCGTCCGCCGCCCCGCCTCCCGGGCCGACTGTACGGCTGGCAGCAGCAGGCCGATCATCAGGCCGATGATCGCAATCACGACCAACAGCTCCACCAGGGT
>JAPLNR010000014.1 GCA_026401035.1 Planctomycetia bacterium | reverse complement strand
GTGATGGTGCCGCTGCCGGTCGAGACGGTGGTTGCTCCAGCGAGCGTCGTCGTGCCGCTGACGCTGAAGGCACTGTCGGTGGTGGCGTACGTGCCATTCAGCGTGGCGTTGTCACCGTATTGTTGAGCTCCGCTCGTCGTGACCGACTTGAGGCTGACGGTTCCTCCGGCGTTCGTCGTGAGGCTCGTCAGGCTGGTGCCAGTGCCGACGTTGGCGCTGAAGAGCGTTGCCCCGGTGGAGTTAACCGTCAGAGCGTGATCGCCATCCACGGTGCCAGTGAACGTGATGCTGCCGCTACCGGTGGAGACCGTCGTGTCCCCGGCGAGCGTTGTTGTGCCACCGATGCTGAAGGCACTGTCGGTGGTGGCGTACGTGCCATTCAGCGTGGCGTTGTCGCCGTATTGCTGCGCACCGGCCGTTGTGACCGACTGGAGGCTGAGGGTTCCGCCTGCGTTTGTGGTGAGGCTTGCCAGGCTGGTGCCGGTGCCGACGTTTGCGCTGAAGAGCGTGGCACCGGTGGAGTTGGCGGCCAGGGCGTGAGGCCCGTCGACGGTGCCGGTGAACGTGATGGTGCCGCTGCCGGTGGACACGGTGGTATCGCCGGCCAGCGTCATCGTGCCGCTGACGCTGAAGGCACTGTTGGACGTGGTGTAGGTACCGTTGAGTGTGGCGTTGTCGCCGTACTGCTGGGTGCCCGAGGTCGTGACCGACTGAAGACCGACGGTGCCACCGGCGTTTGTCGTGAGGCTTTCCAGGCTGGTGCCAGTGCCGACGTTGGCACTGAAGAGGGTCGCACCGCTCGAGTTGGCGGCCAGCGCGTGAGGCCCGTCGACGGTGCCAGTGAACGTGATGCTGCCGCTACCGGTGGAGACCGTCGTGTCCCCGGCGAGCGTTGTCGTGCCGGTGATGCCGAAGGCGCTGTTGCTCGTGGTGTAGGTACCGTTGAGCGTGGCGTTGTCGCCGTATTGCTGAGCACCGGACGTTGTCACGGACCTGAGGCTGACGGTGCCACCGGCATTTGTCGTGAGGCTCGTGAGCGCAGTGGATCCACCGACGGCGGCGCTGAAGAGTGTGGCGCCTGTGGAGTTGGCGGTGAGATCTTGGGCGCCGTTCACGATGCCGGTGAACGTGATGCCGCCGCTGCCGGTGGAAACCGTCGCTGTGCCGTCGAGCTCCGTCGTGCCGGCGACGCTGAAGGCGCTGTTGCTCGTCGTGGTGTAGGTACCGTTGAGCGTAGCGTTGTCGCCGTATTGCTGCGCACCGCTGGTGGTGACCGACTGGAGGCTCACCGATCCGCCGGCGTTTGTCGTGAGACTCGTGAGCGCAGTGGATCCGCCGACGGCGGCGCTGAAGAGCGTCGCGCCGGTGGAGGTGGCGGTGAGGCCAAAGGCGCCGTTCACGATCCCCGTGAATGTGATACTGCCTGTGCCCGTGGAGACCGTGGTGTTCCCGGCCAGCGTCGTTGTGTCGGTGATGCTGAAGGTGCTGTTGGTCGTGGTGTAGGTACCGCTGAGCGTGGCGTTGTCGCCGTATTGCTGAGCACCGGACGTTGTCACGGACTGGAGGCTGACGGTGCCACCGGCGTCGGTGGTCAGGCTGGCCAGGCTGGTGCCTGTGCCGACGTTGGCACTGAAGAGTGTGGCACCGGTGGAGTTGGCGGCCAGGGCGTAAGGCCCGTCGACGGTGCCGGTGAACGTGATGGTGCCGCTACCGGTCGAGACGATTGCTGCTCCAGCGAGCGTCGTCGTGCCGCTGACGCTGAAGGCACTGTCGGTGGTGGCGTACGTGCCATTCAGCGTGGCGTTGTCGCCGTACTGCTGGGCGCTGGTGGTTGTGGCGGACTTGAGGCTGACAGTACCACCGGCGTTTGTGGTAAGGCTTGCCAGGCTGGTGCCGGTGCCGACGTTGGCGCTGAAGAGTGTGGCACCGGTGGAGTTGGCGGCCAGTGCGAAGGCGCCGTCGACGGTGCTGGTGAACGTGATGGTGCCACTGCCGGTCGAGACCGTGGTGTCACCGGCGAGCGTCGTCGTTCCCGCGATGCTGAAGGCACTGTCGGTAGTCGTGTAGGTGCCATTCAGCGTGGCGTTATCGCCGTATTGCTGAGCACCGCTGGTTGTGACGGACTGAAGGCTGACGGTGCCACCGGCGTTCGTCGTGAGGCTCGTCAGGCTGGTGCCTGTGCCGATGTTGGCGCTGAAGAGCGTGGCGGCGGTGGAGTTGACGGCTAGGGCGAATGCTCCGTCCACTGCGCCCGTGAACGTCACATTACCGGTGCCGGTCGAGACCGTGGTGTCACCGGCGAGCTTCGTTGTGCCGGCGACGCTGAAGCCACTGTCGGTCGTGGTGTAGGTGCCGTTGAGTGTGGCGTTCTCGCCGTACTGCTGGGCGCCCGAGGTCGTGACCGACTTCAGGCTCACGGTCCCGCCAGCATCCGTCGTCAGGCTCGTGAGCGCTGTCGTGCCGCCCACCACACCACCGAACGTCGTCACGCCCGCCGTGTTCACCGTCAACTTCTGCCCGCCATCAACCGTGCCGGTGAACTTGATGTCGCCACTGCCGGTCGACGCCGCAACCACAGCAGCCGTCAGCGTCACCAGCCCGCCGTAGACCTGCGTGCCCGTCGTTGACACGTTTGCACCCAGGCTCGACGTCCCGCTCACCGCGTAGGCCGCCACGTCGCTGATTGCGCCATTCACAACTACGTTACCGGTCACCGTCAGGCTGTTGCCGCCACCGGTGATCGTGCTGCTGTTGGTGACCGTCGTGCCAGTCAGCGTCGTGGTCGCACCGAGCGTCACCGCGTCGCCGTAGGTCTGGGCCCCGGTGGTCTTCACCGAGCTGCCGTTGATCGCCGTCGTGCCGCCAGCGTCGGTCGAGAGGCTCGTAAGCGCCGTCGTGCCGCCCACCGTGCCACTGAACGTCGTCGTGCCGCTATCCACAATCGACAGCGCCTGCGATCCGTCCACCGTGCTCGAAAGCGTGATTCCCACGCCAGTCAGCGTCGTGTCCGCACCGAGCGTCACCGCCCCCGTGTAGGACTGCGTCCCCGTAGTCGTGATCGACGCAGTATTTACCGCCGTGATCCCGCTCACCGCGTAGTTCGTCACGTTCGAGATCACGCCGTTCACGACCGCGGCACCCGCGATGGAAAGCACGCTGCCACCGCCGTCCACCGTCGAGGAGTTGGTGATTGTCGTTCCCGTGAGTGTTCGATCGCCGCCGGAGAGCGTCATAGCTCCCGTGTAGGTCTGCGTACCCGTCGTCGACACGTCCGCGCCCAGCGCCGCCGTCCCGCTCACCGCGTAGGCCGCCACGCCGCTGATTGCGCCGTTCACAACTACGTTACCGGTCACCGTCAGGTTTTTCCGCGCCCAGTGTCACCGCATCGCCGTAGGTCTGTGTGCCGCTCGTCTTCACCGAGCCACCGTTGAGTGCCGTCGTGCCGCCAGCGTCGGTCGAGAGGCTCGTAAGCGCCGTGGTCCCGCCCACCGTGCCACTGAACGTCGTCGTCCCGCTATCCACGATCGACAGCGCGTGCGCCCCGTCCACTGTGCTCGAGAGCGTGATCCCCACGCCCGTCAGTGTCGTTGCCGCACCAAGCGTCCCGCCAGCGTCGGTCGAGAGGCTCGTAAGCGCCGTCGTGCCGCCCACCGCGCCGCTGAACGTCGTCGTGCCGCTATCCACGATCGACAACGCCTGCGATCCGTCCACCGTGCCCGAAAGCGTGATTCCAACGCCAGTCAGCGTCGTCGCACCCAGGAGCGTCACCGCGTCGCCATACGTCTGCGTGCCCTTCGTCGTGAGGGCGCCCGCGAGAGTCGTCGTGCCCGCCGCGTCCGTCGACAGGTTTTGGATCCCCGTGAACTTCGCACCGTCGATCGCCGTCACCCCGCTGAAGTTCAGCACCAGGTTCTTGCTTGCTCCGACCACACCCGCCGTGAACGTCGGATTCATGCCCGCAAGCGTCACCGTCGCCGCGCCCAGCGTCACCAGGCCTGTGTAGGACTGCGTCCCCGTAGTCGTGATCGACGCAGTATTTACCGCCGTGTTCCCGCTCACCGCGTAGGCCGCTACGTCGCTGATCACGCCATTCACAACCGCGTCGCCGGTCACCGTCAGGCTCTTGCCACCACCGGTGATCGTGCTGCTGTTCGTGACCGTCGTGCCTGCGAGGGTCACGTTGTCGGTCAGCGTCACGCCGCCCGTGTAGATCTGCGTGCCCGTTGTTGACACGTTTGCACTCAGGCTCGACGTCCCGCTCACCGAGTAGTCCACTACGCCGGTGATCGCGCCATTCACGACCGCGTTGCCGGTCACCGTCAGGTTCTTGCCGCCACCCGCGATCGTCGAGGAATTCGTGACCGTTGTGCCCGTGAGTGTCGTGTCCGCGCCCAGTGTCACCGCGTCGCCGTAGGTCTGTGTGCCGCTCGTCTTCACCGAGCCACCGTTGACCGCCGTCGTCCCGCCAGCATTGGTCGAGAGGCTCGTAAGCGCCGTCGTGGCGCCAACCGCGCCGCTGAACGTCGTCGTGCCGCTATCCACGATCGACAACGCCTGCGTTCCGTCTACCGTGCCCGAAAGCGTGATTCCCGCCCCCGTCAGGGTCGTGTCCGCGCCGAGCGTCACCGCTTTGCCGTAGCTCTGCGTCCCGCTGCTGCTCACAGCAGCCGCAATCGTCGCAGTGCCGGTAATCTGCAACGTCGACAGGCCGTTGATGGCCTTTTGGACGTCAGCGTTCCCTGCGACCGT
>JAPLNR010000066.1 GCA_026401035.1 Planctomycetia bacterium | reverse complement strand
GGCCGTGGACTGCTGGCCAGCCGCTGAAAGTGGTGTGTCAGCCTCTCCATCGCCTCGTCGGGAAGAACCTTCCCAAGGTATTGCCATCCATGCCATTGAATCAAATCGACTCCAGCGATTTGCATGAGTTCGCCATTGGTCAAAGATGGCACCTTACTCAGCGCGATGCCCTTGCCCTTCAGGAACTGGGATAACCTAGAACTCCGCTCTGCGGACTCGGCGTCACTGCGGCTCCTATCGGAAACGGTCTTGGTGCTACCTTGAACAGCGATTGGGTCGGAAGCCGAGACGGGTTTGTTTCTTCTCGTCGAACGCCGCTTAGATACGGCCCTAGGTACCGTTGTCTGGTGAGGCTGCACTGCTGGGCGTTTCGGCGGGGCTTTTCGAGGCAGCGGTGGATGCTCCGCAGACTCACGGTCTTTGATCCATTTGCGAAGCGTCTCGACGCTGTATCGGACAAGCTTTCCAACACGGACGCAGGGTACCTCCCCGGATGAAGTCAGTTGGTAGAGGTACCTCTCGGAAATGGCCAGACGCTGTGCCGCCTCCCGTGCCTTGAGCAGGAAAGCTTCCGGCCTCTGCTGGCCGTAATCCCCACGAGAGGAGTCACAGAACGGTCTTGGACGGAACGACCTCACGCTGGGCTCCTTTCATAAATCAAATCACGCCGAGGGGGACGCCGTTGGGGTGCCTGAGTAGTGGGTTCGCCTGCTGCCCCGGTGCCTGAGCCTGAGCCTGAGCATAAGCCCCTGTGATGGGCTCCAGAGTCATGGGGTCGGATTGGTCGCGGAGGGTTTTGGGTCTGAGCCTCTGAAACCCTCAACGCAACTCTACTTTCAGCCGGCGGTTGAGCGCTGTCGCAGCCTTCTCGAGCGTGCCGATCGTCACCGATGGGTTGTCCGGGTCGAGCAGCCGATCGAGTGCAGCCCGGCTCGTCTTCATACGGGTCGCCATGGCAAGTTTCGTCAGCCGCCGCCGCTTCATCTCCTTGGCGATCTGATACGCAATGACTCGCTTCGTTGCGGTGGCGGTCGCCGTTTCGAGGAGACGTTCTGTCTGCAGGAAATTATCGAAACTGCTACCAAGGTGCTTCTTTTTCATGCGTCACTCCGATCGTAGTTGAGCTAGCCTTCGCTTCGCCGTCATGAGGTCGGCCGGGGGTGTACGTTGCGATTTCTTCTGAAAGCCGTGCAGGAGAACCATCGTCTGCCCATCCACTGTAAAAATCACTCTCGTAATGCCAGAACTGATCCGCGACCGGACCTCCCATAGACCGCTCGCCAGTTTGCGAATGAGCGGCATTCCCATCGGCCATCCGAACTGAGCTGTCTTGATATCCTCCCCGACGGCTTTGCGGTCTTCCCGGGCCAGGCCTCGTAGCCAATCCCGCACTGGCTCACTGCCGGTTTCAGTGCGAAAGAACACGACCTCCAAAATCGGCCGTCGCGATCCGCGTCCATGAACCCAAAAGAGGCGATGTGAGACGATTCGTAGACGGTTCCGAGACAGTTTTGATACTGCCCGACTTTGTCCGAAACCTCAGTCTTGCACGGGCTAAATCAAGAAATGCTGGGTTTTTCGGTCAATCTCGCCAGAGACTACTTTCGTCCTCATAATCCCTTGGTCGTGTGTTCGAATCACACCGGGCCTAGTTGTTCTTGCAGGAAACGTTGATGGGAGCGACTTTCGCTGCAATTGAACCTAAGGGCAAGGAATACAACTCGCTCCCGTCCCCGATTTGCTGAGGAGGCAAAGAAAAAGCCCCCTTCGTCCAACGTGGGAAGAAGGGGGCTTTTGTATCGGAACAGATCGGCTCTAAGCCTATTTCGCCGCCGCCTTCTTGGTAGCGGCTCGCTTCGTCGCCTTCTTCGCGACCGAACCGGTCGCAGCTGCGACCTTCGCAGCTCCCTTAGCGATGACGTTCATGACGGCTGACTGGCGAGCAGCCCGGCGGGCTGCCATGTTCTTGCCGATTTTCTTGGCCGTGCTGGCGATCTTACCCAAGACGGTCTTGGCGGGCGTCTTCTTCGTCGCGCTCTTGGTTGCGGAGGGCTTCTTTGCAGTTTTCTTCTTGGCCACGTTTGATCCTTCAATGAGACCGGGGTGCGAAACTGGCATCAAGTTAGTCCATTTACGAATGCGCGGCTACGCCCTTTGTGCCAATGATAGGTGAGACACCTGCCTTTTCCCTATGAAAGAGGGTCTTCGGCTGAATCTGTGGGTAAAACAGGGTCCTGAATAGTCTTCGGCACGTCTCCGAGAGGAGCGTACAGCCACGGCGAACACGCAGCGCCGGAAGGCGAGTGTTGCCGACGACGAGCCGCAGCTCGTGAAGCGGATCGTCTGGATGGCCAGCGAGTACGGCCGGTACGGATACCGCAGGATTACGGCAGCGAGTTCACTGCGAAGCGGGTGCGAGAATGGCTCGAGCGGGTCGGCGTGAAGACGCTCTTCATCGAGCCGGGATCGGCCCTGGGAGAACGGCGACGTGGAGAGCTTCAACGGCAAGTTGCGGGACAAACTTCTGGCCCGCGAGGTGTTCGATACGCTGCTTGAGGCCAAGGTACTGATCGAACGCTGGCGAAAGGTCTACAACACCGTCCGTCCGCACAGCTCGCTCAGGTATCGGCTCCCGGCTATGTGATCGGGAACTGCGCAGTCGGGGTGATGGTGCCCCGCACACCCAACCAATACGCCCGGGCCACCAGCGCCTTGTACTCGGCCTCAGGGATGAACTGATCACGGGTCAGGATGGATCCTGAGGTCTTGGTCGAGTCGCTGACGATCGCCCAGCTGTAGTCCGGGGCGTAGTCCAGGATCCAGTAGTTGCCCGGCTCGTCCCTGCTGGGCGCGCCGGAGAAGCTCACGTTGAGGCGGGTGTTGGCGGTGTTGACCGGCACCGCTGACCCGGTGGTTTTCCACGCCGGGCCGTTGGGTCCGGAGGAGTTGCCGGAATTCTCTACCTTGATGGTGCCGTCTGCCTGGGGCGTGTAGACCGCCTTGGTGTTGACCAGTCCGGTGGTGGTGGACTGCTTCACGCTGCCCTGTTCGTACCACTTGCCTGCGTATTGATTGATATCAACCGGCGGCGGCGCGGGCAGCGCGGTGACCCCCGTCTCGCCCATCACGATCGGCCGATTGGCGACGTAGGTGCCGTCGTTAGGATTGCCGTAGAGGCCGTAGCGGGGATCTGTCGGCCCGTTCCCCGAGTACAGGTCGTTGATCCAGCCGGTGGCGAGCGTGACCATGGCGTCGAGGGCGGTGCCGTCGTCAAACCGAACGCCGACAAACTGGTCGGGTTGCAGGGCCACGAGCTGCTCCGTGGTGCGGCCCCAGTTGTTCGCGGCCTGCGGCGGCGAGGCGATCTGGTAGACAGGAATGTCCAAGGATTCGAGCTTGGAGAGCGAGGTGGGGAACTGGTCAGGGCTGGCAACCCCGTCGAACATCACCACGCCCAGCACGTTCTCGGCGGCGCCGTTATCGACGGTGCGTGCGGCCGCCTCGGCGGCGAACCCGCCGCCCAGACGCTGACCGGCAAGCAGGATCTTCTCGGGCAGCACCCCCTGATAGCCGGCGGCGGTCGCGCTGATGGTGAGCGCTCCGCGATCGCCGAGCATCATGCCGGCGACGGCCTGCTGCATGGCTGCACTGCCCAGGAAGCACCCGGGCCGGGTCGGGATCTCGAACGAACTGATCGTGGGCGCGACGACGATGCTGTTGGTCTGCCCCGCGATCTGGGCGGCGAGTGCCGCGAAGGCCACCGCGTCGCCGATCTCGCCCTGCTGGAGCCAGACGACGCCGTTGGCCGAGACTCGACCGTCGGCCTGGGTCGGGAAGTACCAATCCGCCGACGTCACGAAGCCCCTCGTGCCGATCGGGATGGCCAGCGACGAGGTGCCGGTTTTCACACCCGTCACGCCGTTACTGAGCGGTGGGGTGACGTACCCAGGGACATCGTTGCTGCCGCTGTTGACCGCGGGCCCCGGCTGAAACCCAGACAGCCCGCCAATGGCGGCCAGTTCCGTATCGAGCCTCCACTCCCCCGCCGACCACATGTTTGCGATCGGGCTGGGGAGTGCGGTCGCCGCGGCATTGCCCAGCAAGATCGGCTGATTCGCCGCAGCATAGAAGCCATATTGGGGCGCATCCGGCGTGGCGCCCACATACAGGTCGTTGATCCAGCCGACGGTCAGCATGCGGGCGGCCGCCGCATTGCCGGGCAGCGACCGCGTGGTCACCCGCTGGGCCACGATGTCGTCGGATGGGTTATTGCCCACGATGGCGTCAACGTGCGAACCGCCGGTGAGCACCACGCCGCGAAACCGGCCGGGGTCGACCGCCACGAGCGCGTTGGTGGTCGCACCGTAGGCGTTCCAGAGCTGTGCGGGCGCCGCAAGCTGGTAGACGGGGATGGAACGGGCATCCAGTTCAGCCACCTGCGTTGCGAAACTGCCGCTGCCGTCGAACGCGCCGCCGGAGACGCCGTCATACATGATCACGCCAACCAGGTCGGCAGACGCCGAGTTGTGCGCCGCGTAGTCGGCCGCGACCGCTGTCACGAAGCCGCCGCCCGCGGAATGACCGGCAAGCACGAACTTCCCCGTGAGTGCGCTGGCCTGCCCGACATAGCCGGCCGCCGCCGCGCTGCCGGCAAGCGCCGATCGGCCGCCCTCGAACAACGACGCCACGGCTCGCCGGGCGGAGTCGCCAGCGAGCGACCAATTCATAGTAGTCGGCAGCGACGGCGCCACCACGATGCTGTTGGTCTGCCGGGCGAGATCGCCGGCCAGCACGGAGAGAGCGCCGCCAGTGGCGCCGGAGGCATGCTGCAGCCAGATCACGCCTTGGGCGTCGATCGCGCCGTCGGCCTGCGTCGGGAAGTACCAATCGGCAGGCGCTTGCACGCCGCCGCCGAAGGGAATCGCAAGCGTGGAGCGGCCCACCTGCACGCCGCTGACGCCGTTCCGCGTTCCGGGCAGGCGCGGATCCTCTCCGCCGAGGATTCCCGTAACGGCCGGAACCGACTGTGCGTTGGCCGCGTTCATCCCCACGGCCTGCGCTTGGGCCGTCGCCGGCACGAACCCTGTCGCACCCTGCCCGCGCAGCGACATGTTGAATGTGCCACCCGCGAACGCCCCCGCAATCCGGCTCACGTTGCCCTTGGCGTTCACCCACACGTCCACAGGCATCGAGCTATTGTCGCGGCCGATGCTCGGGGCGGCCTGCAGGTCGGCCAGCGGGATCATGCCCGTGAACGTCGAGAGTCCGACGACGGCCCGATAATGCCGGCCATACGAGTCGCTGCCGACATACTGCACGCTCTTCGCGAATTCGATCCCGGGAAGCGTTTTCAAAGGCGTCAGCGACGTGGCGAGACGGTTCTCGCCGAGCCTGGTTCTCTGCATCCCCGACGGCGACGGCTGTGGCAGCGGCTGCCCTCCGAATCCGACGGAGGCGTCGATGTCGAGCGCCGCGGTGCGGGCATCGACCCGCCCGGTCGAACGGGCCGACACCACGAAGGCCTCGACCCCGACGTCGAAGGAATAGCTCCGGGCCTTCTGCGCCCGATAGGCGGCCCGCCCCACGTCGTTCAGTTGAAGCAGCAGCCCCGTGGCGTTCTGGATGAGCAGGTTGCCCGAGAGGGTGCCCGCAAGGTAGTTCTCGACCTGACCGAGCGCATTGTCGCCAATCTCGCTCCCCACCACGAGCGAACCTGCGCACCGCCCCGTCGCCGCGATACCGAATCCGCCGTTGGAGACGATCTCGTTGCCGGCACCCGAAGTCCGACCGCCGATCGTGAGGCCCCGCGCAGCCTGGAGCGTCACGCCATTGCCGCCGTTGCCGCTGAAGGAGCTGCCGGAGATGACAGTGCCCCCATAGACGCCGGGGCCGACCAGCAACCCCACGCCATTGCCCATGCTCGTCACGCCCGTGATCCGGGATCCATTCGATCCGCCGGCGAAGCGGATGCCGGCACCCCCGAATCCGCTGATCGTGCGGGCTTCGGCAAGGGGAGAGAACACGACGTTGTGGACGTTCGCCCCGATCACGAAACCGCTCGTGCCGGTGGCGGTGCCCGATCCGTCCAGTACGAGCCCTCCGCCGACGAGCATGCGGCTGGCCTTGGCCACCGTGATGCCCTGCAGGGGCAGCCAACTGCCGACGTCACCCGCCATCGTGATCGCGCGTCCGGCGGAGAGCTGGAGCCTGCCAAACCCGTCGATCGTGGACGAGAAGGAGATGTCGCCACCGGCCTGAAGGGCCACGCCATTGAGGAGCGTCACGCCGCCGCCGAACGACTGAGAACCCGTGGGGGTCACTACGTTGGACGCCACGAGAATCCCGTGCGTCACGCCCTCGCCCTTCGTCGCGAGGCTCACGGCGCCCGCTCCCTTCGCCACGATCTGACCGGCGATGGTGATGCTGTCGTCCGCGCCCGCGCCGGTGTCGATGGATAAGCCCTGCTGGATCGCCCGTCGGCCGACGGCGGCGAGGTTCACACCGCCGGGGCCGATCCTGACCGAATCCGTCTTTGCCCCTCCCACGATCGAGAGGCCCGCAAACTTCGTGATCTTTTTCAGGTCCACCGTGATCGTGTCGGCCAAGGCATTGATGGAGATGCCGTTGACCGGAGCGGCCATGGAGAGCGAGCCCGCCGTCGCGGCGGTGATCGTCAGCCTGGCTGCTCGTGCGTCGTACGTGGTGGCGAGGTTCGTGATCGCCGCGCCTTGCGGGTCAAGCGTAAGCATGACCCGGTTGCCCACCAGGCCGACGAGGATGTCGTCGGCCGCGAGCATGGCCCGCGACTCGAGGCCCTCGATGCCCGGTTGGCCGCCTGCCGAACGGCGGCCGCGCCTCCGGCTTCCGTCCATGATCCGCCGACGACGGCTGAACAGGATGGATTGCAGGAGTGGGGCCATCGGTTCCTCGTTGCAAAAAAGGCCGTCAAGGCAGCCAGGCCCCTCTGTCCAGAGCAGGTGTTAGCGTGGGGATCCTCGACTTTAACTCACGGACTGTGACGCGGCCAGAAATGGGCGCCATGGCGGGTTAATCTTCAGCTGAGGTGATCGCTGTTGCCCGGCGGAGGATACCGGGAAACAGGTATCGCTTCTCCGGGGCCGAGCGAACCAAATCGCCCCCTTCCCCGTAACTGCTTGCTAACGCGATGCTGGGCAGCCACAAGCGGTACGAAAACCGGATTCGCGGGGAGACGATGCGCAAACGGATGAATCGATGTGAAGCTGCACGCGCGTTGCGGTGCCTGATCGTGGAGGACCAGACGATGTTCCTCCAACTGCTCGTGGGGATGCTGCGGACGGTGCCCGGGATCGACGTGGTGGCGACCGCCACGACCGCCGCTGCCGGGATCGCGGCCTGCCGGGATCGAGCGTGTGACCTGCTGATCCTCGACCTCAAGCTGCCCGATGCCAACGGGCTCGAAGTGTTCCGCGCCGCCGTGGAGACGACGCCCGATATCGACTGCATTGTGCTTTCGAGCGCTGCCGGTGAATTCGCCTGCCCCCAGCCATTGCTCCGTAATCTCCGTGCCGTCATCGACAAGACGCAGGCCTACGACCAGCTGCAGGAGCGGGTCGCCGTCATCCTCCGCTCACGGGGCATCCCAACACCGGCAGGCGCCGACGCCACGGCAAGCCTGCGGCCGCGCGAGCTCGAAGTCTTTCGCCTGATTGGCCGTGGAATGAGCTCGCTCGAGATCGGCGACCGCCTCGGGATCACAAAGAACACGGTCGAGACCCATCGGAAGAACATCACCGCCAAGCTCGGTGCCAAGGGGGCGGAGCTCGTCAGGCGGGCAACGCTCCACA
The DNA here is from genome assembly GCA_026401035.1 of Planctomycetia bacterium. GTDB lineage: Bacteria > Planctomycetota > Planctomycetia > Pirellulales > UBA1268 > RGVT01. The sequence goes on along the minus strand of JAPLNR010000066.1, from coordinate 19,363 downwards.
ACCAGATTTCACTGCCAGAACGAGGCCGATGAATGAGGCGCTTTGGCCTGCTCCTCGTGATTGTCGCGGTGTTCGTCGCCGCGTGGCGGAAGGTTGACGAAATTCCGTTGCTCGTGATCGGTCAGCCGTCGGCGAGCGGCACGCTGCAGAGCGTGAAAGAGTTCCACTTTTTTCAGACGCTCCGGGCGAGCACGGGCCTTCCCTTGCGCGTGACCTATCGTCCGGTGGAGATAGCGGGCTTCGGGGACACGCATCAGTTGCGGATGCTCGAAGAAGGGGTGTTCGACCTCGTGTCGCTCCGCTTCCTGCAGAACCGGCAGACGGAACCGCTCCTCGAAGGGATCGACCTCACCGGCATCATTCCCGACTTCGTGACCGCCCGGCGGGTCGTCGATGCCTATGCACCGACACTCGACCGCGCCCTCCAGCAGCGATTCGCCGTGAAATTGCTCGGCATCTGGACGTTCGGTCCCCAGGAGTTCTTCAGTCGCACGCCGCTCCGGGGGCTCGAAGACATCAAGGGGCGGAAGGTGCGGATCGGCGACCTCTCCCTCGCCCCCATCATTTCCGCCCTGGGAGGGATCCCCGCGGTCATTCCCTTTGAGGAAACGCGGCAGGCCCTGGCGATCGGGCTGGTCGACTGTGCCGTGACCAGTGCCGCGTCGGCCAAGTATGCCGGATGTACTGAGGCCGCGCCCCACTACCTGCCGGTCGCGGTGCACTTCGGCCTCAACGGCTACGCCATTTCGCTCCGGAAGTGGGATGCCCTGTCGCGTCAGCACCAGGCGATCCTCCAGCAGGCCTTTGATGCCCATGTCGCGGAACTCTGGCAATTCTCGGAGGATCTCCACACGCGTGCCCTCGCAGGCGGCCACGACCTTGTGTGCAGGCTAGGTGATTCCGCGGATCTCGTGGTCGTCGAGCCTGCGCAGCACGACATTCACTTGCTGCAGGAACTCGGCCTCTCGGTCTCGCTGCCGCGCTGGGCGGAACGGTGCGAAGCCGTGCATGCCGGCGCCATCGCCAAATGGCGTGAAAAACTCGCACCGATCGTCGATCTGCCGCTGGCGGCCCCGCTCGCCGTCGGGCCGGAAGCCGAGCCAGATCCCGAGCCAACGCCATGATGACGCCCGAGTGGTTGCGATCGGCCTGCAGCGCGGTGGAGCGTCGGCTTCGCGGGCAGGAGCCGACTGCCGATGACGCCGTGTCGGCGGCACTCCAGTGGGCCGGCCTGCTGTCAGTGCTGCTCTTCCTGATCCGCAACGTCTTCGAATTGTTCGTTGTGTACGGCATGTATGAGGCCCAGCATCGGTTGATCGCGGTCCTCGACGGAGTCCTCGCGGTGTGGGCGCTCGTGGAAGTTGTCCGGATCCGCCGGAATTCGGCGCCGCTCCTCCTCGGGCCACTTTCCACGGTGCTCGTCGCTCAGGTGGCCGTGGGGTGCATCCGGGCAGTGCTCGCCCTGACCGCGCAGACCCCGGACGCGACGGTCAGCAGGCTGGACAGGCCGTTCGAGCCGGGGCTCGCCGCCATCTTCGTGCCCGTGCATACCATCGTCTTTCTCCTCATCGGCAAACTGCTCATCGATGCGTTCTCCCACGCCGAGCGGGTGCGGGCCGATCAGCTCGAAGCCCAGGTGGCGCTCACGAAGCGGGCCGAGGCCGACCTCCGGGCCCAGCAGAAGGAGGTGTTGGCTGCTCACCGTCGCGAACAGGCGAGCGCCGCACGACAGCGACGCATGCTGAAGCTCAAGCTGGAGAGCAGCTTGATGGCATCGGCGGTGGCGCACGAAATCAAACTCCCACTCAGCACGATCCTGCTGCGCACCCGGCTCGCCCTCGACTCGGGAGAGTCGGGCCCCGAGACGCTCGAGGCTCTGGCCCATGACGCGCAGGAGGTTGTCCGCACGATCGAGAAGATGAATATTCTGCTGCGGAGCGTGCAAACGGAACATACCCTTGTCAACCTGACCGAGGTGATCCGCACGTGCCTCGTCGAGTCGAAGGGGCACTTCGATCGGCAGGGCATCACCGTGACGGCGTCGGGCCTCGACCGGCCGTGCGTGATCGACGGAGACGACGCCCAGTTGCGCATTGCCATCGCCAACGTCCTGCGCAACGCAGCCGAGTCGCTCGCTGCGGTCGCGGGCGGAGCCGCAATGCCGACGATCGCGGTATCGCTTCGGCGCAGGAAGCGGTCCGCCGTGCTGGCCATCGGCGACAGTGGTCCGGGCTGGTCGGGGGCCGAGCGTGACGGCCCGCTGCTCGCCACTACGAAACCTTCCGGCAGCGGCCTTGGCCTCTACGTCGTTCGCACGGTGATGCGAAACCACCGTGCAAAAATCGCCTTCCGGGATTCCCCGCTCGGCGGAGCGGAGCTGCGGCTCTGGTTTCCGCGGGAGGCAACGCGGGCCCCTCGGCAATCGCCGGGCTGAAGCCAGTCACACGCCTTCTGGCGCCGGCACATGGACCCCGCACGGGCTCGAGTGTACGCACGCGGAGCGTCGCGCCCTCACGAATCACGCAAGACAGCCATGTTCGTCGTCGGCTCGCTGCCGGCCCCCGCCTCTGCGATCGCCACCACCTGGTTTCGGCCACGCTTCTTCGCCTGATACATCGCATCACAGGTGGGGCTCTGGCCCGTGTATCTGTCCGCGATCGTGACGGCGCTGGCGAATCCCTTCACGCGGCCGCATTACCAGGTCACCGCCAAGATCTCGCGCCGTACGACATTGCTCCGGCGGGCCGCGGCCCTCTGGCCAAATCTGGCCGCCATCGGCGTTTCTGCGGCGGCGATCGGGCATGGATTCCTGCACCACAGCGACGAACCCGCCTTCCTGGCGGTGCTGACATTCTGGTGCGCGTGGTCAATCGTGGCGCTGTCGCGATACACAGCCTGCTAGGCGGCACGGCTCGGACGGGCCACGAATGGGGTTTCCGCCTGCCGGATGCCGTGCAGTGTCCAGGTTCGCCGTTCGCGGCGGGTTTCGGCACGGATCGCGTCGTTGCACCGCCATCCCTGCGCGTCCATGTAGGGCCGCGGGTGGTCGAGGTGCAGGCAGATCGCCTGGTGTCGCACCCGCCCAAACCGCACCCCCGCATGGATCAGTCGCTCACCGAATTCACGATCGAGACCACCGTATTGCAACCGTTCGTCGAAGCCGTTGACCCGCAGCGCGTCGCCACGCCAGACCGAGGCGTTGTGGCCGTTGAAACTGGCCTGCGTTGGCGTGAGCCCGTCCGCCAGCCGACCTGCCGCAGAGCCCGACGAGTGTAATTTCACGAGCCCCCGCGCCGAGCGCAGCCCACGCGACCACAACCATCCGGCCTGCATGCACCGTCCGCTGAAAATGTCAGGGGGAGTGATCACCTCGCTGAGCGCACGTTGCAGGCGGACACAGCCCCCCGAGAGTGCCCGGCCGGGGCGGGCCAGCCGCACGTGCGTGGCGACGAAGTCGGCACGCGGGATGCAGTCGCCGTCGGAAAAGATCAGGTAGTCACCCGACGACTCTGCGATGGCGCGGTTGAGGATGCGGCACTTCCGAAAACCCTGATCCTGATGCCACACGTGCGCGATGTGCAAGCGGCCCTTGCGGCGCATCCGCTCGATCACGAGCGCCGTCTCCGCGGTCGAGCCGTCGTCCGCGATCATGACCTCGAAATCGCCGGCGGTCTGCGCGGCGTAGCCCCAGAGGACTTTTTCGAGCCACTCCGGTGAGTTGTACGTGCTGATGATGACAGAGACGCGCATGTCAGGCCCGCCGGTAGAGGAGGGAATTGCCACGGTCGAGCTTCCAGAGCGTGTTGAACGCCGCCCCCCGCGCGGGATTCGAAATGGGCTGCATGCCACCCGCGGGCGTGCAGGTCACCTCGCCGAAGAAGATGCGGCCGGCGACGTTGTAGAGATCGATCCGCAGGAAATCAAAACCCTGCGACAGCCTCTCCGCCACCCACAGCATCTCCGCGAAGTTGGGCGGTTCCTTGACCTGCTCCACTTCGGCCGCGGTGCAGTTGCCGTCGGACACCCGCCAATCCTTTTCGAAGTGCACGGCCCGCTTGCCCCCGGGCATGGCGACCGCCAGCCTGTAGTCGAAACTGCTCCCGTCATGGAAGCAGAAAAAGTCGTAGTCAGCGGGTGATTCGCCGCCGTCGTCGAGCAGCGTTTCGATCACGATCCGCGGCGTGATCAGGCGGTAATGATACTCGCCGGACGTACGGCCATGGCGGCGGGACAGCAGCTGATTGAACCGCCGCACGGTGGCCGGGATATCGAGTTGTGATTTATCCCGCACGATCTGGTGCCACTTGCAGCCGTGCGTGGCTTTGATGATGAACTGCTGCGGCAGATCCGCGAACACCTCGGGAGTGAGCTGCTCATACACGCCCAGGAGCGGGACGAGGTAGTGCGCTCCCACCCGCTCGGCGACGTATTCCCGCACCCGGTACTTGTCGGCGAGAAACGCATACAGGGCATGGTTGCCATAGAGTTTTCGATACTGCGTTTTTTCCTGGAAGATTCCGGGGGAATCGCAGTTCAGGCGGCGGCCAACCTTCCGGCGAAACCGCGTCTGGATCCGCCAACGCCGCAGTGCCAACGACACTGCGCCCTCGCGGTGATCCGGTAATCCGTCCAGACAACTCGCCATTCCGCCCGCCTCCGCGCCTCATCAACGTCACGTCCCTTGTTTTCGGATCGAGTGGCAGGGTCGTTGCAGCAGGAGCCGACGACCGTCCACCTGCCAAGACTGGGAAGTCTGGTGAAGAAGCGCTGCGGCAGACTGTGCGGAGGCGACCAGAATCTCTCAAGCCGCAGGGGGCCGGGGTTACCCGTGCCTACCATTTTTCTGCAAGGCACTCGCTCCGGGAGGCTTCGGGCTACCAGGGCCCCAGGAGCCGGCGTTGCTGACAAGCGGAGGCATGGATGCCGAAGCGCAGTCAGCATCGAGTGAGCGAAGGGCAGGATGCCCGAAGCAAACGTCCGGCCCTGGGGCACGGGTAGCCAGAAGCCGGATTGGGCTACCAGGGCCGAACAGGATTGCCCCCTAGCCGTTGCGAAACGTCGCTTCCACGCGTTGCCGCTCGCGGTCGATCTGCTCCCCCGTTGCGCCGAGGCGTTCCAGAATCCGCACCGTGAATGCGAGCGCGACCTCGCCTTCGGCGGAGAATGGATCATCCGCCCCGGCCTGCTGAAGCTTGGAGAGTTCACGGACATACTGGGTGCGGGCCAGCACGAGAACGCCCGGGTTGAGCTCCTTGGCCCGGCGGATGACTTCCTCGTCGAGGCTGCCCGTGCCCGACGTGAGGATCAGGCTCGCCGCCCGTGCGATCCCCGCCTCGGCGAGGACCTCCGGCCGGCTGGCATCCCCATAGATTGCCCGCACGTCGAATGCCTTGAGTCGGCGCACGGTATCGAGGTTGAGTTCGATCACCGTCGGCTCGATCTCGTTGTCGAGCAGGAGCTGGGCAACCGTCTGCCCGACGGGCCCGTAGCCCACCACGATCGCCCGCTGCGTCGGGACGCCGGTGTCGGCTCCGTCGTCGATGGCCACGTCGATCGCCGTCGGATACCGCGACGCCAGCCACCGCTCCACGGGCCCGATCGCGCGATAGAGTAGCGGGTTTAGCGTGATCGAGATGATCGCGGCGGCGACGAGCGTGTTGACGGCCTCGTCCGGCATCACGCCCAGATGCTTGCCGAGCGCCGCGAGAATGAACGAAAATTCACCGATCTGGGCCAGCGAGATTGCCACGGGCAGCGCGACCCGCAGCGGATATCGGAGCACGAGCACGATGGCGAGCGCCGCCGCCGGCTTGGCCAGGAGCACGATGGCGAGCGTGGCCATGAGCGCCGCAGGTGATTCGAGCATGGCCAGCGGATCGAAGATCATCCCGATTGAAACGAAGAAGAGCACGGCGAAGGCGTCGCGCATCGGCAACGCCTCCGATGCGGCCCGCATGCTGAAATCGCTGCGGCCCACGATCATGCCGGCCAGAAACGCCCCCAGGGCCATCGATACGCCAAACACCCGGGCGGAGCCGACGGCGATCCCCAACGCGATGACCAGGATGGCGAGCGTGAACAATTCCCGCGATCTGGTGGCGGCGATGCGCTCCAACACCCAGGGGATCACCCTGCCACCGACGACGAACGTGGTCGCGATCAGCGCGACGATCTTGAGGGCCGCGACGCCCAACGCGCCGACGGCACCCTGCAGGTCCCCACCACCGTCGCCCACCAGGGCCGGCATCAGCACGAGCGCCACCACCGTGAGCAGATCCTCGACCACGAGCCAGCCGACGGCGATGTGCCCGGCCCGGGTGTGCAGGTCACGGTTGTCGGACAGCACGCGGATCAGGACCACCGTGCTGGCCACGGAGATCGCCCCGCCGAAGATCAGCCCGGTCGCCCAATCCCAGCCCAGCATGCGGCCGGTGACGGCCCCTAGGGCGGTGGCCACGGCGCTCTGCACCAGCGCCCCGGGGATGGCGACATACCGCACCTCATACAGTTCGCGAAAATGGAAATGCAGCCCGACGCCGAACATCAGCAGGATGACGCCCACTTCCGCCAGCTGCTCGGCCAGCCCGCGGTCGGCCGCAAAGCCCGGGGTATAGGGGCCCACGGCGACGCCGGCGAGCAGGTACCCCACGATCGGCGACAGGTGGAGCCGCTGCGTGATGTAGCCCAGGAACAGCGCCGCCGTCAGGCCTCCGGTGAGCGTGAGAATGAGGTTGATGTCGTGCATGGGCAAAGGTTCACAAACGCGGCACCACCCGCCGGGTCGGGGGCGTCTCGAAAACGCACCGGCAGGCCACCCGGCCAAGCCGGCTCAGCACAATCTGAGACACTGTTCCCGGATGCCCGTGCGAAACGGTGCATAGCCAAGGGTGTCGAGCGTCTCATATCGTATCTCATCGGATCCTCATTTTTTTGCTAGCGCCGAGTCATCGTTGAAGAAGACGTTCGTGAAATGCCTGCGGGCACTGAGGCTCACCTGCCCGCGATGCGGCGTCGGCCGGCTCTTCCGCGGCTGGTTTGCAATGGATGATGCGTGCCGCCACTGCGGCCTCGACTACCGGCGCGAGCCGGGGTTTTATCTCGGCTCCATCTATATCAATTACGGGGTCACGGCCCTCGGCACGGGCGGGCTCTATGCCCTGCTCGCCTTCGGCCTCGGCAGCTCACCCGAGGTGGCGCTGGCGGTGTGCCTCGCCATGGCGGTGCTCTTTCCGGTCTGGTTTTTCCGTTACGCGCGGAGCTTCCTGCTGGCGATCGACGCCTCCGTCAATCGCGAGCAGCCACAGTGGCTCGACGGCCCGCCCGCGGCCGCGGGCGGGCTGCCGCTCTCCGACGAACAGCTGGCGGCCCATTCCTCCGACGATGCCAACGCCGGCTGTGCCATGGGCGTGGCCGTGGTGCTCGTACTCCTCTTCGGCCTGGCGATGGCGATCGCAACGATCGTGTTTGCGATCGGCACGGCCGCGTAGCTGCTACCCGTGCCACGAGAACAGGCGGAGTTTGTTGCCATCGGGATCGTGCGTGACCAGTTCGCGAAACCCCTCGGGGTGGGTCTGCGGCTGGGCGACATCGGCCCCGCTCGCCGCCAGCCGCTCACGGACCGGTTCGAACTCCGCCACTTCAAAACCCAGACTCCACCGGCCACTCGCCTCGCCCGCCGTCGGGCGGCTGAGGATCGCCAGCCGCGTGTCACCGGCCGCCAAGAGCGCATAGCCGTCGTCGACAACCCGTACCAGCACCCGCAGGCCCAGCACCGAGCGATACCACTCGACGAGCTCCACCCACCGTGCGGTACGGAGCTCGACACTGAACAGTTGTGGTCGGTTGTGGATGGGCATGATCGCGGCGTTGCCGAAAACCTACCAAAACCCGACAATCCCGGGTTCAATCCTGAAACGCCCCAAGGCCCAACGCTTCCGCCGATATGCCACACCCCTCCGAACCCACACCCCAGCCGTCCGTCACGCCTCCAGCCGCCCCGCAGGAAGATGCTTCCTCGAAGGGCTCCGGCGCCGCCCTCGAAAAAGCCCGCCGCGACAAGCTCGACAAGCTTCGTGAACTGGGAATCGATCCCTGGGGCAAACGATTCGACGGCGTCGCGCCGATCGCCGCCGTGCGGGCCACTGGCGAAACCATCGACAAGGCGGCGGAGGACGGGCCGACCGTCCGCGTGGCGGGGCGGATCATGCTGCTGCGAAGTGCCGGCAGCCTCGTGTTCATCAACCTCGTCGATCGCACCGGCCGGATCCAGATCATGCTCGGCAAGAAGCAGGTCGGCCCCGAGATCTGGAAGGTCGTCGATTGCCTCGATCTGGGCGACGTCATCGGCATCGACGGCCGGCTCGGCTATTCGAAGACCGGCGAGATGACCGTCTTCGCGGCGGGTCTCGAGTTCCTGACCAAGTCGTTGGAGACGCCCCCGGATAAATTCCACGGTCTGGTCGATCCCGACCTCAAGCAGCGGATGCGGTATCTCGACCTGATCCATGGCGAGGGGGTGCGCGACCGATTCGTGTCCCGGAGCCGGATCGTCGAGGCGGTGCGCCGCGTGCTGGCGAAGCGCGGCTACCTGGAAGTCGAGGGCCCGACACTGCAGGAGAGCGCCGGCGGCGCAGCGGCCCGGCCCTTCAAGACGCACCACAACGCCCTCGACATGCCGCTGGTGCTGCGGATCGCGCTGGAGCTCCATCTCAAGCGGCTCCTCGTGGGCGGCATGGAGCGGGTCTTCGAGCTCGGCCGCGTCTACCGCAACGAGGGCGTCAGCCCGCGGCACAACCCGGAGTTCACGATGCTCGAGGCCTACGAGGCCTACGGCGACTACTTCACGATGATGGATCTCACCGAAGCGGTGATCGTCGAGGCGGCACAGGCCGCCGGCACGCCTCAGCGCTTCGAATTCATGGGCCACACCGTCGATCTCACGCCGCCGTTCAAGCGGGCCCGCTACGACGACCTGCTCGCCGCGGTGGCCGGCTGCGATCCGGCCGATCCGGCGAGCATCGCGAAGACGGCGGCCGCCTGCGGCATCGAGACGGCCGGCCGGCACCCGGACGTGATCAAGAGCGACCTCTTCGAAGCCCAGGTGGAAAAGACGCTCTCCGGCCCCATCTTCGTCATCGATTATCCGGCCGCGGTCTGCCCGCTGACCAAGCGGAAGGCCGGCCAGCCGCACATCGCCGAGCGATTCGAGCTCTACGTGGCGGGCATGGAACTGGCCAACGCCTATACGGAGCTCAATGACCCCGACCTGCAGGAGGAGCTCTTCCGCACGCAGTTGGCGGGCCTGCCCGAGGACGATTCGATGGCCCGGATGGACACCGATTTTATCCGGGCACTGCGGCACGGCATGCCGCCGGCCGGCGGTCTCGGCATCGGCATCGACCGACTGGTGATGTTCCTGACGGCGGCACCGAGCATCCGCGACGTGATTCTTTTCCCAATCCACCGCCCCCAGTAGGACAGGCTTCAGCCTGTCATGATCTGCCCTCAATAAAACAGGCTTCAGCCTGTCATGATCCGCCCCACTCAAACAGGCTTCGGCCTGTTCCCCCATGTACAAGCTCCTGCTCTGCTGGCGCTACCTCCGCACGCGTTGGATCGCGCTGGCCAGCGTCATCAGCGTGACGCTCGGTGTGGCGACGATGATCGTCGTCAATGCCGTGATGGCGGGCTTTGCCCACGAGATGCAGACGCGGATCCACGGCATCCTTTCCGACATCGTCTTCGAGAGCCATTCCCTCTCCGGCTTCCAGGACCCGAAGTGGCACATGGAGGAGATTCGGCGGGCGGCGGGCGACTCGGTCGCCGGCATGACGCCCACCGTGGCGGTGCCGGCCATGCTCAACTTCCAGGTCCGCGGCCAGTGGGTGACGCGGCAGGTGATGTTCATCGGCATCGACGAGTCGACCCATGCACAGGCGAGCGATTTTGACCGCTATCTGCAGCATCCGGAAAACCGGCGGCAACTGTCGTTCAGCCTGCGCGAGGGTGGCTACGACACGGTCGACAGCCAGTCGGATGGCCCCGGCCCCACGCGGCCGGCGCTCGAGGGCGCGGGCTGGCCGCACCGCCGGATGCGGGTCGCCCGCGAGCGACTCTGGCGCGAGCGGCAGGAGCAGCAGCAGGGCGCCGGAGCGGACGAGTCCAAGCCGATTCGGCCGGTCGACCAGCAGGTCGACGCGGTGCTCGCCGCGACCGCACCGGCCGGCCCGGCCAGTGCGGAAGACACGGATGCCCAAAGCAGCGACGGGCAAGCCCGGGAGACCGGCGACGCCAGCGCAGCCGACAAGCCGCCCGGGCAGTCGGGCGTTGCCGCCCGTCAGGATCCCTTCCGTGCCGCCCGCCCCGACGAGGGTCGCACGATGGATCCGGCCCGCGAACAGTTCACCGGCATCGTGCCCGGCATCGGCCTGGCGAGCTTCCGCGATAACACCGGCGTCGACCGGTTTCTCGTGCTGCCGGGCGATGACGTGAAGATCACATTTCCCACCGCCGGCACGCCTCCGAAGGCGGTGAGCGACACGTTCACGATCGTCGACTTCTACGAGAGCAAGATGAGCGAGTACGACTCAAACTTCGTCTTCGTGCCGATCGTGGCGCTGCAGCGGATGCGGGGCATGGTCGACCCGCAGACGGGAGTCCCGAGCGTCAACTCGATCCAGATCAAGCTCCGGGATGGGGCCGACCTGGAGGAGGTGCGAAACCGTCTGCGGAAGGCGTTTCCTGCGGAGCTCTATGCCATCTCCACGTGGCGCGACAAACAGGGTCCGCTGCTCTCGGCCGTCGACATGGAGATGGCCGTCCTCAATATTCTGCTCTTCATGATCATCGCCGTGGCGGGCTTCGGCATCCTCGCGATCTTCTTCATGATCGTCGTGGAGAAAACCCGCGACATCGGGATTCTCAAGTCGCTCGGCGCGGGCGCCCCCGGGATCGCCGGCATCTTCCTCGGCTACGGACTCTTTCTCGGGCTCGTGGGGGCGGGCGCGGGTCTCGCGCTCGGCCTGGCGATCACCTGGAACATCAATTCCATCCGCACGGTCGTGGAATGGCTCACCGGGCAGCGGGTGTTTGACCCGTCCATCTACTACTTCTTCAAGATCCCCACGATCGTGCACCCGGCGACGATCGCCTGGATCATCGCCGGCGCCGTGGCGATCGCGGTGGCGGCCAGCGTGCTTCCGGCGCTGCGGGCCGCCCGGCTGCACCCGGTGGAGGCGCTGCGCCATGACTGACAAAGCCGCCCCCGGCCCGCTCCTGAGCGTGCACGGCATCCGCAAAAACTATCGCTCCGGCGGGGGCATCCTCGAGGTGCTCCGCGGCATCAACTTCCAGCTCGAGTCCGGGGGCTTCGTGGCGATCGTCGGTCAGAGCGGCTCGGGGAAGAGCACGCTGTTGCACCTCATGGGCCTGCTCGACGCACCGGACGAGGGTGAGGTGTGGCTCGGCGGGGAGCGGGTCGACAACGTTTCGGCCACCCGGCGCGACCGGCTGCGCAACACCGCGATCGGCATGGTGTTCCAGGCCTACCACCTGCTGCCGGAACTGACGGCGCTGGAGAACGTCCTCGCACCGCTGATGGTGCGTCATGGCATTGCGGCCTGGCTGCGAACCCGTGGCGAGGCACATGATCAGGCCCGCAGGCTGCTCGACCGCTTCGGTCTCGGTCAGCGGCTGCGGCACAAACCGCGACAGCTTTCGGGTGGCGAGATGCAGCGGGTGGCGATCGCGCGGGCGCTGGTGACGCAGCCGCGAGTGCTCCTTGCCGACGAGCCGACCGGCAACCTCGACGAGGCCAGCGGGGCGGGAATCCTCGACGCGATCTGCGAGTTGAACCGCCGCGACGGGCTTTCTATAGTGCTGGTCACGCACGACACGGCGATCGCCGGCCGGGCGGACCGGATCGTGCGGCTGGCAGCAGGCCGAGTCGAACTGGTATAGGCCACCGCCCCCGCTCTGGAAGCACGCCATGCCCCGCATCATCTTCATGAACGACCGCCTCGTGCCGGAAGAGGAGGCCCGCGTGAGCGTCTTCGACCACGGTCTGCTCTACGGCGACGGCGTGTTCGAGGGGCTGCGGAGCTATGCCGGCCGCGTTTTCCGGCTCGACACCCACCTCGACCGGCTCTGGGCCAGCGCCCGGGCGATCTGCCTCGAGATTCCGCTTCCGAAGAACGTCGTCGCCAAGGCGGTGAACGACACGCTCGCCGCCAACAACCTCACCGACGGCTATGTCCGACTCGTCGTCACGCGGGGGGCGGGCAGCCTCGGCCTCGACCCCAACCGCACACACAACCCGCAGGTGATCGTGATCGCCGACACGATCAGCCTCTATCCCGCCGAGTTCTACTCCCAGGGACTCAAGATCGTGACCGCCGCCACGCAGCGGGTGCAGTCGGCGGCCCTCTCCCCACGGATCAAGTCGCTCAATTATCTCAACAACATCATGGCCAAGCTCGAGGGCCTGCGGGCGGGCTGTGTCGAGGCCCTCATGCTCAACCACAAGGGTGAGGTGGCCGAGTGCACCGGCGACAACGTGTTCGTCGTGCGGTCGGGCAAGTTGCTCACGCCGCCGCCGGATGCCGGCATTCTCGAGGGCATCACCCGCAACGCCGTGATGGAGTTGGCCCATGCGGCCGGCATCGACTGCCACGAGGCGACCCTCACCCGACACGATATCTACACGGCCGACGAGTGCTTCCTCACCGGCACCGCCGCCGAGGTGATCCCCGTCGTCGACCTCGACGGCCGCACGATCGGCACCGGCACACCCGGCCCGATCACCGCCCGCCTGACGGCGGATTTTCACAAGCTCGTGCGACAGTAGAACAGGCTTCAGCCTGTCATGCCTTCCCCGTTGGCCGCACATCTGCCGGCAACCCGCATTGGTCGGCGGCGGCAGAAGTCTCCTTTGCGCTGCATGTGCTCCGTGGCCCGTTGGGCATCCACCACGGGAGGCTTCGGGCTACCCGTGCCCCAGGAGCAGGCGTTGCTGACAAGCGCAGCCAGGATGGCGGAGCGCAGTCAGCATCGAGTGAGCGAAGCCCAGGATGGGCGTAGCGAACGTCCGGCGATGGGGCACGGGTGGCCCGAAGCCGGGTTGGGTGAAGTTGAGGCACGACAGGCTGAAGCCTGTCCTACTTTCGATGCTCCTCGTCGCCGATGGCGACTGGCTTCACGCAAAACACGGCATCCTGCCGTTTTTGCTTGGCAGCCGCTGGCTGCTGGTGCGGGCCATCGCATCCTGCGACGCAGTTTTACTTTCGATGCTCCTCGTCGCCGATGGCGTCGTACCGCGACATGTAGCCGGGTTGCTTGGCGCGGACGATCTCGGCCTCGTATTCCCGAACGACGCGGCTCTGGATCAACTCGCGGCAGGGGGCGTTGATCGGATGGGCGATGTCGGCGTAGAGCCGCAGCCGCCCATCGTCGTCGCGCGGCAGGTGACTGTCGTTCTGCTTCTTGCCGCACTGGTTGCAGTAGCAGGCCCGCAGCGGATTCTTGAACCCGCAGGCATGGCAGTGCGACGAGAGCTTGCGGCTCGGCATCGCCACGAACGGACCGGTCGGCCCGACGATGATCTTCAGATCGCGCACCACGAAGGCGCTGTCGATCGTGATCGAACAAAACGCGAGCAGCCGTTCGGCGGCGTTCTCGATGAGCTTGACCCGGACTTCGGTGATTTCCATGTTGTGCCCTACCCCCTGTAGCCGCCCTTGAAAGGTGCGTTTCCCCGATTGTGTCGCGGCACCGTTCGCGCCTCCCCAGGCCGACGGCACCGCTCTGCCCAGAAACCTTCACTCCATGAGAACGTGCGTGCCTCTGCCGGGCTCGATTCGCACCGGAAAGACTCCCGGCCAGCCTGCCGCAGTGAGACGGGCCGCGATTCTTCCGGCCTCCGTCGCCGTCCGCACCAGCGCAAAGCAGGCGCTGCCGCTCCCCGTGAGCATCGGCCTGACGGCTCCGGCCCGCTCCATGTCGTCCAGCAGCCGCGAAACGTCCGGGCAGAGCCCGCGGGCCGGTGGTTCGAGCCCATTGTGCATGAGGGCCTGCGCCGCCCGCAGGCGGCCGGCGGCCAGCGTGGTGGCCAGTTGGACGGCGGCGCCACGGCGCGATGCCTCAGGCGTGCACCGCGCATAGACGGCGGCCGTGGAGAGGCCTGCCGCAGGGCAGGCGATCACTACCGGCAGGGGAGGGATTCCGCAGGTGGCCGTCACCTGCTCGCCGCGGCCGCCGGCGATCGCCGGACCACCGGCAAAAAACCAGGGGATGTCGCTGCCGATGCGGCTGCCAAGCGCGGCGAGCCGTTCGGCCGACCAGTCGATTCCCCAGGCATCCGCGGCGGCCATGAGGATCGCGGCCGCATCGCTCGAGCCGCCCCCCAGGCCCGCGCCCGAAGGAATCTCCTTCACCAGCTCCACGTCGAGCCCCTGCGTTACGCCCGCCTCCTCGGCGAGCAGCCGCGCGGCCCGCACCACGAGGTTTGTGTCGTCGGCCGGGACATCACGGCGAAGCGCGGCTGCGACCGGCTGTGCCAGCCGGCCACCAAACGTCACCCGCAGCCGAATCCCAGGTGCCGCGGCCGCCCGCACCCGCAGCGTGTCATGGAGCGAGACGGGCACCATGAGCGATTCAATCTCGTGGAAGCCGTCGGCGCGGCGGTCGAGCACCGCCAGCGAAAGATTGAGCTTTGCCGGCGCCAGAACGGTCGTGAACGCCGAATGCGACGGGGCGACGGAGCGAACCTTCCGCGAAGCAGCGACTGTGACGACTGGACGCAACGACATGAGACGCCGCTTGAAATTCCCGAACCCCGCTTGCCAACGTCAGGGCAATGTAATTCCGGGGCCGGAAGCGGTCAACATCACCGCCAATTGGCGACGAAGGCCACCGTTATGAACGACAGCACCAGCCCGATCGCCACGAGCACAGCCAGCAGAATGGCGATGCTGCGGCCTGCCCAGAGGTCGTCGCGGATCATCTCCGCCCGGTCGGTCTTTTCGAAGGATTGGTTCCAGACCGGGAAGGCCCGCTCGTCGTAGACCCACTGCGTGCGTTCCTCGAGTTGCTTCTGGCTCATGGCTCGGCCGGATGTGGGGAAAATTCGTTGGGGTATGATGCCTGGGAGCGACTCAAAATCTACAGCGCCCGGTAGACCGATGCCAGAGGCCGTCCGACCGGCCAATTCCAATCATGCAGCACATCCTCGAACCCGGCGACTGGCTGGCCGCCTGGCTCGCCGAACAGCAGCAGCCCGTGTGGCGGGCCAAGGCGATCCGGCAGTGGCTCTTTGCGCGGCGGGCGGCCTCGTTTGCCGACATGACCGATCTGCCCAAGGGGCTGCGGGTGGCGCTCGAGGGCGCGGTGCAGATCTGGACGACGACGATCGCCAGGCACAACCAGGCCGACGATGGCACGGAGAAACTGCTGCTCGAACTGCACGACGGACAGCGGATCGAATGCGTGCTGCTGCGGGATGGCGACCGGCGAACCGTCTGCATCAGTTCACAGGTGGGCTGCGCGATGGGCTGCGTGTTTTGCGCCAGCGGCATCGACGGCGTCGTGCGGAACCTCACCACGGGCGAGATTCTCGAGCAGCTGCTCCGCCTCCAGCATCTCCTGCCGGCCGAAGAGCGGCTCAGCCACGTCGTGGTGATGGGAATGGGGGAGCCGCTGGCCAACCTCGACCGCCTGCTGCCGGCGCTTGCCACGGCGCAGGATCCCGATGGCCTCGGCATCTCCCAGCGGCGGATCACCGTTTCGACCGTCGGCCTGCCGCCCGGTATCGACCGGCTGACGGCGGAGAACCCTGGCTATCATCTGGCTGTGTCGCTCCATGCGGCCGACGACACGCTGCGCACGCAGCTCGTGCCCGTGAACAAGACGATCGGCCTGGCCGACGTGATGGCCGCGGCCGACCGCTACTGGGAGGCCTCCGGCCGCCGGCTCACGTTCGAGTATGTGCTGCTGGGGAGCGTGAACGATTCACCGGAACATGCGAAGAGCCTGGTGCGGCTCCTCGGCGGCCGCGCCGCGCTCGTGAACGTGATTCCCTACAACACCGTCGCCGGACTCCCCTGGCGGGAGCCCACGCAGGGTTCCCGGGAGCGGTTTCTCGACGTGCTCCGCGACGCGGGTGTGAACGTGCAGGTCCGCCGCCGCAAGGGCGCACGCATCGACGCCGCCTGCGGCCAGCTGCGCCGGCTCGCCGTGCAGCAGGCGCCGGCAGGCTGAAGCCTCTCCTACGCCATCCAGCCAAGGAGCAGGACGGCCGCGAGCACGAGGCCGAGGATGCCACCCAACCACACAGCCCAGTGGATCGTGGCGAAGCGGATCTCCGCCGGATCCTCGTGGTGCGTGGCTGCGAAGATCAGGCTTGCCAGGGCCACCAGCGGCAGGCCGAAGAAGATGCCTGGCACCTTGTCGACCAGTTGCGCAAACAGGGGCAGCATCGTGGCTGCGATCAATATCAATGACATCATGTCGGTGGCTTTCTGGTGGAGCGGCTAGGCAGCGGTGCCTTTTTTGTGTGCCTTGCGATCGTCGTCGGTCGGTGTGCCGAGCGGGCCGGCCCAGGCGTCGTAGATTACGAGCAGGTTGAGCATGCCGGCGAGCATCGTGTAGAGCGTGCCGATCTCGAACCAGCGGCCGAATCGGCGGTGCCAGATCGAGACCTGATCGATACGAAACTGCCTGAGCGGTGGCTTGTCGAAAAAATTCTCGGCATCGATGTCGGGATCGATGCTGATGAGCCTGTCGGCATACGCCCGAGACACGTACTGGCCCGGTGCGAGCGGCGGCGCCATGAAACCCGATCCGAAGAGCGGCTGCCTGGCGACGCCGTTCAACTGCATCGACTGCACGAGCGCGGGCAACGCCACGAGCCCGGCCCCGGCCTGGCAGACATAGGCCCAGCGGGTGTCGCCCGGCTTCCACGAGGCATACACCACCTTGCCACCACCCAGCCACAGCCCCGCGAGAAAGGTGCCGAGGATCGCTCCCATGAACAACCGTCCTTTATGGGTGCGGCCCTGATAGAGCTGGCCGAGGCCGGGCACGCACCAAGAGAGCAGCGCGGCGAGCGCCGGATTGCGCAGGTCGATCGCGGAGCCGTCGTCGGGCGACACCGCCACCACACGGGGACGGGAGTTTTCGTTTTTACGCGGCGCGACTGCCACCATGATCAAACCTCCGCCGCAGTCTAAGCATTTGCCGGAGGGGCCGGAATAGGCTGGCGCTCGCGGCCCGGTTTCGATGCGGCGAGACTGCTGCTACGATTTTCCCAATCGACAACGACGCACTCATCAGCAAGGTCGCCATGGATCGCCGCTCGTGGATCACGCTTTCGTTCGCACTCCTCGCCGGCTGCTCCGGTACGACGAAGGGCAAAGCCGGCAAGAAGCCGCGCGGCCTCGCCGGCAAGCGGCCCAAGGGGCCAAAAACGATGGGCAACCTGCTGCTCGACAGCTACATCACCGACCTCAAGCAGGGGCCCGTCAAGAGCCAGATTTCCGCCGCCAAGGAACTCGGCAACATGGGCGCGGGTGCGAAGTCGGCGCTGCCGGCCCTGCAGGCGCTGACAAACCATGCCGACGCAAAGCTCAGCGCGGCTGCGAAGCAGGCGATCCAGTCGATCAAGAAGTAGGCGTCTGCGGAAACGCCTTCAGCCCCACAACCGCCGCACGACGCGAACGTGCGGGTTGACCGCTGGCACTGCGTCAGCCTCGTCGTCGTCAACCTGCAGGACAGGCCGCTCAACCGCCGCCGCGGCCAGTCCGCACGACGGCGCCAGTTCCCGCCAGGTTCGCTCGACCGTGGCGGCGTCGACCTTCGTGAGCCCGTCGCCTGCGGCGGCCACGAGGGCGAGCTGCGCCAACTGGCTCACGACCCGCGGCACGCCGCCGGCGAAGCGGGCGAGCGTGGCAGCGGCATCGGTCGAAAAAATTTCCTCGTCGCCGCCGACCCGACGGATCGACCGAGCGAGGAAGCCGGTCACGTCATCCTCACTCCAGGGCATGAGTTCAATTCGCACGGCGGCCCGCTGCCGGATGCCGCTCGGCAGCCGCGCAAACCCCTCCGGTGTCGTCGTCGCGATCACCACCGTGCGTGCATACCGCGGCTCGGCGGCACTGATCAGCCGCATGATCCCGTCGAGGGCATCGGTTGGCGCGTGATCGACGTCATCGAAGAGCAACGCCGTCGTCCGCTCCATGAGCGTATTTTCTCGCAGCCGGTTTTCCAGCTTCTGCCAGGGACGCACGGCCTCGCCGCGACTCAGCGCGTCGAGCGGCAGCCGCTCGAGCAGCATTTCGATCCAGTCGCCCGCCGTCAGGCCGCGGAGCGAGAGCAGCGCGACCTCGGCGCCCAAGCCACCGATGCGCCGCGCCGCCATCGCGCCGAGGTGGCTCTTGCCACAGCCCTCCGCCGCGACGACGAGCCCGAATCGCTGCCGCTCCTCCACAAGCCACTCGAGCCGCGCCAGCGCCTCCTCTTGCGGGGTGCCGCAATAAAAGTGCCCCGGCTCGAGCGAGCCATCGAAGGGGGGCGCGGTGAACTTCCAGTGGTCGCGTACCATGGCCGGAAGTCTAGTGAGACCGGCAGTTCGGGTCACGACGAATCGGCACCGTGAAAGTGGCGGATATCCCTGATGAGCGAGCGATTTTTTCTGGCCGCAGCCCCGCAAGACAGCCGCGCTCTCCTCGTCGGCGACGAGGCCCGGCATCTGGCGAGGGTGCTCCGCGCGAAGGTGGGCGACGAGGTGCGGGCGTTCGACGGCAGCGGGCTCGAGTGGCCGGCGCGGGTCGTCACGATCGGTCGCGACCAGGTGACGCTTGCTGTCGGCGAATCGCTGCCCGCCCAGACCGCCACCGGGCCGCGGCTCACCCTCGCCGTCGCCCTGCCCAAGGGCGACCGGCAGAAGTGGCTCGTCGAGAAGCTCACGGAACTGGGCACGGCCCGGCTCGTGCCGCTCGTCACACATCGTGGTGTCGCCGAAGCCACACCGTCGGCGGTGGGGCGGCTGCAGCGCGGCGTCATCGAGGCCTGCAAGCAGTGCGGCCGCAACACGCTCATGGAAATCGGCGCGGCCGCCACGCTCGAAACACTGTCGGCATTGCTCCCATCAGATGCGATCCGACTGCTCGCCCATCCGGGCGGCCGAGCCTTCGACGAGTTCGTCCGGCCAGACGCCCATGACATCGTCGCAGCTGTCGGTCCCGAGGGGGGCTTCACCGACGAAGAGATCGCGAGCGCGGAGCGCGGCGGCTTTCAGCGCGTGTCGCTTGGGCCCCACATCCTGCGGATTGAAACGGCCGCGATCGCGATTGCTGCCCGGTCTCTACCGCAC
>JAPLNR010000017.1 GCA_026401035.1 Planctomycetia bacterium | reverse complement strand
GCGGAGACGGTCGCGGTGCTGTATGAGTATCGCTGGACGATCGAGATCTTCTTTCGATTCTTCAAGCACGTCCTGGGCTGCAGGCATCTGCTCAGCCACGACGAGCACGGCATCGAGATTCAGACGTACTGCGCAATCATCGCCTGCATGCTGATCAGCCTCTGGACAGGCCGTAAGCCGACACTGCGGACTTACGAAATGGTCTGCTTCTACTTCTGCGGGCTTGCCAGCGAGGACGAACTGCTTGCGCACATCGGGAAGCTGCAGCTACAGCCTCCCGATTCATGAACGCGGTCCGGCCTGCATGACAGGCTGAAAGCCTGACCCCCTTCTACCACCCCCGACTCCCGATGCTGAGGAGACGGTCGGGGGCACGCGCAGGAGACGCAGATAATTGCGCCTCACGGACGATTCGCAATCGCCCACGAGCCTCCTGTAGCACACCGCAGGTGGGTCGGAGACCTCACTTCCGCGGCTCCGAGCATGTCACCGCCGGCGAACAATACGGCCAGCCGGCTCATGACAGACCATGACAGGCTAAAGCCCGTCCTACTTTCCGGACCGCAAGCGCCGTGCCGAACAGGATTGAGCCTGTCCCACTTTTACCAACCTGGCACAGGCCCGGAGGGCCGGGTAGTAACCAGCAACCTCCGGTTGCCGGGCCTGAACCTGATGAGATGGTTGGGGCCGACTTGCTGGTTTTGGAGTGGGGGCTCTAGGATGCGATTACTGCCCTCCTCGAGATCACACCATGCGCTGTCCCTTCTGCCGCACCGACAATGACCGCGTGATCGATTCACGGGCCGGCGACGACGGCACCTCGATCCGCCGCCGCCGCGAATGCGTGGCCTGCCGTCGGCGATTCACCACCTATGAACGCGTCGAACGGCAACTGCTCGCCGTCGTGAAGAAGGGGGGCGATCGGGAGCCTTTCGACCGCGACAAAATCAAGCGTGGCCTCGCCAAGGCCTGTTGGAAACGGCCCGTCACCGAGGATGAGATCGAAGGCGTGGTGGCCGCCCTCGAGGCGGAACTCTACGGCAACTACGAGAGCGACGTGCCCAGCCGCGTGCTCGGCGAGCGGCTCATGGAACTCCTGCGGACGCTCGACCAGGTGGCCTTCGTGAGGTTTGCGAGCGTCTACCGGGAGTTCAAAGACGTGCGGGACTTCGTCGATGAGCTCGAGCCGATCCTGGCCGAAACGAATCGGATGCTGCAGTAGGACGGCCTGCAGGCTGCCCTACTCGCGGCGGTACTCGCCGCGGGTGCCGCCCGTTTTTTCCTCGAGCCGCACCCCCTCGATCGACATCCCCTGGTCGATCGACTTGCACATGTCGTAGATCGACAGCGCCGCGGCCGACACGGCGAGCAGGGCTTCCATCTCCACGCCCGTACGGGCGGTCGCCCGCACGATTGCCTCGATCGTGACGGCCCGCTCCTCGAAGCCGAGCGTCACCGTCACCGAGTCCAGCGGCAGCGGATGGCAGAGCGGGATCACGTCGCTGGTGCGCTTGGCGGCCATGATGCCGGCCAGTCGCGCCGTGGCGATCGCGTCGCCCTTCTCGAGCTCGTTCGCCCGGATCCGGCGAATCGTCTCCGGCTGGGCGATGATTCGCCCCGACGCCCGCGCAGTCCGCAGCGAAACGGGCTTCGCGCCGACGTCGATCATCCGGATGCCGTGGGGGGTGTCGCTCATGCTCAGGAGTATAAACGCCGCGGGCCGGTGCGTTTCTCACGCACCGGCCCGCGGGAATGGAGTTGCAGCCTCGTCGTGCGGCCGCCCAGGCGGGCGAAGGCCACGGATGGCGGCTTCGCCCGCGTGAGACTAGACCAGCTCTTTCCTGGCACCGATCAGCGTGCGGAGCCGCTCGGCGAGCAGGGCCACGTCGAAGGGCTTCTTAAAGCTCTCGTTGACGTGGGCACGATCCACCGTGATCTGCGAGCCGTCGTCCGGCAGCAGGGCGATGACGATCGTGTCGGCATACTCGGTGTTGCGACGGAGGTTCTGGCAGATCTGCTGGGCGTCGATGCGACCGATCGAGTAATCGACGACGATGCAATCCGGGTGGAAGCTCTCCGCCTGGATGCCCGCCTCGAAACCGCTCGCGGCCACCTGGATCTTGAACGACCGCTCGATCGGCAGCTGCTTCTTGAGGTTTTCGATCAGGACCTGGTCCTGGCCGACGAGCAGCACCTTCGCCATCGCCTCGTCTTCGAGGTCGCCCAGCGGCATGCCATGCTCCTTGAGGAACTTGATCAGATACTCCCGCGGAATGCGCCGGTCCTGCGATCCGGGGATGCGGTAGCCCTTGAGGCGACCGGAATCAAACCACTTGCTCACCGTGCGGGGAGCAACTTTACAGATTTTGGCGACCTGGCCTGTCGTGAAAACCTTCATCGCAACAACTCCATTTCGATCATTTGTGTCCGGAACCGATTTGGCCAGCCCGCTCCTCCATGAGCAGCGAACACAGCCCCCCTGACGCGGAACGTTTTGTTGTGGGGCATACCGCGTCGTCGAGCCCCACGAAGGCCGGCAGGCTGCACGGGGGGAGCTCAAGAAAGGGCGGCCGGCAGGAATGGCATCAATACAGATGCCCCTGCCGGACGCCGCAACTCGCAGGTATCCCCCCCTGCTGCCACGCTGCCAACGGGTCGCGGTTTTCACCTGGACACGTTCGCAGCATGACCGTCCGAGAGGGTAGATCGAAAGATCCTGTGGTGAGACTTGAGCCGTTCTTCACGAACACGACGGTGGCACCGGGTGGTCCGCCTTTCGGGAAGGGGCCTGCAGGCCGGATTGCAGCGGTCGATCCGGCGAGATTTCGGCCGGTTTCAGGCCGCTTTTGCCGCCGGACGCGCGGCCGCCGCCGCCGTGGCCTCAAACCGTACGGAGACCCGCTTGGAAACCCCGGACTCCTCCATCGTGACCCCGTAGAGGGTGGTCGCGGTGGCCATCGTCTTTTTCGAATGGGTGACGACGATGAACTGGGTGGACGAGAGAAAGTCGCGGAGCACCCCGACGAACCGGTCGACGTTGGCCTCGTCGAGGGCGGCATCGACCTCGTCGAGCACGCAGAAGGGGCTCGGCCGCGAACGGAAGATCGCCAGGAGCAGGGCGACGCAGGTCATCGTCTTTTCGCCGCCGGAGAGCAGCGAGATGCTTCGCGGCTCCTTGCCCGGCGGGCGGGCGACGATCTCCACGGAGGTCTCGAGAAGATCCACATCCGGGTCGAGAACGATGTCGGCCTGACCTCCGCCGAAGACCCGCTCGAAGAGTTCCCGGAAATGTCCGCGGACCGTCTCGATCGTCTCGCCGAGCAGCCGGCGGCTCTCGTCGTCGATCCGCGTGATCAGCTGCTCGATCGCCTGCTTGCCGTTGGTGACGTCGGCCAACTGGGCTTCGAGCGTGGCGAGCCGCTCCGCGAGGGCCTCCGACTCGGCCAGCGCCTCGAGATTGACCGTGGACATCGAACCGAGTTTCCGCCGCAGTTCCTCGATCTCGGTGTCGAGCTCGGCCCTGTCGGTCGGCAGTTCCTCGCCGGCGGCAGGCTCGCGCGCCGCGGGCGACTCGGCCTCGATGTCGATGTCATATTCATCGCGGATGCGCTCGATGATGCGGGTCCGGCGGTGGCGGGCCTCGCCGGCCTCGAGCTCCCGCGCGTGGATCGTGTCGCCGAGTTGCACCGCGGCGGTGCGGGACCGTTCGGCCGTGGTCGCGGCCGATGTCTTGTCGGCGACGAGCCGGTCGCGGGCGTCCACGAGTGCGTGGAGCTCGTTGCCGGACTGCTCCGCCGCCGTCATCGCCTCGGCGAAGGCCGACTCGGCGGCGAGCAGTTCGGAGTCGAGCGCATCGAGCCGCTGTTCCGCCACGGCCCGGTTGCTGCGTGCGGATTCGAGGGCGGCCCGACGGGCGTCGAGATCCGTGCGGCGGGTCTCCACCGCATCGCGGGTGCGGGCGTGCCGCTCCTGGCAGGCGGCCCGCTCGACGCGCAGCCGATTGATGCCGTCGATCACCTCGCCGCGATCGCGGTCGAGCGACTCGAGGGCCGACTGTGTCTGGGTGAGCTGCCGGCGGGCCTCGCCGAGTTCGCGGAGGTGGAGGGCGACGGTTTCACCGGCTGCATGCTGGGCCTGGACGAGGGCGGCCGCCTGCTGCTCGGCCTCGATCGCCCCAGCCTCGGCAGCGGTGATCGCCTCGCGGCCCGCGGCCTGCTCGCGGACGAGTCGGTCCAATTCGGCCCGCGACGAGGCGATGGTTTCCGCCTCCTGCTGCCGCCGGGACTGCAGGCGACGGATTTCCTGCTGCAGTTGGGCAAGTTCCGCCTGCAAGACCTTGATCGAGTCGCCCGTCGCCGCGACCGTGCCGCAGAGCTCGTCGTGCCTCTGGATGACGGCGCGAAGTTCGCTGCGGCGACTGACGATTCCGCTGGTGGCCGAGGGCGTGCCGATTTCGAAGACGCCGCCGGGCGACAGGCAGTGGCCGGCCCGGGTGACGACGAGCGTGCCGGGTGGTACCTCGCGAACCAGAGCCTGGGCGTGATCGAGCCGCTCGACCACCCAGACGTGCCCGAGCAGGCGGTGGATGAGTGCCTGCTGCCGCGGCGAAGCGGCAGTGGCGTCGAGCAGACTGTCGAGCCTGCCAACCACGCCGGGATGGCCGCTGGCATCGAAGGCGGCGCCGGTCTCGCGAGGATCGTGCGGTGCGTGCGGTGCGGCGGCCGACGTGAAGGCGACCCGGCCACCGGCCACGAGCATCGCCTGCGCCTCGGCCGAGTCGGACCAGTGGGCAAACCAGCGCACGAGGTCATCGAGCGAATCGACGACGAGGCTCTGGCCGAGCGGGCCGAGCGCGAGGTCGACGAGGTGGGCCCAGCCGACGGGGGCGTCGATCATGTCGCCGAGCACGCCCAGGAAACCTGGCACGGCCGACTGGCCCGCGGCAGGGCCCACGAGCCGCCGCGCCGCATCGGAGAGCCCCTCCTGTCGGCCGACGAGTTCTTCGAGCATGCCCTTCCGCTCGCGGCAGGCCTCGAGTTTCGCCTGCCAGCCGGCGAGATCCCGCCAGGCCGTTTCGACCGCGGCGGCCCGCTCCCGCTGGTCGCTTTCGAGCGATTCCAAGGCGTGGGACGTGGCCGAGAGCCGCTGCGCCAGCGCCCCGACATTGCCCTCGCGGGTGGCCATCGATTCCATGACCAGCGCCTGGTGCCGCCGGGCCGCGTCGATCTTTTCGCGGCAGGCATCGACCCCACGGCGGGCCTCGTCGGCGCGGCTGGCCGCCCGGTCGGCATCCGACTCGAGTCGCTGGCGCCGCCGGTCGAGGTCGTCGATGCGGGCGGTCTGCGTCGCCAATTGCTTCCGGAGGTCGTCGCCGTGCCGATGCGAGCCCGCGGCCGCCTGTTCGTGGTCGGCGAGTTCGGTGGTGATCCTCCCGAGATCCGCCTCGATCGCCTCGGCCTGGCTGCGGGCCTCCTCGACGGCGGTCACGGCGTCGCGCTGCCGTCGGGCGGCGGTCCGGACGTCTTCCTCGAGGCGGGCAAGGTCGCCCTCCATTTCCGCGCGGCGCTGACGCAGGAGCGTGAGCGTCGCCTCGGCGGCGGCGGCCTTCTGCTTGTCGGCGCTGACGCAGTCCTGCACCGCGACGTGCCGCGGCGCGAGTTCCTGGTCGATGCGATCGAGTTCGGCTGCACGGGCGGCGGCCTGCGTGGCATGGGAATCCGTGGCCGCGAAGTCATGCTGCAGCGCGGCCAGAGCCGCTTCGACCCGCGCCACGGCGGCGTCGACCTCGGCGAGATCCGCGGCGGCGGCGGCGAGCCGGAGGGACCGCAGCCGGTCGGTCATCTGCCGCCAACGCCGGGCACGGGCGGCCTGGTGCCGCACCGTTTCGAGCCGGCCCGATACCTCGCCCACGATGTCGGCGAGCCGTTGGCGATTTTGTTCGGTGCGTTCGAGACGCCGCAGCGCCTCGGTGCGCCGGGCCTTGAAGCGGGTGATGCCCGCGGCCTCCTCGAAGACGGCACGACGGTCCTTGCCTGAGGCGACGAGCAGCGCATCGACGCGGCCCTGCTCGATGACGCTGTAGGCCTGCGTGGCGGCCCCCGTGCCGGAGAAGAGTTCGCGAATGTCACGCAGCCGCGAGCTCTCGCCGTTGACGAGGTATTCATTCTCGCCACTGCGGTAGACCCGCCGCGTGATCTGCACCTCGTCGTTTTCGACGGGCAACTGGCGGGCGGTGTTGTCGAAGATCAGCGACGTTTCGGCCGCGTTGAGGGGCTTGCGCGATGCGGAGCCGGCGAAGATGACGTCGGTCATGTCGCGGCCGCGGAGATTGCGGACCGACTGCTCGCCGAGCACCCACTTGATGGCGTCGACGACGTTCGACTTGCCGGAGCCGTTCGGTCCGACGACGACGGTGATGCCCTCGGGAAACTCGAAGCGTGTCCGGTCGGCAAAACTCTTGAAGCCGAACAGCTCGAGTGCTTTGAGCCTGGTCATGACGACTCGTCCGTGCGGTCGCTCCAGGAGATGACGGTATCGAGGGCGGAATTCCGTTCGGCGGTGTCTTCGTCCGGGGGCACGTCGCGGTCGCGGGTGGCCGCCTCCTCGTGAACGCTCATGCGGCCATCCATTTCGTTCGGCAGGGCATCGAAGGCCAGCCGGCTGTCGAGGCAGCGGCTGGAACTGGCCTGCTGGAGGAATTGAACGGCATCAGGATAGGTGCCGCCGAGCTGGATGATCGCCCGCACCACGTCGTCCACCCGCGCCGGCACCTCGAGCTTCTGGTCGGGCTGGCCGGCGACGAAGCAATTGATGACCGCCTGCGATCCTTCGACCACCACCACGAGCGACGGACCGGCTTCGGCGCGGAGGCCATCGGCCACCGGATGCTCGACGCCGAAGAGTACGAGTTCGGGGCGATTGCTGCGGGTGATGTGCACCAGTGGCGGCCCCTGCACGTCGAGCACGTGGAGCGAGCAGGCATCGCCGAGTTTTTCGCCGCGGATGAGCGGTGCCGAGGGATCCATCTGCCACAGGGCGCGGAAGGCGCCGTAGCGGGTTTCGGCGCTGACGCTCGAGAGCAGCCCCTGCAGGGCATCGATGCCGTTGACGTCGTCGATCACGCTCAAGGCGGCGAGCGCCGCGGGGCGGGCGCTCCGCAGATTGCCGGCCGCCTCGGCCAATTGCGTGGCGGCGATCGACTCGCCCAGATAGGCGAGCGCCTCGGCCGCCGCGAAGCGCACCTCGGCATCCTTCGACTCGAGACCCTTGCGCAACGTGGGAATGGCATCCTTGCCGATCGCCTCGAGCCGCAGGGCGGCCGACGGGGCCGTGACCGGATCGGAAAGTTGACGGTCGAGCAGTTCCAGCCGCGCATGGCGGCCGGCAGGCGGTTCGACCACGGCGACGCTCCGCACCACGCGGATGTAGCGGGACAGGTTGTTCTTGTAGATGGGCGGCACCTCCAGTTCGATGAACCGGTCGGTCTTGGGGGTGGCCACGCCGCGTTTCGATCCCTTGATCACGGCGTGGAAGCGGCGGTTGATGCTGTCGCCGATCCGTTTGGAGAGGGCGATGGAGCGGTGCTCAGGCGCGACGATCAGTCCGATCGACCGCGAGGTGAGCGAGACTGCCCCGCCGGGAATGCGGGCGCGAAGCTTCGCGACCGAATCGAGGGTGCCGGTCGAAACCGGATCGACGAGCAGCGGCCCCTCCGCGACGCCGAGCACGTGACCGTCGCGGACGCGATTCCCGAGCACGGCCATCTCCGAGAGCCGCGTCTCCATCAGCCAGCCGCCGGCGATGCTCGTGGTGTCGTTGTCGGGAGGAACCTCGATGTAGATGTCGAAGCGGTCGCCCTTGCGGACGCCGGGAGCCAGATAGCCGTGCACCCAGACGAGCGCAGTGGTCGGCGAGGCCAGCAGCTTGTTGGGCTCGATGACGCCGCGGGCCTGCATGTCGGCCATCAGCGACTGTCGCTGCGTACCGGGTGGCGGGTCGCTACCGGTGCCGGGAAGTCCGGTGACGAGGGCCGGCCGTTCGATCCGCTGCGGGGCCGTGCCCCAGGGATTTGCGTAGTCGCCGACGAGCTTCGTGTCGGCCTCGAGGTTGATCAACGCCTCGACCTCGGGGCTCTGACTGCGGATCGCCGGACCCGCGCAGCCAACCGCTGCCAGGCACGGCAGCACCGACATGAGCAGGAGCATCTTCAAGCGTGTGGTGCGCATCGGGAGCCAGCCGCTTCGAGGTGATGAAACTCTTTCGAATCGAGGCGGGAGGGTAGGTCTCCTATGGGAGAGGGTCAAGGTTGCTTCCCCGCAGGAAAAGGCGGTGAAACTGGCCGTCGGATCGGCCGGGGAATCGTCTTGGCGGCACGTGCGGGGCCTGCTACGGTTCCCGCCCACAGCAAATTTTCCAGTGCCTCCCAGTGCCTCCCGGAGTGATGCGAACGTGGCGACCTCGGAACAAGAACGGCTGCAGTTACACGTGCGTTGGATGATCCGTCGAGACATGGCCGAGGTGCTGGAGGTCGAACAGGAGGCATTTGAATTCCCCTGGTCGGACGAAGACTTCACGCGGTGCATGCGGCAACGCAACTGCATCGGCATGGTCGCCGAGATGGCCGACTCGGTCGTGGCCTTCATGATCTACGAACTGCATCGCTCGCGGCTGCACGTGCTGAATTTCGCGGTGCGGCGCTCGCATCGCCGCCTCGGCATCGGCACCCAGATGATGGAAAAGCTCACCGGCAAGCTCACGCCCGAACGCCGCAGCCGGATCGTGCTCGAGGTTCGCGAGCGGAACCTTCCGGCCCAGCTCTTCTTCCGTTCCCTGGGCTATCGGGCAATCTCGGTTCTCAAGGACTTCTATCAGGACACGACCGAAGACGCGTATCTCATGCAGTACGCGCTGACGTCGGCCGCGATCGAGGAATTGCCCGTCCGCCGCATGGCCGGCTGACGCGGGTTACCGTGACGAGCGTGCTCGGGAGCCGCAGGTGATAGAAGGAGTACGGGCATCAGCCTTTTGGGGCGAAGAGCAGGCTGGTGTGCCGGACGGCCTGCATGCGGTCCAGCAGTTGTGCATGGGAGTCATCTGCTGATTCGCCCCGGGCGAAGAGCGTGATGAACGGGCTTCCGCTTTCGATCGTCTGGCCCGGCTGCGGGATGTCGGCAATCGCAGGCCAGCCGTCGCTGCACGACCACGCCGCGGAGATCTGATCGAGCGTGGCGAGCAGCCGGGGGGCCACGACAATGTCATGCGGTGCGAATAGCACGGCCTTCGACCAGCCCGCGCTGGAAGCCGCCGGGGCGGGCGCCGGTAACGGCGGGCTGAAGCCATACGCCGCCAGATGGAGGGCCGCGATCGACGAGCCGGTCGCCCGCTCGATGAGCTCCATCGACGCCGTCGGCCGCGGGTTCACCTCGATCAGCGTGATGTGCCCAGTTGAGTCCATGACAAGATCAGCGCCAACGACGCCCACGAGTCCGAATGCGTCGGCGAGCACCGCACCGAGCCTGTCGAGTTGGTCGCGGGTCGAATCACGGAGTTCTTCGACAGGCAGCATGAGCGAACCGCAGTAGGCAAACGCAGCCGCGTGGCACCACGGCTCACCGACGAGTTGTCGGCTCACGCCGAAGAGCGTCGCGCGACCGGATCGCAGGGCGTAGGCCGCCGTGACCGGCAGCCCGTCGATCCACCGTTGCCACACGTGCCGTTGGGCGATCGGTTCGGCTGGCGGATGTGCGGCGGCCGTCGCCGCAGTCCACCGCATGATGCCGCGGCCCCCGGCGCTCGCCCGCGGCTTCACGAGGAATGTGCCATCGGTCGGGAGGCCCGCCGGGGTGGCGTGGGTTTCGGGGAAGCGCAGTCCTGCCGCCTGAAGCGCGGGACCCAGGATGGCCGTCTCCCGCACGCGGCGCACGGCAGCGCCGCCGTTGCCGGCGAGCGGCCTGACCGCGGCGATGCGGTCGATCAGATCTGGATGGTTCTCGATCGCGCCGGTGTAGCACCATGGTGCGGGGGGATACGCCGCCGCCGCGTCGGCGAGCCCGGCGGGATAGGCAGCCACGCGGGTGCTGGCCACGGCTGCGGCCGCGAGATCGACGTCGCCGAAGAGATCGGCAGCGTAGACGGCCCAGCCGGCCCGCGTCGCCGATGCCGCCAACGCCCGCACGCTGGCGCCGAGGATCACGACGGCCGGTCGCTGCGTTGAAGGCATGGAAGTCACGGATCCACGGGGGCCGCGGCCACACGCCGCATGCTTGCTGCCAAGGCCTCAAATGGTATCCTTTCGCCGCCTGACGTGCGGATCACGGCAGCTGTTTTGACGAATCATTTTTTTGAGGAGACAGGGATTATGTCGATGTTCATTGGCGAGGCTCTCAGCGGCGAAGGCAATGAGATTGCTCACATCGATCTGTTGATCGGCAGCAAGGATGGTCCGGTGGGCATCGCTTTCGCCAACGCACTGGCCCGCCAGAGCGAAGGCCACTCAAACCTGCTCGCCGTCCTCACGCCAAACCTGGCCGTGAAGCCCGCCACCGTGATGATCACGAAGGTGACGATCAAGGGCGCGAAGCAGGCGGTGCAGATGTTTGGACCGGCGCAGGCTGCGGTCGCCAAGGCGGTTGCCGACAGCGTGGCAGCGGGCGTGATCCCGAAGAGCGATGTCGAAAACCTCGTCATCGTCTGCGGTGTCTTCATCCACTGGCAGGCCGCTGACGACAAGAAGATCTACGACTACAACTATCAGGCCACGGTGGACGCGATCGCCAATGCCATGCACGGCAAGCCGTCCGTCGACGAGATGCTTGCGGGCAAGGAAAAGGCCGCCCATCCGTTCCGCGGCTTCTAGTTTCACGGAGGCAGGGCCATCCATGGCCCCTGCCTCTTCGGGCGGCCGCGGGGAACGCCGAGGGTTCCCGGGGCCGCCTGGGATCGCACAAGAAGCGATCCTTCTTTGCAGCTCCGCTGCGTTGCCTGGGGCAGTGTTACTGCCCCAGGCAACTGCGGATGATCTCTTGCGATCCGTTTTTTACCCGTGATGAACCGGGGCAACCGCCATGTTGAAACGCATCCTCATCCAGCTCGACTGCGACCCGCAGCCGAGCACGTTTGACTCGGTCGTGGCCGTCGACGCCGGCGCCGAGGTGTTGCTGCGGCATGGTGGCGTGACGCCCGCGGCCGCCGTATCGCTCGTGCACGGCGGCATGTTCACGCGGGGCGGAGCCGATCTGGCTGCGACTGCGATCTTCATCGGCGGCTCCGACGTGGAGGCGGCAGAGGCGGTCTTTCGGCAGGTGCAGAAGACCTTCTTCGGACCGGTGCGGATGAGCGTGTTGCTCGATCCCGCCGGCGCCAACACCACGGCCAGCGCCGCGGTGGTGGCCGCGGCCCGGCATCTGCCGCTCGGAGATCCGCAGTCGGCGGCGCGGCATCGCGCCGTGGTGCTCGGGGGCACCGGCCCGGTCGGGCAGCGGGTGGCGCGGCTATTGGCCCGCAAGGGGCTGGCCGTGACCATTGCCTCGCGGTCGCTCGATCGCGGTCGCGAGGTTTGCGAGCGGATTGGAAGGCAGGTGCAGGGGGCCCGGCTCGAGGCTGTCGCCAGCCCGGATTCGGCGGCGACCCCGGGGCTATTTCGGGCCGCGGTTGAGGCGGCGGATCTGATCATCGCCGCGGGCGCCGCGGGTGTGACGCTCCTCGACGCCGCCGGACGATCCTGCGCTGGCAATGTGAAGGTGCTCATCGATCTGAATGCCGTGCCGCCGGCCGGCATCGAGGGGATCGTGGCGGCCGACAAGGCGAAGATGGAAGGGGTCCAGATCGTCTATGGAGCGCTGGGGATCGGCGGCACAAAAATGAAGATCCACCGTGCCGCGATCATGCGGCTCTTCGAGTCCAACGATGCCGTGCTCGACGCGGAAGAACTGCTCGCCATCGGCGAGAAACTGTAGCCCGCACATTGTGGGACGGGCTTTAGCCTGTCGTGGTCTGGCACAAGCCGGCTGGCCGTATTGTTCGCCGGCGGTGACATGCTCGGAGCCGGCGGACATTGCTACAGGAGGCTCGTGGGCGATTGCGAATCGCTCGTGAGTCGCAATGTTCACCGTTCCTGCGCGTGCCCCCGACCGTCTCCTCAGCATCGGGAGTCGCAGGTGCTTGGGGGCAGCCTGAAGGCTACCCTACTTCTTTTTCGTGCCGAGCAGCAGCACGATCATCATCAGGATCGAGACGCCGGTGAGCAGCATGATCGCATTCCGGCGGGACCGGCGGGCGGCCTTCTCTTCCGGCGTGAGCCGCCGCAGTTCGATCACTCCCTCCGCGCCGGCGATGGTCGTGGGAACCGGTTCGGCGAATTCGAGTTCGCCGCGCGGCTGGGGCGGCTGCTCCAGTGGTGCCGCCACCGGTGGGAGCGGCACCGGCACGAGAAATCCGTTCGCACAGAGCGGGCACTGGGCGGCTTCGCCCGCAAGCACCGTCGTCACCGCCAGCGCTCCGTGGCATGAAGGACAGGCAACCGCCAGCAGCGGTTCAACGCCGGCGACGTGTGGTGGCAACGATGAAGGGGGCATGTCGTACGTCATGGCTCCATGCGAGCGGGTCGTTGCCGCGGTTCAGATCGTAGCCGTGCCGCGACGATGGCGTCGATGAGCCACGGGAAAAACCGGGCCGCGATCGCAAATCCCTTCGCCGACCAGCCGGGTAAAATCTCCGGCCGCCGCCGCTCGATCGCGGTGACGACGGTGGCGGCCGTTTCCGCCGCCGACAGGGGCGTGCCGCGCGACCAGCGCGGGCGTTCACCGGAAACGAGGTTGTCCCAGAATTCGGATTCCGTGGGGCCGAGGCTCGCCAGCATGATGTCGATCCGCGGACCAGTGCCCTGCGCGGCGAGTTCCTGCCGCAACGATGCGGCCAGCGACCGGACGGCGGCCTTTGCGGCGCAGTATTCCGTATGCAGTGGAAGCGGATGGTAGCCGAGGATCGATCCGACGAGCACCACGGCCGGATCGCGGCCCTGGCGGAGCAGCGGCAGGGTCTCGCGGACCAGTTCCGCCGGCGCGAAGAAATCGACCTCCATGATCTGGCGCAGCGTGGCGGGATCGGCCGTGGCGAATGTCCCGACGGCGCCGCTGCCGGCTGCGGCGACGAGCAGATCGAGACCGCCGAGCATTTCCGCGGCCCTGTCGACGACCGTCCGGCGGTCGGCGGCCGACGTGATGTCGGCGGCCACGGTCAGGATGGCCGGGGACTCGGGCGGCAGCGGCGCCACGGCCAGGTCGGCGAGACGTGCCACCCGCCTGGCCGTGGCCACCACGCGGACACCGCGGCGGGCCAGTTCGAGGGCGATCGCGCGGCCGACTCCGGACGAGCCGCCGGTGACCAGAGCCCGCATCCCCGGAAGACTGCGGCGGCCGCGGCACAGGACGTCAGGCGTTGGCGGTCGATGGGGGGGCGTGGTCATGCGTGTCATGCGCGTCATGCGTGTCATGCGGGGGTGCAACCGGGAAGGCGTGGCTCTCGGGCAGACGGTCTGTGGGGCCGTGCGGACGCACGACGGCTTCGGCGGGCGGGATGCGGCCGAGAAGGGCGGCGGGGATCCGGCAATGGACGGTGACCCGGTCGTCGGCGAAGTGCCGCGACAGCACCTCCCCATGCGCGCCGAGCCAGGCCAGGAGCCTGCCATTGCCGGGATCGGTCTCGACGTCGACGTCGCGGAACCCGCGGCCGAGGCAGTCGCTCACGACCCGCTTGAGTTCCTCGAGCCCCGCGCCCGTGCGGGCCGACACGGCCACCGCATGCGGGTAGCGGGCCAGCAGGGCATCGCGGGTGACGCGGTCGGCCAGCGCGTCGATCTTGTTGAGCGCCAGGAGCGTGTCCTTCTCCTCGACGCCCAGTTCGGCGAGTACGCCGCGCACCGCGCCGATCTGCTTGTCGACCAGCGGACTGGAGGCGTCGGCGACATGGAGCAGCAGATCGGCCTGCCTGGTCTCCTCGAGCGTGGCGCGGAAGCTCGCGATCAGCCGGTGCGGCAGGTCGCGGATGAAGCCGACCGTGTCGCTCAAGAGCACCGGTCCCCAGCCCGGCAGCCGCCAGCGCCGTGTGCGGGTGTCGAGCGTCGCGAAGAGCTTGTCTTCAGCCAGCACGTCGGCGCCGGTGAGCGAGTTGAGGAGCGTGCTCTTGCCGGCGTTCGTGTAGCCGACGAGCGAGACGGTCAGGCGATCGTGCCGGGCGGCCACCTGCCGCTCCTTGCGACCGTGGATTTCGAGCAACTCCTGCTTGAGGTCGTGGACCCGCTTTTCCACGAGCCGGCGATCGACCTCGAGCTGCTTCTCGCCAGGGCCGCGCATGCCGATCCCCATCTTCAGCCGCGACAGATGCGTCCACATCCGTTTGAGGCGGGGCAGCGAATATTCAAGCTGCGCCAGTTCGACCGCGAGCCGGGCCTCGTAGGTCCGCGCCCGGGCCGCGAAGATGTCGAGGATCACCTCTGAGCGATCGAGCACCTTTGTCTTGAGCGCCTCCTCGAGGTTACGGGTCTGCGCGGGGGAGAGATCGTTGTCGAAGATGACGACGTCGGCCTCGTGCCGGGCGACCAGGCCGACGAGTTCCTGAACCTTGCCCTTGCCGAGGTAGGTCGTCTGGTCGGGCCGGTCGCGCCGCTGCGTCAGCTCGGCGACGACCTGCGCGCCGGCCGTCTCGGCCAGGCCGCCGAGTTCGGCGAGCGGATGCTGGGGATCGGCCGGCGTGTCGAGCAGCACGCCGACGAGCACGGCCCGCTCACTTTGCACGCTGTTGGTCCGGCTGCGTTCGATCAATGGTCCTCCTCGGTGAATTCACCCGCGTCGGCGGCCAGGGCAGTGCCGGCCAGATGGCAGCAACTTTCCCAGCGCCGCGTGTCGAGCAGACCGTCCGCAACGGCGTGCTTCACGGCGCAGTCGGCCTCGTGGGTGTGGGTGCAGTCGGGAAAGCGGCAATGGTTGGCGAACGGCCGCAGGTCGCGGAACGCCGCCGGCACTTCCGCGGGCACGATTTCCCAGAGTTGAAACTGCCGCACTCCCGGCGTGTCGACGAACGTGCCGCCCCGGGCGTGCGGAATCAGCCGGGCCGTGGTCGTGGTGTGGCGACCCTTGTCGTTGTCGCGACTGACATCGCCCACGGGCAGCGCCAATTCCGGTGCGAGCGCATTGAGGATCGACGACTTGCCGACGCCGCTCTGGCCGACGACCGCGGTCACCCGACCGGTAAGCTCCCGCTCGAGACGGGCGATGCCCATCCCCGTGACCGTCGAGCACATGACCACCGGATAGCCCATTCGTGCATAGACGCCGGCCAGGGGCACGAGGCTTGCCGCGGGGACGAGATCGGCCTTGTTGAAGCAGATGATCGGCCGGATGCCGCTCGCCTCGGCCGCCACGACGAGCCGGTCGATGAGCCCGGGCTTCAGGTTGGGGAGCGCCGCGCTGCCAACGATCAGCGTCTGATCGACATTGGCGACGATCACATGCCGCCGGCCGCGGCTGGAGCGGCAGAGCGAATTGCGGCGGGGCTCGATCGACTGGATGGTGCCGGTCGGGCCGGCGCCGCGCACGTGCACCCAGTCGCCGGCGGCCACCGGGTGCCGCTGGTCCGTGGACAGCGTGCGGAGCAGCCGCCGCGTGGTGCAGCGGGCCAGCATGCCATCTCCGCCGCGGACAAAACTCTCCAGCCCGTGCACGTTCAACACCTGGCCGCGCCACGTGCCGGCGGTCACCGGTTCAACGCTGAGACCGTCGCTGCGGCGATCAACGCTGGTATCCGCGTCGTCGTGGACGATCACGGTCCGTTTGCGGGTGAGATCACCCTTGCCGGAAATTCGCTCCGTGGCGCCCAGATCCCCGGCGGCCTCGCCGTCGGCATCGACAGCCCGCGTCAGATCCACCTGGCGCCGTCGCACACCCCGATTTTTGCGAAACTCGACGCGAAACTTCCGGGACTTGGCCATGCCGGAATTGTATCAGCGCCGTGACTGACGCTTGTCCGATCGGGCTTCGACAATCTGGCGGGATTCGAGGCCCGCCGTCTCCAGCAGGCTGCGGCTGAACGGGTCGCGGCTGACAGCCTTCTCCGGTGCCGCCGCCGTTGCTCCGAGCTTCGAGGGCTCGTAATTCAATTCATATTCGTGCTTGGCGACCGAGAGCGTGTCGCCGGGATCGAGCCGCTGCTCGCTGACCCGGGAGCCATTGACCTTCGTGCCGTTGCTGCTGCCGCAGTCCTTCACGAACCAGTAGCCATCCATGAGGGAGAGTTCGCAATGCTTGCCAGACACGTTGGGAAACCGCAGGACGATGTCGCAACTTTCCCGTCGGCCCATCGTCAGTGAGGCTTTCAGGAGGGGGATGGGATCGCCGCCGCCGAGCGGTTGGAGTTCGCCGTACATGGATTCGCCTCAGAATTCAGGAAAACGGGGATCTCGCTGCCGGTCGCTCACGGAATCCTCACAAACCAAAGGGTAGGTCAGCCCCGCGAAACAGTCAATGAATCGGTGGTTGGCGAATCGCCCTCCCGGCCTCGGGTATAACATTCGCCGGATCGACTGAAGCGGACCGGGTGATCGCCGGCCGACGGGCAACCGTCGGCGGGAGGAAAGTCCGGGCTCCGCAGGGCGCGATGCGTCGGGGCAACCCGTCGGTAAGGGTGAAACGGTGAGGTAAGAGCTCACCAGCAGGCCGGGTGACCGGTCTGGCTCGGTAAACCCCATCGGGAGCAAGGCCAAGCAGGAAGAAGTTCGATCCTTCGGGATCGGCGCGAAGCGGCCCGTTTCGCACCCGCTTCCGGGTCGGCTGCTGGAGGCGTCGGGCAACCGGCGTCGTAGAGAAATGGTCACCGCCCCGTCCGTCTTTCGGGATGGCGGGACACAGAACCCGGCTTACAGGTCCGCTTCAGTCATCCGTTTCCGGCCGGTCTGAGTCGCCGGTGCGGCTTGTCGACATGTCGCGGCGCTCGCCTTCGTCGAGCATCTTGAGCAGTTTCGAAATGCAGAGCGTGTTGATGCTCACCCGCATTTCCTCGGCCTCGGCCTTGAGCGTTTCGTGAAGGGAGCGGGGCATCCTGACGGTGACCACCCGCTGGGTTTCCCGCTCCGCGGGCCGGGCACGCTGCCGATTGCGGAGCTCATCGAGCAGTTCGCGGATTCGGGCATATTCAGGGGAGCATTCGAATCTGACCAGCGCGGCAGGGTCGCGGAACGTGCGGCGGACGATGCCATCGACCCCCAGCACTTCCCGAAAGAAGACCACCCATTCCGGCTCCATCGAATGCAGCCGTTCGGCCACCTGAAGCACGGCCTTGCCGCCAAGCCCCGCCCGATTGCCGTCCGCCTCTGCGCTCGTGGGCGATTCACTCATCTTTGTGGTCATTCAATCAAACCCTTCCCTGAACAAGGTCGGTCTCACCTACGCAGGGATGATGGCACTGCAGTCAAGCGACATCGCGAAGTGCTTGCAGTCAATGGACTTAAGTCGACCGAGGCAGGCCGGCCTTTTTTTGGGGCAGTCGTGCCCGATCTTGGGGCAGAAGGGAGGCTGCTCAGAAAGGAGGCAGGTCGACCGAGTCGCATCTACCAGACTGTCCGGCCTGTAGGGCCTCGGAGAATTTGGTTTAAGAGACTGCTGGGCAATCTGGGGAAGCCTGGCGCAACCGCTGTTCCAGGTATTCGACGACCGCCTGCGAGATATCCTGTCCGACCACCCCTTCGAGACCTCGCCAGCCGGGTACCGCATTGATCTCAACGACGAAGAGCCGTCCGTCGCGGGTTGGAAGGAGATCGACCCCGGCGATTTCGCTGCCGATTTTTTTGGCCGCCCGCCGCGCGAGATCGACCCAATCGGCAGGGGGTGCAAACGGTTCAGCCCGGGCCCCGCGGGCCACATTGAGCCGCCAGTCGACGCTGGAAACCCGGCGCATTGCAAACGCCCGCTCCCCGACGAGTAGCACCCGCACGTCCCAGCCCGGATGGGAAATGAATTCCTGCAGATAGCAGACAGTTCCACGGGATTCGGGGGGCGATCCCGCCGCCGATGGTCGCTCCTCGGCGGCGACGAGGTAGGGGGCGAGCTGGTCGCGGCTGGTGAGTCGCTCGATGCCGCGGCCACGGGAGCCAAAGAGTGGCTTCACCACCGCATCACGGCCGAGTGCATCCCAGGCGGCTTCGATGCTGGCGGCATTCTGGGCGACGATCGTCCGCGGCACCGGGATGCCCGCCTCGGCCAGGAGGGCCAGCGACAGGTATTTGTCGATCGCCACTTCGAGCGATTTCGGGCTGTTGACCACCGGCATGCCTCGCCGCGCGAGGCGGCTGAGCAGGTCCATCCGGAAGATCACCTCTTCAAGGCTGCCGGCCGGCATGCCGCGGACGACCACCATGTCGGCCCGGCCGATCGCAGCGGGCAGGAACCGTTCACCGCCGGGCCCGCCGCCATCTTCATCCCCGTGGCCTTCACCTCTGCGGTCGGCCGGCAGCCCGACCTCGGCGGCGAGTTCGTTCCAGCGAACCATCTTCGCCTCGTGGCCACGGTCGCGGAGGGCGGCCGCGAGCCGGCCGATATGCCAGCCCGTCGGCTCGCCAAGCAGGGCGCAACGCATCACGTCACACTCCTGCGGAATCGGACCTATCCGTGCCCGACGCGGTGAACGACATCCTGACGATCTCGGGGGCGAGGCCGCCGAACCGATGCCGCCGGCCGGTGTCGATGTTGACGAGATCGACCAGCGCCGGCGCGAAGAGCGCCGGGTCGAGCGCGTAAAAATCATGCCCCGCCTGCGCGAAGAGCCGGCAGAAGGGCGCCCCGTAATCGGCCGAGGCGCGGCTCACCATCCGCGGCCCGATGTCGAGCAGGCTCGAGTCGTCGCCGGTCACCTCGAGCACCACGTGGCCGCCGTAGAGGATGGCATCATTGGTGCGGCCGATCGCGACGAGATCGTCGTCCGGCACGGGGGCCAGCGGCGCGCGTCCGCTGCCGCGGCGAATCCGCGTCAGGTCGAAGTGCAGGTCGTGCAGTTTGTGGAGCGCCGTCTCGAGCGATCTGGCGATCACCTGCAGCGTGCCGGCGGTGCTGGCGGTGCGGGCCACGAGCAGTGCGAGCGCACCGGGAGCGACGCCGGCGTCGGCCGCGAGTTGTTCGCAGACGTCGGCCGGCGGCAGTTTCGCCGTCTCGAGCAGGCCCACGGCGACGGGGGGCCGCTCCCGCAGGCCGATGTCGTCGAAAAGATCCTCACGGCCGATTGCCGCGCGGATCGGACCGCTGGCCATCGCGAAATAGTTCTTCGTACTCACCTTCCAGCCGGCATATTGCGCGGCCAGACAGGCGGCCAGGGGCTGGTCGCTCTCGACGGCGACGATCGGCCATTCACAGCCGGGCCACTCGGAGGCATACGAACCACCATGGGCTCCGACCGCCTCGATCCACACGCGGCCCAGCCCCGCCATCGCGGCGCGGGCCATCTCGATGCCGGCCGCGATGCCGCCGGTCGCCTTCACGCCGCAGTCGACCACGCGGACTCCGGCGGTCGTCTGTAGGACGATCTGCAGACGGTCGGCGTCGGCGCTGGCCTGCTCCACGATCCGGAAGGCGGCCTCGTTGAGCGTCATGCAGAAGTTTCCCCTCGTGTTCGGCGGACGGTGATGAAAACTGGCTCTGGCCGGGGCGGCTGCGGGCTGCCGTCGAACCGTGGCCGGAACGAGGCAATAATGTGCGGTGACCACCCGCGCAGCAATCCCCTGTGGTTTCTGCCCCGTCACCAAAACGTCCAGGAGCTCGCGTGCCAAGCCTGACGGTCGAAAACTACGTGAAGACGATCTATCAGATCGTGTCGGGGCAGGAGGGCCGCGCCGCCACCACCGGCCAGTTGGCGACGGCGCTCGACGTGTCGCCCGGCACCGTCACGAGCATGCTCAAGACGCTCGACGCTGCCCGGCTGGCAACGCACCG
Organism: Planctomycetia bacterium; assembly: GCA_026401035.1. Lineage (GTDB taxonomy): Bacteria > Planctomycetota > Planctomycetia > Pirellulales > UBA1268 > RGVT01. The sequence goes on along the minus strand of JAPLNR010000017.1, from coordinate 523 downwards.
GCCCTACGAGGGGGTGGCGCTCACGCGGGCCGGCCGCATGCTGGCGCTCCGCATGATCCGCCGTCACCGGCTCATCGAACTTTTCCTGCTGCGGACGCTCGACATGAGCTGGGACGAGGTGCACGACGAGGCCGAGCACATGGAGCATGCGGTGAGCGATCTGCTCGTCGACCGCATCGACACGTTTCTCGGGCATCCGGACGTCGACCCGCACGGCGACCCGATCCCGCGGGGCGATGGCGAGGCACTGCAACCGCCGAAGGAGGAGCCCGCTCGCTCGCTCGCCGAATGCGCGGAGGGATCGACATTCCGGCTGACGCGGGTGCTCGACCAGTCGGCCGGCTTTTTACGCTATCTCACCGATTCGGGGCTCGTGCTCGGCGCGACCGGCGCCGTGGAGCGCAATCCCGACGGTGCCGGACTGATGCGGGTGCGGGTGAACAAGCGGGTGTTGTCGCTCGCCATCGAGGCCGCCGGCAAGCTCGTCGTCGCGGATGCGTAGCGGTCAGCACCGGCCCGGTCG
>JAPLNR010000060.1 GCA_026401035.1 Planctomycetia bacterium | reverse complement strand
CTGGAAAGCGATCCCGATCTGCTTCAGGTTCGACTTGCAGGTCGTCCGCCGCCCCGCCTCCCGGGCCGACTGTACGGCTGGCAGCAGCAGGCCGATCATCAGGCCGATGATCGCAATCACGACCAACAGCTCCACCAGGGTGAACGCCGCGGTTCGTCTCGGCTGCTGGGCGGACGCTCTGCCCTGCGGGCTGTTTGCCGGTAACGATTTCACGAATCCTGCTCCTGTTGTCGCCACGGCTTCCACGGCTGGAAAAGTCGGGCGGGATGACGCCACCGTCAGGGTCCGCTCAGGGCGCGGCTTCGAGGACCCGATCCTGCGGAAATAGAACGGTCGAGGCAGCGAAAAGGTGCACACACAACCGTTTATAGTCGCAATTCGCCACCGGACGATACCCCTCAGGAGCACCCAAAGTGTTGCGCCCGCAGTATTTTCGTGGTTTCCGGGGGAGATCTTTTCGTGGACAGGCCGATGGCGGAAGCTGCAGATCATTCCACGGAGGCCGTCGGGCCGTGTCGGCCTGGGTCCCCACGGACAGACGAGGCGGCCGTCCTGCGCCGGCAACTGGACGTGGCCCGGCTGCGGCACGCGGCCGAGGTGGCCGCCCTTCGCCGTCAGGTGCTCGATGCCCAAAAGGCAGCCACGCTCGGCGAACTGCTCGGCACCACGACGCATGAATTCAACAACGCCCTGACCACGATCCTCAACTACGCCAAACTCGGGCTGCGGCACCGCGACGCACCCACCCGCGACAAAGCGCTCGAGCGCATCCTCTCGGCCGGCACGCGGGCGGCGAAGATCACGGCCAGCGTGCTCGGTATGTCGCGCACCGGTGCCGCCCGCTTCGAGCCGACCAACCTCGAACTCCTGATCGAGGACGTGCTCGTGCTCCTCGAACGTGAGATGACGAAATACCGCGTGCAGGTCGAGAGGGAGTTTGCCCCCGTGCCAAAGGTGTCGGCGAACCCCAGCCAGATCCAGCAGGTGCTCCTAAACCTGCTCGTCAACGCCCGTCAGGCGATGCCGACCGGCGGCCGGCTCATTCTCCGCCTGTCGCAGGATGCGCTGCTCGGCACGGTCGACCTCATGGTCCGCGACATGGGCTGCGGCATGACGCCGGACGTGATGCGGCGGATGTTCGACTCGCACTTCTCCACGAAGTCGGGGCCCGATGAGACCGGCAAGGGGGGCAGCGGCCTTGGCCTCTCCGCCTGCCGCGAGATCGTAGACGCCCACCGCGGTCGGATCCGCGTCGAAAGCGCCCCGGGGAAGGGCACGGCGATCACGATCAGGCTCCCGGCGATCTCATAGGACAGGCTCAATCCTGCCCCCTCACCTGCGACTCCCGATGCTGAGGAGACGGTCGGGGGCACGCGCAGGAGACGCAGACAATTGCGTCTCACGGACGATTCGCAATCGCCCACGAGCCTCCTGTAGCAATTTCCGCGGCTCCGAGCATGTCACCGCCGGCGAACAATACGGCCAGCCGCCTCATGACAGACCATGACAGGCTAAAGCCCGTCCTACTTTTCGGAGAGCAAGCGCCGTGCAGAACAGAATTGAGCCTGCCCGTTTCCCATCCTCGCTCCGCCGAGCGTCTACAATCAGGGGCACCTCCCCGGAGACCGCCCCATGCCAGCCGCACAACTCCCCCAGACGCTCGAGCAACTCCGCGCGAGCGGCTGGCAGAGCCGCAGCGTGAAGGACGAGGTCCGCGGCAACTTTCTGCGGCTGCTCGCCGAAGGTGCCGAACTCTTTCCGGGCATCGTCGGCTACGACGACACGGTGGTTCCCGAGATCAACATCGCCCTCCTCGCCGGACACGACATGCTGTTTCTCGGCGAGAAGGGGCAGGCCAAGAGCCGGTTGATGCGGCAGCTCGTGCGATTCCTCGACGAGCAACTGCCCTACCTCGACGATCCGGCGATCCCTTTTCACGACGACCCCTACCGACCGATCAGCCGGGCCGGGAAGCGGCTCGTGGCCGACCGTGCCCCGGCCGACGTGCCGATCGCCTGGTGGCCCCGCGAGGAACGCTACGCGGAGCGGCTGGCACCGGGCACGAAGTTCGCCGACATCATCGGCGAGATCGATCCGGCGAAACTCGCCGGAGGCACGAGCATGGCCTCCGAAGAAGCGCTCCACTTCGGCTTGATTCCGCGGCTGCACCGGGGCATCTTCGCGATGAACGAACTGCCGGAGCTCGACGAACTGGTGCAGGTCGGGATGTTCAACATCCTCGAGGAGCGCGACGTCCAGATTCGCGGCTATCCCGTGAAGTTCGACATCGACGTGATGCTGCTCTTTTCGGCCAATCCGTCGACCTATAACCGCTCCGGCAAGGTGATCCCGCAATTGAAGGATCGGATTGGCGCGGTGATCCACACGCACTATCCGCGGGAACGCGATCTCGGCATCCGCGTGGCCGAGCAGGAGGCGGGGATCGATCTCGGGGGCGAGTGGCCCGTGGTGGTGCCGTATTTCATGAAGGAAATTCTCGAGCAGATCACGATCGCCGCCCGGAAGAGCAAGTTCATCGACCAGCAGTCGGGCGTGAGCGCCCGGTTTTCGATCGCCAACCTGAAGACTGCGGTGGCCAGCGCCCGCCAGCGGGGCGTGCGGCTCGGCGAGCAGCCTTCCGTGCCGCGGATCAGCGACCTCGGCCACATCTACGCGTCGAGCCTCGGCAAGCTGGAACTGGACCTGATGGGCAGCCACCAGATGACGGAGCGGCAGGTGCTCGACAGCGTGATCGCCGAGGCGATCGCGACCGTCTTCGAGGAATACGTCGAGAAGCACGGGCTCGACGAGATCGCGAAGGTGTTCGGCGAGGGGGTGAAGGTGGAGGTGGGCGACATGGTGCCGTCGGCCGCCTACGAAACGCTCGTCGCCGACGTGCCGGCCGTCTGGGAGAGGGCCTTCGAGGTGAATGCCTCGCAGGATCCCGCGATTCGCGCCAGCTGCATCGAGTTCATCCTCGCCGGGCTCTACGCCACCGAACGCATCTCCCGCCTCCAGCAGCACGGCCACACCATTTACGACACCCGGGGCTTCCGGTGAGACATGCCAACCCGTGACACACTCGGCGGGATCGTCCACACCTACCAGCGTTACGACCCGGCCCGGATTCCGCCGCCCCGGCCGCCGGACGTGGACCTCGTGTCGCCGGCGATGGAGCACATGCTCGAGTTCGGCAGCATCGACGACCTCACGGAGGAACAGCTCGCCAATGCCGTGATGCTTGATCCGGAACAGATCAAGGGTCTCGGCCGGTCGCTCGAATCGATTCGGAAACTGCTCGAGGAACGCCGCCGGAAGATCCTCGAACGGCACGAGACCGACTCGGTCAAAAAGAAGGCCCGCAAGGCTTTCCGGTCGGCCGCGCAGGAGGCGCAGCCGCCGGCCGGGCACCGCGATGCGTTTCAGAAAGCCGTGCGGGAGGAACAGCTCCGCCAGCTTGAGCGGCTCTGGTATGCGCAGGACAACGACCAGAGCCGGTTCGGCACGCAACTCGTGGGCTTGATCGATCGGCTGGGCGACGTCTACCAGATCGACGAGTTGGCGTCGAAGTGGGCCTTCACCGGTCGCGAGCGGCTCACCGTGCCCGAGGCGATCGAGGTCAAGGAAGAGCTCGAGGCGATCGAGGACCTTTTGCGACAGCTCGAGGAGGCGAAGAAGAACGCCCGCATCGGCCTGATCGACATGGAGGCGCTTGGCCAATTCGTCGAATCAGGCGAGCTCGACGAACTCGGCAGGCTCAAACAACAGGTTCAGGACCTCGTCGAGCAGATGGCCGCACAGCAGGGTCTCGAACGCACCAAACGCGGCTACCAGCTCACGCCCAAGGCGATGCGGGTGTTCCAGGGCAAACTGCTGGAAAAGATCTTCTCGGCTCTCGATCCGTCACGCACCGGCCGGCATCAGGTGGATGTCACGGGCGACGGTGCCGTCGAGACGGTGCCGACGCGGCCCTACGAATTTGGCGACTCGGTGGCCCACATGGACATCCCGGGCTCGCTCGTCAATGCGCTGCTCCGCCGGGCCGGCGGGCCGCCCGGCGGCCCGCTGAAACTGGATCCCCGCGACATCGAGGTGCACCGCACCCGCAACACCCCCAAGTGCGCCACAACCGTCGTTCTCGACATGAGCGGCTCGATGCGACATGGCGGGCTCTACGTGAACGTCAAGCGGATGGCGCTGGCGCTCCAGGGCATCGTGCAGAAGGAATACCCCGGCGACTTCCTGCAGTTCATCGAGATGTATTCGGTCGCGAAGCCGCGGCCGATGGGGGAGGTGGCGACGCTCCTTCCCAAGCCCGTCACGATTTTCGATTCCGTCGTGCGGCTGCGGGCCGACATGAGCGACCCGGCGATTTCCGAGAGCGACATCCCGCCCCACTTCACCAACATCCAGCATGCCCTGCAGCTCTCCCGCCAGCATCTGGCACGACAGGACACACCCAACAAGCAGGTGATCATCATCACCGACGGCCTGCCGACGGCCCACTTCGAGGGCAGCCAACTCCTCCTGCTTTATCCGCCGCACCCGCGGACGGAGGAGGCGACGATCCGCGAGGCACAGGCCTGCCGCCGGGAGGGGATCACCGTGAACGTGTTCCTGCTTTCGGGCTGGTCGCAATCGCGGGAGGACATCCAATTTGCGTATCGGCTTGCCGAGACGGCCAAGGGCCGCGTCTTCTTCACTGCCGGAAAGGACCTCGACCGCTTCGTGGTTTGGGACTACGTCTCCCGCCGGCGCTCGATCATCGGCTGACGCCACGAGCGTTTCACGCCGTCACTCCGCCATCGGGGCGGAGCGGTTTCCCCGGGCGGAAAACTGGCCTCACGCCAAAGGTGGCATTCCTGTAAAGATTGTCCACGGCGACCCCAGCATGGTCGGCACCGCCAGCATGGAAATGGCGGCCGGACCGAGGCTCTTCATTGCCTTCGATCCGAGGACTACGGTCTTCGCGAATCGTTTGCAGTCGGCGATCGGCGCGAACCACCCCCCGATACCAGAGCTTGTGAGGTTGGACGATGGCGCTGTTTCTTCAAGTTGCCGGCTGGTTTCTGGTGCTCGCCGTGCTGATGTCGCTGATCGAGCACCAGGTGCACAGCCGGCTGATGCACAAAAAGCCGCGGCACTTTGTTCTTCGCAACCTGGCGGCACGGAAGAAAATGTTCGAACGCCATGCCATCTTGCACCACCGACAATACTTCAAGCTTTTTCACGACGACCCGGTGCCGCACGGCGAGGATCGGGGCATTCAACTGAACATCCGGGAGGGTTTCGTGGAGGCGCTTCCGGTGAGCCTGGTGCTCGCCCTCTTTTCGTACACGGCCGCACTTCTGTTTCCCGTGGTGGTCTGCCTGCATCATCTGATGTGGAACCAGATTCACATGGAGATGCACAAGCCGGAAGGCAGGTTTTTCGCCCAGTGGCCCGCCTATAAACGCCTTGCCAGGCATCACTACCTTCATCACCGCTATCCCGACAAGAACTTCAACGTGGCACTGCCGGCCGGCGACTTTCTGTTCGGCACCATGGCCAAGGCGAGCGAGGCCGACTGGCAGGCCATGAGGGCGGAAGGTATCGCCTGAGACGATTGCCGGCCCGGCGTCTACGCCGGGTTTTTTGCAAGCAGTTCGCGACGGAGCATCCATCCTGAGCCCCCCGCCGCAAGCGCGGCGAGCGTCGCGAGCGTCCAGAGCGGCACGATCCTCCCGGGTGCCACGGCCTCGCGATCCTGCGCCTGCTCGGCAAGGTCGATCGGTGGCAGCCCGGCCACCCGCCGCGCCCGCTCCTCCGCCGCCTGCTGCCGGCCCAGGAATCGCCCCTCGATCTGCCGCTGCCGCACGTCGAACTTGGGCGCGATCAGCCCGATTCCCGCCAGCGACACGAGCGCGAACAAAAACGCCCAAAACCAGGGGCTGTCGGTGAGGCGATACGGTTCAGGCATGACCCTATTGTAGACCGCTTCATACGGCAGCGGATTTGCTGCTGGTTCCGCTTGAGGATCAGCGGACTACAGTCCCGGCCACCGTGCCTGCACGTCCCGGCCGGCATAGACCGCGGCGTCGCCGAGCGACTCCGAGATCCGCAGAAGCTGGTTGTATTTGGCGACCCGATCGCTGCGGGACGCGGAGCCGGTCTTGATCTGGCCGGTCGAGAGGCCGACGGCCAGGTCGGCGATCGTGGCGTCTTCCGTCTCGCCGCTGCGGTGGCTGGCGATCGACGTGTAGCCCGAACGATGGGCGAGCGATACCGCGGCAATCGTCTCCGTGAGCGTGCCGATCTGGTTCACCTTCACGAGGATGCTGTTTGCGATCCCCTCGGCGATTCCGCGAGAGAGCCGTTCGGAATTGGTGACGAACAGGTCATCGCCGACGAGCTGGACCTTCTGACCGAGCTTTTCGCTGATCAATTTCCAGCCCTTCCAGTCGTCCTCCGAACAGCCGTCCTCGATCGACACGATCGGATAGCGGCCGGCGAGACCGGCGAAGAAGTCGACCATGCCGGCCGAGTCGAGCGATTTGCCTTCGATCGTGTAGGTGCCGGTTTTGGCGTCGTAGAGCTCGGTGGCGGCCACGTCGAGGGCGATCGCAATCTGCTTGCCGGGCTGATAGCCGGCGTTGGAGATCGCGGCGAGGATCACCTCGAGCGCCTCGGCGCAGGTGCCGATATGGGGCGCAAATCCGCCTTCGTCGCCGACCGCCGTGGCAAGTTTCTTGTCCTTGAGCACCTTCTTGAGCGCGTGAAAGGTCTCCACGCCGGCGCGGAGGGCGTCGTCGAACGTGTCGAAGCCCAGCGGCATGACCATGAATTCCTGCACGTCGAGCGGATTGTCGGCATGGGCGCCGCCGTTGATGATGTTCATCATCGGGGCGGGCAGCAGCCGGGCCGTGGCCCCGCCCAGGTAGCGATAGAGCGGCAGGCCGCAGTGCTCCGCCGCTGCATGGGCCACCGCCATCGAAACGCCGAGGATCGCATTGGCGCCGAGGCTCTTCTTGTTTGGCGTGCCGTCGAGTTCGAGCATCCGCTCGTCGATCGCCGTCTGGTCGAGGGCGTCGCAGCCCTCGAGTTCCTCGGCGATCTGCGTGTTGACGTTCTCAACAGCCTCGAGAACGCCCTTGCCCAGATAAAACGCCTTGTCGCCGTCGCGCTTCTCCCACGCCTCGTGGGCCCCTGTGCTGGCGCCGGAGGGCACGGCGGCCCTTCCGAACGCGCCGTCGGCCAGGCTCACGTCGACCTCGATCGTGGGATTGCCGCGGCTGTCGAGAATCTGGCGGGCGTGAACGTCGACGATCGTGGACATGGTCGGTGGGCCTTCTGAAGGAGTGGGGGGAGGGAGTGGTGGAGAGCTCTTCCGTGATGGCGGGGAATTCAGCGGCAATTGTGCAAACGCGGGCCTGCCACGCAAGAGAGAGCGGCTTTGGTGGGATTCGCGCGCGTCTTCGACTATTCTGCAGGCGGCAGCGTTCAACAGGTTTCGCCGCCGACCCGCGCCCCGGCGCGCCCCTCATTCAAGGCCCTCATGTTCACAGGATTGGTAGAGTCGCTCGGTCGCGTTGTCGCGGTGATCCAGGAACCGCCCGGCGTGCGGCTCGTTGTGGAGGCTGCCGCGATCGCGCCGGATGCCCGGATCGGCGAAAGCATTTGCACGAGCGGCTGCTGCCTGTCGGTGGTGCGGAGCGACGGGCCACGGCTCGAATTCCAACTTGGGCCCGAGACGCTCAGCCGCACCACGCTGGGCGAGTTGGTCGCCGGCGCTGCGGTGAACCTCGAGCGTTCGATGCGGCCCACCGATCGGCTGGGCGGTCATCTCGTGACCGGCCACGTCGACGGCCTCGGGCGACTCGACTCCCGCCGGCAGGAGGGCGACTGGGTGACCTGCCGGTTCTCCGCCCCGCCGTCCCTGCTTTCCCAGATGGCGGCGAAGGGCTCGGTGACGATCGACGGTGTCAGCCTGACAGTGGTCGATGTCGATGCGGCCACGTTCAGCGTGGCGCTCATTCCGCACACGCTCGCCTGTACCACGCTCGGCAGCCTCACCGTCGGCGGCCAGGTCAATCTCGAGACGGATCTCGTCTTCAAGTACGTGGCGCGGTGGCTGGAAGCGAGGGCCACTCCATGACGCATTCGCAACCAAACTCCCCACCCGCCCCCGCGCGGCAGACGACGGCCTATCTCAAGCAGCTCTTCGAGCAGGTCGGCTTCCGGATCGACGCGAAGCGGGGCCAGAATTTCCTTGTCGACCTCAACCTGCTCGATCTGCTGGAACGGTCGGCCGGCATCCGGCCCGGCGACGTCGTGCTGGAGGTGGGCACCGGCACCGGCGCCCTGACGGAACGACTGGCCCGCGTGGCCGGGCACGTGGTCACGGCCGAGGTCGATTCCCGCCTCGCCCAATTGGCCCGTGAACGGCTCGTCGACAGCGACAACGTGACAGTCGTGGAGGGGGACGCGCTCGCCTCGAAGCACCGCTTCGCGCCGGCCTTGCTGGGGGCGATCGACGCGGCGCTCGCAGCAGCGCCGACCGGCAGGCTGCTGCTGGCGGCAAACCTGCCGTATTGCGTGGCGACGCCGGTGATCTCGAACCTCCTCGCCCTGCCCCGCCCATTCGACAGCGCCACGGTGACCGTGCAGCGGGAAATGGCCGAACGCATGACCGCGGCCGCGGGCTCCCACTCCTACAACGCCCTCTCCGTCTGGATCGGCGCACAATGCCGGGCGGAAATCGTCCGCGTGCTGCCGCCGAGCGTGTTCTGGCCGCGGCCGAAGGTCGATTCGGCGATCGTGCGGCTCGACCTCGAATCGGACCGACGGGCTGCGATTGGTGACCTCGGCCGGTTTCACGACTTCGCCCGCGACGTTTTCTGCCATCGGCGAAAACTCCTCCGCGGCGTGCTTGTGCGGATGGCGACAGGGACGCAAAAATCGGAACGTCAGAAATCAGGCGACAAGGAGGCGGCCAAGCGGGTCGTCGAGCAGGTTTTTGAAAAGATGGGTTTCACTGCGACCGCGCGGGCCGAGGATATTCCCCCGGACCGCTTCGTTCACCTCGAGCGGACGTTCTTCGACCGTCTCCAAGCCACCGACCCAAGCCACTCCCCAGGAGAATCTGCATGAAATTCATCGAGTTGAGCGGCCGCGCGCTGATGAGCATGCTCGAACCGGACGAAGTCTCGCCGCAGGAACTGCAGCAGGCCGGCCTGACCGACACCTGCCTGGTGCGGATCAATCCCCAGGGGGATATCGAGGTGCGGCGGCACGACCGCTGGGACGTGATCGGCGGCCTCCTCGGGGGCTTTGCGCCGCGCGTCGAAAACGCCAGTGGCCGCACGTGGGCGTGAGTCCCGCGAAAAGCCCGCAAACCCGGCATGACCGTTGCGGTGCATGCAGCCGGCCCCCCTCCGTCTCAGGGGCTGGAAACACGCGGAAAAGCCGAAACTTCCGGTTGTCTGGTACACCGAAGTAGACTTTGGTCTTTGAACGTGCAATCAGCCGAATTGCATGAGGTTACGGAAAGTTGGTCGGCCTGCTGGGCCGAACCGGGTGGGTGGAGGCGCCAGAAGCAGTGATTCCCAATCCCAATACCGAAGCCTCGTTCGCCGAAACGATCGTGGATCTGCTCCGGCAACGGGCGGCGTATCGGCCCCACGACCGTGCATTCACGTTCCTCGTCGACGGCGAAACGGAGGAACTCAACATCTCCTACGCCGAACTTGACCGGAAGGCCCGCGCAGTCGGTGCCTGGCTGACGGCGTCAGGAATGCAGGGGAAGCGGGTGCTCCTGCTCTACCCCTCGGGGCTCGACTTCATCGCCGCTTTTCTCGGCTGCCTCTACGGCGGTGCGATCGCCGTGCCGGCCTATCCGCCGCGGAAAAACCGGTCGGTGGAACGCATCGAGGCGATCGCCGCCGACGCCAACGCCTCGGTCGCGCTCACCACCCGCGACGTGCTCGACCGGTTCGATGCCCTGCGGGCCGCGGCCCCGAGCCTGGAAAAACTGCTCTGGAAGGTGGACAGCGAACTCGAAGGCGACTGGGCGGAGCGTTGGGAGCGGCCGAAGATCGACGGCGACACCCTCGCCTTCCTGCAATACACCAGCGGATCGACGGGCACCCCGAAGGGCGTGATGCTCTCGCACGAAAACCTGCTGCATAATTCGCTGCGGATCATGCAGGCCTTCGAGATCACGCGCAGCCAGTCGGGCGTGTTCTGGCTGCCGAGCTTCCACGACATGGGGCTCATCGGCGGCATTCTCGTGCCGCTCTACGGCGGCAAGTTCAACGTCCTCATGTCGCCGGCGGCCTTTCTGCAGAAGCCGCTGCGGTGGCTCGAGGCGATTTCGAAATACCGGGCGACGATCAGCGGCGGGCCAAACTTCGCCTACGAACTCTGCGTCCGCAAGATCACGCCCGAACAACGATCGAAACTCGATCTCTCGAGTTGGACGCTCGCGTTCAACGGTGCCGAACCGGTCCGCCCCGAGACGATCGACGCCTTCTGCGAGGCGTTCGGCCCCTGCGGCTTTCGACGCGAGGCGTTCTTCCCCTGCTACGGCCTCGCCGAAAGCACGCTGATGGTCACCGGTGGCATGAAGTTCGAGCCGCCCGTGATCCGGGCCTTCGATGCCACCTCGATCGAAACAGGCTCCGCGCTCCCGCGAACGGGCTTCGCCCCCGGCACACGGCGTCTCGTCGGCAGCGGTCGCGAACTCGACGGCCAGGACGTGCGGATCGTCGATCCTCAGACCTGCGAGGCGCTGCCACCGGGCCGCATCGGCGAGATCTGGGTGAGTGGACCGAGCGTCGCACAGGGGTACTGGAACCGCTCCGACGCCACGCAGGAGACATTCGGCGCGATGCTCGCCCTGCCCGACGCGCATTCGCAGACGCAGTCGGTGAAAAAATGGCGGCCGAACCCCGGCCCCTACCTGCGGACGGGTGATCTCGGATTCTTCGACAACGGCGAACTGTTCGTCACCGGCCGGCTCAAGGATCTGATCATCGTCCGCGGCCGCAACCATTATCCGCAGGACATCGAGCATTCGGTCGAGGCGGCGAGCCCGCTGGTGCGGGCCGGCTCGGTGGCCGCCTTTTCGGTCGACGTCGACGGCCGCGAGCGGGTGGTCGTGGTGGCGGAGTTGGAACGCGGCAAACGCGACTCCGGCGACGTGGCGGCCTCGTTCGATGCCATCCGCAGGCAGCTCGCTGTCGAGCACGAGGTCGCCCTCGAGGCGATCGTGATGGTCCGGCCCAACAGCATCGCCAAGACATCCAGCGGCAAGATCCAGCGGCATGCCTGTAAGCGGCAGTTCCTCGAGGGCACCCTGGAAGTCGTCGAGCAGCATGTCGGCTGGATGCAGGCCGGGCATCCGACGGCTTCGACGTCTGCCGAGCCGGCGCCCGCGCCGCGACAGGGCGGCGAGGCTCCGCGGCTGGCCCGCTCACGGCCGGTGGGGGAGGCTTCCCGCGCCCTGCGCCCCGACCGGGAACTGCCGCAGGACGTCGTAGAGACGGTATTCGATCACGTCCGGCGGATCGCGAAGGAGCGGGCCGGCGAACTGTCGCTCGATTCCAATATCGTCGAACTCGGCCTCGACTCGCTCGAGCGGATGGAGATCGTCGCCAGCCTCGAGGAGGCGTTTGGCGGCCGGTTCCCGGAGCAGGTGCTGCCGCAGATCGAAACCTGCCGCGAGGTGACCGAAGCGATCCTCGACCATATGCCGCTCGACGGCCGCAAGCAGATCGAAGCGGCCCGCGTGATCGCCGAGATTCCAGTCGATACGTATGACATCGCGCAGTTCCCAGAGGTTCGCGCCCTCGAGCAAAACTTCGCCATGGTCCGCGACGCCGGCCTGCAAAACCCCTACTTCGGCGTCCACGAGGGGCTGACGAACGACCGCACGCAGATCGGCGGCCGGGAGATGGTCAGCTGGGCCACCTACAACTATCTCGGCATGTCGGGGGAGCCGGAGGTGACGCTCGCCGCCAAGGCCGCGCTCGACCGCTATGGCTCGAGCGTTTCGGCCAGCCGGCTCGTCTCGGGAGAGAAGGTGATCCACCAGGAACTCGAGCGGGAAATCGCCCGGTTCGTCGGCACGGAAGACGCGATCACGTTGGTCGGCGGCCATGCCACCAACGAGACGGTCATCGGCCACGTCGTCGGCCCCGGCGACCTCGTGCTGCACGATGCGCTCGCCCACAACAGCCTGCTGCAGGGGGCCGTGCTCTCCGGTGCCCGCCGCCGCCCCTTCCCCCACAACGACTACGAAGCCGCCGAAAAACTCCTCGCGCAGGTGCGGAGCCAGTATCGCCGGGTGCTGATCCTCATCGAGGGCATCTACAGCATGGACGGCGACTTTTCCGAGTTGCCCCCGTTCGTTGCGCTGGCCAAGAAGCACAAGGCACTGCTCATGGTCGACGAGGCGCACTCGATCGGCGTGATGGGGCCGCGTGGCCGTGGCATCGGCGAGCACTTCGGCGTGAATCCCGCCGACGTCGACCTCTGGATGGGCACGCTCTCGAAGGCGCTCGGGAGCTGCGGCGGCTATATCGCCGGCTCGAAGACGCTCGTCCGCTGGCTCAAATACACCGTGCCGGGGTTCGTCTATTCGGTGGGCCTGCCGCCGGCCGCCGCCGGTGCCGCGCTCGGCGCCCTGCGGCTGCTCGATCGCGAGCCGGAACGGGTGGCCAAACTGCAGGCCAACGCCGCCCTCTTCCTGCAACTGGCCCGCGCGGCCGGTCTCGACACCGGCCCATCCGGTGGCTCGGCGATCGTGCCGGTCATTCTCGGCAACTCGATGAACAGCCTGAAACTCGCCCGCGCGCTCTTTAACCGTGGCATCAACGTGCAGCCGATCCTCTACCCGGCCGTCGAGGAGCGGGCCGCCAGACTGCGGTTCTTCATCACGTCGCGGCACACGCCCGACCAGATTCGGCAAACGATCGCGGCGCTGCAGGAAGAACTCGCGAAGATCGACCCCGCGACTGCCCGCCGCCCGGTCACCGTGTAGGACAGGCTTCAGCCTGTCGCCAACTGGACGACGGTCCCGTCGGGCTTAGTACTTCACCTCGATGCCGAAGTCGACACCGTTGGTGAAAACATATTCATTGCCGCCGGCAGGATTGGCACCGATCCGGTTGTAAATCGGATCCGGACGGTAGTACGGCGATGTTATCGGTGTCTCACCAGTTGGCCCCGTACTCTTGACGACCCACGGATTCGCCGCACTTGCCGCCTGCGTCGGATCCTTTACTTCGGCATACTGCGTTGCCTTGGGCACGCCCTTGTAGGCAGTACTCGAGGAGGCGCGGGCAATGCCCGCCATCCACATGCCGGTGTAGCCCGCCCGCAGGACGATGGCCTGGCTGACGCGGAACTGTGTGCCGAACCGCCATTCGCCGATCGGCGAGAAGACGAACTCGTGCTCCGCGGCATTCGTCGCATTCTGCTGGCCGACCCCATAGACCTGCAGGAAGAGCGGCGGTGGCTCGAGCTGAACCGTGCTGGAGGAAGTCGAGGTGCCACCGCTTGCCGTGTTCGTCACCGACGGATTGAAGGTGGCACGGAGATAGTCGGCACCGATCGAGTCGGGAAAATTCGCACCCCGGTAGAGGTTGTTCTGCCAATTCATCGCGGCGGTGAATTTGAATTCGCTGGAAAACGTCCAGCGGCCGGTACGGCTTTCCAGGAGGATCGCGAATTCGGGGCCAACCATGTTGTTGTAGGTATTGGTTTCCCACTCGCCAACCTGGAGCGGCGTGCTCGCGCCCAAGCCTGTGAGCGTGTCGACGCCACCGATACCGATCACGTCTCCCGCCGAAGACTGGTTGAAGAACGATGATGCGCCACCACCGATATTACCGAGCCCACCACCACCCGTGCCGCCGCCGGTGCCCGCGCCACCGCCGACGCCACCGCCGACGCCACCGCCCGCCGTCGAGATATTCACACCGCCGCCCTGGGTGCCACCGGTGGGGCCCTGATTGAACGAGTACTGATTGCTCTCGTAGCCAATCTTGAAACTGTCGGCAAATTGCAGGAATCGTGGCCCGAACCCAAACCGGGCCGTGGTGCTGCTCCCCCGTCGGCCCAATTCCCGACGAACCAGAGCCATGACCTCCGCGCTCTGAATCTCGGTGTTGTTGGTCTGCGTCAACTTCTGGGCGATCAAGTGATCCGGCGGCGGGCTGTTCGACGTGATCGTGGTGGTTGTCAAAGGGACCGAGATCGCTCCCAGACCACCCGCCGCTCCGCCGCCCGAGGTTTGCTGCGTGAAAATCTGCGTGGGTGATGACGCGGCAAACTCGCTGTTCGTCTGAAAACTCTGACTCTGAATACCGCTGTTGAAGTATCCAAGTTGGACGCCACGATTATCGTAGATCCAGCCACCCTCGTACCGGTTGCCCCAGGTCATGGCGGTCCGCATCCAGCTCGTGTTGAGATCAAGCTTCAGTGGATCGGCACCGTAAATGAAGATTCCGCCGATCACGCTGCCGCCCGTCGTTCCAGAGCCGAGGATGCCGGCGTTGTTGAGCTGTACGATCGACTGTGGCGAGATTGGATCCGTGGGGATGAGATACCCGCCGCGTTCCGTCTCGCCGACCCCCGTTACCCGGGGCGGTGTCATGCCCCAGTAGAGGCGATCGTAGTTGAAGAAGATCCCCTCGCTCTGCTCCGGGTACATCTCATACTCCTGCAGATCTGGCGGGGCAAAGAGCTGGAAATCGTAGAAGTCCTGATCCGGCAGCATCGGCATCCAGTCACCGGCATGGGCCGGCACGACTGCGGTGATAGTCATCACCGCCGCGAGGATCACTCTTCCAAACCGCTGGAAACTCTTGTTCGTAGCCATCTCGTAGTGCCCTGGGGAGCAGGAGCCGGTTTTCCGCACATGCGGATTGCTCGTGTGGTATCGGTCGTGCCGGTCGACCGAGTTGACGAATCTTGGAAGACTCTGCCGGATCCGGGGGATTTCCGGCGCGGGCGGGGAAAAAAGTGGCGATCCGGGCAGGCTCGGGTATCCTGCGAAAGTCAGGCCGCTTGGGTCGTGAGGACGACCCACCACCCACGCCCCACGGTTTCCCCGGGAGGATTTGAATGCCCAACCTTCGAACGTTCGCCGTTCATGCGTGTCAGGCCCTGCTCCTTGCCTGGTTTGCCACCGCGGCCCCGCCGGCGTTTTCCCAGGCTGTGGCTGAGAAGGTCGAGTTCCTGCGGCTCTCCCGCGACGACCGTGACGCGCCCCTGTCGCTCGACACCTCGATCGTGCGATACCGTGAGGCGGCCGCCACAGACCAGGGCCGCCGCGAGCCGCTCGAGGTGGATCTCGTCGGGGCTGTCCATCTTGGTGGCAAGGGCTACTACGAGACCCTCGACCGCCTCTTTCGCGACTACGACGCCGTCCTGTACGAGCTGGTTGCCCCCGACAACGCCCGCGTCCCCAAGCCGGGTCGCAAGGCCTCGGGCGCGATCGGCTCGGCCCAGCAGGGCCTGACGAAGATGCTGGGGCTCGAATTCCAGCTGGAGCAGATCGACTACACGGCGAAAAACTTCGTGCACGCCGATCTTTCCCCGCAGGAATTCGACGCCGCCATGGCCAAGCGTGGTGAATCGTGGTGGACGATGTTCATGAAGCTCATGCGCGAGGGAACGGCACGGGCGGAAAAGGCCGCAGGGAAGACTGGGGGAGACGTGGGGTTCGGGGATCTTTTCGGAATCCTCTTCGGCTCGAACCGGGAAATCCGCCTCCGCAGAATCATGGCCGAGCAGTTCACCGACATGGAGGTTCTGACCGCCGCTTTCGGCGGGGAGGAAGGCTCATCGCTGATCACCGATCGCAACGCGGCGGCGCTCGATGTTCTCCGGCAGCAAATCGCGGCCGGAAAACGGAAAATCGCGATCTTCTACGGTGCTGCCCACATGAACGACTTCGACACGCGGCTGCGCGAGGATTTCCAGCTCGAGCCGGCGGAGACCGACTGGATCGAGGCCTGGGATTTGCGGCTGCCCGTGGAAAAATGACCGGCGTCGTAGAACAGGCTGTAGCCTGACCTACACTGCCGGCACGCGAAGCCTGCGGCCCCAGGCATCGGCAGCAAGTCGGGCCTGAGCGAGCACGTGGTCGTACCCAAACGCCTCAACGGCTTCGCCAATGAGTTCGAACTCAAAGTCGCCGCTGTAGCCATGTTCGACCAAGGCGGTCACGAGCGGGCCCAGCCGTACCGTGCCGTGCCCTGGCGGGAGTCGTTCCCTGTCGGCCGATGGCAGCCCTCGGCAATCGGCCACCTGCACGACGGCCGTCAGCGGCACCAGGTCGGCCAGGAGTCCGGGCAGCGCCGGGTCATTGCCAAATTGCCACAAATCGAGCGAAATCCGCACTGCCGGATGGTCGAATCGCTCCACCCAGCGAACGGCATGGGCGAGATCGTTCAGGAAATCACAGCCGGCTGCTGCGGCAGGATGCATGGGCTTGAGGGCCAGCGTCACGCCCCGCGACAAGGCCTCCGGCGCGAGCACGTCGAGCGCGTCGGCCAGCAGCCGGTGGGAATGGCCGCGGGTGTGGCCGCCGCGGCAGCCACTGTGGACGACCAGTACGTCGGTGTCGAGTTCGGCCGCCGTGGTGATCGCTTCAAGGCCGTCGTCGACGCTGTCGCAAAACGACCGCCCATCGCCCCCCGTGAAGCCCCCGGTCCATTGCAGGCTCGAAACCCGCAGGCCAGCCTGGCGGATCAGGCCCTTGGCCTGCTCAAGGCCCACATCGGAGAGTTTCGTCCGCCAGATCGACAGGCTTTCGAAGCCATGGCGGGCCAGATGTTCGACTTCATCGGCGAGTTCCCAGCGGAACATCGTCAGTTCACTGATGGACGCCTGCAGCATGCTCGGGATATCTCCTGCGAACGGGAGTCGCGATCGCCCCGCGGCGAACAGCCCGCCTTGAAGGAGGGGCAGTATGTGGCGATGCTTCGTGGGCTGTCCAGATGAAGTTTGCGGAGTTTTGCAGGCACTGTACGCATGTGCTGCTTGTCAGTGGCCGCGTCCATCCATCCAGCTGAGAACAATCGCAGCCGCCAGCGGGAGCCCTGATGACACGACTCAAGGAAGTTCGACTTGGAAACGGTGCCGTCGTCATTCCGCCCGAGGCGCTCGAGTGGCAGTTCGTGCGGTCGAGCGGGCCGGGGGGGCAGCATGTGAATCGCACGAGCAGCAAGGCGGTGCTGCGGTTCGACGCCCGCCATTCTCCCCATCTCCCCGAAGCCGTGCGCCGCCGGCTCTTGGAGCGGGAAAAAGCCCGGCTCACTAACGACGGGGCGTTGGTCATCACCAGCCAGCGGCACCGTGCCCAGCCGCAGAACGTCGCCGACTGCCTGGCAAAACTGTCTACCATCATCGAGCGGGCACTGACGCCCCCCAAGGTGCGGCGGCGGACGAAAAAACCCCGCTCCATGATCGCCAAACGGCTCGCAGGAAAACGCCACCGCTCGGAAACAAAGCAGCTGCGCCGGCGGCCGCCGGATTGAACCGGCCGAAACTCGGTAGACACGCAAACCGCTTGCTATAATTTCGCTGGCAGCCTGGCACGACGCCGGCCGCCAGTTTCCACCGAAGGGCTGTGCTCCATGGCGAAGCCACGAGACATCGATACCGTGCTCAAGGGCTGGGAATTCCAGCCGGGTGAGGTGAATGCCCGCCTCTTCAAGGCCCGAAACGGCCGCGAAGTGCTCCAGATGCGGGTCGACATGGGCGTCTTGCAGATGGAGACGGATCTCAGGCCCGACGGGCAGCGTCCGCACGGCGCGGAAACGTATTACGACTACCTCGTCGGCGAGGCAATCCGTGAAGGCGGATCATTCCGCATGTCGCGGGAGCAGTGCGCCGAGGCGGACAGGGAATTCGTGCAGTATTACCACCGGCGGATCTGCTGGCTGTCGCTGCGCGACTACCGCCGCGCCGCCAAGGACGCTGACCACAGCCTGGCGTTCATGGACTTCGTGCGCGAGCACTCGGCGGACGACGAGTGGACGCTGTCGCATGAGCAATACAGGCCGTTCGTCCTGTTCCATCGCGTGCAGGCAGGCGCCCTGGCGCTGCTCGAGGAGCAGGGGCCCGAAGCGGCGATCGTCGAGATCAATCGCGGACTGGAACGGTTTCGCGACCTCTTCGCCCGGTATGACGCTGCCGACCAGTATTCCGAAGACGAACTCGTGAAGCGTCTCGAGGAGATGCGGGAAGGCGTCCGTCAGCGGTATGACGTCGGCCGCACGCTCGACGAGCAGTTGGCCGACGCGGTGCTGGCTGAAAACTACGAACTGGCCGCGAAGCTCCGCGATCGGATGCGGAAGGCGCAGCCGGCAGAAGCTGCCGCCGAATCGGGCGGCGGGTTGGCTGACCAGCCCGGGTAAGGCGCATCAGCGCGTGATGCCGCCTGAAATTTTTTCAAGTTCCGCCCCCTGCCCCGCCAGCCAGGAATCGCGAAGCGGATTGTAAAACTGTCCGGCATTCGCGGCCCGGCGTGTGAACATGGGGCGATCGGGAGGCTTGCAGGGGCGGGGCCACGTTTTTTTCGACATGCGCCTGCTTTGGCGCGCAGAATGCAGGAGAAGGGTTCTGGTGAGGCGGTCCCAGCGCCTCCTCAGCCGGAGCCCGATTGAAAGCGAACGACATGCGGAGAAACCAGCCGATGAACGCGACCAAGACGAATGCCCCTGGCCAATCCTGTTCGTTTGCGGCCATGCCCTTCTTCATGACCGTGGGGAACCGGCAGTGCGTCGTTCGCGTCACGCCGGTGTGCCCGATTTCCGAGGTGCTGGAGTTCGACGACGAGTTCGATAGCATCGATGCCATCGACGCCCGCATGGTGGCCGATTTGCTCGACTCCCGGATGATCACCCCGCCCCGCCCCCGCCGCCGCCGCGAGCGGTCGGTTTGTTCGCGGGCGGTGTTTTATTCCGCCGGGAGCTGAGTGGGCACCCCCCGAAATCGTCTCTCCGGGGGAAGCGGCGCCGATGCTGTGACAGGCTAAAGCCTGTCCTACAGTTCGAGTGGGAAGGGGCTCAGGAGTTCGAGCCCCGCCTCCGTGACGAGGTAGTCGTTCTCGATACGCATGCCGCATGACAGTTCGGGGGCGTAGAGCGCCGGTTCGACGGCGATCACGTCGCCCACTTCGAGCGTGTCGTCCCAGTGGGGATTGAGCCGCGGGGTCTCGTGCACCGAGAGCCCGATGCCGTGACCAAGGTGGCTCGACCATGTGCCCACCGGCGCGGTGGCGAGCCACTCCTGCACACGCGCATAGAGATCGCGGCACGTCATCCCCGGCTTGGCTGTCTGCTCGACCAGCGTCAGCGCGTCGCAGACATGCTTCCAGGCGGCCCACTGCCCGTCGGTGGGCGATCGGTCGACCGCGATGGCCCTCGCAGTGTCGGCGAAGTAGCCGCGGTAGGCGGGGCCAAGGTCGAGAATATAGAGTTCACCGGCCCCGCAGGCCCGCCCGCGTGGCGGTCCGCCGCGGACACCGCAGGCGTAGTCATTGCCGGTGCCGGTGAGCATCTCGCCGCAGGAGGCCACGGCGACCGACTGCAGCGTCGAAAAGACTTCGAGCTCGGTGATTCCCGGCCGGATGATCTCGCGAGCCCGCGCATACATCTCGCCACTGGCGGCGACGGCCCGTCGCAGGAGCAGCATTTCATCCGGATCTTTTCGGCGCCGTAGTCGCCACAGGTCGGGTTCGATGTCTGCCAGCAGAGCCGTCGGAAACAGCCGGGAGACGTGCGGGGGGCATGCGGAAAATTCCACGCCGACCCGCTGCCAGCGGCCGCGGGAGGCGAGCCAGTCGCTGAGCACCACCGCCGACGCTTCGCGCTGATCGCTCCGCAGCGTCGACCGCCACTTGGCCTCGTACGTCCGGACGTCGTCGGCCGCCCCCTGTTCGACGGGGCGATCCGGGCAGACGAGCAGCACGCGGCCCGACGCCTCGAGGGCCGCGACGGGGGAAAATCGGAAATCCCAGCGGTGGCCGGTGAGGTATTCGATGTGTTCCGGGGCGACGACGACCACTCCGTCGAGACGCTCCTCCGCCATGCGGGCGAGCAGCCGCTGCTGCCGGGATCGACAGGCGGCAAAATCGAGGAGCGGTGTGCCGTTCATCTCTACATTGATCCGTGGGGGCGGTGTGGCGAGGCGTTTGAGTCGAGTTTTGCGATCAGGCTCGGGTCGAAGGGCGGGAAGCGGGGCTCGAGCCGCTCGAGCGTCTCGCGGACGAGTCTGGCGACCACGAGGTTGCGATACCACTTCTTGTCGGCGGGCACGATGTGCCAGGGTGCATAGTCCGTATTGCACAGCGTGAGGGCGTCGTCGTACGCCTTCTGAAACTCATCCCAGCGTTTGCGATCCTCGAGATCGTCGGGGCCGAGTTTCCACTGCTTCTTCGGGTCGCGCAGCCGGTCCTCGAGCCGCTGCCGCTGCTCTTTTTTGCCGATGTGCAGGAAGCACTTCACGAACGTGAGCCCCCCGTCGTGCAGCAGTTTTTCGAACGCGTTGATCTGGGCGTACCGCTCCTGCCAGACAGGCTGCGGCACGAGTTTCCGGACGCGGACCACCACCACGTCTTCGTAGTGCGAGCGGTTGAAGATGCCGATGCGTCCGTGGGCGGGAATGGCCGCATGCACCCGCCAGAGGAAGTCGTGAGACAGTTCGAGGGCGCTCGGAGCCTTGAAACTCTTCACGTCGAGGCATTGCGGGCTGATGCCGCTGGCCAGCATGCGGATCGTGCCATCCTTGCCCGACGTGTCGATGCCCTGCAGCACGACGACGACGGCCCGCTTTGCCTCGGCAAACAGGCGATAGGCCAGTTCATCGAGCTTTTCGCAGTGGCGCCGCGTTTCAGCCTCCGCCTGATCGCGATCGAGCCCATCGTGAAAGTCGGGGTCGAAGTCGGCGAGGTGGATGTCGCGACCGGGCGCGACGTGCAGCGGCTGTTCCATGGCGGCCGGCAGTCTACACTCCGGCGGAAAAAGCGGTCCCTCGCCGGCCCCGATCCCGGATTGCTTTTCCGAACGCGGGTCGCGGTTCCCCACTCAAGCCCGGACACTCACGCGGCGGAGCAGCGGAATCATGGCCAGGCGGAGCAGGCTCGAGACGGCGAACAGGATGAAGTAGGCCGTTCGATCCTCCCCCAGGGCGCGGAGCAGGAGCCCTCCGGCACCGGCGCCGGCGAGCGTCGCAACCGCGAGGCCGAGGTTGTAGACCGTGACCACGCCCGTGCGTTCCTGGTGCGACACGGCCTCGAAGAAGAGGAGCACGACGGCCAGTTCGTAGGCCGCCCAGCAGGCGCCCGCGAACAGTTGCACCCCGACGAGATACCAGACATTTGCCGATGGCAGCCAGAAGAGCGCCAGCGGAATGATCGAGAGGCTGCCGAGCCAGAGAAGCCCCAGCGCGCCGATCCGTGAACCGAGCCGACCGAGTGCCGGCAGCGCCAACGCCTTGCCAAGGAAGTTCGTGCCGACGACCAGCATGAATGCGCCGTACGAAAACCCCATCTCGTGCAGGAGGTAGGGCGTGAAGTAGGGGCCGGCAAACTGGCACGCGAACGCAAAACTGCAGACGAAGGCCACCAGGGCGCCCGAGGGCGCCACGGCGATCTCTGCCAGTGCCGCCCGCAGCCTGTGAAGCAGCGGCAGGGCCGCGGTCGACGACGCGGCGTCCCGCGTGGGTCGCTTGAGTTCACGGCAACTGGCAAGCAGTCCGGTCGAGACGAGGCGGCAGATGCCGGCCACCGCGAACAGCACCGCGAAGGCGTCGAGCGTGAGGCCGTTCCGCTCGCCGAGTTGCAGGATCACGCCGCCCGCCACGAACCCCACAAACACCCCGAACTGTCCAAGCCGATTCCGCCGGGCAAAATAGGCGGTTCGCATCCGCGCCGGAATCAGGTTTCCCATCCAACTGTTCCATGCGGGCGCTCCGGCCATGCCCGCCGCCCAGTAGATGCTCGCTGCGAGGAGCAGTTCCCAGAGTCGGGCATGCCCGCGCACCGCCCAGAACACGAACGGCAGGAAACTCAGCGACTGGATCGTTGTGCAGGCGATGACCCAGCCGCGGTTGGTGCCCAGCCGCGCGATGCCCAGCGGTGTGACCAGTTGCACCACGGCTCCCACGAGCACCGGCACGCTCGCGATCAGGCCGGCGTCGACGGGCCCCATTCCCAGGGCGAGCGCAAACGCCGGCAGGTAGGTCTCGCCGCAGCCCACCATCACGCTGAAGGCGGCCGCATCGGCGGTCGACACCCACAGGTCGCGGCGGAGAGCTCCCCGTGGCAGGAATGCGCGTGCGAGTGACCGAACCGGTCCTGGCGGATGGGAATGCAAGGGGCGGGCTTGGGGGGTACTGTGAAAAAAGTCCAAATCGCGAGACCTGTTTATACTTCCGCGACGAACGACGGCGATACAATCTCGCCCGAACCATCTCACAGGGAGTCGCAATGAAGGTTTTGGTCACTGGCGCGACGGGTTTCGTGGGTCCTCGACTGCTGCGGTTGCTCGACAAGCCTGTCGCGCTGACGCGCGACCCTGATCGGGCGCGGGCGAAGATCGGCCATCTCGCGGGCCGGATTCTGCGCTGGGATCCCATGCAGGGGCCGCCTCCGCAGGAGGCTTTCGCGGGGATCGATGCCGTGATGCACCTGGCTGGTGAGTCGGTCGCCGAAGGCCGCTGGTCCGCCGCGCAGAAGGCGAAGATCCGCGACAGCCGCGTGATCGGCACCCGCAATCTCGTGCAGGGCATCGCGCAGGCGGCCGTGAAGCCGAAGGTGTTCGTCTCGGCCTCGGCCGTGGGCTATTACGGCAACCGCGGCGACGAGGAACTGACCGAGTCTGCGCCGCCGGCCGACGATTTTCTCGCGCAGGTCTG
The DNA here is from genome assembly GCA_026401035.1 of Planctomycetia bacterium. GTDB lineage: Bacteria > Planctomycetota > Planctomycetia > Pirellulales > UBA1268 > RGVT01. The sequence goes on along the minus strand of JAPLNR010000060.1, from coordinate 194,418 downwards.
CATCGATTGGGAGCGGGAGGCGCTCGCCGCCGAAAAACTGGGCGTGCGGGTTGTGACGGCCCGCACCGGCATCCTGCTCGGCGCCGGCGGCGGCGCCCTCGGCAAGATGCTGCTGCCCTTCAAGCTCGGCGCGGGTGGGCCGCTCGGGAGCGGCCGCCAGTGGATGCCGTGGATCCACGTGGCCGACCTCGCCCGGCTCTACGTGCACGCGGCCGACCATGCCTCGTTGAGCGGTGCGATGAACGCGGTCGCCCCGAATCCCGTCCGCAACAGCGAGTTCACGAAGGCGCTCGGGCGGCAGCTGCATCGTCCGGCATTCATGCCGGCCCCCTACCTCGGCCTGCGGCTCGCCTTCGGCGAATTCGCGCAGGTGCTCTTCGCCTCGCAACGGGTGATCCCGAAGGTGGCGCTCGACACCGGCTTCGTGTTTCAATATCCGGAACTCGTCGCCGCCCTCCGCGAAATTCTGGCCCCGGCGGCGTGACGAACACCGCCCGGAACGCTTACCGTCTGGCGGCCCGCGTGAGCCGGTCGCGGACCGCCCGCCAGGCGTCGGTGTCCGGGGGTTCGTCGACGACGATCGTGGCCAATTCCCGTTTGTCGAGCGCGTGGAGCGTGGCGTAGAGCCGCGCGGCAAACGAGTCAGGATCGGCGGGCATGGGGATCACGAGGAGATCTCGCGATGCAGAGAGCCGGCGGGGTTCCGCGGCGTCGGGAGCCGTCGTGAGCCAGCCGACGCGTTTGCCGGCCGCCAGCAGGTCGGCGACGTGCGTTGCGGCAGTCGCCGACAGGACGAGCGGCGTCTTCGGGGCGTAGTGCCGGGCGTGCATGCCGGGTGAACGCGCCGCCGACCCGGATTGCCGTGCGTCCGTTGGTTCCGGGGCCAGGACCACTGGCTGCCCGAGGAGCGTTTCGAGTTGTTCGCGGCTGATCGGTCCGGGCCGCAAGATGCATGGCGGCACGCTCGTACAGTCGACGACGGTCGACTCGATGCCCCGGGTGCACGGGCCGCCGTCGAGAATCAGATCGATGCGGTTGCCGAGACTCTCGAGCACGTGGGCGGCGGTGGTGGGCGATACCGCGAGCGAACGATTCGCGCTCGGGGCCGCGAGCGGAACCCCCGCCTTCTCGATGAGCCGACGGGTGAGCCGATGCTCGGGGCACCGCAGCGCCACCGTCGAACCACCGGCCGTCACCTCGTCGGGGATGGAGCGGCCGCGCGGCACGACGACCGTCACCGGGCCCGGCCAGAGCCGCGCTGCGATTTCGCTGGCCGCATCGGGCCACGCAGCAGCCAGCCGGCGGGCCATCGGCGTGTCGGCCACGTGCACGATGAGCGGGTTGGTCGAGGGGCGTCCCTTGGCGGCAAAGATTTTTCCAACGGCGACCGGGTCATCGGCGCGGGCCGCCAGTCCGTAGACCGTTTCAGTGGGAACCGCCACGAGGCCACCATCCACGAGCACCCGCGCGGCCCGGTCGAGAGCCTGCTCGGTTTCGGCAGGTGGGCTGGGGAGCCCTTCAGGCCAGCGGATCGGGAGAACGTCGGGGAGCGGGCGTCGCATGGCACAAGGTTGCATCGCCGGAGGGTCGAGAGCAAGATGTCTTGCTCATTCTCGTCGTCATTGAAAGGCTCGCCGTGGCATCAGCAACAGCCCCGCAGGTTGGCATCATCATGGGCAGCCGCTCCGACTGGAGCACGCTCGCCCGGGCCGCGGAAATTCTCGAGGAATTTGGCGTGCCGCACGAGTGCCAGGTCGTCTCGGCCCACCGCACGCCCGACAAACTGGCCGACTACGCGCGGACGGCCGCCGAACGCGGTCTCAAGGTGATCATCGCGGGTGCCGGCGGCGCCGCCCATCTGCCCGGCATGGTCGCTGCACAGACGCATCTCCCGGTGTTCGGCGTGCCGGTCGAGAGCTCCATGCTCCGCGGTGTCGACTCGCTCCTGTCGATCGTGCAGATGCCTGCCGGAGTGCCGGTCGGCACGCTCGCCATCGGGCCGGCCGGGGCTGCCAATGCCGCGCTCCTCGCGGTGGCCGTCCTCGCGCTTGACGATCCCGGGCTGCGGGGGAAACTGCTCGCCTACCGCAAGGCGCAGACGGATCGCGTGTTGCAGGAGCGGCTTGAAACGGAAGGCCCCGAATGGTCCGATCGCCCGTCGGAAAAGTGACACCGGCCCCGGCTGCACCATCCCCCCTGCCCGCCCGCGTGATCCTCCCGGGCGCCGTCCTCGGCGTGATGGGTGGTGGTCAGCTCGGCGCGATGTTCGCCATGGCCGCCAAGCGGATGGGCTACCGGGTCGAAGTGATCTCCGACAGCGAGGATTGTCCGTCGGCTCATCACGCCGACCGTGTGCACGTGGGGGCCTACGACGACACGCGGAAGCTCGAGCAGATTGCGCAGGCGCTCGACGTGCTGACGTTCGAGTTTGAAAACGTGCCCGTCGACGCTGCCCGCGCGATGCAGGAGGTGGTGCCGGTCCGGCCCGACCCGCTGGTGCTCTTCACCACACAGGATCGTGCCCGCGAGAAGGCATTTCTCGTGGAGCACGGTTTCGGCTGCGCGCCGCACCGTGTCGTGCGGTCGCAGGACGAACTCCATGCCGCCGTCGCGGCTCTTGGCCTGCCCGCCGTCCTCAAGACCGCGGCCTTCGGCTACGACGGCAAGGGACAGCGGAAGATCGAGCACTCGTCCGCCGTCGACGCCGCCTGGGAGGCTCTCGGGCCCGAGGCCTGCGTGCTCGAGGGCTGGGTTGACTTTGACTGTGAAATCTCGGTCGTGGCGGCCCGCGGCCTTGACGGTGCCACGGCCGTTTTCGAACCGTCCCGCAATGCCCATCGGCATCACATTCTCGACGTCTCTTCGGCGCCCGCCGGCCTGCCGCAGGCCGTCTGCGACACGGCCCGGGACATGGCATCGCGGATTCTCGCGAACCTCGGCGTCGTGGGTGTGGCCTGCGTCGAATTCTTCGTGACCCGTGACGGCCGCGTGCTCGTCAACGAGATTGCCCCCCGCCCGCACAACTCGGGCCACCTCACGATCGCAGCCTGCGAGACCTCGCAGTTCGAGCAGCAGGTCCGCGCGGTGTGCGGCCTGCCGCTCGGTTCGACGCAGCAACTCGCACCGGCCGCCATGGCGAACCTGCTCGGTGACTGCTGGGCCAACGGCGAGCCCGACTGGGCAGCCGCCCTCGCCGTGCCGGGCGTGAGCCTCATGCTCTACGGGAAATCGGATCCGCGGCCGGGCCGCAAGATGGGCCACCTCACGGCGCTCGCTCCGACCGTCGAAGAGGCGATCGCGAACGCGACGAAGGCTCGCGGGCTTGCGAGGCGAGACGTTGATCGCTGACGCTGAAACGCTCTCGGTTGCTCAAAGGGGGCAGGCTTGCCCCGCCCTGCAGCAGGTTGCAAAGCTGCTGCCACGAGGAGCCAGCCCGCTATTGCGGCGCGAGGGCGCGGCCCCGCCAGGACGTCTTCAGGCCGAGCAGCCGGCGGATCAGGGCGAACCACTGAATTGCGAGAAAGACCGCGATGCCGAGCGGGTGGGCCAGGGAGCTCGAGAGGCTCTGGCCGAAGCGTGCGGCCTCCAGAAACCTCGGCACATAGGCCAGGGCCACGGCAAGGCAGACCGCGGGAACAGCCCATGCCGGCCAGTTGTGCCAGCCCGTGGCAAGGCCTAAGGCCACGAGCACGAATGGCAGGATCTGGCCGCCGGCGAGGAGCACGGTGAACGGCACGATCGTGGCCGGCCCGCCGATCCCCTCGGTGGCGTTCTTTGCGAGGCCCTTCCAGACGTCGAGACTCCGCGTATACATCCGGCAGCTCGCGATGTCGGTGGCATCAAAGATGTCGGTGCGAAGCCCGGCGCGGCGGTAGGCACGCGGCAGCTTGATGCCGTCGTGCAGCGAGGCGCGGATCGCGGCATGCCCCCCCGCGCGGTCGTAGTCGGCCTTCCGCGTGATAAACAACTGGCCGCAGCCGGCCGCCATGCCGGGGGTGTTGTCGGTGCGGCTGCGGGCCAGCGGCAGGAAGCCAAGCAGCACGAAGTGGATGAGCGGCAACAGGAGCCATTCGAGAACCGAGCCGGTCTGCTGCAGCGGGAAGCCGCTGACGAGGGCGGCCCCGGAGGCGTTGAGAAACGCCACGCTCCGGGCGATCGCGTCGGGAGTGGGCGCGACGTCGGTGTCGAGAAAGACGAGGATGTCGTCCCGCGCAGCCGCGGCCAATTGCCAGCAGGCATGCTGCTTGCCGCACCAGCCGGATGGCAGCGGTTTTCCACGGACGAGCCGCACGCGGCCGTCTTCCCGCGAGAGTCGCTCGACGATCGCCCCGGTGCCATCGGTCGAATCATCGTCGAGGATCACCAGCTCGAGATCGACGTCGCGGCTGGCAAGGACGTCGCGGGCGAGCCGTTCGATCGCGGCGGCCTCGTTGCGGGCCGGTACGAGGACGGAGACGCGGGGCGGAGTCGATGCGTCCTGTGGCCGCGGGGCATGCGCGAAAACCCGCAGGTTGGCAGTCGTCAGCAGGGCGGGAAGGGCTGCCAGGGCGACTGCGATGACCGCGAGCGTGCCGATCACGGGTACTGTCATCGTCATACGGTTTCGCTGCCCCCGTGGGACACATCGAATGCTTCGCCGCGCATCCATGCTCCACAGCGGCGCACGAGATCGTAGACGCCGCCAACACCGACACGGCCCCGGACGAGCGTGCGAAACGCCCGGGGATCCCGGCGCTGCGCGGCCACGGCGAGCCGGTCCTGTGTCGCCTCGAGTGCCTCTGACAGTACGGCCGTCCATTCGGCCGCTGTCCGGTGCGGTGCGTCGGCGATGCGGAACGTGGGGCCGAAGGCGGCGAGAATCTCAGGCAGTCGCTCCGTCCAGAACGGATATTCAATCGCCATCGGCACGATCAGTCCGCCCGCAGCGCTTTCAACGGCATGGCCGACCCCCGGCCGGATCTGCACCGGCCGGTTTCGCGGATCGGCAAACTCCCCCTGCGAGGTGATCCAGAAAATGACGTCGCTGCGTTTGTTGGCCGCGCGGGCCATCCGCAGGAACCGCGCCGCCCCCTTCCACGTGCCCATGTCGATGCCGATGAAGCCGATCCGCTCCATGAATTTGTATTTGCCGAGCGCCCGGGAATCGATCGGGCCGTAGCTGAGCCGGTCGGGATAGAGCAGTTCGCCGATCGAGAGCAGCGTCAGCGGATCCCACCAGCTCGGATGGTTCGTGTAAAAGATCACCGGCTCCCGCGCGATCTCGGGATGGTCTTGCGCGGGGGGCTCCGCCCGCAGCAGCCGCAGGGCATGGAAGTGCCGGCGGAGAAACCACCGCACGTAGAACATGAACCAGGCGTTCAGGCGACGCGAGAACGGCGGCAGTTCGTGCTCGTGCGCGGTGTCCGACATGGAGTGGTCACACCGCGCAGACGGCGGGTCGGGAGGCTGCCGTCGGGTCGACGAGTTTGTCCTGATCGACGCAGTCGGCGGCGATCCAGCCCGACATCAGCACCATCGGCATGCCGGGGCCCGGATGCGCCGAGCCGCCAGCCATGTAGAGCCCCTCGATGTCGGGCGAGCGGTTCGCCGGCTTGAAGGCGCCGAAAAACCGGCCGTGGCTGGCCAGACCGTAGATCGCCCCATCGAGTACGTGGTAGCGGTCGTGGATGTCCTGCGGCGTGAGCGACTTCTCGAAGACGATGTGCTTCTCGAGATCCTTCAGCCCCGCCGTCTGCTCGAGTTTCTCGATGATTCGGCGGCGGTAAGGGGCGAACATCTTCGACCAGTCGTGGTGCGGACGGAGATAGGGGGTATGCACGAGCACGTAGAGCGCCTCGCCGCCGGGAGGTGCCACCTCGGGCTCCGTGACGGCCGGGGCGCAGACGTAGCAGGTGGGGTCGGGGGCGGGTTCGCCGCGGCGGTAGATCGCCTCGAACTCCTCGTGCGGGTCTTCCGAAAAAACGAAGTTGTGATGGATGAGCTGCTCGTACCGCCTGTCGAGACCGAGATAGAGCACGACGCCCGAACAGGCGGGCTCATATTTCCGGCGGGCGAGGAATCGCTCCCGCGGCACGCCGTCGACGAGTTCGCGGTGCGTGCGAACGCTGTCGGAGTTGCTGACGACTGCCGCCGCCGGGATGAACTCCCCGTGCTCCGTCTCCACGCCCCGCACCCGGCCCCCCTTCCCCGAACGCTCGTCGACGACGATCCTCCGGATCGCCGTCCGGGTCCGGATGTCGACGCCAAGATCAATCGCGAGGCTCGAGAGCGCCCGCGGCACCGCGCCGGTGCCGCCCCGCGGATACCAGACGCCATCGTTCGACTGCATGTGCGCGATCCCGCAGAGCACGGCGGGCGAGGCATCGGGTGCGCTGCCGACATACTGTGTGAAATGGTCGAGCATCTGCGCCGCCCGTTCGTCCGACACGAAGGACCGCACGGTGCCGGCCACGGAGTGGCCCGGCCGCATCCCCATGACCTCCTTCAGGAGCGAGAGCTTCAGGCTGCGGCGGGGGTCGAACATGTCTTTCATGCCCCCGACGCTGCGCCAGAAGAAGAATTCGTTCGAGAGCCGGTGGAGCCGCTTTGCCAGCGACATGAATCGGGTGTAGCCCTCTCCGGAGCCGGTGCCGGGGGCGTAGGCGTCGAGCGTGGCCTTCATTTCGGCGACGTCGGCGACCAGATCGAGCGTCGTTCCGTCCGTGAAAAAACTCCGCCACTGCGGATCGAGCGGGACGAGATCGAGGGCTGTTTCCAGCTCGCGGCCCGCCTCGGCGAAGATTCGCTTGAGCACGCCGGGAATCGTCAGGATCGTCGGCCCCATGTCGAACCGGAAACCCTGCTCAGCGAGCACCGCAGCCTTGCCGCCGACCCAGGCATTTTTTTCGCAGAGCGTGACCGCATAGCCGCGAGCCGCGAGCGTGCAGGCAGCCGCCAGGCCGCCGAGGCCGCCGCCGACCACGACCACCCTGTTTTGTTCATCTGCCTTGATCATTGCTGCGTTCCTACGACTGAAGTCTGTGTTCGGATGCTCGTCTGTTGTGCGGTGCGATTGACCGAAAGACCGGTGGCCTACACAGCCGCCGCCGTCTCTTCGCCGCATACGGCCGGTAACGGCATACGGCCGTGGTCGGTAGCGGGGGGGGCGATGCCGAGGTCTGCGAGCAGGAGGTCCGACGTGATCCGGGCCGACGAATAGATCACCGGCAATCCGCTTCCCGGATGGGTGCCACCCCCCACGAGATAGGCGCGGTCGAGGTCTTCGAACCGGTTGTGGGGCCGCATGTGGAGCATCTGGCCGAGATCGTGCGAGAGGTTGAACGTGGCGCCGCGGTAGATCTCGTAGTCGTCCTGCCAGTCATCGGGCGTGATCATCCGCTCGTAGCGGATGCGTTCACGAACGCCATGGATCCCGATCCGCTCCATTTGATCGAGCGCGATCTCCCGATAGCCCGCCGCCTCGCGCCGCCAATCGACATTCGGATGCCGGTGGGTGACGGGAATGAGGAGGTAGAGCGTGCTCATGCCAGGCGGCGCGAGCGAGGGGTCGGTCACGCAGGCATTCTGCACGTACATCGAGGGGTCGCTGCCGAGCATGTGCCGTGTTTCGATGTCGGCGAGATTTTCCCGGTAGTTCTTCGACAGGTAAATGTTGTGGTGGGCGATGTCGTCGTAGCGGCCCTCGATGCCGAGATAGAGCATGAACGTCGAGCAGGAAAAACGCTTGGAGGCGATCTTCCGGTCGCTCCACCGCCGCCGCAGGTGGTCAGGCACGAGCCGCGTCATGCTGCGAGCGAAATCGGCGTTGAAGACCGTGGCATCGGCCTCATAGTCGCCCTGGGCCGTATGGGCGGCCGCCACCCGCCGCCCTTCGAACCGCAGCGACTCGACCGGTTCGCTGTAGCGAATCTCGACGCCCATGTCCTGTGCGATCCGGGCCATCGCCGTCGAAACCGCGCCGCAGCCGCCGATCGGGTGATAGACGCCGTGTTCGTATTCCAGGAATGAGAGGATCGAAAACAGGCTCGGGCAACGGAATGGCGACATGCCGAGGTATTTCGACTGGAACGTGAATGCCAGCCGGATCCGCTCGTCACTGAAGAAACTGCCGAGTTCCGCATCGAGGCTCTTCCAAGGCTTGAGCAGCGGCATGAGTTTGAGCAGGTCGGGGTTGGCGAGATCCCGCCAGCTCTCGAACGGCTTTTCTAGAAACGGCGCAAACCGGGTGAATTTCTCCCGGGTGGCCTGCATGAACCTGGTGAAGGAGCCGCGATCCTGCGGCGAGAGTTTCGAGACCTCCAGCTCCATCCGTTCGACGTCGGGAGTGGCCAGCAGTTCGCCACCGGCGCCGAACACGAGGCGATACTGCGGGTCGAGACGGACCATCTCCACCTCCCGCCGCAGGTCATAGCCGCAGGTCGAGAAGATGTCGTCGAGAACCTTGGGATAGAGGAAGAAGGTTGGCCCGAGATCGAAGCGGAATCCCTCGGGCGTGGAGATCGTGCTGGTGCGTCCTCCCGGGATCGGAAGGCGTTCGAGAACGCGAACGCGCACTCCCGCCTTTGCCAGCAGCATGGCGGTGGCCAGCCCGCCGGGGCCGGCACCGATAATATTGACAGTCCGCGTCATCCGCACCCTTCTGTGGCCTGCAGCCAGGAACGGCCGTCCGTGCGACCACCGCCGAAAAACGGCTAATCGCCGTACTATAGGGGGCGGCCCGTGGGGGTCAAGAAACGGCCGCTGCGGACGAACACGGCGCGAAGTTTGCGACCGTGGCCGGAGTCAGTACGGAGGAAAGTAGGCCGCGCGGACAGGACGGTAGGCGCCAAACAAGCCCCGGCGATACAGCGGCACCGCGACGACGGCCGGTGCGTAATACGCCGTCACAGGCGCGGCGACGACTGGTGCCGCGGCCATAACCGGGGCGGCAGGGGCGTAGAAAGCCGTGGTCGCAACCGGTTGCATGGGGGCGTAATACGCGGTCGTTGCCACGGGGGCTGCGTAGCCCGGTTCCACGTAGGTCGGCGCGTAGAAGCTCGTCATTGCCACGCTCGGCGGCGCGGCTGCCATGACCGGTGCCTGAACAACCGGCATGGCCACGGTCTCGACGATCGGTGGCGTGAACGCGGTCACGGCGGCATAGTTGCCGGCCGGCGTGTAGTTGGCAACGTACGGACCGGCGGCCGGGGCGAACATCGGAACAACCGGCCGGTAGACCACGATCTGCGCCTCCGCCTGCCGGGCGATACCGCAGGCTGCCGCGACGAGCAGCAGACCGGAGAAAGACCGTTCGAAAATACGGTGCCCGTAGGCCTGGCTGCGATGATTCATGGGTTCCATTCGCTGCAGAATAAGGAGGGGGAGGAAACGACCTTGTTCCCATAAGAGAGATCCATGGAGAATACGCACGAAAACCCCGACCTGCAAACCGTCGTTACAGTCCACCACGATGCACGGAAGCCTGGGTGGTTGGCGCGGTCCCGGAGGCCGGGAATGCAGGTTGAAAAGGCTTTTTCCTGAGGTCTGAACAGCGATCCATCGAGGCGACACCTTGGAACACATGCACGCGTCATCGCAGCCGGGAACGTCACCGGTGGCTGAAGGATTCAATCCGCTTCTTGCGCTTCGTGTGCTGACCGTCGTCAACGATAACGTCCTACGCTGGCTGGCGATCGGCCTTGGCAAGAAGGCGGTCGCGAGCGGACAGGTGGCCCTGGTGCTCACGATCGGAACTGCCGGATTCGTGCTGCCGTTCGTGCTGTTCGCCTGGCTGGCCGGATATCTGGCCGACCGGTATCCAAAACGTTCCGTGATCGTCTGGTGCAAGTTCGCGGAGATCGTCATCGCGGCCGCAGCGGCTGGCGCGGTGGCGTGGGGCGTGCGGTCGGGCGGTGAGTGGTTTGGGCTGCCCGCCGGCCTGTGGCTGCTTCTGGCGACGGTGGTGGTGATCGGCTGCCAGGCAGCGCTTCTGGCGCCGAGCGTCATCGGCACGATCCCGGAGAGCGTGCCGGCAAACAGGCTCTCGAGCGCCAACGGCCTGTTCGCCATGGCGACACTGGCCGCCACGCTGATCGGCATGGCGGGCGGCAATTGGCTGGCTGACGGCACGACCGTGCCGCAGTCGGGAGCACTGCACTCCGCCCCGCTGTGGGTGCATGCCGTGCCCGCGGCCATCGTGCTCGTGGGGCTCGCGGCGGCGGGTTGGCTGGCGGCGCTCTGGCTCGTGCCGCGGCCGGCCGCCGATCCGGCCTCGCCGCCCCCGTGGAATGCGTTCACCCGCACCCGCGATGATCTGGCCGAACTCTTTCGCTCGCGGGAGCTTTCGGCCGCCGCCGCCGGCATCGTTTTCTTCTGGGCCTTGGGCGCCGTCGCACAGCTCAATGTCGATCAATATGCGACCGAGTCAGGTGCGACATCGCAGGGGCAGGTCGTGCCGCTCCTGATCGCGCTCGTGAGTGGAATCGGGCTGGGCAGCCTGTTGGCGGGCCGGGTGTCGACCCGCGGTGTGAACCTGGGCCTCGTGCCCGTCGGGGGCGGGCTCATGGCCGTGGCCTCGTTCTTTCTGGCCTGCGGCCCGCGGACGATTTTCGGTGACGCCGGCGGGAATGGCGACTGGTGGTCGGCGGCAGGATCGCTCGTGCTGCTCGGGCTCGGGGCGGGCATCTTCGACGTGCCGCTCGAGGCCTATTTTCAGGAGCGCAGTCCGGCCCCGCGCCGCGGCGCGCTCCTGGCGGCCACGAACCTGCTCACGTTCGCGGGAATGTTTGCCGCGTCGATGCTGTATGGCCTCCTGCGAAGCCCGGTCGGCACTGTCGAGGCAGCGGCACCGCTCCTCTCGGCCCGCAGCATCTTCGGCTTGTTTGGCGTGCTTGCGGCCGCGGCTGCGGCGGTCGCGATCTATGCGGCGCCACGGGCGTCGCTCCGCATGCTCGTGACGTCGATCGTGCAAGTGATCTATCGGTTTCGAGTGCGCGGCGGCGATCTTCTGCCCGCCACGGGGCCGGCCGTGATCGTGGCCAATCATCTCTCCTGGCTCGACGGCTTCATCGTCGTGCTCGCCAGCCCGCGGCCGGTGCGGATGGTGGTCTACGGGCCAAATATTCAGGGAAAATTCATGCGGATGTTGGCCGACCAGTGGCGGTTCATTCTTTTTGATCCGCGGCCCAAATCGATCGGCCAGGCGCTCAAAACGATCCAATCTGGACTGGCCGATGGCGACGTGATCGGCATCTTCTGCGAGGGGGGCATCTCGCGTACGGGGCAGATTCTCGGATTCAAACGGGGCCTCGAATGGCTGCTCGATCGTGTCGAGGCGCCGATCGTGCCGCTGCACATCGACGGCATGTGGGGCAGCCTGCTTTCGTTTTCCGAGAGTCGCTATTTTACGAAACGGCCCCGGCTGTTCTTCGGCGGCGGACTGCGCGGCTTTCGGCGGCCGCTGACGCTCTCGTTCGGCAAGCCGCTGCCCGTTGGCACCCACCCCAACGAGGCCCGGCTCGCCCTGCAGGAACTGACGGCCACGAGTGTGCGTCGGCGGATGCGGGCCGCGTGGCCGGTGGGTGCAGCGCGTCCCGCGGGCGTGGACTGGGCCGCCTTCGCCGCCACGGCCGAGGCCTTCGACGGAGCCTGCCTCGTGCGGCGGGAGGATCGGCTGCTGGCGTCGCTAGCCGTCGGCGACCCGCTCCACGAATCCCTTGGAACCCACGGTGGCCGACTGCTGGGGATCGAGGCGCGTGTCGTTGATGGACAGCATATTTCGTCTCGAGAACTGGCCGGCACGCTGGTTCGGGAAAAGATCTCGATCTGGCTCGCGCGGATCGACCAGGTCGCCGCGGTGGCGATGCTTCCCGCGGACGACGACAGCCCCCTGCCCCCGCTGGCGGGCGCGTTGCAGGCGGTGGTGATGCCCATCGACGACGTGGCAGACCTGCCACGGGCCACGCAGGCCGCGGCGGCATTTCTGGACAGGCACGGGGTGGAGCCGGTCGTCGCCTTCGTGCCGCGGGAGGCCCGCGGCCTCGTGGCGATGAACACGCCGCCGGCCCGTTCGGTTGCCGATCATGAGGTCACGCTGAAGCGCGACACGGTGGGCCGCGTGGTCAACGGCGTCGTCGTCTGGCCGCGGGCCAGCGACCGCGAGCGGCTCGGGATGGAGCCACTTCCGGGCGGCCGCATCGCGGCCGGCGAAGCCCGCACGCTCGTGATCGGGGCCACGCTGCCGCAGCCGGCGCAACGCGTTGACGGTGAAACCCCTGACGCAGTGCTGCTCGTGGAAGCCTTCGATGTCGACAACGAAGGCTTCCTCGTGCGGCGTATCGAGTAGTCCATGCCAAGGAATGCGCCATTCGAGGCGGGTTTCCAACAAATCTTGGTTGTTTGTCCCGTCTCATGTATCCTTCTGGAAGATTCTTGAGCACCCCTAGCTCAATTGGATAGAGCATCGGTCTACGGAACCGAAGGTTGCTGGTTCGAGCCCAGCGGGGTGTATTGAAAACCGGCACGGCGTCACGCTGTGCCCATCTTCGCCCAACCCGGCTTCGGGCCACCCACGCCCCGTCACCGGACGTTCACTGCGCCCATCCTGGGCTCCGCTCACTCGATGCTGACTGCGCTCCGCCATCCTGGCTTCGCTAGTCAGCAACGCCGGCTCCTGGGGCATGGGTAGCCCTTCGCCTCCGTACGCGTGTGTTCATCTCCTTCGGGAAGGCACGGGGGTGCCCGTGCCCCAGGAGCCGGGCTCGGCGGCCAGCGTAGCCAGGATGGCGAAGCGCAGCCGGCGTGCAGAGAGCGCAGGGCAGGATGCCCGTAGCGAACGACCGGCGATGGGGCATGGGCACCCCCGTGCCGGTTGGGCGGGTTGACTCTCGGTGCCAAACCCCAAGCCCGCGTCGAGGCCATCACCGTGCCGAACAGTATTGTGACTGGCCTTGGGGCATTTTCTCGATGGCCGCTAGGCTTCCGCCATGGAAAGCCTGTCGGGTATGCATCGCGTGGTGGGTTTCGACCCCGGCCTCAACATCACCGGCTACGGTGTTGTCGAATGCCGCGGGGCCACCGTGCGGCTCATCGAGGCGGGCACCGTGCGTTCAAAGGGGGAAACGCTCGAGGAACGGCTGCTCACGATCCACGCCGGTGTGGCGGAGGTGATCGGGGCGTTCAAGCCGAACGCGATGGCGATCGAGCAGGTCTTCTCCCACGCGAAATTCCCCAAAACCGCGATCCTTCTCGGCCACGCCCGGGGCGTGATCTGTCTGGCCGGCGTTCAGGCCGGCCTGGCCGTGCATCACTACCTTCCCAATCGGGTGAAGAGCACGCTCACCGGCTCGGGCCACGCCGGCAAGGAACAGATTCAGTCGGCCGTGCAGCGGGAACTTGGCCTCGCCACGAAGCCGAAGCCGGCCGACGCGGCCGACGCTCTCGCCGTGGCCCTGACCGACTACCATCTCCGCCTCCGTCCCCTGCTCTTCGGCACCGCCATCGTGCGGATCAGGAGTTCCCGCGCATGATCACGAAGATTACCGGCACGCTGGAACGCATCGACACCCGCTCCAACAGCGTGGAACTGGCCGTCGGCCCCGTCGTACACGAGGTGCTCGTGCCGGAACTGACCCGCCGCAGCCTGCAGCAGAAGCTCGGTCAGCCCGTCACGCTCTACACGCTCGAGTTTCTCGAGGGCACTCCGGGCCGCGGCAATCTCGTGCCGCGGATCGTCGGTTTTCTCTCCGAGGTGGAGCGGGAGTTTTTCGATCTGATCTGCGAGGTCGACGGCGTGGGCGTGCGGAAGGCGCTGCGGGCCATCGTGCGGCCGGTCGGCGAGATCGCCACCGCCATCGACGAGCAAGACGCCAAACAGCTCGCCACGCTGCCCGGCATCGGCGCCGCCACGGCCGAGCGGATGATCGCCAAACTGCGGCGGAGAATGCCGAAATTCGCGCTCCTCGTGGGCCGCGACGCGCCCGGTGAGGCGGGGGTCGCCGGCGACGTGCTCTCGGAAACCTTCGAGGTGCTCCGGTCGCTCGGCCATTCCGATTCCGACGCCCGCCGCCTCGTCGACGCCCTGCGGGCCGAGAAGAAAAAGCCCAAGGACGTTCAGGAAGCGCTCGAGGCGATCTACCGCCAAATGCACAAACCCAGATAGCCGGCACTCCCGGGAAGCCGGCTCCTCCGTGATGGTGCGGCCGCCGAGGAGCCGGGATCGGCGGAAGCTGGACGAGCGTTGGAGATTTCGCCCGTCTGGCGTCTGCGGCGCGAGTCGAGGGATTGCGAAATATCCCCGCGAGGAGACTTCTGCCGATCTCGGCTCACAATGCGGTCAGGAGCACCTGCCCAGCCCGCTCCCCTGTTTGCCACTCGTTTAACCCTTTCCTCCCCGGATGGTTTAGGCTGTCACACCATGGAATCATTTCGCGAACCGAGCATCCAGGCACCCGAGGAACAGCCGCCCGAAGACCGCGCGCTGCGGCCGCAGCGCATGGCTGACATGGTGGGCCAGCGGGCCGTCTACGAGCGGCTCGAGATCGCCATCGATGCGGCGCGGAAGCGTGGCGACACGCTCGGCCACATCCTGCTCGACGGTCCGCCGGGGCTCGGCAAGACGACATTCGCCACTTGCATCCCGCGCGAGCTTGGCACCACGCTGCAGATCGCCAGCGGTGCGGCCCTGGCGGCCCCCAAGGACCTGCTGCCGTATCTCACGAATGTCTCCGAGGGCTCGGTGCTCTTCATCGACGAAATCCACCGCCTGCCAATCGCGGTCGAGGAATTTCTCTATCCGGCGATGGAGGATTTCCGGATCGACATCACGCTCGGCGACGGCGTGGCCGCCCGCACGATCAACATGCCGCTCCGCCCGTTCACGCTCGTGGGAGCGACCACGCGGGCCGGGCTCATCTCCGCGCCGATGCGCGACCGCTTCGTGATCCGCGAGCATCTCGACTACTACAGTCCGGAGGATCTGGCGGAAATCATCCGCCGTTCGGCCGTCAAGTTGCAGATGCCGATGGACGACGTTTCGGCCGACGAGATTGCCCGCCGCAGCCGCGGCACGCCCCGGCTGGCCAACAACCGCCTGCGGTGGATTCGTGATTTTTCCACCAGCCGCGCCGCCGGCGCCATCGACATCGATATTGCCCGCTCGGCCCTCGAGATGCAGGGCATCGACGAACTGGGCCTCGACGGTTTCGATCGCAAGTATCTCGAAACCATCCAGCGGGTGTTCGGCGGAGGGCCCGTCGGCATCGAGGCGATCGCCCACACGATGAGCTCCGCCACCGACACGCTCGAGGACGACGTCGAACCCTTTCTCCTGCGGTGCGAATTGGTCGTGCGCACCCCGCGCGGGCGACGCATCACGCCCCGGGGGGAGGAGCATCTCGGCACCCTGCCGCAGAGCGGATCTCAGGCCAGACTATTTTGAATGCCGCGAAAATCAGCGTGGAATTGACCCCTTCCCGCCGACATGGCTACATTACTCGACTCAATTGCCCCAGTCCCCAGGTGATCCCATGGCCGTTCCAAAGCGACGTCAATCGAACCAGAAGACCCGTTCCCGCCGCGCCCACGATTTTCTCACGCCGCGGCAGCTGACGTTCTGCTCCAACTGCGGCAAGGCTGTGCCCACGCACCGTATTTGCGGCACCTGCGGCCACTACATGGGCCGCGCAGTCATCAAGACTGGGGACTGAGCCTTGGCACGTGACGGGCAAGCAGGCGACGGCAAGACGGCGCTGCTCTTTCCCGGCCAGGGGGCCCAGTCCGTCGGCATGGTCGGCGACTGGTGCGACACGCACCCATCCGCCAGCGAACTGTTTCGGCGGGCGAACGACATCCTTGGCTACGATCTGGCGGCCCTCTGCAGGCAGGGACCGGCCGAGAAATTGAACACGACGGCCGTCAGCCAGCCGGCGATCCTGGTCACGAGCCTGGCGGCCCTCGAAGTGCTCCGCAGCAAGGAAGGCAGCCCGCTTGCCTCGGCATCCATCACCGCCGGCCTGTCGCTTGGCGAATACACGGCCCTCGTGTTTGCCGGAGCCATCGATTTCGACGATGCCGTGCGGCTGGTCGATGCTCGAGGCCGGGCGATGCAGGAATGCGCTGAACAGCGGTCCGGCGTTATGGTGGCCGTGCTCGGCCTCGATCGCGATGCCTTGGCGAAACTCTGCGACGAGTCGCGCGGCGACGACGTGCTGGAGATCGCCAATGTCCTCTGCCCCGGCAACATCGTGGTTTCCGGGGCGGTGGCCGCCTGCCGCAGGCTCGAGGCCGCCGCAACGGCCGCCGGCGCCATGAAGTGCGTCCCGCTCGACGTGGCTGGTGCGTTTCACACCGTCCTGATGGAGCCGGCCGTGGCCCGCCTCGCCGACGCGTTGGGCAAGGCGACGATCCGCCCGCCGCGGATTCCGGTTGTGAGCAATGTCGACGCCCGGCCGCACGACGATCCCGCCGAGATTCGTGCCCTGCTCGCCCGCCAGGTGGTGGGCGTCGTCGAATGGCATGCGTCGGTTGAGTATCTGCTCGCACAAGGGGTGCGGTCGGTCTGGGAGGTCGGTCCCGGACGGGTGCTGCGCGGCCTCATGAAGCGGATTGATCGGAGCATCACCTGTTTCGGCGTGTTCGATTGAAAAACACAATCTAAAGGAGCCCATTCATGGCTGACGACAGTAAGCAACCGGTGGCGACGCCGAAGCGACTTCACGTGGATCTCGCCGGCCAGGTGGCGATCGTGACCGGAGCCTCACAGGGCATCGGTCGGGCAATCGCCGAGGCGCTCGCCGCCAGCGGCGCGACCGTGGCGCTCGTCGCCCGCAGCGCCGGCAAACTTGCGGATGTGGCCGCGGCCATCCGTTCAGCCGGCGGTGCGGCGGAGCCTTTTGCCTGTGACGTCTCGCAGGCCGAAAACGTCACCGCCGTCGTCGACGCGATCCACTCGAAACTCGGCCGGATCGACATCCTCGTGAACAATGCCGGCGTGACCCGCGACACGCTTCTCCCCCGGATGAGCGACGAGGAGTGGGACGAGGTGCTCACGACCAACCTGCGGGGGCCGTTCCTCTTCATGCGGGCGGTGAGCCGGCCGATGATGCAGCAGCGGTATGGCCGGATCATCAACGTCGCCAGCGTTTCGGGGCTCATCGGCAATCCCGGCCAGGCCAACTACTCGGCCTCGAAGGCCGGCCTCGTGGGGCTCACGCGGACGGTTGCCAAGGAGTTGGCGGGCCGCAAGATCACGGTCAACGCCGTGGCTCCGGGGTTCATCGCCAGCGACATGACCGCGGCGCTTGGCCCGGCCCTGCTCGACGAGGTGAAGAAGCGGGTTCCCGCCAAGCGGCTGGGGGAAGCCTGGGAAATCGCCGATGCCGTGCTGTTTCTCGCGGCACCGTCTTCGGCCTACATCACCGCCCAGGTACTCACTATTGATGGTGGGCTGATCGGCTGACTTCACGCGGTGCACGGGCATCCAGCCCGTCTTCGGCTGAGGCCTCCGGCCGCCGGTGCCTGCACGGCCTGGCGGGCCTGACTTGGAGTGGGGAAGCCATCAGGCGGTTTTGCCCGGTCTGGACAGTCCGGACGTGAAGCGGGTATATCTTGGCTCGCCCGAGCCTGTTCGCCGCGGACGGCCGGCCGCAGATATGATTTTTGCAGGAGGATTCAAAAGGTGGCTTCAGTCCAAGATCGAGTGATTGACATCGTCGCTTCCCAACTGGGGGTGAGCAAGGAACAGATCACCCCCGAGACGTCGTTCATCAACGACCTGGGTGCCGACTCGCTCGATACCGTGGAGTTGGTGATGGAACTCGAGGAAGAGTTCGAGATCAACATTCCCGACGATGCGGCCGAAAAGATCCAGACCGTCGGCCAGGCGGTGGAGTTCATCGAAAAGCACCAGGCCTGACGGTGCGTTGAATGAAGCGACGCGTCGTGGTGACGGGGCTTGGAGTCGTCACCTCTCTTGGTAGAGCCCTGGACGTCTTCTGGGATCGCATTCTGCGCGGCGACAGCGGCGTGGGACCGATCACGCTTTTCGACGTCAGCGGCTATCGCGTGCAGTTCGGCGGCCAGGTGCCCTGGGAACCCGAGCAGGCAAACATCGCCAACCTCAAGGAACTGCGTCGGCTCGACCGCTTCACGCAGTTTGCGATGGCCTCCGCGGCTGATGCCGTCACCGACTCGGGGCTCGACTTCTCGAAGGAAGACCCTTATCGCTGCGGCGTGGTGATCGGCTCCGGCATCGGTGGACTGTCCGAGTTCGAGGCCCAGCACGAGCGGCTCCTGACGAAGGGGATCGACAAGGTCTCCCCGTTCACCATCCCGAAGTTGATGGTCAATTCCGGCAGCGGCCACGTCTCGAGCATGTACGGCATCAAGGGGCCTAATTTTGCAGTCGCCACCGCCTGTGCCAGCGCCGCGAATTCGATCGGCGACGCCCTGCGGGCCATTCAATACGGCGATGCCGACGTGATGATCACGGGTGGCAGCGAGGCGGCCCTCACGCCGATGGGCCTGGCCGGATTTCAAAATATGCGGGCGCTCTCAGTTCGCACCGATGCCCCGCAGCGGGCCAGTCGGCCCTTCGATGCGGAGCGGGACGGCTTCGTGCTCTCTGAGGGCGCGGGCGTGGTGGTGCTCGAGGAACTCGAGCACGCCCGCAACCGGGGCGCGCGGATCTACGGTGAATTGATGGGCTATGGCGCGAGTGGCGATGCCGGCCACATCACGCAGCCCGACGAGGAGGGCCGCGGTGCCGCCCACGCCATGACGATGGCGCTTGCTGATGCCGGCCTCAATCCCGACGCAGTGCACTACATCAACGCCCATGGCACCAGCACGCCGCTCGGCGACAAGGCCGAGACCGTCGCGGTCAAGAAGGTCTTTGGCATCCATGCCAAAAAAATCGCGATTTCGAGCACGAAAAGCCAGCTTGGCCACACCCTCGGCGCCAGCGGTGGCATCGAGCTTGTCGTCTGCGCCCTGACCCTCAATCGCGGCCTGATCGCGCCGACGATCAACCTCGAGAACCCCGATCCGGACTGCGACCTCGACTACACGCCGAACGTGGCCCGCGAGGCAACGGTCAATGTGGCCATGAGCAACAGTTTCGGCTTCGGCGGCCACAACGCCTCCCTGGTTCTGGGCCGCCTCAAGTAGGACAGGCTTCAGCCTGTCGCCGGGCTTGGGCTATCTGTTCCTGGAACAGGGCAATACATTGCTGGAAGAACAGGCGGGTTGGATCTCCAGGAGCATCTCCATGAATTGCCTCCGGCCGACCGTTCTTCCATTGCTCGCCCTCGCCCTCGCCACCTTGCCAAGCACTGGCCATGCGCAGCTGCCTGCTGATGCCGGGCAGGTGTGGAAGGCCTACGACATCGATCCGTTCGTGAAGCAGCACGGGCCGGGCAGCCAGAAGCATGTTGTTGACTGGGTGCTCCAGGAAACGGGCTACGCGAACTGGCACGGCGATACAGTTGCGTCGTTGTCGGCCGATGCGACGTCGCTGCGGTGCTACCACACGCCCGCCGTGCAGGAGAAGGTCGAAGAGATCACGGCCCGGTTCACGGAGGATGCCGCGGCACCGCATCGGTTTTCGGTGCGGGTGCTCGGTGTCGGCAGCCCCGCATGGCGGAACGACGCCCGGGGGATGTTGCGGTCCATCCCGACGGCCACACCCGGCGTGCAGGCGTGGATCATGTCGCGTGAAGAGGCGGCGATGCTCGTGGCCATGCTGCGTCGGCGGAGCGACTGCCAGGAACTGCCGACCGGAGCGGTGCTTGCCGCCAATGGCCTGCCGGCGGTGCTCTCGGGTGGCCGCTCGCGTCCCTATGTTCGTGACATTGCCGCCCGTCCGGACGCCTGGCCTGGCTGGCAGACGCTCGGGGCGACCTGCGACGAGGGCATGGCCCTCGATGTTCAGCCGTTGATTTCGCGGGATGGGCTGGCGGTGGAGGCCGTGCTGCGCTGCCGGATCGACCAGATCGAGCGGATGGTGCCCGTGGTCTTGAACGTCCCGGCTGCCGACCGGCAGCCGGCGCAGATCGAGGTGCCGCAGATGTCCGCTGTGCGGGTGGGGGAGCGGTTTCGCTGGCCGCTGAATCAGGTGCTCGTCGTGGGGTTGGGGTTGGTGCCGTGGCCCGTTCCCGGGCAAAATGCCGCCGGCTCCCCTGCCCTGCCCCCCGACGCCAAACGCACGGATGTGGTTGTCGTCGTTGAGCCGCGACTGGGCGACACTCCGTAAAAATAACTCCGGTCCGATGGCCCGGAGGGTTCATCGGCCGTTACGATCTCGTTCCCAACGGAACACCGAGCAGGAAGGTTTTGCATGAGTGACTCTTCGCAGCGTCGTGTTGTCATCACTGGCATGGGCGTTGTGTGCCCGCTTGGGCTGTCGCTCGACGATCTCTGGGCGGGGCTCGCGGCCGGAAAAAGCGCGGTCGTGCCGCTCGAGTCGTTTCCCGTCGGCGGACTGCCGCTCAAGCATGCGGCCGAGGCCCGGGGCTTCACCGGAGAGATCGAGAATTTTGGGCCGCTCGACGGCGAGCGGAAGAAGGCGATCCGCAAGGGACTCAAGGTGATGTGCCGTGAGAGTCAGATGGCTGTGGCCGCGGCGCAGCGGGCCCTGCATGACTGCGGAATCACGCCTGAGCAGCACCAGCCCGAGCGATTCGGCTGCGTATTCGGTTCCGACTACATGCTGACGTTGCCAGAGGATTTCACAGCCAGCGTGGCTGCCTGCCGCGATGCGGACGGCCGGTTTGCATTCGACCGCTGGGCCATCGACGGGATGCCGCTTTTGAATCCGCTCTGGCTGCTCAAGTACCTGCCAAACATGCCGGCCAGTCACATCGCCATCTACAACGATCTCCGCGGGCCGAGCAACTCGCTCACGCTGCGGGAGGCGAGCGGCCACCTGGCGATCGGTGAGGCGACCGTGACCATCCAACGGGGGGCTGCCGACGTGATGCTTGCCGGCTCAACGGGCACCCGGGTGCATCCCATGAAGACCGTCCACGCCCTGCAGAGCGAGCAGGTGGCGCTCGGTGACGACGACCCGACCCGTTGGAGCCGTCCCTTCGACAAGTCGCGAAAGGGAATGGTCCTCGGCGAGGGCTCTGCGGTGCTCGTGCTCGAGGAGCTCGAGCATGCCCGCTCTCGCGGGGCGCGGATCTACGGAGAGATCGTCGGGCACGCCGCGCGGCATGCCAGTGACGCCGCCGGAGTGGGTGTGAAGCGAAGGGCGCTGACGCTGGCGATGCAGCGGGCTCTCGCGATGGCCGGTCTGGAACCCGGCCGGTTGTCACACATCCACGCTCACGGCGTGAGCACCGTTGCGGGCGACCGCGAGGAGGCCGCCGCGATGCACGCGGTGCTCGGCGCGGCGGCGGCGGCAATTCCCACCGTGGCGGCGAAGAGTCACTTCGGAAATCTGGGCGGCGGTAGCGGCGTGGTCGAATGCGTGGCGAGCGTGTTGGCGATGCAGAAGGGGCAGCTGTTCCCGCTCCTCAACCACGAAACGCCCGATCCCGAGTGCCAGATTCGGGCCGCACGGGCCGGCGATCCCGCGGGGGACGTGTTCATGTCGTCTTCGGTCACGCCCCAAGGGCAGGCTGGTTCGGTCGTTATCCGGTCGTGGAACCTGCAGGCTTAACGCAGGAAACAGCGGGGCGGGCGATTGCCGCCGACCTCGCGATGCCGATGGGCTGCTTGACAGTTGGACGCAGGTTCAATAACTTTCACGGGTTGCGTCAAGTGCACGTGGCTGCTGGTTCGCGGAATACGCTTCCAAACACCCAATCGTAGGGTGTTTCGGCGCCCTGGTCGGTTATGGCGTCGGTTCGCCGGCAGTCCATAGTCCCATCATTGCCGATACGCACGCGAAGCGATCTCCGAGAGCCACATGAAGCCAGAAGAAATTCTCCGCATTGTCGACGCGATCCATCGCGACAAGAACATCGAGAAGGAAATCGTCTTTCAGGCGATCGAGTCGGCGCTCGTCACGGCCCTGACCCGCCAGTACGGCGAAGAATCCAACATCACGATCGCGATCGACCGAGTCGACGGCCGCCTCAGCGGCACTCGTGACGGCGTTGAAATCGACACGCAGGAGTTGTCGGGACGCATCGGCGCCCAGACCGCCAAACAGGTCATCATTCAAAAGATCCGTGAGGCCGAGCGGGACTCGATTCACGACGAGTTCGAGGAGCAGATCGGCCAGATGGTGTCCGGAGTCGTCTCCCGTTTCGAGGGGGCGACCGCCACCGTCACGCTCGGTGGAACCGAGGCCATTCTGCCCCGCAGCGAGCAGATTCCGGGAGAGTCGTACCATCCCAACGAACGGGTTCGCGCGACCATCTTCGAGGTTCGGAAGGTGGGCAGCCGGGTGAAGATCATCCTGTCGCGCATTCGCCCACAACTGGTTCAGCGTCTCTTCGAGCAGGAGATTCCGGAGATCGCCGATGGCGTGATCGAGATTCGCGCGATCTCCCGGGAGCCCGGCTATCGCAGCAAGGTGGCGGTCATAAGCTCCGATTCGCGGGTCGATTGCGTTGGCGCGTGCGTCGGAGTTCGCGGGAATCGCATCAAAAACATCGTCGAGGAACTTGGCGGCGAGCGGATCGACATCGTGCGATGGAGCGACGATCTCCAGGTGCTCGTGCCGAACGCGCTGCAGCCAGCTGAGGTCGACGAGGTGATTCTCTGTCAGATGCTCGGCCGCGGCATTGTGCTCGTTCGCGAGGATCAATTGTCGTTGGCGATCGGCCGGCGTGGCCAGAATGTCCGCCTCGCGAGCAAACTCTGTGGCTGGGATATCGAGATCATGACCCGCGAGGAACTCGATCAGCAGATCGAGCGGGCCGTCACCGGCTTCTCGTCCATCGAGGGACTCGACGAGTCAGTGGCAGAGCGTCTCGTGGGCGAAGGCTTTCTGTCGTACGATGATCTTTCCGTGATCGAGCCTGACGATTTGATGGAGATGGGCGGGCTCTCTGCCGATGCCGTCGAAAAAATCGTGAACGAGGCTGAAAAGCGGGCTGCCATGGCGGAGGTGGCGGCTGCCGATGAGCGGCGGAAGCATCGTGAGCAGGAGCGGATCGATAAGGCGACGGCCGATGCCGATGCGGCCGAGGCTGCCGTCCAGGCCGCTGGCCAGAGCGCCGAAGGCGTTGACGTGATCGTGGCCGGCGGTGCCGACGCGGTCGCTGGCGACGCCGGGGGTTAGCGGGTGCACGATGATGCTCAAATGTGGTTTGATTCGAGGGCGGTTTGATTCTGTCGGGAGCGGTGGCGAGGATAGAACAACTGGTTTTGCAGGCGGAATGAGGTTTGCGTGGCGGTTCGCATCTACACACTGGCGAAAGAACTGAAAATCGACAGCAAGGAGCTGGTCGAACTCTGCACGCGCGCAGGCATTCAAGACAAAGGCTCGGCGCTGGCGAGCATGAGCGACGAGGAAGTCGCCAAGCTCAAGGAATTCATCGCGGCGAAATCGCGGCCGCCCGCGGCGCCCGTGCCGGTGGCGCCCAAGGTCGTGCCCGTTTCCCGTCCGGTAGCTCCAGGCACGCTCAAGCGAGAGGATTACATCGCTCCGGCGGGAGTGGCTCGAGGCAAGCCCCCGGAAGCGCCTCCTGCAGCGGAGCCGAAGCCGGCTGCGGCTACGGCCGCGCCGATCGACGTTCGGCCCCGCCCGCTCGGTCCGCGTGTCGGCGGCCCCGTTGTGCAGCGGTCGAGCGAGGGGCCAAAGCCGGTCCCGCGACCGGCCTTCAAGCTTGCACCGATGCCCGTTTCCGCCAGACAGCCGCCGTTGTCGCGTGGGCCACAGGAGCCGGTCGCTCAAAAGCCAGACGTGAAGCTGCCGCTCGACGCCATCCGCAGCGCCAAGGCGGGCGGTGCCAAACCGCTTGCTGACCACATGCGGAAGCACGAACAGCGACAGGCCGACGCGGCGCGACTCCGCGGACCGGGTGGCGCGCCGCTGAGGGGCGGCACGCGTGGTGGTCCCGGCATGGTGCCGGTTCCGCCGCCGATGGAGCCGGGGGTGCGGCCACGCCGTACGCCAACCAAGGCTCAGCCGGGGAAGGATGACGTGCTTGGCGGCCGCGATGCGCGGCAACTCAACCGCAAACGCGGCGGCGAGTCACGGGGCATTGGTGACGAAGAAGATCGCCTGCGTCGTCGCCGTGGGCCGCGGCAACGGCGGGGCTCCACGGTGTCGACTGCCGCTCCGCGAAAGACCAACGCATCGATCCAGGTGCCCTGCACCGTCCGGGCCTTCTCGGAGGCCATCGGTCTGTCCGCCAGCGAAGTGCTCAAGAAGCTGCTGTCCTTCGGCATGGAAACGATGCCCAGCATGGGCGCGATGCTCGATCGCGACATGGTCGAATTGTTGGCAGCGGAACTGGGCGTGCAGCTCGACCTCAAAACGGCCGAGGATCTGGAAAAGGAACTCCTCGCCGGCTTCGACGCCATGGACGAGGATCCGACGCTCCGCGTGTCGCGGGCGCCGGTCGTGACGTTTTTGGGCCATGTCGATCACGGCAAGACGTCGCTGCTCGATCGCATTCTCGGTATGGATGTGGCGTCGCGTGAGAGCGGCGGCATCACCCAGCACATGCGGGCCTATACGGTTCAGCGGAACGGCAGCCCGATTACGTTCGTCGATACTCCCGGCCACGAAGCCTTCACGCAGATGCGGGCGCGTGGGGCCAATGTGACCGACTGCGCCGTGCTCGTGGTGGCGGCCGATGACGGCCTCATGCCGCAGACGGAGGAGGCGATCAGCCATGCCAAGGCGGCCGGCGTGCCGATCGTCGTCTGCATCAACAAAATCGACCTTCCGGGCATCGACGTGCAACGGGTCTACCAGCAGTTGGCCGCCAATGAATTGCTGCCGACCGAGTGGGGTGGCGAGACGGAGGTCGTCAAAACGAGTGCCCTCACCGGCGAGGGTATGGATCACCTGCTCGACACGCTGCTCACGATCGCGGAACTGCACGACCTGCGGGCCAATCCCGACCGTCTGGCCGCCGGCGTCTGTCTCGATGCCTCGATCCACGAGGGGCGGGGCGTGATGGCCTGTCTGCTGGTGCAGAAGGGCACGCTGCGGGTCGGCGATGCGATCGTCTGCGGCGAGGCCAGCGGCCACGTCAAATCGATGGTCGACACGCTCGGCAAGAGGAAGAAGTTGACCGAAGCGGGGCCGTCGCAACCAGTGTTCGTCAGCGGCCTCGACATCGCACCGGGCGCGGGTGATCGTTTTCAGGTGGTGGATTCGATCGCCATGGCCCGCGAGGTGGCCCTCAAGCGGAGTGACATTCGCCGGCACAGCAGCCTGATCGGCGCTCCCGTGCATGTCACGCTTGAAAATCTCCATGACCGCCTGGGGGCGGAGAAGGCGCCGACGCTCAACCTGATCCTGCGGGCCGATGTTCGCGGTTCGATCGAGGCGATCCTGAAGGAACTCACGAAGCTCGAGCATCCCGAGGTCAAGATCCGCGTGCTCCAGGCAACCGTCGGTGGCATCACCGAGGCTGACGTGCAGTTGGCCGACGCATCCGACGCGGTCATCATCGGCTTCAACGTGGTGCCCGATGAGCGTGCCCGCTCCCTGGCGGAAGATCGCGGTGTCCAGGTGCGGCGCTACGAGATCATCTACCAGGTGACCGACGACCTGAAGAACGCCCTCGAGGGAATGTTGGCCCCCGAGAAGCGGGAGACAGACCTGGGACGGGCCGTCGTGCAGCGGACCTACTCGATCAGCCGCCTCGGTGTGATCGCCGGCTGCCGTGTGATCGGCGGCGTCATCGCCCGCAATGGCCGGATGCGGGTGATCCGCGACAGCCGGGTGATCGGCGAATATGGCCTCGAGTCGCTGAAGCGGGAAAAGGACGACGCCCGCGAGGTTCGTGACGGTCTCGAATGCGGCATCAAGCTGGCGGGGTTCAACGACATCAAGGAGGGCGACATCCTCGAGTGCTACCGGATCGAGGAAGTCGCACGGACTCTCTCGTGAGCACGCGGCGTCAACTGAAGGCGGCGGAGGCGGTGAGGGAGGTGGTGAGCATGGCCATCCTGACCCAGGTTCGCGATCCGCGCGTCCAGGACGTCACCGTGACGCGCGTGGAAATGGCGCCGGACATGCGCAATGCGACGGTGCACGTGTCGGTGATGGGCAGCCCTGCAAAGCAGGAGCTCGCCCTGCGTGGGCTGGCCAGTTCGGCCGGCTTTCTGCAGGCCCAGATCGCCGACCGCATCGAAACGCGGTATACGCCGCGGCTGGCCTTCAAAATCGACCCGGGCGTCAAGCATTCCATCGAGATTGCCCGGATGCTCGACGAGGTGCTGCCCCCGGAGCAGGAGGAATTTCCTGCCGAAATCGCAGTTGAATCCCACGGTACAGGAGTCGCCGCAGAGGCGGATCTTCAGGACGATCCCCAGGAAAAGGCATGAGCACATCGAAAAGTCAGCAGCCCAACCGCCAGCAGTTGATCGCCAAGATGCACAAGGCGCTGCGAGCGCAATACAAGCCGGTTGCGCCGAACGTCAGTCGGCCGATTCTGGAGCAGGTGCTCTACGCCTGCTGCCTCGAGGATGCGCCCTATGAGTTGGCCGAGAAGGCGCTCCAGCGATTGCTGCAAAGTTACTTCGATCTGAACGAGGTTCGGGTCACGACGGTGGCCGAACTGGGCGAGGCCCTTCAGGACCTGCCCGATCCGGCGCGGGCGGCTCTGGCACTGCGGCGGGTGCTGCAGGGTGTCTTCGAGTCGACGTACAACTTTTCCCTCGAGAATGCCAAGAAGCACTCGATCGCGCACGGCCTCAAGACCCTCGAGCACCTCCACGGCATTCCGCCCTTCGTGGTGCACTACGTTGCCTTAACCGGTCTTGGCGGGCACTTCATGCCGCTCGATCGCGGGGCCCTGTCGGCGCTCTATCTCGCGGGCATCATCTCGCAGGAGGAATACGATTCCGGAAAGGTGGCCGGCCTCGAGCGGTTTGTGCCCAAGAAGTCCGGAGTTGAATTCAGTTCGCTGCTCCACCAGTTTGGTGTCGAAGTGCTGACCAACCTCCACGGTGCCACCGTCAAGAAGGTGTTGCAGGCGGTCAATCCGGTGGCCAAGGACCGCTTTCCCAAGCGGGGCGAATCGCTGCCGGCACCGAACCCGCCGCCCCCGGCTCCGGGCAAACAGGGACAGCGTGCCGCAGAGGCTGCCCGGACGGCTGCCGAGGAGCACCGCCCCGCAGGTCCGCAGGCGGCAGCTCGTCCGGCAGGAAAGACTCCCCTGCCCCCGCCCGGCTCCGGCCCCAAGCGCACCGCCGATGGCAAGCCGATCCCCGGATCGAAGCCCGGACCGAAGCCGTTTGTCGTAAAGCCCAATGTGGGCAAGCCGATCACGATCAAGCCCCATGTGGAGGTGGAGGCCGCCGGCAAGGCCGATCTCAGGAAGGCTTCGGCTCCGAAAAAGCCGGAAGCGAAAGCCGCCAAACCGGCCCCGGTGTCGAAGGCCAAGCCGGCTGGTAAGCCACCCAAGAAGCCGGCGGCGGCGAAGGGATCGACCGCGTCGAAGAGCGGGACGGCCAAGGGCGGTGTCGCGAAGCCGGCAGCGGCTCGGCACTCCGCCCAACTGGCGCGGCGCAAGCCCCGCTAGGAAGGCCCGCCGAACAGGCGGATTCACGAGGCACCAAGAGGTATCAGGAGGCAACGCACGTGGCCGGGCATTCACACTGGGCGAACATCTCCCGCAAGAAGTCGCTGATCGATGCCAAGCGTGGCAAGCTCTGGAGCAAGCTCGCCAAGGCGATCATCGTGGCCGCCAAGCATGGAGGCCCCGACCCCGATGCCAATCTCCGTCTCCGGTATGCCATCGACGCCGCCAAGGCGGTGAGCATGCCCAAGGACAACATCCAGCGGGCCATCAAGACGGGCATCGGTGAACTCAAGGGAGGCAACCTCGAGGAATCGATCTACGAGGGCTACGCCGCCGGTGGCGTGGCAGTGATGTGCGAGATACTCACCGACAACAAGAACCGGACCGCCCCCGAGGTCCGCAAGATTTTCGAAATGTGCGACGGCAAACTGGGAGGCACCGGTTGTGTCGCCTATCTTTTTCTGCGCAAGGGGCTCGTGCGTGTGCCGCAGGCCTCGTGCAGCGAGGATCGGCTCATGGAGATCGCCCTCGAGGCCGGCGCCGACGACGTGAAGCTCAACGGCGACCGTTGGGAGGTGACCTGCGAGCCGCAGGTGATGGCCGCCGTGATCGACGCCATCCAGGCCGCGGGCCTGACGGTCGACTCGAACGAAATCGTGAGGATCCCCACCAACTCCGTCGAAGTTGAGGACGTTGACACCGCCCGCAAGGTGCTGACCCTGATGGAGCGGCTCGACGACCACGACGACGTCCAGAGCGTGTCGGCCAACTTCAGCATCCCGGACGAGGCAATGGCCCAGTTGGGGTGACGGAAGGATCTACCTCCCCTTTTCCGAAGCGCCGGTCGCCGCGGCTTTCGCCGCAGTGGCGGCGGGCTCGTCTTCGGAGTGTTCGACCTGCGGCCAGTAGGTGTCGAAGTCGAACTCCGGGCTGTTGTCGAGGTCGTGGCACTCGAGGCAGTTGTTGATCGCCTTCTGCTTGCCTTCGGGAGTGTCGATGGAGAGCACGAGTTCCTTTCGCAGCCGGTCGCGTTCCGTCGTGCTCGCCCGCACGTCGCCGCGTTCGACAGCGGTGTGGGCGGCGGCCGGTCCGTGGCAGTTTTCACAGCCCTGGTGGGCGAGGTGCGGCGTGGTGGCCATGCTCGCGAAACCACCCTCGAACGGTTCGAAGCGTTGCGGCGCCCAGCCGACGACGTGGCAGGAAAGGCATTCCGGATCCCCGTCACGGCGGGGTGACTGCTCCTCCAGCGTTTCGAGGGCGGTGGCGTGCGGCGTGTCGATCCAGATGTCATACGAGGACTGATGGCATTCCGCGCAGGCGGCGCTGCCGGCAAAACGCCGGCCGGTCGGATGGCGGATCGGCACGATGCCCAGGCCGGCGAGGCCGAGCGACTCGAGCTGGTTTTGGTAGGCGCCGAGCAGTTTGATCATGTCCGGCGATTCGCCCCAGCGGGCGTCCAGCGGCACCCGTTGCGATCGCAGGGGTGTCGCCTGATCGGCGAAGAAGCCGATGGCGACCGCGAACATTCCCTTGTGACCAAGTTCGATCAGGCGGACCCGCCCTCCCGGCAGGATCACGGGCTGCGCCGGTGGTTCGTCGCCCCCCCCGGCGGTCGCCACGAGATCGAACTGCGGATAGCGTGCCGCGAGCGCCTTGGTTTCCTCCGGATCCGCCCAGGAGAGCAGGATCTGATGGGAACAACCGGCCTTCTTCAGCTCCGCGGCCACGCTTTCAAGCGCCTTGCCGGCGGGCTGGACCTCGACCGCGTCGTTCCGAATCTGAGCGGCCTCCTTGTCGCCCAGAACACTGGTGATTCCGATGCGGAGTCCGCCGACTTCGACGATGCGAAACCGCGGCGTGATATTGGCGTCGAGCCCGAGCAGGCCGACGTTCGCGCTCAAGAATGGCGTCGGCTGGTCGCCCACGGGAGCGACGGCGGCCACCAATTCCTCGGCCGGGAGCCGCAGGTCATCGGGACCGAGCCCGACGGCCGAGTAGCCCATCGACCGCAGCCCGTCGGCGATCGACTGGAATTTCACCTCGGACTGCCGGCCGAAGCGTCTGACCTGGCCCCCGAGATCGACTGCCAAGAGCGGCCAGCCGGCCGTGTTCACCGCCCGCAGAAAATTCTGTCGCCGGCTGAGGCCGCCCTTCTGGTTTTCCTTCCCGGTGCAGCCGCAGGGCTCGATGTAGCCGTCGAGTTCGCCTGTGATCACCACGACGGCTTTTGGTGTCGGCCAGTCGGTGAAGATCGAGCCGTTTCGCTTGGTGAACGTTTCGACCGTCTCGGCCGGCACGTTGGCACCGCGATCCGGGATGGCCAGCGCCTCCGCGGCCAGGCATGCGGTCGTGCAGGCGTTCAGCAGGCAGAGGATCGCAACGAGGAGGGGGTGAAACTTTGACATGGTTCAATTTCAAGGACCGATGGCGATACAGACGGGGATGGTAAGTGTCGGGCTGTCGGGGTGGCCGGTGTCGAGCACGACGCGTCCTGCCGGCGCCTGGTGCGAACAGCGGTGATTGGCCGGCGGGCTGCCGGGTGGGATCGTGATCGAGAGCGGGATGCGGATCACACCTCCGCTGCCGACCGGCTTGCCATCTCCGACCTCCACCACGAGCGAACTGGGGACCACCTCGCGCACGACCGGTTTCACCGCCGCCCGGTGTGGTCCCTTGGCGGTCAGGAACACCTGGACACGGCTGCCGATCTTGCCGGAGACCGTGCCCAGCAGGAGCGCCTGCTGGGAGGAATCCCATGCGTTGCCCGCCAATGCAAGATCACCGGCCACGCCCCCCTCGATCGGTAAGTCGACGACCAATTCTTCGGGAATCCGCAGTTCCATCGTGATCGTCTGCCGCAGCGGGCCGATTGGGAGCCCCGGCTTCACGTCCACGCTGAGCAAAAACCCGCCCGTGGCCCCGGTTTCCGCGGCGATCTCTTGAGCCGCGAGCGGCGCGGAGGAAAGCGAGAAGAACTGGGAGGTCTGCGGGTCGGTGGTCGATAGCTTGCCGATTTCTGGCGGATCCTTGCCGAACGTGAAGATTCTGGCGGTCGCCTGCACGGCCGCTCCGGCCGAAATCTGGGAGAGCACGATCGATTCCGGCACGGCCTTCCATGTCGGCACCACCGTTCCCTCGATCACGAACGCGATCTCCGGCCGCCGCGGGTCATTCGTGAACACGGTGGCCTGCTGGCGAAACGGCCCACCGCTCCCCTTCCCGCGCCACTTCAGCCGCACCTTCGTGTTCGATCCCGGTGCGACGATTTTCTTCGCGTTCTCGGCAACGCCGTCGGCCGCCTCGAAGTCGCTGACCGTGCAACTGCAGCTCGTCGCCCCTTTCGTGAGCGTCAGCGGCGCGGAGCCCGTGTTGCCGATCACGAACTCGTGTTCTCCCTCTGCTCCGGAGCCGATCGTGCCGAACGCATGCGTCGATTCCGGCACATCCGCCTTAGGCGCGTCTCCCGTGGGCGCCGCGAGCACCCCAGGGCCAAAGTCGCCGAGCCGCCAGGGCCGAAGCGTCGCATCGAGCGCCGCCGAACTTCCGCCGACGGCAGCGCCCAAGGCCACCGCAAACACCGCCACGACCCACGCACTCGGCCCGCGCATCTGCAACTCTCTCACAGCCGGAATCCTGGGAAATCGATCACGTCTTAGTGTAGCCACTTGCCGGCTGTTGGCGGGGACTCCCTCAGAATGAAGCGGTCTGCGACCACGGCACGGAGGCAGGCTGAAGCCTGTCCTCCTTCAACCACCTGCGACTCCTGATGCTGAGGAGACGGATCGGCGGAAGTTCGAGGAGCATTGGAGTTTTCGCTGGGTTGAGGCCGGCGCCGTCGCATGACCCCGGCGCGAAAAATCCACGCGACGCGACTTTTGCCGTCCCGGCGAGCAATACGGGTGGTCAGCGCATGCCCTGCCGCCGCTCCCGCGCTCCCACGCTAGTACGCTAGTACGCCCGTGCCAGCACGCTGCGACGGCTGACGGGCTTCCCCGTCACGATGCATGTGCCCGGCTCGTCGGGGCCGTCCATCGGGATACAGCGGACGGTCACCTTGAGTGGGTCAAGCAGCGCCGTGACGGCCGGATCGTCGGCGACGTGCACGTGGGCGAATCCGCTGCGGCCGGCCTTGTCGCCGGTTTCCGCGAAGAAGTCGAGCACCTCGGCCTGGCTGTCGAGTCGCACGGATCGCTCGTCGCGAAACGCCCGGGCCTTTTCGAAGAGGCCGGCCTGCAGTTCCGCGAGCAGGGTCGGCGCCTCCGCCACGAACTGTGCCAGCGGCATGCTGACGCGTTCCTTGGGGCCCCGGTCGCGCCGCGAGACGCTCACCGCGCCGGCTGCCAGATCGCGGGGGCCGATCTCCACGCGGAGCGGCACGCCCTGCTTCACGTGCTGCCACACCTTGTCACCGCCGCGCATGTCGCGGGAATCGATCTTCACCCGGAGAGGCTCGTCGCCGAACCGGGTGGCGGCGAGGTCGGCCGCGAGCTGCCGGCAGCAGGCGAGCACCGCCTCGCGCTCCTCGTCGGTGCGGTGGATCGGCAGGATCACGATCTGCGCGGGCGCGATCCGCGGCGGCAGCACGAGGCCGTCGTCGTCGGCGTGGGTCATGATCACGGCGCCGATCAGCCGAGTGGACACGCCCCACGACGTGGTCCAGCAGTATTCCTCCTGCCCGGTCTGGCTGGCGAACTTGATCTCCTGCGCCTTGGCGAAGTTTTGGCCGAGGAAGTGTGACGTGCCGGCCTGCAGGGCCTTGCCGTCCTGCATCAGCGCCTCGATCGAGTAGGTGTCGACCGCGCCTGGGAAGCGTTCCCCGGCGGTCTTCGGGCCCCGGATCACGGGCATGGCGAGGTCCCGCTCGGCGAACGTGGCGTAGACGTCGAGCATCCGCAGCGTTTCCTCGACGGCCTCCTCTTTCGTGGCGTGGGCCGTGTGCCCCTCCTGCCAGAGAAACTCGGACGTGCGGAGGAACAGCCGCGGCCGCATCTCCCAGCGGACGACGTTGGCCCATTGATTGATGAGCACCGGAAGATCCCGCCATGACTGGATCCACTTGGCATACATCGCACCGATGATCGTTTCGCTGGTCGGTCGCACGACGAGCGGTTCTTCGAGTTTGCCGGTGGGGATCAGCTTGCCGTCGGGCCCCAACTCCAGACGATGGTGCGTCACGACGGCACACTCCTTCGCGAAGCCCTCCACGTGCTGGGCTTCCTTTTCGAGATACGAGAGCGGGATGAAGAGCGGGAAGTAGGCGTTCTGGTGGCCGGTCTCCTTGAACATCCGGTCGAGGATGCCCTGCATCCGCTCCCAGACGGCGTAGCCATGGGGCTTGATCACCATGCAGCCGCGCACGGGTGATTGCTCGGCGAGGTCCGCGGCCCGTACCACCTGCTGATACCACTCGGGATAGTCCTGGGCGCGGGTGGGCGAGATGGCGTGGTCGGGCATTGCGGTCTCCGGCGGTGGGCGTAGGGGAAGGGAAGGCGGGATTGTAGTCGCTGCTTGTGAGTCGTTGGGAAGCCCCCGTAGACTGTCCCGGATGGCAACCATGCACGATCAGGGCCCCGACTCCCGTTCCGGCGCAGATTCCCCGCAGCCCTTTCGGCCAGGACGGCGGCAGCCGGCCAGCCGGCGGTTCATCACCGAACTGGCCCCGCAGGCGAGCGTTGACCAGGTCTTTCTCGCCACGCAGAAGCAGCTGCGTCCCAACCGCAACGGGCAGCTCTACCTGCAGATCGAACTCGCCGATCGCAGTGGGTCGATCACCGGCCGGATGTGGAACGCCTCCGACGAGGATTTTGCGGCGTTTGACGAGGGGGATTACGTTCGCGTCGAGGGCACGACGCAGCTGTTTACCGGCGCGCTGCAATTGATCGTCAGTGGGATCGGCCGGGTCGATCCGCGTTCGGTCGACGAGTCGGATTTTCTCGTCCTCTCCAAGGCCGACGTCGAGCGTCTGGTCGCCGAGCTGACCACGCTCGTCGGGACGATCGGCGCGTCGCCGCTCAAAGCGCTCGCTCTCGAGGTGCTGGCCGACGGCGAACTGATGCGGGCGTTCACTCGCAGCCCGGCCGGGGTCAAACAGCATCACGCCTATGCCGGCGGCCTGCTCGAGCACGTCGTCAACCTCCTGCGGCTCGCCGACCGCATCGCCCCGCTCTATCCCGCGCTCGACCGTGACCTCCTGCTCGTGGGCGTGCTCTTTCACGACATCGGCAAGACTGTGGAACTGGAAAGTGAACGCGGTTTTTCCTACACCGACGCCGGCCAGTTGCTCGGTCACGTGCTGCTCGGCCTCGAACTGCTCGAGGCGAAGATTCAGGCTGTGCAGCACCGCAGCGGCGTCGCCTTCGATCACGAGCTCGCGATCCGTGTGAAGCACATGGTCGCCAGCCATCACGGCCAGTACGAATTTGGCGCCCCCAAACTGCCGATGACGCTCGAGGCCCTGGCCCTCCACCACCTCGATCACCTGGATGCCCGGATGGCCGGCGTGCTGCAGTTGCTCCAAAACGAAGCCTCGATCGACGGTGGCTGGACCCAGTACCAGCAGAACCAGGGCCGCAAGTTCTTTCGCGGGCGGAACGGCGGCGACTAGTTTCATCCTGCAGGGCCTCCCTGTCCCCCACAGCCCCGGCGAGGGCTCGGCAAAGGTTTGCCATGCCGGGCGATGCGTGCCATTCGGGCGGGCCGGGGCCGCTGCACCCACATGCGGTTACACTGCATGGCATTCGAGGAACCCATCCATGACCGCTCAGCGACCACATACCGGGAAGTCACGCGAACGCCGTCTTGAAGGCGTGGTCGGCGTATTTCGTCGGGCTGCCGGCGGCTATGGCTTCGTGCGTCCGCTCGACGCCGTCGCCGGCGACCGCTCGGGCGACATTCATATCGCGTTCACCGCGGCGCTCGATGCCGCCAGCGGCGACACGGTGCGGGTGCGGGTATCGCCTGCCCGCGATGCCCGGCGCCCCGGCCCGGCCGGCGAGATCATCGAAGTGGTGGAGCGGCGCACGACCCGGTTCGTCGGCAGTTATTTCGAGACCGCCCAAGCCGGTTGGGTGCAGATCGACGGCACGAGTTTCGCACGCCCGGTCACGGTCGGTGATCCCGGTGCCAAGGGAGTGCGTGAGAAAGACAAGGTCGTGGTCGAGATGGTGCGGTTCCCCACGCATCTCCGCGACGGCGAGGGTGTGATCGTCGAGGTGCTCGGCAAGTCGGGAGAGCCGGGTGTCGACACCAAGACGGTGATCTGCGAGTTTGGACTGCCCGGCCCCTTCCCCGAGGAGGTGCTCGCCGATGCCCGCCGGCAGGCCGATCGGTTCGAGGAGGAGATTCCCGCCGACCGCCGCGACCTCACGGCGAACGTGATCGTGACCATCGATCCGGTGGACGCCCGCGACTTCGACGACGCGATCTCGCTCGAGCGGATCGAACGCGGCCATTGGCTGCTCGGCGTCCACATCGCCGACGTGTCGCACTTCGTGAAGGAGGGATCGCCGCTCGACCAGGAGGCGCTTGCCCGGGGCACGAGCGTCTACCTGCCTGATCGGGTGATCCCGATGCTTCCGGAGATCGTCTCGAACAACCTTGCCAGCCTGCAGCCGGGCCGCGTGCGGTATGCGCGGACCTGCTGG
Organism: Planctomycetia bacterium; assembly: GCA_026401035.1. Lineage (GTDB taxonomy): Bacteria > Planctomycetota > Planctomycetia > Pirellulales > UBA1268 > RGVT01. Next base: position 159,140 of record JAPLNR010000060.1, on the reverse strand, counting down.
ATGGAGTTTTCATCAGAGGGCATCCTGGTCGACTCGCAGGTGGAGCGGTCGGCGATCAGGAGCGTGCGGCGTTTCGCCTACGAGGAGGTCGACGTCTTCCTCGCCGATCCCCAGACATCGTCCGTGGAAATGACGGCCGAGGTGCGGGCGCTCCTGGGCCGGATGCGCGACCTGTCGAGAATTCTGCGGGCCCGTCGCTCCGCCCGGGGGGCGCTCGAACTGTCGATGCCGGAAGTGAAGATCGACCTCGACCGCGATGGCCGGGTGCAGGGGGCCCACGTCGTCGAGAACACCGAGAGCCACAAGATCATCGAGGAGTTCATGCTCTCGGCCAACGAGGCGGTGGCCGAGAAGCTTGCCGCGGCGCGGGCCGGATTCCTGCGACGCATTCATCCCTCTCCCGACCTGCGGAAGTTACGGCAGCTGACGGAGTTCGTCACCGAACTGGGCTTCGAGGTCGATTCGCTCGAGAGCCGGTTCGAATTGCAGCGGCTGTTGGGCATGACCCGGGGCCGCCCCGAGGAGCATGCCGTGCATTACGCGGTGCTTCGCAGCCTCACCCGCGCGGCCTACGGGCCGCAGGAGGACGGCCACTTCGCGCTCGCCAGCGACTGCTATTGCCACTTCACGTCTCCCATCCGCCGCTATCCCGATCTCACCGTGCACCGGGCGCTCGACAGCCTCGCCCGCGGCCGGCGGCCGCCGGCCGATGGGCTGCAGCAGCTCGGCGAGCAGTGCTCGCAGCTGGAACGGCGTGCCGAGTCGGCGGAACGCGAACTCGTCAAACTCAAGCTGCTCCACTTCCTCAGTTCGCGGATCGGGCATGAGATGGATGCCGTGGTGACGGGCGTCGAATCGTTCGGCCTGTTCGTCCAGGGGCTCGGCCTGCCGGCGGAGGGCCTCGTGGCGCTCGACGCCCTGCCCGATGACACCTATCGCTACGAGCGGGCGAGTCACACGCTTTCCGGCCGTCGGCCTGGCAATTCCTTTCGACTCGGGGACCGTGTGCGGGTGGTGGTGGCCCGGGTCGACCTCGAGCGGCGGACGCTCGATTTCCGGCTGATCGATGCCGGCGTGGTGCGTCCAGCGCGTGCGCCGCCGCCGCGGCGGAAGGGTTCCCCGCCGTCGAAAGGCAGGCAGAAGCCCAGGCAGTCGGGGCGGAAGTCAAAGCGGCGGAAAAACTGACTGGCTCCGGATTGCCACCGATCCGCTCAGCGGCGAGATGGCATCGGGAGGCTAGCAGCTTTCGGCAGGGTTCCTACAATTCGGCCAACGCTCCGCGATGCCGCGACCATCGGCCCGTGCCTGTTCTCTTCGGAACCAATCCCAGACTCATGTCTCAAATGCTTCTGCAGACGCCGTTGTGCGGTTGGCATGAGTCGCACGGCGGCCGCATGGTCGATTTCGCCGGCTGGAAGATGCCGGTGCAATACGCATCGATCGTGGACGAACATCTGGCGACGCGCAGGGCGGCCGGCCTCTTCGACGTCTCCCACATGGGCCGGCTCGCGGTCCATGGCCCGGCGGCCAGCGCCTGGCTCGAGTCACTGCTGACCCGCCGCGTGGCCGGCATCGAACCGGGCCGGGTGCGGTATACGCTGATCACCAGCGACGCCGCGGATACCGGCGTGGCCGTGCTCGACGACGCCCTCGTCTCCCGAGATGTCGACGCGGCAGACGGCACGCCGCGGCTGGCGCTCGTGGTCAACGCCAGCAATCGCGAGAAGGTGGTTGCCTGGCTCCGGACACAACTGCCACCGACGGGTGTGACGCTCGTGGATCGTACGTCGGACACGGCGATGATCGCCGTGCAGGGACCAGTCGCGATCGACATCGTCTGCCAGTTGTGCGATCCCCTCGAGGCCGCGCAGATCCGGCAGTTGGGGAACTATCGGGCCACGACGGCGACCGTTGCCGGCCAGCCCGCAGCCGTGAGCCGCACTGGCTACACCGGCGAAGACGGTGTCGAGCTGGTCGTCGCGGCCGCTGCTGCAGTGCCGGTATGGGAGGCCATCCATGCCGCCGGGGCCCCGGCCGGCCTGCTGGCCTGTGGTCTCGGCGCCCGCGATACCCTGCGGCTCGAGGCCGGGATGCCACTCTACGGCCACGAACTGCGGGCCGACTCAGACCCGTTTGCAATCGGACTCGACTTGGCGGTGAACCTCGACGGCCGGAGTTTTCCTGGCAGCGGACGGTTCGTCGCCCTGCGCGACCACCCCGCCGGCCGTGTGCGGGTGGGGCTCGCCTTTGACTCGAAGCGGAGCGCCCGCGAAGGCCACTCGGTATGGCGCGGCGATCGGGAGGTCGGCGTCGTGACGAGCGGCAGTTTTTCACCGACGCTCCAGCGGTCCGTCGCGATGGCGATGGTCGACCGCGACGTGGCTGCCGCCGGTACCGCGCTCGACGTGCTTATTCGTGACACACGGCAGGCCGCGACGGTCGCTCCCCTGCCCTTTTACTGCCGGCCAACCAAGACGCCGGCACTGCAATCCTGACTGGAATCGAGCCTCCGGAGACAAAAGCGATGGCCGCGGAAATGAGATTTGCAAAGTCGCACGAGTGGGTCCGCCCCGAACCGAGTGGTTTGGCGACGGTGGGCGTTTCAGCCTACGCCGTCGAGGCGTTGACGGATCTCGTCTTCATGCAACTGCCGGCCGTCGGCAGGCGTGTGAAAGCCGGCGAATCGTTCGGTGAGATTGAGAGCGTGAAGGCCGTGAGCGATCTCTACTCCCCGGTGTCGGGCGAGATCGTCGAGGTGAATGCCGCGTTGCCCAATGCGCTCGAGACGCTCGGCAAGGATCCCTACAATGCCGGCTGGATCATCCGCATCCGCCCGGACGACCCAAAAGAACTCGACACGCTCCTCGACCAGTCCGCCTACGACGCCCTCCTGAAAAGCCAGCCCCACTGAAAAATAGCTCCGGAACGACGCTTCACCGCCTGACAGCCCTGCGCTGTCCGTCGCTCACGCCAGCCGGTGTCCTGCAGGACAAGTGACGATGCATCTGATCCACGTTTGGTGGGATGGAGCCGGCGATGGCCCCACGAACATGGCCGCCGACGAACTGCTGGCGGCCGAGTCGCTGAGACTCGACGCGCTCCTCGTGCGGATCTACGGCTGGGAGCCGACGACGATTTCACTGGGTGCATTCCAGAAACTCGACGACGCGACAGCCGTCGCCGAGATTCGCGGTGTGCCGCTGGTGCGCCGCCCCAGCGGCGGCGGAGCGATCGTTCACGGCAGCGATTTGACCTACGCCGCAGCCGTGCCCAAGACCCATCCGTGGGGCGCCTCACCGCAGGTGCTGTACGACGCCCTGCATGCTGCGATGGCCGAAGCCCTCCGCGAGCAAGGCATCCAGGCCGTGCTGTGGCGTCCGCCGGGCAGCCCCGCCCCGGCAGCGGCCTCGACCGCCGGGGACGACTCCTTCTTCTGCTTCGACAGGCGGGCTTCCGGGGATCTCGTCGTGCATGAGCAGGCGGCCGCCGCGGGTGGTCGGGGCCACAAGATCATGGGCAGTGCCCAGCGGCGGCTCGAGGGGGCGGTGCTGCAGCACGGCAGTCTGCTCGTCCGTCGCAATGGCACCCTGGCCGGACGGGCCTGCCATCCCGGAGTGTCCGATCTCTGTGCTTCCCGGCCGACGGCGGATCTCGAGCCCCAGCCGCTCCTCGAACGGTGGCTGCAGTTGGTCGCCCAGACGCTGGAGGCCGATGTTCTCAGCCAGCCCGGCGAGTTTCGGGGGCTTCACTCGCGAAACCTGGACGACCATGCGGCCCGGTTTCGGGACGCCGGCTGGATTGGCAGGCGTTGAGGCCCGGGGGCGGAAGCCGCGGCATCGCGACGCCTGTCGGCTTTGGCTGGCTTTCTAACGCGGGATGTTGATAGGATTACATTTGGCAGTACCCTCTCCGGGCTCCTGGATCGGATTCTCCCTTCACAGCACAGCGCCGACGTTCGAGAGCCAACGCCCCATGGTCACGAAACTGATCGTCGCATCCGGCAAAAGTGCCGGCCGGGCCATTTCCGTCAAACGGAACAAATTGCTGATCGGCCGGGCCGAAGACTGCGATGTACGGCCGCTCAGCGAGGACGTGAGCCGCCGGCACTGTGCCATTCACGTCGGTCCCGCGGAAGTCTGGGTGGAGGATCTCGGCAGCCGCAACGGCACGTTCGTCAACGGTCAGCGGATCACCGGAAAAGCCAAGGTTTCGACTGGTGATCTCATTCGCGTTGGCGCGTTGGAGTTGAAGGTGTCCTGCTCCGCACCGGTCGCCAGTGGCAGCGAAGAGGACGTGTCGAAGTGGCTCATGACGGACGAGGCACCGGCGGGCATGTTCGACACGACGCAGACGGTGCGGACGGCCTCCGCCCCGAACTTGGGAACAGACCCCACCGATGACTCGAGTAACATTCACTCGGCACCGCCGCTCGTGGCATCCGGCTCCGGCGTGACGGGTGCCGGCGATTCGGAGTCGGGAATTTCAAAATCGAGCAGCGCCCTGGCCATCGAGGCGGTGAAGGAATCGAAGGCCAAGCCTGGCATGCTGCCACAATCGGCCAAGAAATCGGCCGACAGTTCCCGCGACGCGGCCGCCGAAGCCCTGAAGAAATTCTTCGGCAATCGCTGATCTATCCGGGCTTGCGGCACGAAGATTGCCCTCCGGAAAGGAGGACGGGCTCAATCCTGTTCGGCACGGCGCTTGCCTTGAGGCCGGCCTGGCGTTTGGTACCGAGAGTCAACCCGCCCAACCGGCACGGGGTAGCCCATGCCCCATCGCCGGACGTTCGCTACGGGCATCCTGCCCTGCGCTCTCTGCACGCCGGCTGCGCTTCGCCATCCTGGCTGCGCTGGCCGCCGAGCCCGGCTCCTGGGGCACGGGATACCCCGTGCCTACCCGAAGGAGATGACACAGTCAGACGGAGGCAAAGGGCCATCCATGCCCCGGGAGCCGGCGTTGCTGGCCAGCGCAGCCAGGATGGCGAAGCGCAGGCGCTCTGACCAGCGCAGGCAGCATCGAGTGAGCGAAGGGCATGGATGCCCGCAGTGAACGTCCGGCGACGGGGCGTGGGTGGCCCGAAGCCGGATTGGGCGCCTCAACGCAATCGCCGTGCCGAACAGGATTGGGACAGGCCGCATTGCCGCCGGATCCCGACGCGAGTGGCCGGCACTCCTGCATGTGCGGCGGCACCGCTGGTGGTTCAGGACGGTCCGAATGTGACGGTCGTGAGGCCGCGGCGGGGCCGCAGGGATTGCCCTGTCCGGAATAGCCGGACCAGCGGGAGATTTTTCGGAACGGGAAAAGCTTGCGCCGTCGGCATGCTGCATACTTCCCTCAGACCTTCCCACCGAAGGCCGTCCAGCAACCCCACCCGCATCCACCTGATGCGAAACACCAGTTCAAGGAGCCAGCAATGTCGATCGCAGCCGTGAAATCCCCCCGTTCGTCGCAGCGGAAATCGAATCAGTCGGTCGCGGTTCGGGCCGGCGGCAATGAGCGGCGGCGGCTGATCGATCCGACCACGTGCGAACGCGACTACGGCCGGGACGAGATCGAATTCATGCAGGCCCTGGAACGCTACAAGCGGACGAGTGGCCGCATGTTCCCCACCTGCAGCGAAGTGCTCGAGGTTGTGCGATCCCTGGGCTATGTGCAGGTCGCCGCCGGCTGAAGACTACCGGAAAAGCCGGCACCCAAGCATGGAATGCGTGCTTTGGTGAGGCTGGGCTGGCCTTGTCCCCGGTGGCTGCGGGCAGGTACGGTTGCCGCCCCCTTCCACTCCGACCGCGCGGGCGCATGCCAAAGGTATGCGCGAGTTCAGCCATGCCACAGCCGTTTTCGTCCGGCATGTTTTCCCGCCGGCTGCACCGGATGTCGTTCTTCGCGCTGGTGGCCTGCGCGGGGTGCGGCTGGATGGGCCGCAACGACAACGCCGAGGGGGTGAGGCTCTATCAGCAGGGGAACTACCTGGGAGCTGTGAACCATTTCCAGCAGGCGTTGGCACAGCAGCCCGGCAGCCCCGATTGCTTCTACAACCTCGGTGCCACCTACCACCAGCAGTCCAAGCTCTTCTCTCGCCCCGCCGACATGCAGACGGCGGAGCAGTATTACCACCTCTGCCTGTCAAGAAATCCAAATCACGACGCCTGCCAGCGGGCCCTCGCGGTGCTGCTTGTCGAGGAGAATCGCGGGGATGAGGCGGTGGCCCAACTCGAGGCCTGGGCCCAGCGGCAGCCGACGAATCCGAATCCACAGATCGAATTGGCTCGGCTCTGCCAGGAGCACGGCGACATCCGTCAGGCGGAGAATCACCTCATCGACGCCCTGGCAATCGATCCCAATAATCCCAGGGCACTCGTCGCGCTGGGGCAGATTCGCGAGGCGAGCGGCGACTCCGGTCAGGCGCTGGCAAACTACTCCCGGGCGCTGTCCGTCGACGGACAGCAGCCCACGGTGGCCGCCAAGGTGGCGTCGCTGAGCGGAGTTTCCCAGGGCGGAGTCGTACAGGCGGGCGGCACCCAGTGGGTGGCCCAGCCGCCAGCCACGGCGTCCCCGCAGCCGGCCATGGTGCAGCCGGCCATGCACATGGTCGCGCAGCCGGCCTTGCCACAACCGGTCGCGCAGGTCCCGCTTACGACCGGGAACGCGGCCCGTTGACCGTCACGCTGGTGGGTCCTATTCTGCCGAGATTCTCGGCTGCAGGGCGCTGAAACGGGCTCGCGGCACAGCACACCCGGAGCCATCCTGTGACGGAACGCAGTCTCGCGTCGGTAGGTGAACGTGTTTTCAATTTTTCTCCCGGGCCGGCCGTGCTGCCGCTGGAGGTGCTCGAACAGGCCCAGGAGGAGCTCGTTTCTTTGCCGGGCGTCGGGATGTCGGTGCTGGAGATCAGCCACCGCAGCCCCGCCTTCGACCGCATCCTCGAAGAGACGCTTGCAGGCCTCAAGGGGCTGCTCGGTATCGGCGCCGACCACGAAGTGATCTTCCTGCAGGGCGGTGCCAGCCTCCAGTTCTCGATGGTGCCGATGAATCTCCTGCGGGGCCAGCAGGCTGCCGCCGACTACATCCTCACCGGCACCTGGGGTGTCACCGGGGCCAAGGAGGCCCGCCGCGAGGGGGCGGTGCATGTCGCCTGGGACTGTGCTGCCACGAACTACGACCGCCTTCCCGGCCCTGACGAGATCCGGCTCTCGAAGGACCCCGCCTACGTGCATGTGACGAGCAACGAGACGATCCAGGGCGTGCAGTGGAAGCACGAGCCCATGGTGGGCGGTGCGCCGCTCGTGTGCGACTGCTCGAGCGACTTCCTGTCGCGGCCGATCGACGTCGCGAAATATGGCCTGATCTACGCCTGTGCGCAGAAAAATGCGGGTATCGCCGGCGTCACGGCAGTGATCATCCGCAAGGATCTGCTCGAGCGTTCGCGGGACACTCTGCCGACGATGCTCGATTACCGGACGCACGTGACCAACGGCTCCCGTCCAAACACGCCGCCGGTGTTTGCCGTCTACATCCTCGGCCTCGTCTGCCGCTGGGTGCGTGACACGATGGGGGGCTTGGAAAGCATGGCACGACACAACGCCGCCAAGGCAAAAATCCTCTATGACATCCTCGACAGCTCGGCGGGGTTCTACGCGGGCCATGCCCGGCCCGACTGCCGTTCTGACATGAACGTGACCTTCCGCCTGCCGAACGAGGGGCTCGAAAAGGAGTTCGTGACGGCGGCCGCCCAGCGGGGGCTCATCGATCTCAAGGGCCATCGCTCGGTCGGCGGTATCCGCGCCAGCATCTACAATGCGATGCCCCTCGAGGGAGTCGCGGCCCTGCGCGATTTCATGATTGATTTTCAGAAGACTCGTCAGGCCTGATCGCCAAGCGATCACGCCTCCCGTCCAGCCCCGCCATCGCCACCCTGGAATCCAAACATGCCATCGATCATCGTGCTCGACACGCTCAGCCCGGACGGCTTGGCGCTTCTCGACGCTGCCGCGGAGCACGGCATCACGTACGAGGTGGCGACCGGGCTTTCTGGCGATGCCCTTCGCGAGGCCTTGGCCCGGCATGACGGCGCCATCTGTCGAAGCGGCGTGAAAATCACCGCTGCCACGCTCGCCGGCAACCATCGTCTGAAGGCGATCGTCCGGGCGGGGGTCGGCACCGACAACATCGACAAGGATGCGGCCACGCGGCAAGGCATCGTCGTGATGAACACGCCGGCCGGCAACACGGTCAGCACGGCGGAGCATGCGTTCGCGTTGATCCTGGCACTCTCCCGCAACGTGGCGGCCGCAGACGCAAGCCTCCGCGACCATCGTTGGGATCGCAACAAGTTCATGGGTGTGCAGCTGGCGGGCAAGACGCTCGGCATCGTGGGGCTCGGCCGTATCGGCCAGGCTGTGGCAAAGCGGGCTCGGGCTTTCGATATGCGGGTCATCGGCTTCGACCCATTTCTCTCCCCCGAGCGGGCGGGCGAGCTGGGCATCGAGCTTGTCGACAGTGTGCGGGGGATGCTGCCGGAACTTGACTACCTGACCGTGCACACACCCCTCACCGACGACACCCACCACCTCATCGGCAAGGAAGAACTCTCGATTCTCAAGCCCGGCGTGCGGCTGATCAATTGCGCCCGCGGCGGCATCTACGATGAACAAACGCTCGTCGAGGGGCTCAAGAGCGGTGTGATCGGCGGCGTGGCACTCGACGTTTTCGAGAAGGAGCCCTGCACCGAAAGTCCGCTCTTCGGGATGCCCGGAGTGGTCGTGACGCCGCATTTGGGCGCGAGCACGGAAGAGGCGCAGTCACAGGTCGCCGTCGAGGGCGTGAACCTGCTCGTCGACTTCTTTTCCACCGGCACTATTCGCCACTCCGTCAATTCCAACGCCATCGATCCGGCCGCGCTCGAGGGAGTCCGGGGTTTCCTCGACCTCGCCTGGCGGCTGGGCCTGCTCGTGGCACAACTCGACGAAGCCCCGCCGCGATCCTGCTCGATCGCCTATCGCGGCGAGATCGCGGCCCGAAACACGCGACTCGTGACGGCCGCCTTTGCCGCCGGGCTGCTTGAATCCGCATTCGAAGACGTCAACATCGTCAATGCCGAGATGCTGCTGCGTGAGCGTGGCATCGATCTTGTCGAGCAGAGCCGGACGGATCCCGGGGCTTTCAGTTCCGTCGTCGCCGTCGATCTGGTGGCGGGCGATCGTGTGCACCGGGCGGCTGGCACGCTGTTCGGCCACGCGATGCCGCGGCTCGTTCAGCTCGAAGGGCACAGGCTGGAGGCCTACCTCGACGGAATCCTCCTCGTCTTCACCCATCAGGATGTTCCCGGGATCATCGGCCGCGTCGGCACCGCCTTTGGCAGCCTCGGCGTGAACATCGCCCAGATGACCGTTGGCCGTTCGACCCCGGGCGGCGATGCGATCGGCGTCTTGAATCTCGATCAGGAGCCCTCGAAGGAGGCGCTGGCCGCGTTGCTGGACTGCCCCGGCATCCGTTCGGCGCGGATCGTCAAGCTCCCGGCTGCCGGGCAGGTTCCGAATTGGCTGGCGGCCTCTTCGGCTGCGGGCCGCACGGCCCGGGCGGCTCAGGTTGCCGGGAAATAGCCCGCTGTTGGTTTGACTGACCCACCGCCGATTCCCACAATCAGGGTTTGGGCAATCGTTTGAAGATCGTGTTCACGACAGCGTGCAGGATGACCATGCTTCCGCGGGACTTCTGGTGGGCAACATCACGTCGCTTCGGGTGGCTCATCGCTGCCATCGGCCTGTTTCACGGCCACTGGGTGGTCGCGGTTGTCGCGGCTGATGCAGATGGCCCATCGACCGCGGAGTGGTCCACGCGCCGGTTGCTCGATGCGCTCGACGAGAAGCAGTGGTCGGACGTTTCGCTCTGGGTGCTCGAACGCGTTGATGGCGACCCGGTTGTCTCGGCCGAATTCAAGAAGGAAGTGCCCTTCAGGCGGGCGACGGCTCTGGTGGGAGCGAGCCGGCTCGAGTCCGACAGCAAGAAACGAGCTGAGATACTCAATAATGCCGAAAAGGAAATCGACCGGTTTCTGAAAGAGGAGCCCACGGGCCAGCAGGCCATCGCCGCCTTCACCCAGAAGGGCAACCTCCTCATCGAGCGGGGCCGGGCGAAGGTCGATCAGTCGAAACGGCCGGGCGAGGACGCCGCAAAATTGCGGGTCGAGGCGCTTCCGTACTTCGAAGGGGCCATCAAGACGCTCGAGGGTCCGGTTCGCAAGAAAGGCGAGGAGATCACCGCCGTCACGAATGCGGAGGACGCCGTTCTCAAGGAACTGCGCGGCGTGGATGCCCGGCTCGCCGAGCTGCAGGGCAAGGACGGCGCCGAAGACGAAGCTGCGAAAAAGTCGAAGAAGCCTGTGCGCCGGCCAGCCGGCGACATGAAGCTGATCGAGCAGTTGGAAGAGCGGCAGGACGCCCTCCGCGGCCAGCTGCTGCAGACCCGATTGTTGATCGGTGGGGCCTACTATGAGAAGTCGCGGGCGCTCGAGCCCAATTCGAAGGAGTGGCAGGCCGCTCTCCAGACATCGGCTGCCAACTACAAGGAGCTCTACGAGAAATACCGCTCCCGCGGTGCCGGCCTCTTTGCCCGCTATTACGAGGGCCGCAATTACGCGACGCTCGCGCTGGCGGAGCCGAAGCCGGACGAGAAAAAGAAACTGCTCGAAAGGGCGCTGCTGACCCTTGCCGACGTGCGCTCGCTCGACGGCGAGGCGGGATTCGTGCCGGGGTTGCGATCCAAGGCGATCAACTCATCGCTCGAGTGCTGGCTCGATACCAAGGCCTATGCCGACAAGGAATTCAAGGACTTCGACGAACGGATCATGAAGATCGTGCTGGCGCCGGTGCCGGCCGACAAGCTCGACGCCGATTGGCTGGGCATGAAGTATCGGGCGGCGCTGATGCTCGAGCGGCGTGCGGATGCGATCCCGGACAAGGTGCGGAACAAGCCGCTCCTGCAAAACGCGAAGAAGCTCGCCCTCGAAGTCGCAAAGCTCAACAAGGATTACAGCACCGAGGCGCGGGCGTTGCTCGAGCAGTTGGGCAAGGCATTGCCGGACGACGCCTCGGGCGTGGAGGCCTCGTTCGAGGCGGCGATGGACGCCTCGCGGCTCGCGCTGGCGAACATGCAGGCCAGGCAGGCCGAGGCGAAGCAATTGGCCGTCGCTGGCAAGGTTCCCGAGGCTCAGGAGGCGCAGAAGGCCGCGGCGGCCGAGCGCGACAAGGCCTTGGCGGTGATTCGCAAGGCGATCCCGCTGGCCGGCGAAGAGGACATCGATGCCCTCAATCAGGCCCGCTACATCCTGACGTTCCTCAACTACGACGCTCGCCGGCTCCACGATGCCGCGACGCTGGGGGCCTTTCTGGCAGAGCGTTATCCGAATGCCCGCGGCAGCCGCCAGGCCGCGAAGATCGCGATGGCGAGTTGGCAGCAACTCTCGAAAGACGGCCCTGCCGAGTGGCGCGGTGCCGCCAAGGGCAGTTGCGCCGAAGTGGCGGGGCTGATCATGAGAACCTGGCCGGAAGATGCGGAGAGCGCCGACGCCGCGGTGATCGCGATCGCAGCGGCCACGGAATCCCGCAGCCCCGAGCAATTGCTCGCCATTCTGGAGATGGTGCCGGAGAGTTCGCCGCGGCGTGCGGAAGTGCTGCTGCGCGGCGGCGCTGCGCTCTGGCGGGAGGTGCTCGACAAGCGGCGGCTCGAGGAGGGCGTGCGGCCAGCCGACGAGGTGCTCGCCGGCTGGAAGCAGAAGGCCGCCCAGGCGATCGACGAAGGCCTTGCGGCCGTGCCTGCCGGCACGCCGCCGGCCAGGACAACCGTGGCCGCCGCGGTCGCCCGCAGCCAGATCGCGATCGAGGACGGCGAAAACGAACTGGTGATGAAGCTGCTCGAAAATCCGGACTATGGTCCGTGGACCGTGGTCAACGGCAAGGATCCCGCCTACACCGAGGGACCGCTCGCGGAAAACACGCTCAGCCTGGCGCTGCGGTTTTTCATCCAGTCCGAAAAACTCGACAAGGCCCAGCAGGCGATGGACAGGCTCGAGGCCGTCGCCGGCACCGGCGAAGAAGCCTCGGCAAAACTGACGACGATGTATCTCATGATGGGCCGCGACCTGCAGGGGCAACTTGACGAGCTCGGCGCGGGTGACAAGGCAGGCACGCCCGAATCACTGGCCAAGGCCGGCGCGATCCTCGGCGGCTTCGAGAAGTTTCTCGATGGCGTTGCCAAACGCGACGACAAGATTTCCTCGCAGATGTGGGTGGCGACGACCTATCTTTCGCTGGGATCGGGAGCCGGAACGGGCTCCGTGGTGCCGCAGGCAAAAGCGGATGGATATCTGTCCAAGGCGGCGGAGGCCTACGAAAGGCTTTTGAAAAAAGGGGGCGCTGAGATCGCCAAGTTCGAGCCGTCGATCCGCCTGAAGATGGCCAACGTCTATCGGGAACTCGGAAAATGGGAAGAAGCTCAGGGGCACATCGACTGGATCCTGTCCGATCCCAAGCGGCAAAATTCGCTCGATACGCAAATTCAAGCTGCGGAACTCCTGCAGGCTGCCGGCGAGAAGGCGGTCGACAAGGGAAAGGCCGAGCAGTACTTCAAGGAAGCGATCGTGGGACGCAAGGCCGGCGGCAGCGTCATCTGGGGCTGGGGCGGCATTTCCAACAAACTCGCGCGGCAGGCGTTTGCCGGCAGCGACGAGAAATCCCTCGATGCGCGGAGCAAGTTCTTCGCCGCCCGTTACAACGTGGCCAAGTGCAGGCTGCAGCGTGCCGAGGCGTCGGTGGAAGATCGTGACAAACTGCTGCAGATGGCCGCCAATGACGTCGCCATCACGTACAAGCTCTATCCGGAACTCGGCGGGCAGTCGATGTACAAGCAATTCGACAAGCTTCTCAAGGAGATCGAGAAAGAGCGGGGCAATACGGCCTCGAAGGGACTGGACGATCTCAAGGCGGCGCAGCAGGCGGCCGAGGCCGCCGCCGGCGCGTGATCGGTGCCGGTGCGCCGGCGAACACTACGAATGACCAGCGGATACATCGGGTGCAGGAGAACATGATGGAGACGGCATTGCTTCGGACACGGATTTGGCGGGCGGTTCATTTCCAGGCCGGGCGACGGCGGGTGATTCGTGGGGTGCTTGCGCTGGGCCTGGCCTGCATCAGTGCCGCAGGGGCTGCCCCGCTGCGTGCGCAAACAGCCGATCGCGTGCTCACCAGCGAGGGCGCGGTCTCGGGCAAGATCGTGTCGGTGTCGGCCAACGACGTGGATGTCGAGGATCGCAACGGCGACACCAAGAAGATCACGATCGACAAGATCCGCGACGTGCAGTTCGGGGGTGAGCCACAATCGCTGCGATCGGCGCGTTCGATGCTCGCCCGCGGCCGGGCAGCGGAGGCCCTCGAGGAGGTCGGCAAGATCGAGGCCAGCGAACTCGATGGCGCCGAGCAATTGCTGCTCGACGAGGTCGAGTTCGTGAAGGCGGCCGCCGCCGGGCGGGCGGCGCTGGCCAGCGGTGCCGATCCCAAGGACGCCGGCCGGCTCGTGAACGACTTCCTGACGAAGCATCCGAAAAGCCATCATTACTACGACATGAAGGAGTTGATCGGCGACTTGTTTGCCAGGGCTGGAAAGCCTGACGGCGCCCTCGCTGCCTACTCCGATGTTGCCAAGGGCCCGGCGGCGTTCAAGGTGCGGGCCGCGGCGGCCAAGGCGGGGATGCTCTTCGACCAGCAGAAGTACGACGAGGCCATCAAGGAGTTTGAAATCGCGATCAAGATCGATGCCGCCGATGACGCCAGTGCCGCTCAAAAGCGGAACGCGGAGCTCGGCAAGGCCCGCTGTCTGTCGCGGCTCGGCAAGAATCAGGACGCGGTCAAGCTCATTCAGGGGATCATCAAGCAGGCTGACCCCGAGGAGAAGGATCTGCTTGCGCGGGCGTATAACGCGCTGGGCGGGGCCTATCGGGCGGCCGGCGACCAGGACCAAGACGCACTGATCTCTTATCTGACCGTCGACCTGGTCTATAACGGCAGCCCGGACGCCCATGCAGAGGCGCTCTACAACCTCGGCGAGTTGTGGGAGCGGGCAAAGAACCCGGAGCGGGCTCGGGAGACGCGGAAATTGCTCGAAGAGAGCTATCCGGGGAGCGGTTGGGCCAAGAAGCCCACGGCCGCCGCCAAGACCTGACCGGGGACTGACTTGAGGGTTTTCGGGAACAGGCGTTTTGCTCGATTCGAGGCCGTGGCTTACGATGCAGATTCGTTCGATCTATTTTTGCAAGGAGAAGAGCATGCAGTGGGGCGTGAGTAAGAGCGGCCGGCAGGGGTTCATGGGCATTGTTTCCGCCGGACTGGCCAAGCTGCTCGTGGCCATCGCCATGCTGTCGGCCGTCGGGATGGCCGCGATCGCCCCGGCCCTTCTCTGTCCCCAGGTGGCCATGGCACAGGATGAGGCCGCCGAAGAGGAGTCGGAGCCTGAAGCCGAGAGCATGCTCGTCTTCTACTACAACGCCCTCGGCATAAAGTATGTGATCGTGTTTCTGGCGCTGTCGTTTGGCCTCGTCGCCCTGCTGGTGATGTGCTTCCTGCAGATCCGCAAGGCCGTGCTCATGCCGCCGGCGCTCATCCAGGCCTTCGAGGCGCACCTGGAAAACAAGGAATACCAGCCGGCCTATGAACTGGCGAAAAATGACGACTCCTATCTCGGCCATGTGCTGGCAGCCGGCATGGGCAAACTCCAGTCGGGCTACGGCGCTGCCGTCGAGGCGATGCAGGAGGAGGAAGGGGAACAGGCGATGAAGCTGGAGCACAAGATCAGCTACGTCTCGCTCATCGGCGGTCTGGCGCCGATGTTCGGCCTGCTCGGCACGGTCGACGGGATGGTGGGTGCCTTCATGATCATCGCCAAGTCGTCGACGGCACCCAAGCCAAACGAACTCGCCATCGGTATCTCCCAGGCGCTCATCACGACGCTCATCGGGCTCTGGCTGGCCATCCCGGCCATTGCCTGCTTCGCGCTGTTCAAGAATTGGCTGCAGAAATTGAACGCCGACATCGACGTGGAGGCGATGCGGCTGATGGCGCGGTTTCAGAACATGGGGAAGAAGTAATCCGCCATGGGACGTAAAAAGGGCGGCTCGCCCTCGACCACTGACATCGACATGACGCCGATGATCGACATGACCTTTCAGTTGATCACGTTCTTCATGTTCGTCATGAATTTCTCTGAGGCCGAGCAGGATGATCGCATTCAGCTCCCGTCGAGCCAACTTGCCAAGCCGGTGGAGGGGGCCTTGGAAAGCCCGATCACCCTGCAGCTCACCAACAAGGGAACCGTGATTTACGCGGGTGAACTGGTCGCGGTGACGGATGTCGGCACGTATCTCGAGCGCGAGAAGACGGTGATGCTCGACGCGGGCAAGGAGCCCAATGCGGCGACCGTGATCGTCCGGGCTGATGGCCGGTCCAAGACGGGTGAGGTGCAGCAGATCATCCGGATGTGTCAGGAAAAGGGCTTCGAGCGGTTCGCCCTCCGGGCCCAATACGACGAGGGGCGGTGATCCATGGCCAAACGTGAGTCATCCCTCGGCGACAAGATCGCCATCGACATGACGCCGATGATCGACGTGGTCTTCCAGCTCATGTCGTTCTTCATGTGCACGCTGAAGGTCGTGGCGCCGGAAGGGGATTTCGATATCCGCATGCCCCTGGGCGTGGCCGCCGCCGCCGCCCCCGACGACCAGCAGGTGCCGCCCGTGCGGGTGAAGCTCTCGGCCGGCCCGGATGGCGGACTGGCTAGCATCGCGATGAATGGCACTGCGGTCACCGATTTCGACGAACTCCGCAAGCGGATCATCGGCCTCGTCGGCACCGACACGGGCCCGAACTCGCTTGCCGAGCGGACAGAGGTCGAGCTCGACTGTGATTACTCGCTCAAATATGTGAACGTTGTTCGGGCGATCACCGCGGTTTCCGGCAAGGTGCAGGATGGCCAGGTCGTGGAACTGATCAAGAAGATCAAGTTCACCCCACCAAAACGCGGGTAGGACAGGCTTCAGCCGGTCACCTTCGCGGATGGAATTTCTCGTGGACGCTCCGGAGCCGACTGGCGTCGACGTGGGTGTAACGCTGCGTCGTGGCGATGCTGGCGTGGCCGAGCATTTCCTGCACGTGCCGCAGGTCGACGCCGCCGGCCACGAGGTGGGTCGCGAAACTGTGCCGCAGCGTATGCGGGCCGATGTCGCTCGGCACGCCAGCCTGTTCGGCGTGCAGCCGTACGAGTTCCCAGATCCGCATCCGCGAAAGCCGATTGCCCCGCGAGGAGAGTAGCACCCAGGCCGGTCGGGCGGCAGCGTGGGCGGCAAAGTCGTTTCGCGGTCCGTCGATCCACTGCCGCAGCGCCTTGACCGCACGCTTGCCCAGTGGCACGACCCGCTCCTTGTCGCCTTTGCCACGGCAGGTGCAGAAGCTCTCCTGGAGGTGCACATCCGTGAGCCGCATGGACGAGACCTCCGAAGCCCGGCAGCCGGTCGCGTAGAGCAGTTCGAGCAGCGCCCGATCGCGACGACCGCCGGCCGTGAGCGGGTCGGGGCTTTCGAGCAGCCGATCGACCTGCTCCGGGGAGAGCGAACCGGGAATCCGATCGTCGCGGCGGGCCGCCGCGATCAGTTCCGCGGGGCTCTCGGTGATCACGCCCTCGAGTTGCAGGAAGGCATAAAACGTCCGCAGGGTGGCTGCCTGACGGGCGACGCTGGCCCGTGCCAGCCCGCGCTTGTTGAGGGCGGCGAAGTAGTCGCCCAGATCGCGAACGTTGAGCCCCACCGGATTCCGGCCGGCCAGCCAGGCGGCAAAGTCGCGGAGGTCGCGGCGGTAGGCCGCCTGCGTATTGTCGGCGAGTGCCCGCTCGTGCCGGACGTAATCGAGGAAGCGCTGCACGAATTGCGGCATGGAGGCCGGCCCCAGGGGCGCGGCCGGCCCCGCGTCAACGACGATCTTTCGAGTGCGGGGACGTTTGCCGGCGGGCGGCAACGCCGAATTCCCTGTCGGCTTGTCTGGCTTTGACCGGCGGCTTGGCATCGACGGGGCGCCTGGGAAGTCGCATCACGGATCGTAGCCGAGGTTCGGGGCGAGCCACCGCTCGATGTCGGCGACGGGCATGCCCTTCCTCGTGGCATACGACTCTACCTGTTCCCGAGTGATGCGGTCGACCGCGAAATAACGGCTTTCCGGATGGGCAAAGTAGAGGCCGCTGACGCTCGCGGCCGGCAGCATGGCGCAACTCTCGGTAAGCGACATGCCGGCGGCGTTTTCGGCATCGAGCAGCGCGAAGAGCGCCTGCTTCTCGGTGTGATCTGGACAGGCCGGATAGCCGGGGGCGGGACGGATGCCGCGGTAGCCCTCCTCGATGAGGGCCTCGGTGGAGAGGTTTTCCTGGCGGCCGTAGCCCCAGTCGCACCGCGCCTTCTTGTGGAGCCATTCGGCAAAGGCCTCGGCCAGCCGATCAGCGAGTGCCTTGGCCATGATCGACGAGTAGTCGTCGTGCTCACGGTCATGGCGGCTGCAGAGTTCCTCGCAGCCGTGGCCCGCCGTGCAGGCGAAGGCCCCGAGGTAGTCCTTGCGGCCGCTCTCCACCGGTGCCACGAAGTCGGCGAGGGCGTGGAACGCCTCCTGTCCCTTCCGCTCCCACTGCTGTCGGAGCGTATGCACGCGGCCGAGCTCCCGCGTGCGTGAATCATCCGTGTAGAGCACGATGTCGTCACCGTCGGCGTTGGCCGGGAAGAACCCGTAGACGCCCCGGGCCGTGAGCGACTTCGTGCGCACGATCTCGTCGAGCATGGCGGTGGCGTCGGCGAAGAGCTTGCGGGCCTCGGTGCCGACCACGGGATCGGTGAAGATCGCCGGGTGCTTTCCCTTCAGTTCCCAGGCCATGAAGAACGGCGACCAGTCGATGAACGGCACCAGTTCCTCGAGCGGCACGCTGTCGAGCCGCCGGATGCCGAGAAACTCGGGCGTGTCGATCGGGGCGGTGGCCCAGTCGGTCGTCCAGCGCTTGCTCCGTGCGGTCGCGTAGGGGATGAGCGTCGCCTGCTGTCGCCGCTTGAAATTCTCGACGTCCCGCAGTTGCTGCTCGCGGTTGGCCACCCCGAACGCCTCGCGTGACGTCGGATTGATCAGTTTTTCGACCACGCCGGCGGCCCGCGAAGCGTCGAGCACATGCACGACGTCGCCAGAGTATTTCGGGGCGATCTTCACGGCCGTGTGCCGGGCGGAGGTCGTGGCGCCGCCGATCAGGAGCGGCACCCGCATTTTTTCATGCTCGAACTCCTCGGCCACGTGCACCATCTCGTCGAGGCTCGGCGTGATCAGTCCGCTCAATCCCACCACGTCGACCTTGTGCTCCTTCGCTGCCTCGACGATCTTCGAGGAGGGAATCATCACGCCCATGTCGATCACGTCGTAGCCGTTGCAGCCGAGCACGACGCCGACGATGTTCTTGCCGATGTCGTGCACATCGCCCTTGACGGTGGCCATCAGCACGCGGCCCCGCTTGGTCTCCGCCTGGCCGCTCTGCAGCCGCTCCTGCTCCATGTAGGGCAACAGGTGGGCAACGGCCCGCTTCATCACGCGGGCGCTCTTCACCACCTGCGGCAGGAACATCTTTCCCTCGCCGAAGAGGTCGCCGACCACCTGCATTCCCTTCATTAAGGGGCCCTCGATGATTTCGAGGCTGCTGCTGTAGTGGGTGCGGGCCTCCTCGACATCGGCCTCGACGTGGTCGGCCAGGCCCTTCACGAGGGCATGGGAGAGCCGGGCCTCGACGTCGAGGCTCCGCCAGGCGTCAGCCTTCGACGTTTCGGCCGGATCGCGTTGCTTGACGCTCTCGGCGTATTCGATGAGCCGGTCGGTGGCGTCGGGCCGCCGGTCGAAGAGCACGTCCTCGATCCGCTCGAGCAGTTGCGGCTCGATCTCCTCGTACAGCGCGAGCTGGCCGGCGTTCACGATGCCCATCTCCATGCCGGCCTTGATCGCGTGGTAGAGGAAGGCCGCATGCATCGCCTCCCGCACCGCGTCGTTGCCGCGGAACGAGAAAGAGATGTTGCTGACGCCGCCGGACACCTTCACCAGCGGCATCTCCCGTTTGATCTGGCGGGTGGCCTCGATGAAGTTCAGCGCATACCGGTTGTGCTCCTCGATGCCGGTGGCGACGGTGAGGATGTTGGGGTCGAAGATGATGTCTTCCGGGGGAAAGCCGACCTGCTCGGTGAGCAGCTTGTAGGCCCGGCGGCAGATCGCCACCTTGCGATCGGTCTCGGTCGCCTGCCCCTCCTCGTCGAAGGCCATGACCACAACGGCGGCACCGTAGCGCCGGACCGTCCGTGCCTGGCGGAGAAACTCGGCCTCCCCCTCCTTGAGGCTGATCGAGTTGACGATCCCCTTCCCTTGCAGGCACTTGAGCCCCGCCTCCAGCACGCTCCATCGCGAACTGTCGACCATCACCGGCACGCGGGCGACGTCGGGCTCGCTGGAGAGCAGCGTGAGAAACTTCGTCATCACCGCCGGGCCGTCGAGCATGCCCTCGTCGACATTGACGTCGATGATGTTCGCCCCGTTCTCGACCTGATGCCGGGCGACGGTCACCGCCTCCTCGTAGCGATCCTCCTTGATGAGGCGGGCGAAGGCTTTCGAGCCGGTGACATTCGTCCGCTCGCCGATGACCGTGAAACTGCTCTCCGGCCGGATCTCGAGCAGTTCGAGCCCGGAATACCGCGACCGGGGCTCCGGCGTGGGCGGCACCCGGGGCGGGTATTTCGCGACGACGTCGGCAATCGCCTTGATGTGCGCCGGCGTGGTGCCACAGCAGCCACCGATGATGTTGAGCCAGCCCTCGCGGGCGAACTCCTCGAGCACCGACGCCATCATCTCCGGTGTCTCATCGAAGCCGCCCAGGGCGTTGGGCAGGCCGGCGTTGGGGTAGCAGCTCACCAGCCGCGGCGTGATTCGCGAAAGGTCGGCCAGATGCGGGCGGAGTTTTTCCGGGCCGAGCGCGCAGTTGATCCCGACGCTGGCGAGGTCGACATGGGCGATGCTCTCCCAGCAGGCCTCGACCGTCTGGGCCGAGAGCGTCCTCCCCCCCTCGAAAACGGTGAACGAGGCCATCACGGGGATGCGGATCCCGGTGTCCTGGAAGACCTGCTCGATCGCGAACAGGCAGCTCTTGAGAACGAGCGTATCGAAGGCCGTCTCGGCCAGCAGGAGGTCGACGTCCCCCTCCAGCAACGCCTCCACCTGCTCGCGGTAGGTCGCCACCATCTGGTCGAACGTCACGTCGCGATGACCGGGGTCGGATACGTTGCCCGCGATCGAAAGCTGCTTGTTGGTCGGCCCGATCGAGCCGGCCACGAACCGGGGCCGGTCGGGCGTCTTCGCCGTGGCGGCGTCGGCGGCCTCGCGGGCCAACCGCGCTGCGGCAAGGTTGAGTTCCCGGACGTGAGCGGAGAGCCCGAAGTCGGCGAGGGCCATGCTCGTGGCCCCGAACGTGTTGGTCTCCACGATGTCGGCGCCAGCCTCGAGATAGGCGGCGTGGATTCCCCGGATGGCATCCCCCTGCGTCAGCACGAGGATGTCGATGCAGTTTTTCAGGTCCTTGGGATGGTCGCGAAATCGCTCACCCCGAAATCCCTGTTCGTTGAGGGAAAGGGCGTGGACCATCGTTCCCATGGCGCCGTCGAGAACGGCGATGCGGTTGGCCAGCAGGGAATGAAAAGCTTCGATACGAGCGGGGCGCGGTGCAGTGGGCATGTGGGTTGTCTTGGAGACACGTCCGTGAGAGGGCTGGCGACGTTCCGTCCGTGGACGCCGTTGAAACCATGATGATAGGCGACTGGGCGATTCGGGCATATTGCGGAGGCCGCGGGGCCGTGCAGGAGGGCCCAATTCCGCGCACGGGGTCGCCTGCCCGACCGCGGCGTCTGATTTCTCAAGCCAGCCTGCCGGAGGGTCGATTCTCCCTGACGGAACCCGGATTCATTGTCACCTTTGAAGGTGGCGAACGCGGGCCGGGATCGCGGGCCATGGGGAACGGGCGACGCTGCAATTCAGAGTCGGGAAAGGTTTGAATGAAGGTCATCGCCCGCCTCCCCGCACTCGAGGCCACCGAATCGGTGACGGCGCCACCGGAAAGTCCTGAACACCTCATCCCTGGAACGTCTGTCATACCCGTCATTCGCGTCGTCCCGGCTGAACTCGACATCCCGGCTGAGCCTGTCATTGCGGCTGCGCCTGTCATTGCGGCTGCGCACGTTATTCTGGACGAGCCCATCATCCCGGCCGAGCTTGGTGCGCCGACCGTTTCAGCCGGACCGCTACCGCACCGCCCGCCGGCCATCGCGAGCGTGCGATTTCCGCTTCGATCGGTTGTTTCCCTTGTCCTGCTGGCGGCCGTGACCTGGACCGCCGCCTGGTGGAACGACCGTCAGCGGGCGGACGCCGACCGGGTTTTGCAGGCGAGCCTCGAAACCCGGGCGCAGCTGCGACCGGAGCGTCTGGCGCGCGAACTGTCGTCCGGCGCCCCCTTGCCGGCGAGCGTGCAGCCTTGAACGGTGCGACACCCATGAACATCGAGACCACTCCAGTCCACAACACGCTCGACCTGATCGATCGGGTATTTCTCGGTCGTACCGCACTGGATTTCGCCGACCCGGTGCGTCAGACCATCGATCGGGTGCGGGCGACCGTCGGCCCGGCGGTGTCCGACCAGACCGCGGCGCTGCCTGCCGCAGCAGCCACGGTCGCCCCGCCGCCGGTCGATCCACAGGCCGTCGCGATACAGGCCGTCGCGATGCAGTTCGGCGACCCGTTGCTTTCCAAGTTGCTCGAATCGGTGCCGGATCAATGGATCCAGATTGCGGAGCAGATCGAGGCCGCTCAGGCGGTTGGTTGCCGGGTGTTTGCGATCACCGCCGGTCAGCCGGGCGCAGGCGTTACGACGGTCGCCCGTGGTGCCTTCCTCACGCTCCAAGGCCGTGGGCGGCGGGTAGCCTGCGTGAGCAAGCCACCGCTGCAATGCCGCGATCTCAAAGCCCGCGAACACCATGCCGACCGCGCCGACATCGTCATCGTCGATGCCGGAATCTGGTTTCCGCCCGGACCCATCCGGCAGCGACAGGTGGCGCAACTGGCGTTCGGCTGCGATGCGGTGATTCTCGTGCGACGGGCCGACCGGGCTGCCGTTCCGGCCCAGGGCGAGACACTCACCGCCTGCGGCCTGCGGGTGCTCGGCGAAGTGATCACGTTCGAGATGGCGTCCAGCCCCGACGACTCGGTGGAGCCACCCGATGCCTGACCCCGTCGCCGAACAACGACTGACGCTTGCCCAGCAGGCCGCCGCGGCCCGCGTGGCCTACTGCCTGGAACGGCCGGGAACCGTCGCGCTGCTCTGCGGGCCGGCCGGCGTCGGCAAGACGCTCGTCCTGGAGACCATCGTCCGGTCGCGGCAGCCGTCGACAATTGTGCCTGCCAGATTCGGCATCGCTGCGGTGGAGCGAATGCTCGCGGCAGAGCCGCCCGCCGCGGTGCCGGAAATGCTTCTGATCGACGACGCCCACCTGGCGCGGGAGAACGCACTCGGACAATTGATCGACCGCTATTTTCAGAGGCAGCCCGCCGGGGCCGTGGCCCTGGCCGGAGAGGGCCGCCTGCTCTCGCTCGTAGCCCGTGACAGCCGTCTCGAACAGGCCGTGTCGCTGCGGGCCACGCTGCCCCCGTTCACGCTCGCTGAATCGCGAATGCTGGTCGCCGGCAGGCTGTTGGCGGCAGGCTCGATCCGCGAACGTGACGAAGTGGCCCGCACAATCCATGAGATTGCCGGCGGCATTCCCGCGCTGGTCACCCGGCTCGCTGCCTTGGCGGGTTTGCTCGCCGAGGGCAGCCCGGGCCGACCACTCGTTCCAGACGACATCGAAGCGATCCATCGTCGGCTCTGCCTGAACGCGGCATGAGCCCTTCAGTCATCGGCTGTCTGCTGTCGCCTGTCATGCGGATTCAGCAGCCGCGCGGGCGAGGTAGGCGTCGACCGAGTCAGGATGAGAGTTGCTGTCCGCACTGATGATCCGGGCGGGATCGAACGGCCTGGGGTCGATCGCCGGTTCGCCCCCCGTGATCAGATCGGCAAGCAGCACCGCCGTGCCGGTCGACTGATGCAGGCCGGCCCGGAAATGCCCGGCGGCGACGAACGCATTCACGACGTCGGGAACCCGGCCGAGCGACGGCAGTCCGTCGGCCGACCCGGGCCGCAGCCCAGCCCAGGCCTGCTCCATCCGGGCGTCGGGCAGTGCTCCCAGCAGATTGTGGGCAAACGTCATGAGCTGTTCGACCGCCGCCGCCTGCGTCTTGGAATCGAATCCGGCATCTTCCAGCGTGGAGCCGACGAGCAGGTGGCCGTCGTCGCGCGGCACGAGGTATTCGAGACCGAGGTTGACGACGCGGGCTAGAATCTGCCGCGGAAGGCTCAAGAGCACGATTTGGCCACGGATGGGACGGGTCTGAAGCCGCAGCCCGAGCGGCCGCGCGAGTGCTTCCGACCAGGCGCCGGCGGCGAGGCAATACGCGCCGGCCTGCACGAGTCCCGCCGAGGTGGCAATGCCCTCGATCCGACCGTTGGCCACGGGGATCGCCGTGACGGCGGCGGGGGTGATCTCCACTCCACGACGTTGGCAACTCTGCCGCAAGGCCTCGAGGTGACGCGGTGGCCGGATGCTCATTTCGTCTGGGAGCAGGTAGCCGGCGAGAATCTGCCCGCGTTCGACTGCGCCGGCGAGCGCCGGCTCTCGACTGGCCATGGTCGGGCCGTCGAGCCATTCGCAGGCGGCCCCTTTTCGCCGCCAATCGGCCGCGGATTCCCGAAGCCGCGCGATTGTCTTCTCGTTCGCCGCGGCGTGCAGCCCGCCGCACGCCCGCAGTTCATTGTCGATGCCCGTTTCATCCTGGAGCTGTCGGGCCCAGTCTCGATGCAGCCGGTCGCTCCAGGCGGTGAGCACCGCTCCCGAATGGCAGCCCGGAAACAAGGGCGCGGGAGGAAAGATGCCGGCGGCGGCCCACGACGCCGTGTCGCGGTTGTGATCGCGGGCGAGCACCCGCACCGACAGCCCCCGCCCGGCGAGTTCGCGGGCGATCGACAGCCCGATGATGCCTCCTCCGATAACGCAGCAGTCAGTCATGATTTCCCGGGGAGTGGCATCAGGCGTTGGTGGGAATCGCGGGCGTGTCGGCGATGTTGACCCAGACGTGCACGTGGGGGGCTCCACGGTAGTGCCAGACGAACGAGGGTCCCTCCAGCCGCCAGTTGTCCCAGATGCCGTCGTCGCCCAGGTCGCCGGTGCGGTAGAAGGCGAGCCGACAGGCCTCGAGCCCTCCCTGCTTCGTCAGGCACTGCCGCGCCTCGTCGCGATCGGTCGTGCGGTAGGGCTCGAGCAGAAGCGACAGCACCTTCTCCATCTCCGCTCGTTGATCGGGCGAGAGTTCGGAGACGGGGATGCCGGCGCCGGCCTCGCGGCCGCGGAAGGCGATCGCATTTTCCCGCGGCAGGCTGTCGACGAGGGCGAGTTTTCGCTGCCGTCCGTCGAGCATCGTGTAGATGCCGTTGGCGGCCAGGGCCTGCGGCCAGAAGACGTTGCCCGGGTGGTTTGGCTCTTCCGTGGAGCCGCCGGCGTCGTGGCCGTAGAAAATCGGGCCGCCGAAGGCGACGTGCTCGGCCGAGTCGCCATCGCAGCGGAGCGTCATGTGACGGCCGGTGAGAAGAAACTGGAATTGTCCCGAGCCCGGAGTGCCGATGAGGGCGATCGACTGATCGTGGCCAAAACCGCCGGCATCGTCCTCGAGTTGCTTGTCGAACCGTGCATGCCATTCGGGCTCGATGAGATGCTCGAAGATGTCACGGACCAGGCGTTGCTGATCCTTCGTGAAAAAGTCGCCCGCAACGGTCGGCGCCGAGGCATTCCAGTTGTTGGCCACGCGGGTCCGCAGCAGGCCGAATTTCGGGTGGACGTATTCCCAGGGAAAGCAGACGGCTTTCCGCTGCTGTGGCGAGAGCCCTGCGTGCAGCAGTTGGGCCAGCGTCTCGGGCGTCTTCGCCGCGGGCTCTTCGCTCCTCCCCAGTCCCGGCAGCGAAATACCGCCAACCGCGGCTACGGCCCCGGTGAGAAAGCTGCGGCGGGGCAGACCTGAAAGCGTGCGCATGAACATGCTCCATCGAAGGGGGCGTTCCGCCGATGCAAAGAATCGACGGCACGCCCGGACCAATACCGCTGCGACCGGGGCGCGCGACATCCTTTGCGGTTGCCCAGTCGTTAAAGGGTACGGGATCGTCGTGGGGGCTGCCACTGGCACCGCGGGCAGAAAAAGGTCGACCGCTGCGCCTGGACAATCCTCACGACCGTTGCGCCGCAGGTGCCGCAGGGCGTGCCCGCCTTGCCGTAGACGCGATGCTGCCGCTGAAACCGGCCCGCCCGGTTGTCGGCGGTCTTGTAGGTGGCATCGCCGATTGTCGAGCCCTCAAGCCGGACCGCCTTGGCCAACAGGTGCCGTGCGGTCGCCGCGACCCGCTCCCACGCAGCGACGGTGAGTCGCCTGCAGGCCACTCGCGGATCGATTCCCGAGTGAAACAGGATTTCCGCGGCGTAGATGTTGCCGATGCCCGCCACGGCCCGCTGGTCGAGCAATGCCACCTTCACTGGTCGGCGGGAACGGCCGAGTTTCGCATGCAGTTCATCGCCGGTGATGGCGAGGCCATCGGGTCCCAGCCGGTCGGGGCCGCAGGCCGTGTGGAGCCCCGCTTCGTCCAGAAGCCGGATGGTTCCCAGACCGCGGCGGTCCCAAAACAGCAGCCTCGGCACGCGACGCGACCGCAACGTGAGCACGAGCCTCACGTGGTCGGCCGTCGGCGGTTCGGCTACGAGCATCTGGCCGGTCATCCGTGGCTCGATCACCAACCACTGGTGTGGCTCGGCCGCCTCCGCTTCGATCTCCAGGGCGACCCGCTTTCCAAATCGCTGCACGGCCGCGATCCGGCGGCCGGCGAGCCGCCGGGCAAGATCCTGCGGCCGCGGTTGCACGGAGATCGGCCGCCGGGTGCCGCGCGGAAACTCGGCCGCCGCGATCCGCAGGCCCGCGACATGGGCGATTCCCCGGCGCATCGTCTCGACTTCGGGAAGTTCGGGCATCTTCGTCGCGGGACTCCGCGATCCACAGGTATCAGCGGCCGATTGACACCCCGCGATGGTAGCCATGGGCGCGGAGGCTACAATCCGAGGTACAGGCTGGTCGCCCGAAGGTGCCCGGCTGCCGCTCCCTCGCCGGATACCAACCCGTGTCCACGACCTCTCCAGCACCGTCGGCCCCGCTGGGACCGCTTTCCAGCGTCCCCGACGCGCTCGGCCGCTTTGGCCGCTTCGGGGGCCGCTACGTTCCGGAAACGCTCTCGGCGGCACTCGAGCAGCTCGAGCGGGCCTATGAAGACGCCATCGCCGATCCGGCGTTTGCCCAGGAACTCGACGGGCTGCTGGCGGCATTCGTCGGCCGGCCCACCCCCCTGCTCTTCGCCGAGCGGCTCACCAAACTCGCCGGCGGCGCGCAGATTTATTTCAAGCGTGAAGATCTCAGCCATACCGGCGCCCACAAAATCAACAACACGCTCGGCCAGGGGCTGCTGGCGATGCGGATGGGCAAACGGCGGATCATCGCCGAAACCGGTGCCGGTCAGCATGGTGTGGCCACCGCCACGGCCTGCGCCCGCTTCGGGCTCGACTGCATCGTCTACATGGGTTCCGAGGACGTCCGTCGGCAGGCTCCCAATGTCCGCAACATGCGGTTCATGGGGGCGGAGGTGCGACCCGTCGAGACCGGTTCACGAACCCTGCGGGACGCGATCAACGAGGCGATGCGCGACTGGATGGGCTCGGTCGAGAACACCCACTACATCATCGGCTCCGTTGTCGGCCCGCACCCGTTTCCGCGGATCGTCCGCGACTTCCAATCGGTGATCGGCCGTGAAGCCGTCGACCAGTGCCGCCGGCAGTTTGGCCGCCTGCCCGACATGGTCGTGGCCTGCGTCGGGGGGGGCAGCAATGCGGCGGGAATGTTCTACCCGTTCATCGATCATGCGGGAGTGCGGCTCATCGGTGTCGAGGCGGGCGGACGTTCCGCCAAGGCCGGCGATCATGCCGCGAGCCTAAGCTACGGCAGCCCTGGGATTCTGCACGGCAGCCTGAGTTACGTGCTGCAAAACGAGGATGGCCAGACAGCCGACGTGCATTCCGTGTCGGCCGGCCTCGACTATCCGGGCGTCGGACCCGAGCACAGTTACTGGCGGGATGCGGGCCGGGTCGAATACACGAGCGTCACCGACTCGGAGGCGCTCGACGCCTTCGATCTGGTGGCCCGGCGCGAAGGCATCCTGCCGGCGCTCGAAACATCCCACGCCATCGCCTGGGCGGTGAAGGAAGCCGCCCGGCGGCCGGCAGACGAGATCCTGGTGATCTGCCTGTCGGGGCGTGGCGACAAGGATGCCGCCGAAATTGCCCGGCTCCGCGGCATGGTGGACGGCTGAATGGAAAAGACCATGCCCAGCGGAACAGCGTCAATTGCCGCCGTGTTTGCAGCCAACCGGGAGCAGCAACGCAAAGCCCTTGCGCCGTTCGTGACGGCCGGTGATCCCGACGTCGACACGACGGTTGCCATCCTCGAAGCGATCGACCGCGCGGGCGCCTCGCTCTGCGAACTCGGCGTACCCTACAGCGACCCGATCGCAGACGGCGCCGTGATCCAGGCCTCCTACACCCGCGCGCTCGACAATGGCATGACGATCGAGGCGCTCTTCGCCACCGTGAAGCGGGCAGCGGCGAAGGTGCGGATGCCGATCCTCGCGATGGCCAGTTATTCGATCATCTTCCGGCGTGGCATCGACCGCTTCGTGGCCGACGCCAAGGCTGCGGGGCTGGCGGGCTTCGTGGTGCCTGATCTGCCGGTCGAGGAATCGGACGACCTCGACGCGGCCTGCCGCTCCGCGGGCCTCGCCCTCGTGCGGCTCGTCACGCCCACCACGCCCCCCGACCGTGCCGAGGCCATCGCCCGACGGTCGACGGGATTCCTCTACTGCGTATCGGTCGCCGGCGTCACCGGCGCCCGCACCGACCTGCCCGCGGGGCTGATCGACAGGGTGAAGTGGCTGCGGACGAAGACCGACGTGCCGATCCTCGTGGGCTTCGGCATTTCGACCCCCGAGCAGGCCAAGGCAGTGGCCGCCGTGGCCGACGGGGTGATCGTCGGTTCCGCACTCGTGCGGCACCTCGCCGAGGCCGGCTCGAAGCCGCGAGAGGAACTTGTCCGCGGTGTCGAGGACTACGTCGGCAAACTCGCCGCCGCCGTGGGGACCTCGTGCTGAATGGAACAGGCTCGATCCTGTTCGGCACGGTGATTGCATTTGTTGACCACTTCATCCTGAAGCGCATCCGGGTCGACTTCCTGCGCTGTACAAGCAACCCGCATTGGTCGCCGGGCCGGCAGAAGTCTTGTCGCGTGGATTTTTCGCACTGGGGCCGTGCGACAGCGCTGACCTCGACTCAGCGAAAACTCCAATGCTCCGCGAGCTTCCGCCGATCCCGGCTCCTCAGCATCGGGGGGTCGCAGGTGCTGAGTGGAGAAGAAGCCTCAGCCCGTCACTCCGGCTCTCTCCACGCGCGGCGAACTTCCGTGAGGCCAGCCACGCAGAGATCGTATTCATGGCTGAGACGCTCGAGGAGATGCCGCTCGGCATCGGCGTCGGCGGGTTCCAGCGTGCTCGCGATCCAGTAGGCCTTCTTGCCGGCGGCACGGTAATCGAGCAAGTGGTCCTGTCGCGACGGATGCTGAAACCTCCGCAAGGCCTCCGGATAGAGTCCGCTCCAGAAGAGCGTGTAGTCGCCGATGTGGCGATACTCGTCACGGGCGGCGGCGGTGGAGGCCTGCTGCACGGCCGAGAGCATTTCCGCCACGTCGTCGATCTCGGCCGGCCCGGCGTGGGGCAGCGTGCGGATCTGGTCGTTGCGGATGAACCGGACGAGCAGGAGTGACACATAGTCGACCAGGGGCGGGTCGACGATGCCGAGTCGGGCGTGAAACGCGTGCTCGGTGAGTCCCCGGAAGAAGCGGTCGATGTCGTCAGGGTCTCGGGCAGAGTACATGTTCGAGCGACCTCCTGAGGCCGGCACCCGCAACGCTGGCGAACCGCCGGTTTTCAACGCGGTCAAAGGGTTGGCATCTGCTTTTTCTACGCGTCGTTATACGATTCGGGTCTTCAACCCCACCACTCCATATTTTCGCCGGGATTGGCCGCCATGCACTTCGCCGCACTCGCTCCGCTGGCAGGTGCCGCAGGGGCCTTCTGGCCGACGCTGCTGGGAGCTTCCGGCGAGGCGCTGCTGCGGCCCCTGCTCGTCCAGTTGATCGTGATCATTCTCGCCGCGCGGCTGGGGGCCGTCGTGGCGCGGCGGCTGGGCCAGCCGAGTGTGGTGGGCGAAATCGTCGCCGGCCTGCTGCTGGGCCCCTCGGCGCTCGGAGCCGTGGCGCCCGCATTCTCGGCGTTCGTATTCGGCGGCGCCGGGACTGGCGCGGCGCTCGAAGCCTCGCTCACGAGCTTCAGCCAGATCGGCCTGATCCTGCTCCTATTTCTCATCGGATTGGAGTTCGATTTTTCCCACATCCGCCGGCAGAGCGGGCTGGCTGCCGCGATCTCGCTCGCGGGCATCGCGGCCCCGTTTGCGCTCGGCTTCGGGCTGGCAATCGCGATGCTGCCCCGGTTCGAGGCCCTGGGAGCCCCGGCTGCAGTCGACCCGTGGTCATTCAGCTTGTTTATGGGCACCGCGATGTCGATCACGGCCATTCCGATTCTGGGACGGATTCTGATCGAAATGGGCATGCAACACACGCCGATCGGCGCCACCGTGATCGCCGCCGCGGCCTGCGACGACGCGGTCGGCTGGACGCTTCTGGCCGCCGTCTCCGCGATCGCCGTGGGGCAATTCGAGCCCCTGGCGGTGATCCGCATGCTCGGGGCCACGGCTGGCTTTGCCGGCCTGTGCTTCTTCGTGATCCGCCCGGTCCTGCTGCCGCTCCTCGAGCGTGCCGTCGGCAACGCCGCCCAGCCGCATACCCAGCCGCACGCGCAGCCGGGCCGGCCGCAGTTGTCGCTGGGCATGCTCTCGCTCCTGCTGGCCGCGCTGCTCTGCGCGGCGCTGGCCACGAGCCTGATCGGCATCTTCGCGATCTTCGGCGCGTTTCTGCTGGGGGCGTCGCTCTCCGGGGCGCCGCGCGTGCGGGAGGCCATTGCCGGCCACCTTGCCGATTTCGTGACGGTTTTTTTTCTGCCGATTTTCTTCACCTACACGGGCCTGCGGACGAACGTCGGTGCACTGGCCTCCCCCGAGGCCTGGCTCTGGTGCGGGGCGGTGCTGGCGGTTGCGGTGCTCGGCAAGTGGGGGGGCTGCGGACTGGCCGCGCGGCTCGCGGGCATGCCGGCGGGCGAGGCCTCGTGCGTCGGCGTGCTGATGAACACGCGGGCGCTCATGGAACTGATCGTCGTCAATATCGGCATGGATCTGGGAGTGATCCCGCCGGTTGTCTATTGCATGCTCGTGCTGATGGCGATCGGCACCACGCTCATGGCGACGCCACTGGCCGTACGGATGCTCCGCGGCAGCCCCTACGAGCCGCTGCTCGTGGAACGCGGTTTCCTGCGGTAATTTTTCCCGCGGAACGCTAGCTGTCGATCAGTTGTGCGGCCCAGTGCGGATGATGCCCCACCGACTCGACGTTGACGCCCGACCGCACGACGGCCTCAATCAGCCTCCCGGACGCAGGGCCCGCTGCAGCGACGCGGCAGTCGACCGTGTCGGCGTCGACGAGATGGGGTTCAGCGGAGAGCGATCGCAACGTGTCCGCGACCGCGGCGGCCTGTCCACGGCAGACAAATCGGTAACGCCAGGCCCGATCGGCGGTAAAAGTCTCCGGCGACGCGGGGCCATGGGCGGTGATCCGGCCGTCGGCAAGTACGGCGAGATGCGTGAAGCAGTCGGAAACGTCAGCTGCGTTGATCGCCGCGATGACGGTGCGGCCCATGAGCGTTGCATCGCCGATGAGCCGTTCGGTTTCTCGGCGGTCGGGGGGATCGAGGCTGGCGAACGGATCATCAAACACCAGCACCTGCGGGTCGTGCAGGAGCGCCCGCGCGATCAGCAGCCGCTTTGCTGCGCCGTCGGAGAGTTGGTCGATCTGCTGGCTGCCGCGACCGCCGAGGCCCGCCAGCGACAACGACTTGTCGAGTGCCCGCCGCAGCCCGGTGCCCGAGAGGCCGGCGGCGTTGGCAAACAGCTCGAGGAAGTCGGCGGCGCGGGCCGCCGGCCAGGCTTCCAGGCGGGCCGGCACGTAGCCGATGAGGCGGCGGACGCCGGCCGGATCACGGCGCACCGAGTGCCCCTGCACGGTGATGTCGCCGCCGCGGGTCGAAATGGCGGCGGCGAGCGCTGCCAGAAGCGTGGATTTGCCCGCCCCGGTGCGTCCGATGACCGCGAGCGCCTGGCCCGCGGAAACGGCCAGCGACAGGCGGTCGATCACGATGTGGCCGGACTGCTCGATCGTCGACTGTTCAAAACGGATCATGAGGCCGCGGGGGCGGGCTGCGCGGCGCCGGCTGCGGCCGGGCGACGCAGGCGGTCGGCCGTCATCTCGAGTGCCACGAGCATGCCCTTCGCCTTGTTGATCGTTTCCTGAAACTCGCTCTTGGGATCGCTGTCGGCCACGATGCCGGCGCCCGATTGGACGTAGGCCTTGCCCCCCGTGAGCACCACCGTGCGCAGGGCGATGCAGGTGTCCATCGAGCCACCAAAGTCGATGTAGCCGACGGCTCCCGCATAGGGTCCGCGGCGAACGGGCTCCAGTTCGTCGATGATCTGCATCGCGCGGATCTTCGGGGCTCCGGAAACGGTGCCGGCCGGCAGGCAGGCCCGCAGGGCATCGAAGGCCGTCGTGTCGGGGGCAAGGCGGCCGGTGACGTTGCTCGTAATGTGCATCACGTGGCTGTAACGCTCGATCGACATCACGTCGCTGAGCACGACGGAGCCGATTCGCGAAACCCGCCCGACGTCGTTGCGGCCCAGGTCGATCAGCATCACGTGCTCGGCCCGCTCCTTCGGGTCGGCGAGCAGGGCCGCGGCGAGCTCGTGGTCTTCCTCGGGCGTCGCTCCACGGGGGCGGGTGCCGGCCAGCGGCCGCACCGTGATCGTGCCGTCCACGACCCGCACCATGATCTCCGGCGAACTGCCCACGAGCGTGGCCTCGGGCGTGCGCAGATAGAACATGAACGGGCTCGGGTTCACGACCCGCAGCGTGCGGTAGAGCTCCAAGGGGGGCAACTCGAACGGAATCTCCAGACGGCGGCTGAGCACCACCTGGAAGATGTCGCCGGCACGGATGTATTCGATGGCGCGGTTCACGGCGGCCGTGAACTGCGCCTCGGTGAACGTCGTGCGGAGGCTGCCGTCGGTGAGGCAGCGCGGCTGCTGCCGCGGGCCGATGTCGGCGGCCGGCGGCCAGCCACCATCCCGTGAAAGCTGTTCGATCGTGGCGTCGATCCGGCGGCACGCCGCCGCGCGGGCCGCAGCGACGCCGGCGGCCGAGCCTTCCTCGATGTGGGCGAGCACGACGATATCGAGCGACTTCGTGACGTTGTCGAAGACGAGCAGCCGATCGTAGAACGCGAAGCTCAGGTCTGGCAGCTGCAGATCGTCCGCGGGTGCGTCGGGCAGATGCTCGGCATAACGGACGGAGTCATAGGACGCATACCCCACCACGCCGCTGGTGAATGGCGGCAGTTCGGCGAGCCGCGCCGGCGTGAAGGGTTCCATACGGCGTCGGAGTTCGCCCAGCGGGTCGGCGGACTCGAATGTCTCGATGGCGTTGCCCCGCGTGATCCGCACGGAGGTACCGAAGGCCTCGAGTCGCATGAAGGGATCGGCGCCGAGGAAGCTGTAGCGGCCCACCTTCTCCCCGCCGACCACGCTCTCGAACAGGCAGCCGCAGTCGCCGGCGTCGATCCGGGCGAATGCCGACAGCGGCGTCAGCCCATCGGCGAACAGCCGCCGGTAGACCGGGACGAGGCGAAAGGTCTTCGCCAGCTCGACGAAACGACTCGGATCGGGTAGGTGGGGCATGGATGGCACGTCCTGACTGCGCCCGCGTCTCGCGGGCGCTTGCCGACAGAGACTAGCCGCCGGTTCAAGGGGCAACAATAAGGGCGGCATGCCGGCCCTGTCTGCATCGGGCCGTCCCGCACGTGCCTGAAAACGGCCGTGGTCGGCGGCGCGGCAACCCGAAGGCGACCCTGGCCAGCAAACCCGCTATGATTCCGCAGGCGGTCCGAACGACGAGGGCGATCATGAAGTGCCAGCATTGCGACAAACAGGCGGTGTTCCACATTACGGAACTCGAGGCGGGGGCCGTACGCGAACTCCATCTCTGCGAGGATCATGCCCGCAACTACCTCAACCAATCTGAGTCGGAAGTGGAGACGCCCGAAGAGGCGGCGGAGGGGGCGGTCGGCGGCGGTGCCCTTACCGGCCCGTTGGGGGTCGGCCAGACGGCTGACGAACTGGCGCTGCTCGATCAACGGGCCTGCGACATGTGCGGGATTACCTTCTTCGAGTTTCGCAATCAGGGCCGGCTTGGCTGTCCCCACGATTACGTGCAATTCGAGAAGGAACTCGAACCGCTGATTGCAAACATTCACGGCTCCACGGAGCACACTGGCCGCCGCCCATCCCGCGGCCCGACCGTGGCGGGCGCGGAACCGCTGCCGGATGGCACGCAGGATCTGACCCGCGTCATCGGCCTACGGCGGGAGATGAAGGAATCGATCGCCCTCGAGGATTACGAGAAGGCCCGCGAAAACAGGGATGCCATCCGGTCGATCGAAGACCGCTGGATCGGCCCGTCCGCCTCCACGGCTTCTGAAGCACCGGCGGCCGAAATGGAAAGAGGATCTGAATGAAACTCGAGTCGCTGACGCAGTCGATTGGCGAATGGCTGCGCGGCACGGGGCCGGAGTCGGACATCGTGATGAGCAGCCGCGTGCGGTTGGCCCGCAACGTCGCACAGTATCCGTTCGTCAGCCGGGCGTCGGAGCAGGACCGTGCCGATATCGAGCGATTTCTCCGTGAGCGGATCGCCACGGTGCCCATCGGCAAGGGGCTCGAATACATCGACGTCGGGCATCTCGAGGAAATCGACCGGCAGTTTCTCGTGGAGCGGCAACTCATCAGCCGCGAACACGCGGATGCACAGGGCGCCCGCAGCGTGGCGATCGACCGCATGGAGCAGGTCAGCCTGATGATCAACGAGGAGGATCACCTGCGGATCCAGTGCATGCACAGCGGGCTCGACCTGCGGGGCGCCTGGGAGCAGATCAAGGTCGTCGATGACCAGATCGAAAAAGTCGTTCCCTACGCCTTTCATCCCCGCTGGGGCTATCTCACGGCCTGCCCGACGAACGTCGGCACCGGCATCCGCGTGAGCGTGATGCTGCACCTGCCGGCACTGGTGATCACCCGACAGATCGACAAGGTGTTTCGCAGCCTGCACAAGATCTCGCTCGCCGTTCGGGGTCTCTACGGCGAGGGCTCCCAGGCCATGGGCGACTTCTATCAGATCTCCAACCAGACCACCCTCGGCCGCACCGAGGAGGAGCTGGTGGAACAGGTCGGAGATGTCGTGCCCGTGCTGATCGACTACGAGCGGCGGGCACGGGAGTTTCTCGTGCGCGAGACGCAGCAGAACGTGCACGACCAGGTGAGCCGCGCCTTCGGCATCCTGCGGACGGCCCAGACGATCAGCGCCGAAGAGACGATGCAGCTCCTCTCGCGGGTGCGCATGGGCGTGCTCCTGGGGCTGATCGGGGACGTCAAGCTCGCCGACATCAACTCCCTGCTCGTCCGTACGCAGCCGGCCCACCTCCAGAAGCTGCGGGGCATGGAACTCGACACGAACGACCGCAACATCGAGCGGGCCCGCTATCTCCGGCAGCACTTCGAAGGTGGCGACGCCAGTTCCCGCGTCATCGCGAACTGATTTCACGCGGTCCACCGGCCCTCGGGGGGAAGGTCTTCAGGCCGCCCTGTTCATCCCGAGGCGAGTTTCTCGCGGAGCGCCCGAACGACCGGTGCTGGAACGAATTGCAGCAGCGCCTTGTCATCGGCGAGCGGCGTAATCTGCTTGAGCAGCGACGACGAGATGTGGGAATACTGCGAGTCTGCCATCAGGAAGACCGTCTCGACGGACGGGTCGAGTTTGCGGTTGGCGAGGGTCATCGTGAATTCGGCCTCGATGTCGGTCAGCGACCGTACGCCGCGCAGCAGGACATGGGCCTGCCGCTGTCGCACGAAGGCGACCGAGAGACCGCTGAACAATTCCACACGCACGTTGGGCAGGTGGGCCACCGCCGCCTCCACGAGCCCCACACGCTCCTCCAGCGAGAACATCGGCTGCTTGTCGGGGTTGATGCCGACTCCCACGATGATGGTGTCGAAGATCTGGCTGGCACGGCCGATCACGTCGAGGTGGCCGAGCGTGATGGGGTCGAAAGACCCTGTATAGACGGCGGTTCGGCCTGTCGGTGGAGTGGGCACGGGAAAGGCTCGCTGTCGCGTGAAGGGAAGGTTGGCAGGGACCAGGAAACGGTGAAAAACAACTGCGGATGGCGATTCGAGGCTGGTCGATTATGGTATGCCGAACCGCGGCGGGCGAATGCCGCCGCCGGAAAGGAGAAAACAAGCGGTGTCGAAGCTCATGCCACTGGTGGGAATGATCGTGTCCGGGCTGATCGGCATCCTGTTTTTGGCAGACCTGGCGGCGGCGTTTCCGTTTCGTCGCGTGAGCATCGCCCTCGATATCGGCTTCGTGATCGCGAGCCTGATCCTGTCCTACCTGAGTTGGACGCTCCTCGAGCTGGCTCGGGGCTGATTTCAGGCCGCTTTGAGCACCGAGCCCGTGCGGGCCGCATCCCCGCCGACCAGCAGATCGGGCAGATCGGCCAGGTGTATCACGTTCACGGGGGCCCTGGCCCGGCGCCGCGTCACCAGGCCCAGCACCCGCTCCAGCCGGCTGCGAATCGTGCGTGATGCGCCATCTGTTGTGGCCGTCACGTGGAGCACAGACAGCGTGCCCGGTGCCAGCGGCCGCAACGCTCGCCAGTGCAGCACACGGCCGAGCGGGCCGAATGTCGGCTTGGCCGCACCGGCCACCTCCCACAGTCCCCAGAGCAGGCTCCGGCACGGCCAGCCGTGTGGGGCCGGCCGACGGGATCCGCGGGATACCTGCTCGAAACGATCGACACACAGCGCCCGGATCCCCTCGTCGACGAGCAGGCTGCGATGGGGAACCGCCGGGCCACCGGCAGCGACGACCGCGTCGAGTTGGCCACATTCCTGGCGGACCGCGGCGATCGTGCGCCGCAGGGCCTGCCGCGAACCAAGCAGAACTTCGTCGGCCTCGACCGCGATCCGCGTCGTCCCGCTCTGATCGGAGAGAACGGAGCCGAGCGTGTGCAGGTTATCGACGCCGGCCACCCAGGTGATGGCGGCCGCCGATCTGTGGGCCAACTGAACCCAGTCCGCAAGTTCCGTCGCCATGATCCGCGCCGGTAGTCGGCAGCAGATAACGACTGTCGCCGGCGCAGTCTCGACGTTCATTCCCACCTCCTCGCGCTCTCGCGGACGGCTGACCGCCGGGAGAACATCCTCCGCGTGAACAGCTCCACCCCGGTGTTCGGAGGTATCGACGGGGGATTCGCCGCGGCTGCACTTTCCGTGTGGCGGCACGCACGGTCGGCAGAGTCAGCGGGGAGCGGGCGACTGCGAGTGTGCCGGGGGCGTGACTTGTTCGCTTTTGGAAGGCTGTGCCGGGAGGGAGGAACTTCGCTGCTCCGTTTCCCAGCCCGTGATCGCGTCGGCAAGTGCCGCAGCCGTCGGTTCCCGGGCCTCGACGGTTGGCC
Organism: Planctomycetia bacterium; assembly: GCA_026401035.1. GTDB lineage: Bacteria > Planctomycetota > Planctomycetia > Pirellulales > UBA1268 > RGVT01. The sequence goes on along the minus strand of JAPLNR010000060.1, from coordinate 122,048 downwards.
GGAGCCCCTGCTTGAGCAGGGTGGCCGTGGTGACGGGGCTGATGCTGGCAATCTTCCAACGTCGCATCCGTTCACCGAAAAGCCGCGCGGCTGACTCGGCGATGAACGAGCTCGTGATCGTGATCCAGTCGACGCTGCCGCGATCGATGGCGGCGAGGGTATCGGCATCGATCGACTCGACACCCCGGCTGGAATAGGCCGCGACTTCAGTCACGTGATGCCCCAGTGATTCGAGTTCCCGGCGCATCACGTCGCGGCCGCGGTCGGCCCGGATGAGTAGGAACCGTCCTCCCCGGACCGTTGTTCCCAACGCCTCGACGACCCCCTCCGATCGAAACCGATCCGGCTGAAGATCGCAGTTGAGTCCGGCAGATTCGAGTGCACGGGCCGTGGCGGAGCCGATGGCCGCCAGTCGTGCGGTTCCGAGGTGACGGCCGTCCAGGCGGGCGGCCCGCAGCCGTTCGCTGAAAGCGTGCACGCCATTCGCGCTCGCGAAGACGATCCAGTCGAACGTATCGCTCTGGGAGATGGCGCGATCGAGCGGGGCCCACGAGGAAGGAGGCTCGATTCGAATGACCGGCACGTGGACACAGGCACCACCCAGTGAAGTGATGAGCGTTGCCAGTTCGTCTCCCTGGGCCCGGGGCCGCGTGATCAGCACGCGACGGCCGGCGAGCGACGGTGACGTGCCTGATTCCGGCCGCGGCATGTCCGCCACTTCGCCGACGATCACGACAGCCGGCGCGGGCCAGCCGCAGCGCTCGAATTCGGTGCCGCATTCGCCGAGCGTGGTCACGGCGATCTGCTGATCAGGCCACGAGCAGCGGCTGATAACGGTGACGGGCGTGGCGGCAGGTTTGCCGGCTGCGATCAACGCCCGCGACCATCTATTGACCTGCTCCACGCCCATGTAGATCGCGAGTGTGCCCGGCAGGCTGGCGAGCGCCGGAAAGTCGAGTGTTTCTGCCTTCTCGTCGGCTTCGTGGCCCGTCAGGATCGTGACACTCGAGGCTGCGGCACGACTCGTCAGCGGCACACCCGCCGCCGCCGCGGCCGCCAGTGCGGCCGTCACGCCGGGAACGATCTCGAAGGGAATGCCGGCGGCACGCAGCGGCTGCAACTCCTCGGCAAGGCGGCCAAACACGGAAGGATCGCCCCCCTTGAGCCGCACGATGCTGCGGCCGGAGGCGGCGAGTTCGGCCAGCAGGCGGCCGACTGATTCGCCGGGGTCAATGCCGTTGACGGACCGCGAAACAGGAATGCGTTCGGCGCGGGATTCCACGGCGTCGAGCAAGGCCTGCGGCACGAGAACGTCGTGCACCACGACATCGGCATGGCGCAGGCAATCAGCCGCCCGCAGCGTGAGCAGGTCGGGATGCCCCGGTCCGGCGCCGACGAAGAACACCCTGCCCGCCGACGGCTGGCCGGATGCGGTGGCTGCAATCGGCTGCGGGCGAGGGCCTGGCGCGTCGATTGCGGGGGTCTGACGGCTGGAAGGCGTGGGCGGCACGGCGTTTTGGGGTGTGGCTGCCACGGGTTTCGGCGTGGAGCCACCCTGGGTGTTTGAGGGGGCGGAGCGGAGAACTACACTACAAGGGCGTTGAAGGCCGAAACATCCGAAGGAAGAGCATACCGCAAGGGCCATCCGGCTCGCGGCCCCTGCAGGAAGCCACCGTCGTTTTCCATGCCGAACGAGCCCCCTGCCGCACCACCCGCTCCCATCGACCCGGCTGCCTCGCCGCTGGCCGCGCAGCTTTCGCCGGCCGAGCGGTCGCGGCTCTCGCAGTGCTTCCAACGGGGCACGCAAAACGCCCCGACGAACGTCGATTACGCGATCGAGATGTTTTCGCTATGCGTGCTCGGTGATCCCGGCAACGCGGTCTACCTGCAGAGCCTGCTGACCGCCCTCAGGCGGAAGTATGGCCCGAAAAAAGCGGGCGGCCTGGGTGCTTTCTGGCCGGGTTCGCGGGCTGGTTCCCTGAAGAAGCTCGCGGCCACGGCCCAGTGGCGGGAGATCATCAAGCAGGGCGTCGCGATCCTCAAGGCCACGCCCTCCGACTATGGCTGCCTGCTGGCCATGGCCGATGCCTGCGGGCAGCTGCAATTGCACGACGCCCAACGCACCTACTTGAAGAGCGCCCTCGATGCGGCTCCGGCGGATCCCGAGGTCAACCGGCAGTGCGCCAAGTTTCTGGCCGACCACGGCGAGTTTGATCAGGCGATTGCCTGCTGGGTAAGGGTGTCGAACGTGAAGGGGCTGTCCGACGAGGCCCAGCAGGAGATAGCGAAACTGCAGGTCGAGAAGACGATCGTCGCCGGGCACGGCATGACCGGGCGCCCGGGCGCGGGGGTCGGGCCAAAGCCGGCCCAGGCTGGTGGTGCGCAGGCTTCGGGGCAGGACGATCGGATTTCGTCGCTGAAGCGGTCCATCCAGGAGCGGCCCACCGAGATCGAGGCCTATCTCGAACTCGCCGACGTCCTCGAACGCGACGCGACCGTGGAGGAGGCTGAAGCCGTGCTGGCCAAGGCGCTGGCCGCCTCCGGCAACGACCTCAAGGTGCGCGAGCATATGGAGGATCGCCAACTTCGCTGGGCCCGGCATCGGGTGCACGTCGCCGAGAAACGGCTGGAGGCCGAGAGCACCCCTGCCAACCAGTCCCTGCTCGAACGGCTGCGGGCCGCGCAGATCAATCATGAAGTCGAGGTCTACTCTGCGCGGTGTGCCCGCTATCCGGAAAATCTCACCTGGCGTTACGAACTTGCCATGCGGCTCAAGGCCGCCGGCAACCACGCCGAGGCCATCAAGCATTTTCAGGACGTGCTGCAGGATGCCCGTCGCAAGGGGGCGGTATCGCTCGAGTTGGGCGAGTGCTTTCAGAAGATCAAGCAGTATCAGTTGGCCATGCGCAACTACGTGGCCGCCGTCGAGTCGTTGACGGACCGGGAGATGGAACTGCGGAAGCGGGCCCTCTACCGGGCCGGGGTGCTGGCGGGGGGGCTCGAGGATCGCGATGCCGCCCAAAAATACCTGTCGATGCTGGCCGGACTCGACTTTGGATACCGGGATGTGGCCCAGCGTCTGGACAAGTTGACGGCTTCCAAGGATAACGGTGCGGGCGGCTGACCGGTCGACCACCCATTTTCACAACACTTTTCTCAAGTCTGCAAGGATCTGGAATGCCACATTCGGTGAGTGCCAAGAAGCGTCTGCGTCAGAATCTCCGCAGCCGGGAGCGGAATCGGGCCATCAAGTCGGAGATCAAGTCGGAGATGCGGAAACTGTTCGATGCGCTCACCAGCGGCGACATCCCGGCGGCCCGCGAGCATTTCCGGCTGGTTGCCAAGAAGACCGACCGTGCAGCCGCCAAGCGAACGATCCATCCCAACCGTGCGGCCCGCATCAAGTCGCGGCTTTCGGCGCGGGTGCTGGCCGTGTCCAAGGGCGGAGCGGCTGTGAGCACGCCGACCAAGAAAACCGGCAAGGCCAAGGCCTGATCGTCTCGGGAGGGCTTGCTCAGTTTTTCCTGGCCGAACCCCGTCAAACGTGCGCCGCCTTGCCCAGCATGTCACCGCCGGCGAACAATGCGGCACGTCAGCACATGACAGGCCATACCATGACAAGACATGACAGGCTAAAGCCCGTCCTACTTTCGTTTGGTTAGTCATCCCAAACGATGGTGCCGGCGTCGAAGACCGGTCCTTCGACGCACGTGCGTCGATAGTCCCAGCCGCCGGATATCAGATCGCGCACCCGGGCCACGCAGGTGAAGCAGATTCCCACGCCGCAGGCCATCGGGGCCTCGAGAGAAACCTGGCAGCGGATCCGTCGCTCGGCAGTCCAGCGTGCGACGGCAGCCATCATCCCCTCCGGGCCGCAGCAGGCAACGAGGGTCGAGGCTGTGGACTGTCCGTCGTTCAGGCCGGCACCGAGGTCGTCGAGCAGGTCGATGACCGTGCCGCGGCGGCCTGCCGAGCCGTCGAGCGTGGCCAGGTGGACATCGATGCCGGCGGCACGGAAGTCTTCGACGGCACCGAACATCGCCCCGCTGCGGGCGCCCCAGCAGAGCGTCACCCGACTGGCGGCGGGCACGGACCGTGGCTGCAGGCCGTAGCGGCCGCCGCCCAGCCGTTCCCTACCGAGTGCCAGCAGGGCTGTCTGACCGATGCCTCCCGCGACGAGCACGAGATGGTCGGTGGCAGGAGTCGCCGCAAAGCCGTTGCCGAGCGGCCCCCAGACGACCATCTCGGAACCGGCACGGATCTCCTGGAGGGCCGTCGTGAACTTGCCGTGCACGAGGTAGATAAAATCGACGAACCGACGGTCGGCCGGTGCCCCTGCCGGTTGCCGATCATCCTCGGCCAGAAACGTCTCGTAGACGGCCAGTGGCCGGGCGAGCAGCGGGTCGTTGCGGTCGGGAATCCGCAGCATGGCAAACTGCCCGGGCAGCGTGGCGGCGGCGATCTCCGGGCATTCGATCCGGATGCGGTGGGTCCGCTCGGCGATCCGCGTGTTGAACACGATTCGCGCGGTTGTGAAGTGTGCCGCATCGGCATAGCACGCCGCGGTCTGGTGCATCGGTGCGGCGGCCATCGGGGGCGGTGTGGAAGGGCTGGAAGGGCTGGTCATGGCGGGGTCGCGGCGGGTGTGCGAGGCATTGAGGATGCGCTGGGGGCCGCGGCATCACTCGCCGCGGGGCTTTCTCCATGTGGAGGCCTTGCCCGGTTTTCGTCGGCGCCGCGGGGCGCCCGCGGGCGGCCGCGTGGGAGGACGCATGGGCCGGCCCTCCCGATCGCCAGACTCCCGCTGGTCAGACGCTGCCGGCCGCCGACCGAATGACTTCTTGCCGCGGATCCCGCCGGCCGGAACACCGCGTGGACCGTCCGTCCGGCCGTCGCCCCGTTGCGGAGGCCGGCGCGGGCCGCCTCGGCGGTCGTCAAGCCTGGGCCGCGGCCGTGTATCCAGCGCAGAACCGACGTGGCTGATGGCGTCTTTTCGCAGGGCGTCGACCTCGTTCCAGGCCAGTTGGCGATGCTGGCCGGGCAGCAGGCTCCCGAGTGAGAGTTTGCCGACGGCGACCCGCTTCAGTTGGTGGACCTTGTGGCCGAGTTGCGCGAGCATGCGGCGGATCTCGCGATTCTTGCCCTCGTCGAGCACCATCTCGAGGACGGCGCTCTGCTTGTGCTGTGATTTCAGGTGTACGTGCTGGGCGCGGGCGGTGCCTTCGGCGAGCTTGATTCCCTTCCGCAATTTTTCGATGGTTTCCGGCGTGGGAACCCCCGCCACCTGCACGAGGTATTTCTTTTCGACGCCATACCGCGGGTGGGCCAGCAGGTTTGCCAACTCGCCATCATTGGTGACGAAAATGAGCCCCTCACTCATGCGATCGAGCCGGCCGATCGCGAACAGGCGTTGATCGCCGGGCACGAGATCGACAACCCGTGGTCGGCCGGACGGATCGTAGTTGGTGGTGACGACACCGACCGGCTTGTAGAGCATGTAGACCACGCGCCGCGGATCGGGGAGCCGTTCGCCATCCACCCGGATTTCCTGCCGCAGCGGATCGACGCGGGAGCCAAGTTCGGCAACGACCTTGCGGTCGACCTCGACACGGCCGGCCGTGATCAACTCCTCGCAGCTGCGCCGGCTGCCCAGACCAGCGGCGGCCAGCACCTTCTGCAGCCGTTCGAGTCCGTCGTCGACCGGCGGACTGAAACGCGCCCCCCTGCCCTTCATGCCGCGGCCCCTGACGGGCTCGGCAGGAACGGTCGCCGGCGCCGGCCGGCGGCGGGAGGTGATCTTGGACGAACGGCCGCTGGGGCCGCCTGGGCTGGACGGAGTGGGCACGGGAGACTTTCGCGAGGGACGGGCGGCTGCAGACTGCCGCAAAACACGGCCCCCGGATCATACACGCTCCGGGGCGGCCGTCACTGCACCGGCGACCACCAGCGGGCGCGGCGGACTTCCGGCACCGGCACGGCGAAATCCCGGGGCCGCGTACCGTCCATAAGCGGGATCCGCAGCGACGAGGGCGCGATGTCGTCCTGCAGGTAGGGATCGAATCGGACCGCCTTGCGTTGTTGGGCGCGGGCGGGCCCCGGATCGAGCCAGTCGGGCTTGCCGAGCGAGGCGCAGCCTGACGCCGAGAGCAGCACGAGCACGACGGACAGATGGCGATACTTCATGGGGGCGGGAGTGTAGGGCCGCCAAGCCATGCCGACCAAGGGCGGTTTCCCTGCCGGAAAGCGGTCCTACGGCGCCGTTCTCCATTCCCGATCCCCGGCCGGTCGATCGCAGGCCTCCGGCAGCATCACGTGCAGCAGCTTTGCCTGGCCGTCGGACGGCACCGTGCGCAGCGTTTGTCGGCCGATGGCCGCCGGCAACAGCATGGTTTGGCCGCGGGTCAGCGGCGGAAGATTCCACGCGTCGTCGAGGTGCAGCGTTCCCTCGAGCACGGCGAGAAAGTGACAGGCATCATCGCCTCCGATACTCCAGTCGGCGCCGGGCCGCACTTCGTCGAACAGGAAATAATCGCTCGTCACCAGACGGCGCATTGCCGGATCGGCCAGCGGCACTGGCCGCAATGGATCGACGGGCCCGAGGTGCGTGACGGCCTCGACGCCGGCGTCGATGTGCAGCGGCCGGGATTTGCCGTCCGGGCCGGTGCGATTCCAGTCGTAGAGGCGATAGGTCACGTCGCTCGACTGCTGAATCTCCGCGACGATCAGGCCCGCGCCGATCGCATGGACCGTGCCGGCGGGAATGAAGATGCAATCGCCCGGCCGGGCGGCGAACGAGTGGAGCACCTCCTCGCACCGCCCTGCCCGGATGGCCTCCGCCAACCGCCGCTGATCGACGCCAGCCTGCAGCCCGGCATAGACGCGACTGCCAGGCACGCAGTCGACGACATACCAAGCCTCCGTCTTGCCGAGGTCGGGCGGTGAAAGTTTTGCGGCGCGGGCATCGTCGGGATGCACCTGTACCGAGAGGTCGCGGCAGGCATCGAGAAACTTGAAGAGGAGTGGAAACGACCGCTGCGGGGCGTGTTTCCCCAGGAGTTCGCCCCCGCGTTCCCGCACGAGCGTGCCGAGCGTGGAGCCGGCGAGCGGTCCGCGGGCCACGGTGCTCTCCTCGTCGGCACGTTTCGGCCTGTCGACGAGCTCCCATGACTCGGCGTAATCGTCGCCGGGCGGCAGGTTGCGGCCGAGGGCGGTCGCAAACCGCCGGCCTCCCCAGATGTAGCGGCGGTAGATCGGCGCGAACAGGAGCGGGTGCATCATGAGTGCGCGTATCCCTCCAGGATCCGTCCGATTCCGAAGCAGCAGACGGCCACCACGAGCATGACCAGCATCTGGCTGGGCAGGAGCCTGCCGCCCAGTTGCAGGAGCACGGCAAACACGGGGATGCCCAGGCCGAGCAACTGACCAAATCGTCCGATCGCCCTCAGGAGTGCCATCGCGGAAAGCAGCCTCAATGAATCGATAGAAACCGAATGCACGCGGTCATGCGGGGCCATGGTAGCAGCCGCCGCGCCGGCTGTCTGGAGCGGCGCTCCGGCCGTGTTTGCCCCGTCGCCATCCCATGAGGGCTTGCCGGGGGGCGAATCCCAGCAATACTGCCCGTCAGCAGCGGCGATCGCTGCGAGCATTTCATCCCGAGGAGACAGACATCATGGGTCGACACGGCGCAGTGACGTTCAAAGGCAGTCCGCTCACGCTGGTGGGCGACGAGGTAAAGGTTGGCTCCCCCGCCCCCGATTTCGACCTGACCTGCTTTGGCGCCGGCGGCATGGAGCACATCAAGAAGGCCGACCTCCTCGGCAAGCCAGCCTTCATCAGCGTCGTGCCCTCGCTCGACACGCCGGTCTGCCAAGTGCAGACCAAAACATTCAACAAGCGGCTGGCGGCGCTCGGCGACAAGATCACGGCCCTCACCGTCAGCCTCGATCTGCCCTTCGCGATGAGCCGCTTCTGCGGCGCCGAGGACATCAAGGCGATGAAGAACGGCAGCGATTACATGGACCGCAATTTTGGCCAGCACTGGGGCCTGCTCATCGACGAGCTGAAGATTCTCGCCCGCGCCGTCTTCGTGCTCGACTCCCAGGGCGTCGTGAAATACGCCCAGGTCGTGAAGGAAGTGGCCGAGGAGCCGAATTACGACGCCGCACTGGCTGCGATCGAGAAGCTCGTCTGAATGAACCGCCGGTTACGCCTTCAGCAACTGTTCGATGGCCTTGCGGGCGGCGGCGAGTGCATCGGGGAGCTTGTCCACGAGCTTGCCGCCGGCCTGGGCAAGGTCGGGCCGTCCGCCCCCCTTGCCGCCCACGATCGCCGCCGCGTCCTTGATCCAGTTGCCGGCTGAGAGGCCCCGCTCCTCGAGTTCGCGGGAGATGCCGGCCACGAGCGTCACCTTGTCGGCCTCGCTCGAGCCGAGGAATACGGCGATGGGGCTCGCCTTGCGGCGAAGTTGGTCGATGCACTGCCGCATGGCGGCGGCATCGCTCCCCCGCGCGTCGGCCACCACGATCCGGGTACCGGAAATATCGGCAGCCCCCGCCAGCAGTTCGTCGACCGAAAGGGCGGCACCGGTCGCCGGCCCCCGGTTCTTCTTGAGCTCCTTGAGTTCCTTGATGACGGCGGCCAGCCGCATCGGGAGTTCCGCGGCGGGCACCTTGAGCGCGGCCGCCGACTCGGCGAGAACGCCCTCGGCCGCCCGAAACCGCTCCATGGCACGGCGGCCCGTCACCGCCGTCACCCGCCGCGTGCCGGCTGACACGCTCTCCTCGCCCACGATCTTCACCATGCCGATCTGGCCGGTGCTCGTGACGTGCGTGCCGCCGCAGAGTTCGCGGCTCACCTGATCCATCGTCACCATGCGGACGACGTCGGGATACTTTTCGCCGAAGAGCATCATCGCCCCGGCATGGCGGGCTTCGGCGAGCGGCAACAGCTGCGCCGACACCGGCAGGGCGGCCAGTGTGTTGTGGTTCACCATCGTCTCGATTTGCTGGAGCGTTTCGTGGCCGACGGCGCTGGTGTGGGAAAAGTCGAATCGCAGCATGTCGGCATCGACCTTCGATCCCTGCTGCACGGCGTGGGAGCCGAGATAGTGCTGCAGCGCCGCGTGGATCAGGTGTGTGGCCGAATGGGCCCGTCGGATCGCGGATCGCCGGTCGGCGTCGACCGTTGCGCGTACGGAATGCCCCAGGTCAAGCACGCCCTCTCGGAGGTGGCCGGTGTGCAGCATGAAGCCGCCTTCACGCTGCGTGTCGGTCACCTCGAAGCGTCCGCCTGGCCATTCGAGCGTGCCCGTATCCCCCACCTGGCCGCCCGACTCGCCGTAGAAGCTCGTCCGGTCGAGAACGATCGTGACCGGCGACTCGTGGCCGACTTCGCGCAGCGATTCACAGAGCCTGTCTTGGGCGATGATGCCGATCACCTTGCTGTCTGTGTCGAGCGTCTCGTAGCCGACGAACTCCGATCCGTGCATCGCCTTCTTGAGCGCATCAAGCGGCCCGGAGGCAAACACCTCCACGCGGGCCCCGGCGCCCGACCGCTGGCCGTGGGCCTCCATCGCCTCGCGAAACCCATTCCAGTCGAAGGCACAGTTTCGTTCGGCGGCGAGCGTTTCGAGCAGCTCCGGTGGAAAGCCATACGTCGTGTAGAGCTCGGCCGCCTCGCTGCCGCCCACGAGCCCCGCGCCGGATCGCTCGATCGCCGTGAAGAGTTTCTCGATCCGCTCGAGCCCCCCGTCAATCGTGGCGAGAAACGATTCCTCCTCCCGCTTGATCACTGTGGCGACGCGATCGACCGTTTCGGCGAGTTCCGGATAGGGCTTCCGCATCAGTGCGGCGACGGTGCCGGGTAGTTCGTGCAGGAACGGCTCCCGCATCCCCATCTGGCGGCCGTCGAGTACGGCCCGCCGCAGGAGCCGCTTGACGACATACTTCTCCTCGTTGTTGCCCGGCAGCACGTTCTCGTGAATGGCGAACGTGCAGGCCCGCACATGGTCGGCGATCCGCCGCATGCGGCGGCCGTCGTCGTCGGCCGGGACGTATTTCCTGCCGCAGACCTCCCCCACCGCCTCGACGAGCGGCCGGAGGATATCGATGTGGAAATTACTGTCGACTCCCTGCAGCATCGCCGCAGTCCGTTCGAGGCCCATGCCGGTGTCGATGTTGCGGCTCGGGAGCGGCCGGAGGTTGTCAGGCGGTGTGCCGACGCGGTTGAACTGCGTGAAGACGAGGTTCCAGATCTCCACGTCACTGCCGTCGGGCATTCGGTAGAAGATCTCGCTGCACGGGCCACAGACGCCGTCCGGCCCCTGCGTGGGCGCGCCGGCGGGCCAGAAGTTGTCATCTTCACCCATGCGTGTGATTCGCGCTGCGGGTACGCCAACCTCGTTCGACCAGATGCGAAAGGCCTCGTCGTCGTCCTCGTAGACCGTGATGGAGAGTTTTTCGGGGGCGATGTTGAGCCAGTTCTTGCTCGTCAGGAATTCCCAGGCCCAGAGAATCGCCTCGCGTTTGAAGTAGTCGCCAAAACTGAAGTTGCCCAGCATCTCAAAGAAGGTGTGATGCCGCGCAGTTCGCCCCACGTTGTCGATGTCGCCGGTACGGAGGCACTTCTGGCAGGTGGTGGCCCTGGTGAATTCCAGTTTGCACTTGCCAAGGAAGTGGTCCTTGAACTGGTTCATGCCGGCGGGCGTGAAGAGCACCGACGGATCCCACCGCGGCACGAGCACGTCGCTGGGGCGGCGAATACAGCCCTTCGATTCGAAAAAAGCAAGGTATGCTTCGCGGAGTTCGTCGGCCTTCATGTCGCAATCGGCTCCCAAAAATGGCTGGATGAAGCCGGCTACTATACACGCCGGCGTTGCAAACGGGCACGCGGGTTCGGCTGTTCGAAATGCAGGCCGCCGTGCGAGCGCTATGCAAAAGCTGGCGAGCGCAAAAAACCGCCCGCGAGCGGCCGCTTGGGTCGGTCACTCGCGGGCGGAGTCGGGCGGATATTTTCGTCGAATCGGAGAGTCTTACTCGTCGCTGCTATCGGTGGTCCGTTCGCCAGCCTCGACGGCAATCACGATGTCCTTGGAGGCCAGCACCTTCTCGCGGATTTCCTGTGCAACGGCAGGGTTGTCCTTGAGGAACTGCCGCGCCTTTTCACGCCCCTGTCCCAGATGCGTTTCACCGAACCGCATCCATGTGCCCGTCTTGTCGATGAGCTTCGCCGCCACCGCCAGGTCGAGGATATCGCCCTCCACGCTGATGCCGTTGGCATGCATCATGTCGAATTCAGCCACGCGGAACGGCGGCGCGACCTTGTTCTTCACGATCTTCACGCGGACCCGCTGGCCCACCACGTCTTCGCCGTCCTTGAGTTGGCCGATGCGGCGGACATCGACCCGGCATGACGAATAGAACTTGAGCGCCCGGCCGCCCGGAGTCGTCTCGGGGCTGCCGAACATCACGCCGATCTTCTCACGGATCTGGTTGATGAAGATCACGGTCGTCTTGCTCTTGGCGATGGCGCCCGTCAGCTTCCGCATCGCCTGGCTCATGAGCCGGGCCTGCAGGCCCACGAAGGAATCGCCGATCTCGCCATCGAGTTCCTTTTGCGGAACGAGTGCCGCCACCGAATCGACCACGATGATGTCGACCGCGTTCGACTTGATCAGCAGTTCGGCGATCTGCATCGCCTCCTCACCGCTGGTCGGCTGGCTTACGAGCAGCTTTTCGAGCGAAATTCCGAGTTTCTTCGCCCAGCTCGGATCGAGTGCGTGCTCGGCATCGATGAAGGCCGCGATGCCACCAGCCTGCTGGGCCGCAGCCACCGCGTGCAGGGCCAGCGTGGTCTTGCCGCTCGACTCCGGTCCGAAGACTTCGATGATCCGGCCGCGGGGGAAACCCTTTCCGCCGAGGGCCAGGTCGACCGACAGGCTGCCGCTCGAGATGCCCTCGATCGGCCGTTGGGCATCACTGCCCAGAGGCATAATCGATCCTTCGCCAAATTCCTTTTCGATTTGTGCAAGCGTGTTCTTCAGGATGGGATTGTCATCCATGAACGACGGTGCGGCTTTGCCGCTGCGCTTCTTGTCAGCCGCCGACTTCGGTTCCAGTTGCTTTCCCTTTGCCATCCGACCGTTCACTCCTGCTGTTGCCGTGACCATGGCGTTTGCCTCCCGCGTTTCCCGGCATGCCGTCGGGGTGGTTGCTTCGCCACCATAAATCGAGCGATTTGCCGCGGAAACGAACACTGAACGCTGGTATAGTATCGGATGCTGGCGTTGCTGGCAAGAGGATTTTCTGGACGGCCGTACAGTCGTGCGGGAGTCCTAAAAGCGAAGCATCTGGCGATACTCGGCCAGGCGGCGGTCGAGATCGTGCCGCTCGAGTTTCTCGAGCCGGTCGAGGCTGAAATCCTCGACGGTGAAGCTCGCGGTCACCACGCCGTAGGCGAGGGCCTCCTTGAGGGCCTGGGCGTCGAATCGGCCCAGGGCCGCCAAGTGCCCCATCATGCCGCCGGCGAAGCTGTCGCCGGCGCCGGTGGGGTCGAGTACCTGCGCCGTGGGATAGGCCGGCATGACGTACATCTCGTGCTCGCTGAAGAACATCGCCCCGTGCTCCCCCTTCTTGATCACGACGAACTTCGGCCCCATGGCGAGCACCTTCTGCCCCGCCCGGACGAGATTCTCGTCCTCGGCCAGGAGTTTCGCCTCGGAGTCGTTGAGCACGAGGCCGTCAATTCGCCGGAGGAGTTCACCGAGTTCGTCCCGCTGGATATTGATCCAGAGATCCATTGTGTCGGCGACGGTGAGTTCCGCAGCCGTGGCCTGCTCGAGCACGTTTAACTGCACGGCCGGCGAGGCGTTGCCCAGAAACAAAAACCGGCAGTCACGGTGGGTGCCATTGAGTTTGGGCTGAAACTCACCGAGCACGTTGAGGTGCACCTCGAGCGTCTCGCGGTCGTTCATGTTGGGCAGGTAGCGGCCCCGCCAGCGAAAGGTCTTGCCGCCGGGAATCGTCTGCAAGCCCGAGGTGTCGATCCCCTTCGCCTCCAGGAGCTTCGTGTGCTTCGCCGGCCAGTCCTCGCCGACCGCGCCGATCATCCGCACGGGCGAAAAGAAACTCGCGGCGTAGGAGAAGAACACGGCCGATCCGCCGAGCACGTCGTCCCGCTTGGCCGTGGGGGTCTCAACGCAATCGAGGGCAACGCTTCCGACGACGAGCAGCGGCATGGACGGGGCTCCTGGGGAAAAACAGACGGCGAAGACCAGAATGTAGGATTCCCAGCCCTAGCCGTCCATGAAGCCCGCTTGTTTCGGCAGTCACGAACGCCGGCGGTGGGCCATGATGGCGGCCAGCGCCGCGCCGATCGCGGCCAGAGCGGCTGCGGAGGGTTCGGGCACGACCACCATGTTCCAGGAGAGCCCGTAGGTCTCCGAGGTGACGGGTTCCGTGGCCGCGTTGGCGTCGTAGGTCATGCCGGGCGACAAGACTCGCAGTCCGTACTGCCCCGCCCCTGTCAGCGTGAACCGCAGGAACTCGGCATTGTTGTAGAGGCTGGTCGATTCGGCGACGAGGCTGTTGAAGACGCCGTCGGCGATGCTCCAGACCTGCAGGTCGAGATTCGCGAACGCCGAGCGAGTGCCCGTGTCGGTGGCATTGTCGAACGCGCCGCGGGCGAACCAGTTGAGCGAGACCTGCAGTTCGGAGGGCGAGGAGAGCGTCGATGAGAACGTGTAATCCGTGTAATCGTTGAAGGCGTTCACACCCACGCTGCCGTAATCCCAGCCTTGCAGGCCGATCGTGCCGCCACCGAGGCCGCCGACGTCGATCGTGTTGCCCTGCACGTACGTCAGGCCTGCTGTTTCGAGGTCGAGGGCGCCGGCTCCCGTGGCCCAGTCGAGCGACTGCGTCGTCCGCACGACCCCGTTGACGGTTGCCTGGCCGTTATTCCAGCCGTCGGTGCGGTCTGACGTGGCCATGAGGACGGACTTGATCACGCGAGAGTCGAGGGCCGTGCCAGGCATCCACCCAAGGCCGTTCGCGGCATCCTTCATCAGCGCCACACCGCCCGCAACCGTTGGTGAGGCGAAGCTCGTGCCGTCCTGGTTGACGAAATATTGATTGGTCGGAGATGGGTTCTGCGTGATGTCGGTTCGCGGCACGAGGCCACCGGTCGGGCCGAGGTAGGCGGCGAGCACGTTGAGTTCACCGGGTGCGGCGATGTCCACCGCCGCCCGCACGCCCGTGACCGTCTCCTTGGTCACGGGGTTGTAGAAGTCGACGGCACCACGCGACGAGAAATCGGAAGGAGTGCGGAAGTTCGTGCCGCCGACGCTGCCCACCGTGATGCCGTTGTAGACGTTGCCTGGGGCCGACACGGCCGCCGTGTCATCGTTGCCGGCCGCGGCGACGAACGTGACGTTTGGGTTTTGGAAGGCGAGCGCGTCGATCGCGAGCGACTCCGGCTCCGTGGACGACGGGTCGCCCCCGCCAAAGCTGCTGTTGATGACGTCGGCCGCGGTGCCGCTGATGCCTTGGAAGAACTGCCGGTAGACGGGGATCGTCGATGTGGGCTCGGTATCGAACGAACCGATGCTGCTCGTGCTCGTGGAATACGACGTCGCAATCGCGCCCGACCAAAGCCTCGCATGCGGTGCCATGCCGACGCCGAGGTAGGAGTAGCCGCCGGAGTTCGTGCCTGAAGCCGCCACGTAACCAGTGCCAGCGAGCACGTGGCCGACCATCGTGGCGTGGAAGTCGAGTTGTCCGGTCACGCCGGGCGCGGATACCTGTCGTTCGACGGCTGGGCCGATGCCGAGGCCGGTGCGGTTGAAGACCTCGTGATCGCCCCAGACATGGCCCGCCTCGATATTGCCAATGATTGTCGATCCACCAAGAAAGCCGCTGCTATAGAAGATGCTGCCGCCGACGAGTTCGTTGACGAACTGGAAGTTGCCTCCGGTAACGGGATCGTAGGGGCCGGTGAGGAACTGGCCCGTGGGCGGGCTTGCGATTTCTTGGGCGAAGGCCGCGACGGGAATGGTGGTGATCACGGCCACAGCCGCCAACCGCGCGAACCGACTCCGGCTCCGAGACCTCACGGCCCGCAGAAAGAACGTGCCAATGGGGGAAAGTCCCTGCATGAGCGGACCCCTCAGACTCGCGCACATCCAACAAGACTACCTCGGCTCGCCGGCAGTGGCGAGGAAAAAGCGCCTGCCGAGGACAAGACGCTCGCCCGGGGCGGTCAGCCGCAAAGCGGCAGCGCCCGTTCGAGCCTGACGAGCGACTTCTCGCGGCCGAGGATCGCGAGGCAGTCGTAGAGGCCCGGGCCGACGGCCTTGCCCGTGATCGCCACGCGGATCGGATGGATGAGGTCGCCGATTTTCAGGCCCCCCTGCTCCACGAGCGCCTTGCAGGCGGTCTCCAGTTCGGCCGGCGCGAATGGCTCGAGCGTCTTGAAGGCGGCGAGCGCCTGTTCGAGCAAGGCCCGCACGCCGGGCTTTGCGAGCCGCTGTTTGACGGCGGCCTCCTCCATCACCGGTTCTTCCACCAGGAAGAAATCGGCGTAGCCGAGGATGTCGCCGGCCACCTTGAGACGGTCGCCCGAGGCTTCGATGACCTTCCGCACCGTGGCAACCGCTTCCGCCGACGCGGGGTCGCTCACGAGCCCCGCCTTGGCGAGGAAGGGAAGCATCAGCGCGAGCTTCTCGTCAGTCGGGAGTGCGTGCATGTAGTGGTCCTGCACGGCCCAGAGTTTTTTCGGGTCGAAGCTCGCCGGCGAGGAGTTGATCCGCTCGAGGGTGAACCCACGGATCAGTTCATCGCGACTGAAAAATTCCGTCTTGTCGTCGTACGACCAGCCCAGCAGCGCCAGGTAGTTGTCAATCGCCCACGGCAAGTAGCCCACCTCGCGGTAGAAGTCGACGATCACCGGATTGAACGTGTCGGCCTCGGGTGCCAGGCCGATCCGTTCGGCGATCCTCGTGCCGTGCTCGGAGATCTGCTTGAAGTCGGCGTTCTTGAGATATTGCGCGAGCTTCCGCTTGCTGAGTTTCGTGCGGCTGCCCGGTTCGGCCACGAGCGGCAGATGGGCGTAGGCCGGCAGGCCGTATCCCAGCGACATCGCGATGAACGCCTGCCGCGGCGTATTGGAAAGATGCTCCTCGGCGCGGATGACATGCGTGATCTCGAGATCGTTGTCATCGACCACGCTTGCCAGATGGTAGAGACAGGAGCCGTCGGCCCGCTGGATGACGTGATCCTGCTCCCGCTCCCAGGCAAACTCCACCCGGCCCCGGACGGCGTCATCGATCACGAGCGATCCCTCGCGCGGCATCTTGAGGCGGACGACGCTCTGCCGGCCTTCGTCATGCAGCCTCGCGGCCTCTGCCTCGTCGAAGGCCGCGAACCGGCGGCTGTAGAGGAACGGCTTGCCGGCGGCCTGCGCGGCCTTGCGTTCCTCGTCGAGTTCCTCAGGTCTGGCAAAATCCCGATAGGCATGCCCCGCTGTCAGCAATCGCTCCACGGCGGCGCGGTGCCGATCGGCCCGCTGCGATTGGAAGTAGGGCGCGTGCGGTCCGCCCACCCCCGGCCCCTCGTCCCAGTCGATACCCAGCCACTTGAGTCCCGACAGGATCGGCTCGAGTGCCTGGTCCAGATTGCGGGCGACGTCGGTATCGTCGATGCGGAGGATGAAGGCGCCGCCGTGCTTGCGGGCGAACAGCCAGTTGAAAAGGGCCGTGCGAACACCGCCGATGTGGAGGTAGCCGGTCGGGCTCGGCGCAAATCGGGTACGGACTGTCTTGGCGGTCATGGCGGTCATGGCGGCTGCTGCGGGAGTGTCGGGCGCGAACTCAGGCCACCCGGTTCAACCGGGCCAGCTTCTTGAGCCGCTTGCGTTCGGCCTTCGAGAGGTGCCGTGGGCCGTGGTCGTCCTCGGCGTCGGAGCCGTCCGTGAAGTCTCCGGCAGTGTAACCGTCCTCGGCTCCATCGTCCGCAGCGGCGGCCTGTTCGTCCGCCTCGTATTCGTTCCAAGACTCAGCCTTTGCCGCCACGGCGGCGGCTGGCGGCCGCATGGCGGCCCGGGAGGCCGCCGACTGCCGGCGGACTTGCGACGTCTGGCCCGCCTCGCCGCGCACCTCGCGGATCACCGACCGTGCCGCGGCGAGCATCGCGACGGCCATGAGTCCGCTGCCCAGCGTCCAGGCCGTCTGGATTGCGATTGCAGCCGACGCGCTGCCAGTGCCGCCCCACGCGCAGCCTGCAGCCGCACCCCAGGCACCCAGCGCCGCCGCGAGCCAGACCGCTGTTGCACGCCGCTCGTGCAGCGGCAGCACTGCCCAGAGGGAAACCGCACCGAGGGCCAGCGCGGCGAGCGTCACCCACCACCCATACCCCTGCGGCCCGAGGGCGATCCCTGTCGCCTCGGCCATGAAGATGCCCGCGAGCCTTCCCAGCGGCAGGTGTGCCGCGCACGACGAGGTGACAAGCAGGCCGGCGAGCCAGCCCCAGGCCCGGTAGCGGCCCCGGTAGTCATCCCGCCGATGACGCCGCATCTGCCGCACCACGAGCGCTACGACGGCCGCCGCCGCGAGCAGCAATTGCGACAGCCACCCCGCGAGGGAGAGCGCCGACCGCATGTCGACGCAGGCCCGCAAGGCTGCCACGGCTCCTGCAAACCGACCGCCGGCCATCCGCCCCACCGCGTCGAGCAGCGGTTCATACACGCCGATGGCGATTGTCGAGCCCAGGGCGACGAGAATCACTGCCGACACGATCGCCATGCCGCCGCTGCCAGTCGGCAGCAGCGTGGCGATGGCGGGCTGTCGCTCAGGATGGGCCTCTGGAGCGTATTCGGCCATGGCGCGGGTCGCGGGCGCCGCGGCGCGGGAGGAGGGGGTGGATTTCTCGCGGGTCCACGAGACGAGCAGGCGGCGACGTTGATCGCGCCGCTGGCTTCCGAGCAGCGACATGGGGCGACTTTACCGGTGGATCCATCCTGGGAACGGGATCGGCGATCCCGTGCGCGACGAGGTGGCATCCTGCCGACCTGTAGCCGTCCCGCACTCACAATTTCGTCGTTCTCCGCCTGCCGGATTCAGCCAGCTTTCCCGGCATCGGTCAACGCGCACGCACGGCAGGTTCGGCAAGGTCGCCACGCCGAACGGCCCCCCTACAATCCTCCACGTCCGCAGTGTTGCGTCGGTGGCCACCGGCCGTTCCAGGGCCATTTGCGGCCCTGACGCTGCTGCGGTACGCTGCGCGGAAATGGCTTCCGCCAGCATTCCGTCTTTCGTTTCCCGCTCCTCGTTTTGCCCCGGAGAATCATCCTCATGGCCTACACGCTCCCGCCGCTTCCCTACGCCTTCGACGCCCTGGAACCCTTCATCGATGCCCGCACGATGGAGATCCACCACGACAAGCACCATGCCGCCTACGTCGCGAACGTCAACAAGGCGCTCGAGGGCAATCCGCTCGGCGATCTCGCTGTGGAAAAGTTGATCGCTGATCTCGACAAGGTGCCGGAAGCGATCCGCACGGTGGTGCGAAACAACGGCGGCGGCCACGCCAACCACTCGATGTTCTGGGACACGATCGGCAAGGGCAAGGGCGGCGAACCGGCCGGACACCTCGGCGAAGCCGTGCGCACCGTGTTCGGCGGCTTCGACAAGTTCAAGGACGAGTTTACGAAGGCCGCCATGGGCCGCTTCGGCAGCGGCTGGGCCTGGCTTTCGCTCGATTCCAAGGGCAAGTTGCTGGTGGAGAGCACTGCCAACCAGGACAGCCCGATCATGCACGGCAACACGCCGCTGCTGGGCATCGACGTCTGGGAACACGCCTACTACCTGCTCTATCAAAACCGGCGGGCCGATTACGTGAACGCCTTCTACAACGTTGTCGACTGGGATGCGGTCGGCAAGCGGTTCGCGGTCGCCAAGAAATAGCGGGCGTCTGGGCGCCGACCGGGCTCCTACCGAAATCGCCAGGTTTATCCATCTGCCGGAGAGTGGCCCTGCCACTCTCCGGTTTTTTTTCGTGTGCAGGCTGGAGTTGACTTGGTTTTGCCCGAATCCCTATTTCCCTTCCACAGACAACCGCCGTCCCGATAAAGGGCCGGCTCATACGCACACACTCCGACCCCCGGCAGGGAGATTCTCAAGCATGGGCACGCATCGAAGGCATTCGATTCCGCGGCGGACAGCGGGCGGCGGGCGGCGCAGCGGTGCCGCCACCGCGGTCTGCTTCTGTGCCGCGTTTGTCTGCATCGCTTCCGGTTGCCGCAGCGGCACGAGCAGTTTTTCAGCGCCTTCCTGGTGGTCGTTCGGCGGAGCCGGTGCAGCCGACCCGTCAAAACTCGCCGCGGCGCCGCCGTTCGATGGAAAATCGGAAGACGGGAAGATCACGAAGCCATCGCAGACGGCGACGCCCTACCCCACCACGACGACCCCCAACGGTTACGCCGTCGCCGATGCGACCAAAGCCCAGGCGGCCGATCCGGCGGCCAGGATCGCCGCCGTCGCACCAGCCGCGCCGGCCGCGGTGGTGTATGGCTCGACCCCGCCTCCGGCGGCAGCCGCGCAGGCTCCTGCGGCGGCAACGGGCACGAGCCTGTCTTCGATTCTTCCGCAGACGGATTCTCCGCAGCAGCCCCCCGCGGGCGCGGCCCAGGTGGGGCCGTATGCGAGCCTACCGGGGCAGATTCCGGCGGCGGGAAGTTCGCAACCGCTCGTGCCGCCACCGCTGGCACCGGCCGCGAGCCCGTCACCGCTGGCCGGGGGCTCGACGCCCGGGGCCTTTCCGGCAACCGCCGGCTACGAACCGGCATCCCGCGTGGCTGACAGCCGCGCCGCCGAAGCCTATGGATTGCCTGCCCCGCCATCAGCCGATCCGGCCGGTGCATCCCGCTATTCCAGCAGCATGAGCAGCCGGTTTGGCGGCGGGCTCGAGCCCGCGCCGGTGCCGCCCGCAGCGCCTGCCGGTGCGATGGAATCAGCGCCGACTGGCTTCGGATCCCCGGCATCTCAGGCTCTTCCCGCCGCGCCACCGGCCAGACGGCCGGATCCCGGGTATCGCCCAGGCGGCACGTCGAGTTACCGGCCGTCGCAATCGATTCTTGTCGATGATCAGCCGGCTCACCGTTCGGCCATTCGCACGGCGGCCTTTGAAGTGCCCGCCGTTACCAGCCCATGACCATGTTCGATTCGATCACCTTCCGAGCCCGATCGAGATCGTCGCCCGTCTCGTGCATGTAAAGCCGAATGGCATGCACCTTGTCGCCAGAGGCCTTCGAGAGGCACTCGCGGGCCGTGTGGCAGGGGTCGTTGCAGGCTGTCCTGAGACCCAAGGCCGACTTTGAGATCACCCATGTGTCACGGGGCCGCCTGGTGAGGCGAACCACTTTCTCGCCCGGGTAGGCATCTTCCACGACGGCCGCCGCGGCCTGCTCGTCGGCAGCCCACGAGATGATGATGTGGGCGCTCGTTTCGATCTCGAACAAAGGCATGGCAGGGTCTCCGGGGGTGCCGACAGACATTACGACACGCCGGCGGCGGCCGTCAAATTTTTCGTCCGCCGCCGCTTGGACTACGATGACGGTGTACGGCAAATGCTCAGGGAGATTCTTTTGCGATGCGTTATGATCGGCTCGGTTTTCCGGTTCCGACGGAGTTTGAGCCCGACCCGCGGCTGGACGACCTGCAGCCATCCCGGAGCACTCCTGCGACGGCCCTCGAAACAACGGCCCTCGAAACAAGGGTCCTCGAACCAAGCGCCCTTGAACCAAGGAGCTCACGCAAACCGGCAGGATCCCGCAAGCGGCTTCTGATCCTGGGCGTGGCGGCCGCGGTGATCGTGCCGGCGCTCCTGCTTCCGGAAATCGTGCCCGCCGTCCGCCAGATGGTCGTCGGGTGGTCACTCGAGCAGGCCGCAGAACGCGAGGCCCGCAACGATCTGACGGGCGCCATCACCAACCTCGGCCGTGCCATTCGCTGGCACGGCGACGACGTCGACCTGCTGTGCATGCGTTCGATGCTGCGACTCGAGGATCGCGACGCGGCGGGCGCCCTCGAGGATGCCAGCCGCGCTGCGGCACTGGCGCCCACGGCGCCGCAACCGCTGCGTGTGCGGGCCCTGGCGAACGTGGTGCTCGGCAATGCCGCCGCGGCCCTGGCCGACGCGGAGATTGTCGTCGATCTTGCCTCGCCCGGTGATCCAGAGGCCCTCAATCATCGGGCCTACATCCGCGCGCTCGTCGGCCGCGACCTGCCGGAGGCGCTCGTCGACATCGACGCGGCCATCGGCGGCCAGAGGGAAGCAACTCCCGAACTGCTCGACACCCGCGGCTTCATTCTCCACCTGCTCGGCCGCACGCAGGAGGCGATCGACCAGCTCAATCTCGCCATCGATGGCATGCAGCAGAATCGTCGTCAACTCGCGCTGCTCGCCGGCCGGATCGACCGCAGCGAATTGTCCCGCCGTCTGCGATCGCTGGACCATGGTCTGGCGGTGATGCTCCACCACCGCGCGCTCGCCTGCGAGCAGGCCGGTCTCGACGAGCAGTCGAAGCAGGATTTCGAACTTGCGAAAAAGAAGGGCTTCGATCCTGCCCGCGGGATTTTTTGACGCTCGAGCTCGGGAGAGGCTCGAGCCCCGTCAGCCCCTTTTTGCCACGAGGCGTGGGGCCGGAAGCGGAGAGTGTGCCTCACTGCAGCCAGTCGTGGCCGTTCGGTACGCCCCTTTCTTGGTTGTGGAAAACAGATATACTTTCGGGCTGCGAGTCGGTAGCCCGTCATCGGCAGAGTCTGCTCTGGCGATCAAACGGGGGTGTAGCTCAGTTGGTTAGAGCGCCAGCCTGTCACGTTGGAGGCCGCGGGTTCGAGTCCCGTCACCCTCGCTTTCTCGCCCTGGGTTTTTCTCCCTCCGTGCGCCGTTCTGCGGCGTTGATTGCCCGTTGACGTATTTTTCCGCGGTCGTGACCGGTGCTGCAAGCGGACTGGGGCGGGCCCTCGCCGAGGAACTGGCGCGGGCCGGCTGGCGGCTGGCGCTGGTGGATCTTCCCGGCGACGGTGAACGGCAACTGGAAAAAATCGCCGCGGCCGCACGGGCTCAGGGGGGCAATGCGATCGTGGCGCCGTTCGACGTGCGGGACGGGTCGGCCTGGCGCGAACTTCACGACCGACTCCGCGGCGACTGGCCAGCGCTCGATCTGCTCGTCAACTCCGCCGGGGTCGGTGCCACGGGGGAGGTTGGACGCCTACCCGAACTGCAGTGGCGGCGGGTGATCGACACGAATCTCATTGGCACGGCCATCGGCTGCGAGACGTTTCTCCCCTGGCTGCGCGAGCATCCCGGGCGGTCGCACCTCGTGAATGTCGCTTCGATCGCGGGAATCCTCGCGCCGCCGTCGATGGGGGCCTATTCGGCCAGCAAGGCGGGCGTGATTGCGCTTTCCGAAGCGATCGCCGCCGAATGCGGCCCGCGGCGGCCGGGTGTGACGGTCGTCTGTCCCGGCTTCTTCCGCTCCGGCCTGCTCGACAGCTGGCACTTTTCCTCGGCAGTGGAGTCGCGGGAGGCGCAGCGCCGCATGGTGGCCGCCCGCTGGTCGTCGGAGAAGGTCGCCCGGCGGGTTCTCCAGGCCGTGGAGCGGAACCGGCGGTATGTCGTCGTCGGCACCCGCGCCCGCTGGCTCTGGCGGCTCAAGCGGCTCGCGCCACGGGCCACCACCGCGCTCATTCGCATGGTTTACCGGCGCCTGCGCTGACCCGCATTGGTCGCCGGCGGCAGAAGTCGTCCTTCACGCTGCACTTCCGGCCTCGGGCCGGCACAGTTGTTTCCGCTGACGACCTGTGGAGCTGCTGACCTCAGAAGGTCGAAAATGCAGACGCTCGTCGAGCTTCCGCCGACCGCCTCCTCAGACGACTGCTTCATGCAAATAACGGCATCCTGCCGTTATTTTCTTGGCAACCTCCGGTTGCTGGTGCAAACCCGGCCCTCCGGGCCTGACGCGGAAAGTGTGACAGGCTTCAGCCTGTCACACTCCTGTTCGGCACGCGATCTGCGGCGGCGTGAACCTAATCCAGTTCTTCCAGCCAGGCGCGGATTTCGTTTTCGTATTCGCTCGCCAGACCACCGACGATCAGCTGACGGTGGAAGCTCGCCGCCCCCTCCTTCACGAGATCGGCGTCTTCGGCGCTTAGAAAACGACGCGTTGGATCGGCGGCGATCATGCCGCGGCAGAAGTTCATCAGCAGTTCGTTGCAGGCCACCTCGGACGGGAGCAACTGCGGCAGCCGATGGACGAGCGAACGCTTCGCCTCCAGCAGGTCGCGGTATGACTGCAGCCCGGCGAAGGGAGGCTGGCCGGACAGCATCTCGATGAGCACGTAGCCGAGGCTTGCCAGATCGGAACGCGGAGTGTTTTCCCGGCCCTCGAGTACCTCCGGCGCCGCATAGGAGGGGGTGCAGGTACGGTTGGGGGGGATGTCGTCGAGGGCGAGCGCCGAACCGATGTCGATGATCTTCGCATTGCCCGTGCGCTTGACCATGATGTTGGAGCTTTTGATGTCGCCATGCACGATGCCGTCGCGGTGCAGCGCGGCGAGCGCCGCCAGGCACTCCCGCACGATCGCGATCGCCACGCCAGGCTTGAGCCTCGACTGTTGCGGCCCGGCCGTCACGATCACGTTGTTGAGGTACCGCCAACGCTCGTCGCTGACGCTGGCGCGGGTGCGGGCGAGCAGTTCCGGGGCGAGGAGTCGCGACAGGTCGTAGCCGTCGATCCACTCCATCTCCATCACGCGGATGCGCCGTTGTTCGACGAAATTCTGAACGTCGAGCAGGTTGTCGTGCTGGATTTGCGCGACGCGGGCCGAGACCTTGGCAATCCGCGCCATGGCCTCGTCGTAGAGCGGCTCCGAGTCGTAGCGCTCGGGTGAAAAGATCTTGAGCGCGACGGGCAGCGTAAAACCGTCCGAGCCCCGGCGGGTCGTGAGGAAGACGACTCCCTGCCCCCCTGCGCCGAGCCGCCGGGTGAGGTGGTGGTATTCGGTCCAATTAAGGCGGCCACCCTCGACGATCTCACCGTACCGGGAGAGTAGTTCCTCGGGGCAGCGGCTGCCCGCCTCCCCCGCCACCGAGATGGTCGGTCGTCCTTCCTGATAGAGCGTCGTTGTCATCGAGAGCCTGTGCTGGTCGTCGTCCGATGCCTGTTGATTCAAGACAAATCCTTGGGCGGCTCGGGAAAGCCAAGTCGCTTGTCGACGAGATTACGGAGCGGGAGTCCGGCGAAATGCCGTCGGAGATTGTCGCAGAAAAAGTCGGTCATTGCATCAATTCGGCGGGCGGACTGCCCGGCAACGTGCGGCGTGATGATGAGCCGTGGGGCAGCCCAGAGCCGGCTCGAAGCCGCGGGGGGTTCCTCGGGGGTGACGTCGAGCGCGGCGGAATCGAGATGGCCGCTCTCGAGCGCGTCGACGAGCGCGTCTTCGACGACGAGTGGGCCACGGCCCACATTGACCAGGATCGCGCCGCGTTTCATCTGGGCCAGCGCCGCCGCGTCGATCATGTTTCGGGTCTGCCGCGTGAGCGGCGGGCACAGAAAGAGGACGTCGGATTGCTCGAGGACGGTTGGCAGGGACTCGGGGGGGCCGAGGAACTCGACCGCGGGCGGCTTCCGGATCGGAAACCAGTCGGTGGCGAGAATTCGAGGACGGAACGGGGCGAGCACTTCAACGAGCCGGCGGCCGTTGCCGCCGAGCCCCACGATGCCCACCGTGGCGTCGGTGAGATCGCGGGTGGGTTGGCGGACGAATTCCCGCCGCGCCTGCTGTCCGAGAAAGAGCGGCAGTCGCCGAGTGCAGGCGATTGCCAGGCCGAGGGCATGTTCAGCCACCTGGTCGGCGAGCACGCCTGAGGCGCTCGTGACGATGATGTCTGATGCGACCACCGCTGGCACGAGGCAATGGTCGAGGCCGGCCGCGGACGACTGGATCCAACGCAGCCGTCCCCCGGCCACGACCCTGTCCCAAGGCACCGGCACCTTGGGGTGCCCGCAAAAAATGTCGGCCGTGGGAAGTTCTTCCGCGACCCGCTCCTGACCGGCATCGATCAGCGTCGCTTCAGGGGCCACTGCCTGGATCTGGCGGACATGCTGGGGTTCGGCGGGATAGCAGAGGACGATTCGCATACCGGATTTCTCGCAGGAACGGGAAGAAGTTGACAAGCCGGTTCAACGGCACCCACCGAAACAGAGGGGGTCGGGAGATCGTCGCGCTGCTGACAAAAAGCCGCGCCGGAAATTCAAAAACCAAAAAGACCTTGCTGTCGAGGCATTTCATGGTTCAATAGTCTCAGGTAATTGAACGAAGTCATTCACGCGGGCGGTCCGGCCCGTGCTCCCCACTGGCGATGAACACGATGCGATCAACGCTTCTGGCCCTGGCGGCTCTGGCCTTCTTGCGCACCGTGGTCGGGTTGCATTTTTTTCTCGAGGGCCTGGGACACCTGCGGGATCCCGACTGGTCGAGCGCGGGCTTCCGGCAGGCGGCTGTCGGGCCCTGGGCCGACCTCTATCGGGATGGCCTGCCGCAGACCGGCGATTGGTCGGGCACCCTTGGCGCCGTGGATGCCCGGCCGGCGGCCGAGGCGGCTGCTGCCTGGAAGGACTCGGTGGTCGGTTCTTGGCGCCGTCTGCTCGTCGAGCGGAGCAGGCTCGTGCCGCTCGATGCCCAGGCCACGGCCAAGGCCGAGGAACAGTTGGCGGCGGCCGCGGCGGAACTCGAGGCCTATGTCGCCGGAATCGAGGAGGAGCTTGCCAGTTACCGTCTGGAAATGCAGCGGTTTGCGGTCTTGAAGCAGACGCCGGCTTCCGCGCAGATTCCATTTGCCCGCGATCGCGTTGCCAAGAAGCGTCGGGAGCTTGCCGGTCAGGCGGCCGGCTGGATGAAGGACGCTGCGGCGATCGGCACGAAGCTCGCCGTCGAGTGGGACGCCGGCCTTTCTGCCGCCGAGCAGTCACAGGCTTCCGCCGCAGCCGGCGCCACGCCCCTCTGGAAAGCCGACCGGTTCGTGAGCTGGTCGTTGCTCACGATCGGGGCGTGCCTGGTCATCGGCCTGCTGACAAAATTCAATGCCATCGGCGGCGCCTGTTTTCTGGCGAGCGTGATCGCCTCGCAGCCCTTCTGGGTTGCGGGTGCACAGCCAACCTATGATCAATGGGTGGAGTTGGCCGCGTTGCTCGTGATCGCCAGCCTGCCGATTGGCGGCTGGAGCGGCCTCGATTATTTCCTGCGTTCCTACTGTCCCTGGGCCGGATGTTGTGCGGCCACTGCCAAAGAGGTGCCCCGATGAACCTGACGGAAGCTCAGAAGTGGGTCGGCAAGGATAATTTCACGGACGTGGTCGGCGTGACCCGGCGCGACTTCCTCACGGGGACGCTCGCCGCCGGACTGGCCACGGGCGCCGGCCTCGGTTCCCTCTACTTCGGGTATGGCAAGAGCGTGGGCAACCCGCTGCGGGTCGGCGTGCTCGGCACGGGCGACGAAGGCAGCGTGCTCATCGGGGCCCACAATCCCGACTATCTCAACGTCGTTGGCATCGCCGACATCCGCCCCTACAACATTTTTCGTGGTTTCCACGGAGATGTCTCGAGCGCCAGTGCGCTGACTGCGCGGCCCGGATTGATGTCCAAATATAAATGGTCGACCGAAGACGCGGCCCGCAAGCAGGTGAAGGTCTATCAGGCCTACGAGGATCTGCTCGCCGACAAGAACATCGAGGCTGTGATCATCGCCCTGCCGCTCCACCTGCATGCCGAGGCATCGATCAAGGCGATGCGGGCCGGGAAGCATGTGCTGACCGAGAAGCTCATGGGGCACAGCATCCACGAGTGCAAGGAGATGGGCCGCGTCGCCAAGGAAGCGGGGAAAATCCTCGCCACCGGCCACCAGCGGCACTACAGCATCTTGTACGACAATGCCGTCCACACGATCGGCAAGGCCCGCCTCCTCGGCGAGCTGCATTCGATCCGCGCCCAGTGGCACCGCGGCAACCTTCCCGGCAAGGATTCGTGGAAGCCCCCGCTGCCTGATGACGAGTCGCTGGCCAAGCGGCTCATGGGCTGGAAGAAAGATCTGGAAACAGCCAAGCCTGCGGACATCGACGGCCTGACGAAGAAGATCGCTCAGCTCGACGCCCAGATCGCCGACACCGCCATCGATGCCGCGAAGCATGGCTACACGCAGATGACGTTGCCCGACGGCTCGGCGCGGTCGCCGATGGAGGAGTTGATTCGCTGGCGGCTCTGGAATCGCACCGGCGGCGGCCTGATGGCGGAGCTCGGCAGCCACCAGCTCGACGCGGCCGGCATCTTTGTGTCGGCCATGCACGGCGAGGGCAAGAAGGTGAAGCCCCTGACGGTGACCGCCGTGGGCAATCGCAGCCTCTTCCCGGCCGACCGCGAGATCGACGACCACGTCTATTGCATGTACGAGTATCCGGCCCCGGGTTACGCCGAAGACAAGAATAAAAAGATCGTCGTCACCTACTCGTCGATCAACGGCAATGGATTCGGCGGGTATGGCGAGGTGGTGCTGGGCACGAAGGGCACGCTCGTGCTCGAGCAGGAGCAGGACGTGATGCTCTACAAGGATTCGGCAAAGGACACCCGCGTGACCGTGGGCAAGGCGAAAGACGGCACACCGACGCTCGACACGACGGAGAGCGGCGGCGGTGGTGGTGGCTATGCGGCCAGCGGCCCCGGCGGCGCGGCAGCAGCGCCCCCCTCCCGCGGCTACACCGAGGAGATGGAGCACTGGGCCTGGTGCATCCGCAATCCCTCGCCGGAGAACCAGCCGCGTTGCAAGCCGGACGTGGCGATCGCCGACGCCGTGATCGCCCTGGTGAGCAACATCGCGCTGGCCAACCCGACGACGCAGTCGCGAATCGAGTTCAAGCCGGAATGGTTTGATATCGCCAGCGACGAGACGCCGGAGGGTGTAAAGCCCGACGTGAATCGCGACCGCTACAAGGCGTGAGCGACGGGTTTGTCGGTCAGCCGACGTCCAAAAGCCGTGGCAGCGGGGTATCGGCCGGGAGTCCGAGTATCGTCCGCAGCGTGGCCAGATCCTTGTCGTCGAGCGGCACGAAGACGACGGGATCCTGACAGAGTTCTGGATCGACGAGCCGGTAGGTGATGGCACCATTTCCGTCGACCTGCGGTGCCCGGCCGTAGCCATACATCATGTTGTCGACCTTCTCGAAGAAGTCGCGGAGCGTCACCTGCTCCGGCCGCGGCCGTCGCACGTAGAACAGCTCGATCACGTCCTTCCAGAAGTGGGGCACGAATTTCTCGCCGAAGTCGGCGTGGCCGACGCGGTCGCGATTGGTGCCGGCGATACAGACGGGCAGCGCGGCCAACGGCAGGTTTCGCATGCGGCACTCGGCTTCGATCGCAGCGGCCAGATTGATGAGAAAGTCGGCGCTGTAGCAGTCGTCGCAGACGAGGACGATGTGGCCGAGATCGACCGGTTGGGGCGGGCCTTTGTTCACGTCTGCCGGTTGTGTTGCGCCGGTGATAAACGCATCGGCGAGCCGCTGGAACGAGATCGAATAGCTCTGGATCTCCTCGGGAGCGCCGTGCCCGAGGACCACGATCGTCGTGGGTCTGCCTGAGGCGGCGGCTTTGCCCGCGGCGCCGAGAAAGGCATCCGCCACCTGTCGGATCGTCTGGCCGGATTCCAGCTGTTTGAAGATCGTCGCCGTGGCACCGTAGCCAGTGGCGAGGGCCGTGATCTCCTTGGGGTCGAGGCCGCGGGCCGGATCGAGCAGCCCGATCATGTCGCGGCCTGGTCCGATCACGACGGTGTCGCCCGTGGCATTGCGCTTGGTGTCGATGAAGCGGGCGAGGTTCACGAACACGTCGATCTGCTGGCGCCTGGAAAGTGGCAGGATGCTGTCGGCGTGCCGGCCGGCGAGGTGGTGGAGGGAGGGCTCGATCTGCCGGTAATGCTTTGGGGTCACGTCGATGCGGGCGAAGACCTCGGGCGCGAGTTCGCGGAACAGGGGCTCGAAGCCGGCGGGGGGCGTGGGTTCCGCGGCTGGACAGCGGGCGTCGATCGAGGCGTCGCCCGCGAGGCACGCGGCGAGGGCGACGGCGAAAAGTGTCTTGGGCATGGGCTGCATTGTAGGAACACCGGCGATCCGTCGTCGGAAAGAGGTGGTTGACAGTCGGGGCACCAGTGAATACTGTACATGCGTACATAATTTAGTTGGAGGCTGCCATGGTGACGTTTGGTCCTCTCGGTGCTGTGCGGTTGCATTCCGGCGAGGTGGTGTCGAGCGGGTTTGGGCCACTCGACCGTCTGCTGCCGGCTGGTGGCGTTCGGCGCGGCAGTCTGCTCGAGTGGATTGGCGAAGATGATGCCTCCGGAGCGTTGACGCTGGCTTTTGCGGTGGCCTGCCGGCTGTCCGGCGTTGTGCATGGTGCAGCAGCGACGAGGGCGTCGACGATCGTCGTCATCGACCGCCTGGGGCGGTTTCATCCACCGGCCGTGATGGGCTGGCTGCCCGCCGCCGCTTCCGGTGGGCCGGAAGAACGGCGGCTCGTCGTGGCACGCGTCTCCAGCGCCGTTGACGAGGCATGGGCCGTCGATCAGGCGTTGCGTTGCCGGGGCGTGGCAGCCGTTCTGGCCTGTCCGCAATCCATCCACCCGACAGCCATGCGGCGTTGGCAGTTGGCGGCACGTGCCAGCCAGGCCGTGGGGCTTTTCGTGCGGCCGCAAACAGCCGGCGGTCAACGCCAGGAGCGTCGGCAGCCGACGTGGGCCGAAGCGCGGATTTCCGTGTCACCGCTTCCGGGGGAGAGCATTGCCACGCGTCGTCTGCGGCTCGCGCTGATAGGAGGGCCGTGGGCCGGCGAGCAAAGCGTGGAAGATCGTGCCGTGGAAATCGGGATCGATCTTGCGCGGGGGGGTGAGGCCTGCGGGCCTGAGGCCGGTGGCATCCGGATTTTTCAGTCACAGGCAGCGCAACCAGCAGAGGTGATGGCATGCCGCGCATCATGACGATCTGGCTGCCGCGTTGGCCGGTGCAACGCCGGCTGCTCGAAAAGCCCCAGCTGCGAAGGGTGCCGGTTTTTGTCTGCCGGCGCGAGCGGCGCGGCGTGATGACGGTGGTGGCATGGGCATGGGCCACGCCACCGCGCGGCAGTGCTGCCAGCGGGCCGGGGAGCGTGCGGTCGAATCGGGTGATCAAGATCCCAGGAGGCATGTCGCTGGCCGAGGGGATGGCCGTGCTGGCGCAGGCCCACGGCTCGCGGGCCTGCCACATAACCGAAGTCGATCACGACGATCCCGTGGCCGATCGGACAGCACTCGAGGAATTGGCCCGCTATTGCCGGCGGTTTGCGCCGCTCGTCGCTCTCGAGGATGCCGGACGGCCTGAATGTCTGCACGTCGACGTCACCGGCACCGCCGGTTTTTTCGGTGGCGAAGGGCCGCTTGCGCGCACGGCCGTCTGGACGTTGGCGGCCCGCGGCATCCACGCACGGGTCGCGATCGCCGACACGCCCGCCGCCGCCTGGGCCGCTGCCCACCATACCGACACGCTCCATGCGGTGGCATGGCATTCGGCCGGTCGGCAGGCCGCGCCTCGGCACTGGCGTTGGGCGGTCGTTTCCGAGGGAGAGCAGTTGCAGTCGCTCGCCGGCCTGCCGGCCGCGGCGTTGCGGCTGGGCGATGGTGTGCTTGCGCAGTTGCGTGACGTGGGAGTTGATTCGATCGCTGGCATCGTCCGGCTGCCAAGGAAGAGTCTGGCGGCACGGTTTGATCCGCAGTTGACCCTGCGGATCGCGCAGTTCATGGGTGAACGGGCCGAGCCACTCGCCCCCCCCTGCTCCGATGAATTGCCGACCGCCTTGCAGTCGTTCGAGGTGCCGATCCTGCTGCGCGACACGACTGCAGACGATCTCGTCGGCGTGATCGAGCGACTCGTGGGCGAGTGTGTCGCGCCGCTTGCCGCCCGCGGCAAGGGAGTGCTTTCGCTGCAGGTGCGGCTGGTGCGGAGCCGGTTCGCCAATCCCCGCGAGGCATGCATGCCGACGGTGATCGACGTCGGCCTCTTTCAGCCGAGCGCTGCCGTGAAGCACCTCGTGGAACTCGTGCGGCTGCGGCTGATGCGGCTGCGACTGCCCAGCGAGATCGAAGGCATTGCCGTGGATGTGGTGGCTGCTGGCGCAGGCTCCTGCCGGCAGCGAACACTGTTTGAGGAAGCGGCCTTCGGATCAGCTGGAGCGACTGCGGTGTCGGCCTCGGAGGTGGGAATGTTCCTTGACCGGTTGTCGGGCAGGCTCGGCCGCGGAGCGGTGTTCGAGCCGAAACCAGTGGCCGACGCCCAGCCGGAACATGCCTGGATACCGACCGTGCCCCTCACGAAAACAGCCGCATCGCAAATGGCACCCAAAAAAATATCGGCTGCCCGGAGGGTGACCGTTGCTCCGGACGGATCGTTTCACGGTGACGTTGTGGGCAGGCAGACCGTTTCCGAAAGGCGGCCGATCTGGATGGTGCCGCGGCCGGTGCGGCTGGATGCCGTGTCGGTGGTTCCGGATGGACCGCCGGTGCGGTTTCAGTTTGGCTCGCAATCCCACGAGGTCGTAAAGGCATATGGACCGGAGCGGATCGAGACGGCCTGGTGGCGCGGGCCGACCGTGCGGCGCGACTATTACGTGGTCGAAACGAAGTCGGGAGCACGGTATTGGCTTTTTCGTCGGCTGCGCGGTGTCGCGAATGGAGGCGGTTGGTTTCTGCACGGGATGTTTGGCTGAAGAGGACACACGGAAGGAAAGGAAGAAACGGATGAACGAGCCCGCGTATGCCGAACTCCACTGCACGAGCAATTTCTCGTTCCTGCAGGGCGGATCGCATCCTGATGAATTGGTGCAAACGGCCCAGGCGCTCGGCTACGGCGCGATCGCGATCACCGACAGGGCCACGCTGGCCGGCATCGTGAGGGCGCATAGGGCTGCGAAGCGGGCCGGCATCGGGCTCGTCGTCGCCGCGCATCTGGAAGCGGTCGATGCGGCCCCGATCGTTGTCTGGGTGAAAAACCGTACGGGCTATGCAAATCTCTGCCGGCTGCTCACGCTCGGCCACGCCGCCGGTCAGACTGAGTGCCTTCTCTCACTCGACGACATCGCCAGGCACTCGGAGGGCCTGCTGGCGGGAGTGCCGCTGGCGGCGCTCGTGCGTGGCGGTGCGGCTGGTGCCGGCGGCATGGCGGCCGCTGCCGCCGGCGACGCCGTCGAGGCCATCCTGCAGTGGCGGGATGTGTTTGATGAGCGATTGGTCGGTCTCGCGGAAGTTGCCCGTGAGGGCGACGACGAGGAGCGGCTGCTTCTGTTTGCCGCACTCGGCCGCCGGGCGCGGGTGCCGCTCGTGGCCGCCGGCGATGTCCGCTACCACGAGCGTGCGCGAATGCCGCTCTTCGACACGCTCGCCGCCGTGCGGCATGGCGGCACGGTGGATGAAGTGCGGGGACAGCTGCTCGCCAATGGCGAGCGGCACCTGCACGAACGTCGCCGGATCGCCGAACGGTTTGCAAATCTGCCGGGTGCCGTCGCGCGATCGGTCGAGATCGCTGCCCAGTGCACGTTTTCGCTCGATGAACTACGGTATGAATATCCCGACGCCAACGTGCCGGAAGGACGATTGCCGCGGGAGCATCTCGCCGGCCTGACCTGGAAGGGGGCACGCAAACGGTATCCCGACGGCATTCCGGAGAAGGTGCGATCGCTCGTCGAGCACGAGCTCGCCCTCGTGGCGGAACTGGGCTACGAGGCCTACTTTCTCACCGTGTTCGACATCGTGCGGTTTGCCCGCCGCCGCGGCATCCTCTGTCAGGGCCGCGGCTCGGCCGCCAATTCGGCGATCTGCTACTGCCTGGGGATCACCTCGGTCGATCCGGCGCGGATGGACGTGCTCTTCGAGCGGTTCGTGAGCCGCGAGCGCAGCGAGGCCCCCGACATCGACATCGACTTCGAGCACAACCGCCGCGAAGAGGTGATTCAATATATTTACACGACCTATGGCAGATCCCGTGCGGCGATGACGGCTGAGGTGATCTCCTATCGCCTGCGTTCGGCCGTGCGCGACGTGGCCAAGGCGCTCGGCCTCTCGCTCGACCGCGTCGGAAAAATCGCCGACGTGCTCGATGTGGCCGATGGCGTGGAGCAATTGCCACAGCGGCTCGCCGAGGCGGGGCTCGATCCTGCCGACGATTGCTGCAGGCGGATCACGACGCTCGTCGGTCAGCTCATCGGATTCCCCCGCCATCTCGGCCAGCATGTGGGCGGCATGGTGATGACGCGGGGAGACCTCTGCGATCTCGTGCCGATCCAGCCGGCGGCGATGGATGGCCGCACGATCATCCAGTGGGACAAGAACGATCTCGACGAGCTCGGCATCCTCAAGGTGGATTGCCTCGCGCTCGGGATGCTCTCCTGTATCCGTCGGGCCTTCGAGTTGGTGGCCGCGGCCGGGGGCCCGAGCCTCACGCTGGCCACCGTGCCGGCCGAGGATAGGAGCGTCTACGAGATGCTCTCCCGTGCCGACACCGTGGGCGTGTTTCAGATCGAAAGCCGGGCGCAGATGGCCATGCTCCCGCGGCTGAAGCCGGCCTGCTTCTACGATCTCGTGATCGAGGTCGCGATCGTGCGGCCGGGGCCCATCCAGGGCGACATGGTGCACCCCTATCTTCGGCGGCGCTCGGGCGAAGAGCAGGTCACCTATCCCAACGACGCGATCCGCGCGGTGCTTGAAAAAACACTCGGCGTGCCGCTCTTCCAGGAGCAGGCGATGCGGCTGGCGGTCGTGGCGGCGGGGTTCACGCCGGGAGAGGCCGATCAACTTCGTCGCGCGATGGCCGCCTGGCGGCGGCCGGGCGTGATCGATGAATTTCACAGGAGGCTCGTCGACGGCATGCTCGCCCGCGGGCTGACGGCGGAATTTGCCGAACGGGTGTTCCAGCAGATTCGTGGCTTTGGAGAATACGGTTTTCCGGAGTCGCACGCGGCGAGCTTCGCGCTGCTCGTCTACGTGTCGGCATGGCTCAAATGCCATCATCCGGCAGCCTTCACCGCCGCGCTCCTCGGCAGCCAGCCGATGGGGTTTTACGCGCCCGCGCAACTGGTGCGTGATGCGCGGGCCCACGGCGTGGCGGTGTTGCCGGTCGACGTGAACGCCAGCGGCTGGCACGCGACGCTCGAGACCGCGGCCGGCGGCACGTGGCCGGCGACTCCGCAGTGTGAATGTGGCCCGGGGCCTGCCATCCGGCTTGGGCTCGAGCAGGTCTACGGGCTTGGCGAGATGGCCGGCCGGCGGATCGAGGAGGCCAGACGCAGCGGGCTGTTCAAACTGCCCCATGAACTCGCCCGTCGTGCGGGGCTCGACCGCGAATCGCTCCTGCATCTGGCAAGATCCGGTGCCCTGGGGTCGCTCGGCCTCGACCGCCGCCGCGCCGTCTGGGAGGCGATGCGATGCCTCGGCTGCCTGGAGAGTCAGCCGCTCCTCGCAGGCCTCCAGGATGCAGAAGATGCAGAAGACGCGGAGAATGTCCTTCTGCCGTCGACGACGCGGCAGGAGGAGGTGTTTTTCGACTACCAAACCGGCGGCCTCTCCCTCGCGGCTCATCCGCTCCTCTTCGAGCGCGAACGTCTGGCCGCGCGGGGCATCGTCACGGCCGCCGATTCTGCCGCCGCCCCCGAGGGCCGTCGCGTGCAGGTGGCCGGCATCGTGCTCACCCGGCAGCGGCCCGTCACGGCCAAGGGGATGATCTTTCTCACGATCGAGGATGAAACCGGCGCCGCCAATATCGTGATCCGGCCCGACGTCTGGGGCCGGGCGGATCACGCCGCCCGACGCGCCGCCGTCCTCGTCGTGCATGGCCGTATCCAGCGCCGCGGCCCGGTCGTGCATGTCGTGGCAACGCATCTCGAGGCTGCCGCACGGCGCGACGACGACGCAGAGCAGCCGTCCGTCGCCTCCCCCGCCCTCTCCGCCCTGCCGCGGATGTCACGAGATTTTTGCTGACCGCTTGGAGGCTGCTTCCTGCGGAAGCGGATTCCCGTGCCGGTTGCTGCTTCTGTGCAAACAACCCGCATTGGTCGCCGGGATCGGCAGAAGTCTCGTCGCGTGGATTTTTCGCACTGGGGTCGTGCGGCGGCGACGACCTCGACCGAGCGAAAACTCCAATGCTCCTCGAGCTTCCGCCGATCCCGGCTCCCCGCCCCGCTTGCTGGTGCTCGCCTGACCCTGCTGGACGGGTGCAAAAATTCCCTTAGAACATCGGACATGACACAGGCCGCCGTCACGGAAACGAATCTCGGCATCGGCACGCTCTACCGCGGCAAGGTTCGCGATTGCTACCGTCTCGCCGATGCGCTGCTCATCGTCAGCACCGATCGGATCAGCGCTTTCGATTGGGTGCTGCCCACCCCGATTCCCGACAAGGGGAAGGTGCTCACGACGATCTCGGAATTCTGGTTCGACTGGCTGGCCACCGGCCCGGATCCCGTCCCGCATCACCTCCTCACGACCGACGTCGATGCCATGCGGCTGCCGACCGCCGTCGATCGCGAACTGCTGCGTGGCCGCACGATGCTCGTCCGGCAGGCGGAGGTGATTCCCTTCGAATGCGTCGTACGCGGCTGGCTCGCCGGTTCGGGGCTGGCTGAATACCGCCGCAGCGGCACTGTCTGTGGCGTGAAACTCCCGGCCGGGCTGGCCGCGGGCGCGGAGTTGCCGGAGCCGATCTTCACGCCGGCCACGAAGGCCGCCAGTGGCCACGACGAGAACGTGTCGTTCGACGTGATGGCCGGGGCGATCGGGGCCGAATTGGCGGCGACGTTGCGTGACCGGAGCATCGAGGTGTTTCGCCGCGGCGCGGCGCATGCGGCATCCTGCGGGATCGTGGTCGCCGACACGAAATTCGAGTGGGGACGGGCGGCCGACGGCACGCTGCTGCTCGTCGACGAGGTGCTCACGCCCGACAGTTCACGGTTTTGGCCGGCCCAAAACCTCACGGCCGGCCGCGTCCCCGATTCGTTCGACAAGCAGTTTGTCCGCGACTGGCTGGAGACGAGCGGGTGGGACAAGTCGAGCCCGCCGCCCGCACTCCCGCACGACGTCGTGGTCCGCACCCGCGAGAAATATCTCGAGGCCTGCCGCCTGTTGACGGGCCGGCTGCCGTTTTCCGCGGTCCGAATGCCCTAGGGGGGCGGGAAATTCCGAACTAGAATCGGCTGGCCCGTGCTGATTCCCTCGACGCCCGACCCTCCCGGATCACATCTCCCCACCATGCTGCGATATTGGACTGCCGGCGAATCCCACGGCCCCGCCCTCGTCGCCCTCGTCGACGGCTTTCCCGCCGGCCTGGCGGTCGACAAGGCAAAGATCGACGCCGAACTCGTGCGTCGTCAAGGCGGCTATGGCCGTGGTGGCCGCCAGCGGATCGAGACCGACTCGGTCAGCTTTCTCTCAGGTCTCTGGCACGGCGTCACGCTCGGCAGCCCGCTGGCGCTCGAGGTGATCAACAAGGACGCCAAAATCGAGCGTCTTGAGGAGGTCGATCGGCCCCGCCCCGGCCATGCCGATCTCCCCGGCGCGATCAAGCACCTCGGCGGTGTCCGCGCCGTCCTCGAACGGGCCAGCGCCCGCGAGACCGCCGCCCGCGTTGCCGCTGGCGGTCTTGCCCGCCAACTGCTGGCCGTCTTTGGCATCGAGGTGGCCGGCTGGGTCACCGAACTCGGCGACGTCGTACTCGGCGACCGCCCGGGCACGCTGCCCGAACTCCGCGGCATTCGCGACTCAAGTGCGATCTATTCCCTGCACCCCGACCGCGATCCCGAGGTGACCACGCTTATCGACCGAATTGGCAAGGAGGGCGACACGCTCGGCGGCGTGGTCGAAGTCCGGGTGGACGGCCTGCCGATCGGACTGGGAACGCACGCGCAGTGGGACCGCAAGCTCGACGGCCGGCTGGCGCAGGCCGTCATGGCCGTGCAGGCGATCAAGGGAGTCGAGATCGGTCTCGGCTTCGAGGCGGCCCGGCGCCGCGGCTCGCAGGTGCACGACGCGATTCATTACGACGCGGCCGCCCGCGACGGCACGCAGCTTGGCTTCACGCGGCCGACGAACAACGCCGGAGGGCTCGAGGCGGGCATGACCAATGGGCAGCCGCTCGTCGTGAAGGCCGCCATGAAGCCGATCAGCACGCTGCGGAAGCCGCTGGAATCGGTCAACCTCCGCACCAAGCAGCCCGAGGAAGCCGCCTACGAGCGGAGCGACGTCTGTGCGGTGAGCGCCGCGAGCGTCATCATCGAGAATGTCGTGGCATTCGAGGTGGCCGCTGCCCTCGTCGATAAATTTGGTGGAGACAGCGTGGAGGAGATGCAGGCCCGCTGGGATCTGTATCACGAGATGGCCCGGAGCCGCTAGTCGCGGGGCTGGGCGGCGCTGGTAAACGGCGCTGGTAAACGGCGTTGAGAGCCGGCGCCAATGGACGGCGTGAACGCAAGTCGAGCAGGCGGAATACGAGGAACAAGGATGTTCATCGAGCAATCGGCAGAGCGGGTCCGGTTGGTTCGTGCGCTCTTCGTGCTGACGGGGCTCCTGCCGTGCCTAGCGTTCGTGGGCTTTGCTGTCTGGAGAAATTCCACCCGGCATGTCGCGGCGGTCGAGCGTGAATGTGCGGCTGTACTGGGAGTGCCGGTCGAGATCGGCGGCATCAGGCACCTCCGACCCGGGGCGATGCGGCTGGAGTCCGTGACGGTGTTCGCGGCCACTGGCGAGTCGATCGTGCGGCTGCCGACGCTCGACGTCGAAATATCGGCCGGCGAAATTCGCCTCGCGGCGGGAAGGCTCAAGTGCACACCGCGGGCCGTCGCATTCCTCGCACAGCGAGCGGGCGATTGGCTCGGCCAGCCGGAACGTTTTTCGAAAGCCTGGGTCGTCGATGTGGATGAGGTGGTCTGGCATCTCGATGAGCCCCTGCGGGCACCGGCGCCAGCCGCAACGCGGCCCGGAGGAATCCACGCGGAATGCGTGTCCGTCGAGGGCGTGCGGGCCGTGCGCGTGCGGCGGGAGCCGCAGACCAACGACGAGATTCGTGTGCAGTCGACGATCGTGGCTGCTGCAGGGCCGGCGGACGCCGCCGCTGCCACCAACATCCGCCGGTTGGAGGTTCAGGCCGTCGTCGACGAGCCGTTGCCTGCCGCCATTGCGGCGGCAATGACGCCGATACCCGCGGCCCTGAGGCTGACGCCCGGCAGCGACGCCCTGGTGCGGGGCCGCATTGCGGCCGTGTCGCAGGAGGGCCGGTGGAGCGGCGAATGTACCGGTACGCTCGAGCGGATCGACCTGGCCGCCTGCACCGCCAACACGACCCATCGCCTGACCGGAGAGGCCGAAGTGACGATCTCCAGCCTGCGATTCGACCATGGGCGACTCTTGAGTTGTGACGCCGATTGCGTGGCCGCGGCGGGGCGGGTGTCGCAGGTCTTTCTCGGTGCGATCGTGGGGATGCTCGGCTGCCGTGCGGGGCCCGCGTTTCGATCGCTCGCATCCGAGCAGATTCGCAGTTACGACGATTTGGCGTGCCGCATCCGCATCGACGACCGCGGGTTGATGATTCGCGCTCCCGGCGACCGTGCCGGGGCGGTGCTGCGATCGCAGGGGCTCTCCCTGCTCGAGGAACCGGTCGAGCAGGTTCCAACGGAGCGGCTGGCCTGGCTGTTATCCCCTCCCGGGAGGGTGTCGGTTCCGGCATCCGACGAGAGTGCGTGGCTGCTCTCCTGGCTGCCGATTTCCGGTAGAAAAACATCGTCCGTCGGCGGTTCGCCAGGCTCCGCAGACGTCCATTCGTTGCCGCAGCGGGCCGAACGCCCAGTAGGCAAAGGGGAATTTTGACCCGTTTTTGACCCTGGTTCGACAAGTCACTGACCCACCGCGGCTGGCGTAAATGTCGAAATACGTCAGAGTTAGCGGAGATTTCGGTGTCACCACGGCATTGCTTCTTCGGATGCCCCAGGAAAGGAACCCATGAGTACTGCCCCCACGATCACCCCGGCCGATCGCGAAGACGAGTTTGCCTTCGGCCGTTCGGCGATTCACGATCCGCTGGCGGAGAATGGCACGGGTGAGTTCGGCACCGTTGGGTACCGCGTGGACGACGAGGCTGCTGGGAATGCCTCGGTGGATCAGCACGCCTCCCGTTTGGCTGTCGAGCCACGGCCCGAAGGTCAGAGTCGCAGCTGGGCGGATCTCGACTGGCCCGTGGTGCTCTGGATCGGCGGCGTCCATCTGGCGGCACTGGCCGCGCCTTTTTTCTTCAGCTGGTCGGGGCTGGCGATCTGCCTCGTGTTGTACTGGGTGACCGGAAGTCTGGGCGTCTGCCTGGGGTATCACCGGTTGCTCACGCACGGCAGTTTCACGACGACACCGGCCGTGAAGTTCTTCTATGCGTTTTTGGGGGGAGTTTCTGGCGAGGGCTCGGCGCTGCATTGGGTGGCCAACCACCGCAAACATCACGCCTTCAGCGATCAAGAAGGCGATCCTCATACCCCTCGCGACGGCGGGCTCTGGTCCCACATGCTCTGGATGTTTCCAGCGCATGACTCGGCGGAACTGGCGGCCCACGTGAGGCGGTGGGCGCCCGATCTCGACCGCGATCCAGGCATTCATTTCTTGCACAAGACTTTTCTCGTTTGGCACGTGCTCATTGGCATGGCCCTGCTCGGCACCGGCTGGCTGCTCTACGGTCCCACCACCGGCGTTTCCTGGCTGCTCTGGGGACTGGCCGTGCGGATGGTCATCGTCTTCCACGTGACGTGGCTCGTGAATTCGGCCTCGCACATGTGGGGCTATCGCAACTACGAGACGACCGACGACTCGCGGAACCTCTGGTGGGTCGGCCTGTTGGCTTTTGGTGAAGGCTGGCACAACAACCACCATGCCTTTCAGCGGATGGCAAAGCATGGTCATCGCTGGTGGGAAGTCGATGTGACCTACTGGGCGATCGTGGCGATGGAAAAGCTCGGGCTGGCCTGGAACGTGGTCCACGAGCCCACGGGGGCCGGCCGGCGTTCGGCCGGCGGGGGCCATCGCCATCGCGATCCGGTCCACCATTAGCAGGCTGTGGGAAAAGCCAACCGGCCCATTTGGAGAGGGTCTGTTGCAATATGGACCCTCCCAGATAGACTCCTTGAATCATGCCGGGAACTTCCCGGCGGCTCGAGCCCTTGTGGCGTGCGTACCGGCTGAAAATGGATTTGGATGCACAGTGCATCCTCAGTCACCGCGTTTCGCACTGCCTGTCACTTACCAGGTCGCCCATTAGCAGGGCGGATTTCGGCTGATGTCGCTTACGAAAGATCGAAAGAAGGAGTTGATCGGTGCCTACCGGCGAGGGACTGCCGACACCGGTTCAGCGGAGATTCAAATCGCGCTGCTTTCCGGACGGATCACTCACCTGACGGAACACTTCAAGACGCACTCCAAGGACCATGCCAGTCGGCGTGGTCTGCTCATGATGGTGAGCCGTCGCCGCAGGCTTCTCGATTATCTCAAGCGTGTCGCGCCGCAGCGGTATCTCGACATCATCAAGCGGCTGGAGATCCGCAAGTAGTGCCGGGCGTGATAGGTGCGGACTTCGTCGAGGGCTGGAGGATCTCCAGTTTTCCTCCGACATGTCCGTGCTGATGGCCATTCGTGTTGTTTGGTCGTCAGTCGTGGCTTGAATGGGCATTTTGCCCGCTGGAATTCTTGACGGGCCCGGGCCCTCTTTGGCTCCGGGATGCAAGGGAAAAAAGAGAAAAATATGAAAGTTAGAGTTGAACGACAGATTGGTGATCAGGTTTTGAGCATGGAGACGGGCCTTCTGGCCAAGCAGGCAGCGGGCAGTGTGCTCGTGAACTATGGCGACACGACCGTGATCGTGGCCGCCGCCACCGGCGCTCCCCGGGCTGGCATCGACTTTTTTCCGCTCACGTGCGACTACCGCGAGCGGGCGGCAGCAGCAGGCAAATTTCCCGGTGGATTCCTCAAGCGTGAGGGCCGCCCGACGATGAAGGAAACGCTCACGAGCCGGCTCATGGATCGGCCGATCAGGCCGCTTTTCCCGGACGGCTTCTTCGACGAGGTGCAGATTCAGGCCTCGGTGCTCTCGAGCGACAAGCAAAATGACGGCGACGTGCTCGCCATGAATGGCGCCTCGGCGGCACTGAGCATCTCGCCGCTGCCCTTCCGTGGCCCGCTGGGCAGCGTGCGGATGGCGCAGATCGACGGTCGCTTCGTGCCCTTCCCCACGCAGGATCAACTCGAGGAGAGCGATCTCGACCTCATCGTGTCGGGAAGCGAGACGGCGGTGCTGATGATCGAGGGTTTCGCGCGCGAGATGCCGGAAGATCGGATGCTCGAGGCGATCAATGAAGCCCACCGGATCATTCGCGAGCTCTGCGCAATGCAGCATGAATTGGTACAGAAGGGCGGCAAGCCGAAAAAGGAATACGTGCTGGCCGACTACACGCATCTGCGGGATCGGCTCACGCGGGACTATCTTGGCGACCTGAAGAACGCGAAGGCGATTGCGGTGAAGCATGACCGCGGCCAGGCCGTGAAGGCCCTGCGGGAAAAGGCCAAGGCCGAGATCGTTCCGTCCGAGCCGGCTCCCGGCAAGGCCGGCGACGCGGGCGGCGTCAGCGACGCTGATTTCTCCCACGTGTGGCATGCCCTCGAAGAGCGGGCGGTGCGGGACCTGATCTATGAGGGGAAGCGGCCCGATGGTCGTGACAACCGCACGCTGCGGCCGATCCACTGCGAGGTCGATCTGCTGCCCCGTGTGCACGGTTCGTCGCTGTTCCAGCGTGGCGAGACACAGGCCCTGATCACGGTGGTGCTCGGCACGGGCAAGGATGAGCAGCGGGTGGACGGCCTGATCGACGAATACTCGAAGAAGTTCATGCTCGACTACTACTTCCCGTCGTTTTCCGTCGGCGAGGTTCGCCCGATCCGGGGACCCGGTCGCCGTGAAATCGGCCACGGGGCGCTTGCGGAACGCAGCGTGAAGCCGGTGCTGCCCGAGCCCGATGTGTTTCCGTACACGATCCGCGTGATCTCCGACATCCTCGAGTCGAATGGTTCGAGCTCGATGGCGTCTGTCTGTGGTGCCACCCTGGGGCTGATGGCCGCCGGCGTGCCGATCTCGAATCCCGTCGCGGGAATTTCGGTCGGACTGGTGAAGCAGTCGGAAGACCAGTGGGTGCTTCTGACCGACATCATCGGCGACGAAGACCACTACGGCGACATGGATTTCAAGATCGCGGGCTCGCAGGCGGGCATCACCGGCATCCAGCTCGACCTCAAGATCGACGGCATCTCGCCGGCCATCATCGAGGCGACGCTGCGTCAGTCGCGTGAGGCACGCCTGGAAATCCTCCGCTCGATGCTGTCGGCCATCCGTCGGCCGCGTGCGGAAATCTCTCCGTGGGCGCCACGGTTGTTGCGAACCCAGATCAATCCGGAAAAGATCGGCCTCCTGATCGGTCCGGGCGGTAAGACGATCCGCGCGATCCAGGAATCGACCGGCGCGAGCATCGAGGTCGAGGACGACGGCACGGTGACGGTTGCCAGCCACGACGCCGAAGGGGCGATGGCGGCGATGGCCAAGATCGAGGCCCTCACGGCCTCCATCCAGGTCGGCCGCGTCTACGAAGGGCGCGTCACGAGCATCAAGGATTTTGGTGCGTTCGTGGAGCTCGTTCCCGGCAAGGATGGCCTCTGCCACATCAGCGAACTCTCCGACGACTACGTCGGCAGTGTCGCGGATGTCTGTCGAGTGGGCGACATCATGCGGGTGAAGGTGATCGCGGTCGACGACCAGGATCGCGTGAAGCTCAGCCGCAAGGTCGCCATGCGGGAGTTGGCCGAGAGCGGCAGCCCGCCGCCGGAAAACGCCTGAGCCCGGAATCACACGCCCTCGCAGCGGAGTCGGCCCATGCCTTCGGGTGACGAGTTGTCCCGCCCGCGGGCGGAGACGTATGCGGAGTTCGCGGCTCTCGTGGGCGCCCTCGCCCACGAGATCCGCAATCCGCTGTCGACGATCCGCCTCAACATGGAACTGCTCGCCGAGGATTTCGAGGGCACCGACCCGGCGTCTCCCACGAAGCAGCGCGACCGGCGGGCGAAGGCCAAGATCGAACTGGTGCGACAGGAATGTGACCGGCTGCAAAAACTGCTCGGTGACTTTCTCGACTTCGCTCGTCAGGAATCGCTGACGCTCGAGCCCGGCAGCCTCAACGAGGAGGTGTCGCAGCTGCTCGATTTCTTCGCCCCGCAGGCGCAGGATGCGGGCGTCGAGGTGATCCGCTATCTCGACCCCGAATTGCCGAAGGTGCGGCTCGATCGGGAGACGTTCCGCTCCGCAATCCTCAACCTGCTCATCAACGCGGTGCAGGCGATGGAGGCGGGGGGGCAGCTCGTCGTCCGCACGCGATCCTCGGGGCTGGGCGTGGTGATCGAGCTGATCGACACCGGGCCGGGTATGGATGAGGAGACGCTCGCCAAGGCGTTCCGGGCCTTTTACACGACCAAGCAGGGCGGCTCCGGCCTCGGCCTCCCCACGGCCCGCAAGATCGTCGAGGCGCACGGCGGCACGATCGACATCGAAAGCGCGCCCGGCCGCGGCACCAAGGTCACGAT
The DNA here is from genome assembly GCA_026401035.1 of Planctomycetia bacterium. Taxonomy (GTDB): domain Bacteria; phylum Planctomycetota; class Planctomycetia; order Pirellulales; family UBA1268; genus RGVT01. The sequence goes on along the minus strand of JAPLNR010000060.1, from coordinate 78,295 downwards.
CTGGCTGCCGGCGCCACCGCGGCTGCCGACCGGCGGAAAACCAGCCCGCTAAAATGCGTCCAGCAAGGCTGCAGTGGCATCGGCGGCTTTCTGCCGCCAGATGCTCACAAGATCCGCTGTAGCGGCAACGGGGCCGGGCGAACTGGACGGGCTGCTCCGCCGATTCGTACGATCCCTGTTATGCCGCAGCCCAAAGATTCTCAGCAGACCCAGGACAGGCCCTCCCCACCCGCAGCCGGCGGGGCGGAAACGGGAGCTCAGGGGCTCGTGAGTGTGCTCGTCGTCGACAACGACATCGTCCACGCCCGCACGATGGGCGAGGGGCTCGGCCGCCTCGGCTACCAGTGCGTCGTGGTCGGCAGCGGCGCCGAAGGGGCCCGGAAGATCGAGCAGGAGGTCTTCGATATCGTCGTCACCGACCTGATGATGAACGACATCGGTGGCCTCGAGATTCTTGCCCGGGCGAAGAAGGTGGCGGCCGCGACCGAGGTGATCGTGGTCACGGGGCACGGCACCGTGCCCTCGGCGGTGGCGGCCATGCAGCAAGGCGCCTACACCTACCTGCAGAAACCCCTCGACCTCGGCCACCTGCGGGCGGCCGTGGAAAAGGCCTCGGAGGGAATCCGCCTCAAGCGGCAGAATATCGAGCTCAACCGCCGGCTCGACGAGAAGTTCGGGTTCGAGGGGGTGGTCGGATCGAGCCCGCAGATGCTCGCGCTCATCGAGCGTCTCAAGCGGATCGCGCCGACCGACGCCACCGTGCTCATCCAGGGCGAGACCGGCACGGGCAAGGAACTGGTGGCGCAGGCCATCCATCAGAACAGCCCGCGCAAGAACCGGCCGTTCGTCGCGCTCAACTGCGCGGCCCTGAGCGAGAACATTCTTGAAAGCGAACTGTTCGGGCACGTTCGCGGCGCGTTCACCGACGCCTCGAGTGATCGGGTTGGTAAGTTTGAGTACGCCAACGGCGGAACGCTCTTTCTGGACGAGGTCGGCGACATGCCGATGGCGACCCAGATCAAACTGCTCCGGGTGCTCGAGTCGGGCGAGATCACCCGCGTCGGGTCGAACACGCCGACCCACGTGAACGTGCGGATTCTCTCCGCCACCAACCGCAATCTCGAGGAGGCGATCGCGGCGGGTGGTTTTCGCAGCGACCTGTACCATCGGCTGAAGGTAGTCACGATCGCGATCCCGACGCTCAAGGAGCGGGTCGCTGACATCCCGCTGTTGATCGAACACTTCGTCAGGCAGTTCTCGAAGCGGCACGGCAAGACGATCAAGGGCATGTCGCTGCCTGCCAGGGCGAAGCTCAACGCCTTTGGCTGGCCCGGCAACGTCCGGCAGTTGCGGAACGTGATCGAGAGCATGATCGTCGTCGACTGCGACGAGATGCTCGACGTCGACGACCTGCCCGTCGAGCTCGAGCCCGCCACGCCGGCGGTCGCGGCACAGGCCGCCGGCGACGCGCAGGCCGGGCTGGCAGGTCTCGTTGGCAGGCCCTTGGAGGAGGTGGAGCGGCTGTTCATCGCCGAAACTCTGAAGCTGACCGGTGGCAATCGCGAACAGGCCGCGGAGCTGCTCGGCATCGGCGAGCGGACGCTGTACCGCAAGATCAAGGAGTTCCAGATAGGATGCCGGACCACCGAGTAACGGAACGCATGGGACGCATCCACAAACTTCCGATAGCAGTCGTCAACCGCATCGCGGCCGGCGAGGTGGTGGAGCGACCGGCCAGCGTCGTCAAGGAACTGCTGGAGAATGCGCTCGACGCGGGGCCGACTCGAATCGACGTGGCCCTCGAGCAGGGCGGGATTGCGTTGACGCGGGTCGTCGACAACGGCGGTGGGATCGAGCCGGATGATCTGCCGCTGGCGATAACGGCCCATGCCACGAGCAAGCTCAGGGTGGCGGAGGATCTCGAGCGGATCGGCACGCTCGGCTTTCGCGGCGAGGCGCTCGCCTCGATCGGCGAGGTGTCCCGGCTCGTGATCCGCTCCCGGACCGCCACTGCCGCAGCCGGCGCGGCGATCGAGGTCGACGGCGGACGCGTCGGCGAGGTGGTGCCGGAGGGCTGTGCCGTCGGCACGACGGTGGAGGTGCATCAACTCTTCGGCAACGTGCCCGCGCGACGGGCCTTCCTCCGCTCCGCCTCCACGGAATGGTCGCACGCATCCGAGGCGTTCGTACGGACGGCGCTCGCCAATCGGGGCGTGTCGATGACGCTGGTCCACAACGGCCGCCGCGTGCACGATCTGCAGGCGACCGAATCCTGGCGGGATCGGATCGGCGGTCTCTTCGGCCAGTCGCTCGCCGACCGACTGATCGAGGTGGAGTCGAGTGCCGGCGGCATCGCCGTCCACGGCCTCGTGGGTCGGCCCGAGGACGACATGGCGAGCACCCGCCTGCAGCACCTGTTCGTGGGCGGGCGGCCGTTTCGCGATCGCTCGATCCTGCACGCCGTGCAGGAGGCCTACCGCGGCGTGCTCCTGTCGGGCCGCCAGCCGATCGTATTTCTCGCGTTCGAACTGCCACTCGACATGGTCGACGTGAACGTGCACCCGGCCAAAATGGAAGTGCGGTTTCGTGAACCTTCCCAGCTCTATCGCCTCGTGCTCGCGGCACTGCGGACAAAGTTTCTGGCAAGCGACCTGCGGGCGCCGCTGACGCCTGGTGCGGCGCGGCCCCCCCTGCCCTGGGAGACCGTGGAGGCCGACGGGCAAGCTGTCGTCGTTTCTCCGGCCCGTGCGGCGCTCGCGCCGTGGTTCGGTGCGCCCGCGGCGCCGGCCGCCGTCAGCGCAGAACCGGCACCGTGGCGTGGCGCCGCGCCGGCTCGAGCCGGTGAAACAGCCAGTCAATTCGCCGACGAAGCAGCCGGCGTGGAAATGGCCGTCCAGATGCACGATCGCTACATCGTCGTCGAAAGCCCGGCGGGCATCGAAGTGATCGATCAGCACGCCCTACACGAGCGGGTGCTCTACGAGGGGCTGAAGGATGCCGTCGCTGCCGGCGCGCTGGAGGTGCAGCCGCTCCTCATTCCGGAACCGATCGAGCTGTCGCCCGCCGAGATCGAGATCGTGAACGAGCATGTCGACACGCTCGCCCGCGCCGGCATGCGGCTGGAACCGTTCGGGGGCGCGACGATGATCGTTACGTCGAAGCCGGTGCTCGCGGGCTCCACGCCGGCCGCCGTGCTCGTTCGGGAGGTCATTGATCGACTGGCATCGTCATCCGCCGGCGCCGGTGCCGGCATGCTCGTCGACGAGGTGCTGCACGGTCTGGCCTGCAAGGCCGCCATCAAGGCGGGCGATCCGCTGTCGCAGGCCGAGGTCGATGCGCTCGTGCGTGACCGACGCCGTGTGCAGGATGCGCATCACTGCCCACACGGCCGGCCGACGTCGCTCACGCTGTCGCGGCAGGAACTCGATCGCCAGTTTCGCAGGACTTGAGTACGGCGGCGGCCGGCGAAAACCACCCCCAATGAGAGCACTATGATCTGCGTGAGTATCGGACGTGGCCGGCACAGGCACGTGATTGCCGAGCACAAGCACCTTGCCGACAACGGCATCCAGCTTGTCGAGCTCCGGCTCGATTACATCCAGGGGGCCGTGCAGGTGAAGCGGCTGCTCGCGGATCGGCCCTGCCCCGTGATCATCACCTGCCGGCGGCCCGTCGATGGTGGCCGCTGGGAGAAGTCGGAGGAGGAGCGGCTGCTCCTGCTGCGGACGGCGATCGTCGAGGGGGCCGACTACGTCGATCTCGAGGACGACATCGCGATGCAGGTGCCCCGCTATGGCAAGACCAAGCGCATCATCAGCCATCATGACTTCCACAAGACGCCTCCCGATCTGGCGGCGCTCCACAAGAAACTCACGGGCCTGAATGCCGATATCGTGAAGATCGCGACGATGGCGAACCACCCCACCGACAATCTGCGGATGCTCGAGATGGTGCGGGCGAGCAAGGTTCCCACGGTGGGCGTCTGCATGGGCGACATCGGCATGCCGACCCGCGTGCTCTGCCGCCGGGCCGGTGCACCATTCACTTACGCCACCTTTCACGACGATCGGGTGCTCGCGCCCGGGCAGATCGGCTGGCGGCAGATGCGGGATATCTATCGCTACGAATCGATTTCGACCGCGACCAGAGTCTACGGGGTCGTGGCTGATCCGGTGGCCCACAGCCTGAGCCCTGTCGTCCACAACGCGGCGCTCAAGGAGGCCGACATCGATGCCGTCTACCTGCCGTTCCGTGTGCCGGCCGAGCAGATCGACGAGTTTATCTCGGCAGCCGGTCGCTGGCCGCTGTCGGGATTGAGCGTGACGATCCCCCATAAGGAGTCGATCCTGCGGCACGTCAAGACTCAGGACGATCTCGTCACGGCGATCGGCGCGGCCAACACGCTGGCCTTCGGTGAGGGGGGCATCGCCGCCTTCAACACCGACGCCATCGCGGCGGTCGAGAGCCTCGAGGCGGCGCTTCGCGAGCCAGATGCCGCCACACCGCCGACCGAGGGGCTGGGCGTGAAGACGGCGCTGGTGCTGGGAGCCGGCGGCGCCGCCCGGGCCGTGGCCTTCGGCCTGCGAAAGCGGGGCGTCGATGTGACGGTCGCGTCGCGAACCCTCGAGCGTTCGAAGAAGATCGCCGCCGAGGTCGGCTGCAAGGCGGTCGACTGGACGGCCCGCTACAGGCTGCCGTACGACTGCCTCGTCAATGCGACTCCCGTGGGCATGCATCCGAACGTCGACGAGACTCCGTTCGACAAGGAGCACCTGCGGTCCTACATGGTGGTGTTCGACACGGTCTATAATCCGGAAAACACCCTGTTGGTGAAGGAGGCGCGGGCGATCGGCTGCCGCATCGTGACCGGCGTCGAGATGTTCGTTCGCCAGGCGGCAATTCAGTTCAAGATCTGGCACGGCCGCGAGGCGCCGCACCAGGTGATGCGAGACGCGCTCAAAAGGGCGACGGCCTCCGCCAAGCAACCGGTGTAATAACCCGCGTCGTCTCGTCCCGAGCCGGTTCCCGCAGCAGTCGGATTGACCCCATGCCCACGATCACCCTCATCGGCTACCGCGGCACGGGCAAGTCGACGGTGGCGGCGGCGCTTTCCCGGCGGCTTCGGTGCTCATGGCGGGATGCCGATACGGAGCTCGAGGCAAGGATCGGCTGCTCGATCACCGCGCTGGTGCGGGATCGTGGGGAGGCCGCGTTCCGCCGCGAGGAGTCGGTCGTTCTCGGAGAATTGCTCACGGCTTTTGACGGCGTGCTGGCGACCGGGGGCGGCGTCGTGCTCGCTGCCGCAAATCGCGACCTGCTCCGCTCACGAGGCCGGCCGATCATCTGGCTGACCGCCCCGGCGGACGTGATCCGTGGTCGGCTGGCGGCGGATCCGACCACCCCTGATCGCCGCCCCGCCCTCGCCGGCTCCGATCCGCTCGCCGAGGTGTCTGCGGCGTTGGCGGCACGGGAACCGCTCTACCGCGAATGCGCCGATGTGGCCTTCGACACGGCGGCGCTTGCCACGGACGAAGTCGTCGACAGGATCGTCGTCTGGCTTCGGGAACGGCCGACCGGATCCGCCGAGCGGGGGGCGCCCGCATGACGGAGTCGTTGGCAGGAAGCCCCTGGGGAGCGATCGTGGTCGTGATCGTCGGCGCGGTGCTGGGGCGGTGCCTCACGATCGCGGTTTCGAAGTGGTTTGCCGCCACGGAAGACTCGGAGCCTGCCAATGGGCCGACGCTGCGCGGCGTCGAACTGGCGGCGATCGCATCCGCGCTGGCGCTCTGGTGGTGGGAGGTGCGGCTGCTCGGTCAGGTGCCCGCCGTTCTGTGTGTCGGCAGCGGAACTGAGGTTGCATCAGAAGCCGGCTCCGGGCTGACGCTCGTCTGCCGGTATGCGGCGCACCTGACGCTCTTTTGGCTCCTGGCGGCGGCGACGTGGATCGACTTGCGGCAGCGGGTGATCCCCGACTGGATCACCGTGCCGGGCGTGCTCGCGGGGCTGCTCTGCGTCTGGGGCTGGCCCGAGATTCTCCTGCCCGTCGCCGGAGAGGTGCCGAGGTCGTTTGCGGCCCCGCGGATCGAGGCCGACGTTCTCGGATTCATGGGCGGCCTGCGGACGATGCCCGGTGCGGAGTGGCTCGGTGCGGCGCCGCACGTGCCCGGATTGCTTCTCGCGCTGGTGATCTTCGCCGGATGGTGGACCGTCTGCACCGAAGCAACACATGAAAGCGCTGCGCCGCGGTGGCTCGAGCCCCGCAACATGCTTCTTGTTCTGGGCCTCGTGGCCATGGTCGCAGCCTGGATCGTGGATCCCCTCCGCTTTCGTGGATTACAGTCAGCGCTCGTTGGATTAACGGTTTCGGGCGGCATCGTCTGGGCAATCCGGGCGGGCGCGTCGCGGGCCCTGGGCCGTGAGGCGATGGGCTTCGGCGATGTCACGTTGATGGCAATGATCGGGGCGTGGCTCGGTTGGCAGGCATGCGTGCTCACGTTTTTCCTGGCGGCGTTCATCGGTCTGGCCCACGGGCTCTTCCAGGTGGTGCGGCATCAGGAGAGCGAATTGCCATTCGGCCCGAGCCTCTGTCTGGCGGCGGCGGGAGTGGTGGTGTGCTGGAGGCCGCTTTGGGAGACGGTCAGCATTCATTTCGAGGATCCCGGGAGGCTGGCGGCCGTGGTCGCCGCCGTCGTGGTGCTCACCGCCGTGACGCTCTTCGGGTGGCGGCTGGTCCGCGACAGGCTGGCCGGTTCGTAGAACGCATTGGGACAGGCCTGGCGGCCCAAATCACCGGGGGCGGGCAAAGCCTCCGCTTCGCTGAAGGGATCCGCCAACTCGCGTCGACTTCGCCCGCCCCCCACTTTCTCCGCGGCAATCAGGGCCTGCGTCGGCCTTGCCCGAATTGCCGGCGTTTTCTACGATCCCGCCCGCTTCCGTCGGAGGACGGCGCTGGAGCACGATCGATGCATGCCCCTGCCCTCGCCAGAGCCCTGTTCGCCGCACTTGGTGTCGCGGTCGTGGTCGGCTGCGCGAGCAACCCCTTTCGTCCGGCGGCGAGCAGCGGGCCGATCAGCCTGACACCGCCACCCGGCGTCGCCGCCCCGGCGCACACGCTGCCGCAGCAGACCGCGACGCTCCAACCGTCGTTTACCGACGCCGATCCGCGGCAGCTCGAGGCGGGGCTGGCCCGCAGCCGGCAGGAAACGCTCCTCATGCAGGACGAGATCGCCGCCCTGCGGGAACAACTGGCGAGCACGTCGACACAATTGGCGCAGGTCCGCTCCGCCGGCCTGCCTGCTGGTGCCCCTGCACCGGCGTCTGCCGCAGGCGGAGGGCCGGCGGCAGCAGACGGCCTGCCCCCCGCCGTCATGCAAGCCGCCATGGCCCAGCTTTCGGTGCCGGGCGCCGAAGCCCGGCTCGACGGCACGGTGGTTCGGCTCGAGGTTCCGGCTGATCGGCTCTTCGAGGCGGACAGCGCCAATCTGCTGCCCGGCGGCGCGGCGATCCTCACGCAGATTTCGACGGAGGTCGAAAGGGTCTACCCGGGGCATTTTCTCGGCATCGAGGGACACACCGACACCGAACCCCTGCAAAACGCCTCGTGGGGCTCGCCGCACCAATTGAGCGCGGCCCGAGCGTCGGCCGTCTTCGACTTCTTCACCAGCCGCACGGCGCTCAAGCAGGCGCAATTGTTTCTCGTCGCCCACGGGCCGAACCATCCGGTGGTATCCAACGCCACCGCTGCCGGCCGCGCTCGCAACCGACGGGTCGAAATCGTGATCTATCCCGAGCAGGCGGCCGGCAGCGGATCCGCCGCAGCCCCCTGAGAATCCCGATTCTTGTCTTTGCATGCGACCGACTTACACTCGGAGCATGGTGACGATCGTCGATTACGGCAGCGGCAACTTGCGGAGCGTGCAGAAGGCCTTCGAGCGGCTCGGCACCGCGGCCTTGATCACGGATGATCCGAACGTCGTCGCGGAGGCAGACCGGCTCGTGCTGCCCGGTGTCGGAGCCTTCGGCGACGCGATGAGCGAACTTCAGGCCCGCGGTCTGGTCGCCCCGATCCTGAGCCATATCCGCGTCGACCGGCCCTTCTTCGGCATCTGCATGGGGCTCCAATTGCTCTTCGAAACGGGCTGGGAGGGTGGACGTCAGGCAGGGCTGGGAGTCCTCGCCGGTGACGTTGCCCGCTTCGAACTCCCAGCCGGGATGAAGGTTCCGCACATGGGCTGGAACACGGTCACGTGGCGCGGGGGTCAGAGACTCGGCGCAGCCGGCGAAGCGGACGAGTATTTCTACTTCGTGCATTCCTTTTATGCCCGGCCCGCCGAGGCTTCCGTGGTGGCGGCCACGACCGACTACGGTGGGGAGTTTTGTTCCGCCGTGTCCCGCGGCAGGCTGTTTGCGACGCAATTTCATCCGGAAAAGAGCCAGGCGGTGGGCCTGCGGCTGCTCCAGGAATTTCTTGGCTGACCCCGCTCGGAACCATTTGGCAGACCGGGGAAAAACCGCGGTTTTCCGGTGACAACGCGCATTGCATCCGTGGATGCGGTATTTTTTCACGGCCTGCCAGTGTGGCACGCACGAGCACCCGAAGGAGCCTGAGAGTGGAACTGTGGCCAGCGATCGATCTGCGGGGTGGGAAATGCGTGCGGCTGCTGCAGGGCGACTATGCCCGCGAAACGGTGTTCGGTGACGATCCGGTCGAAATGGTACGGCGGTTCGTGTCGCAGGGCGCGCGGCGGTTGCACATCGTCGATCTCGACGGTGCCAAGGCGGGCGCGGCCGTGCAGGCGGCGCTCATCGGCCGGATGGTGGCCGCGGCCGGTGTTCCCTGCCAGCTCGGCGGCGGCATCCGCGCGCTCGAAACTGCCCGTGCCTATGCCGAGGCGGGTGTCGCGCGGCTGGTGATCGGCAGCGTGGCCATCGAGCAGCCGGAATTGCTGGAGCAGGTGGCGAATGCCCTGCCGGGGCGTGTCGTGCTTGGACTCGATGCCCGGGATGGCAAGGTGGCCGTCCGGGGCTGGCTCGAAACGAGCGGCACCACTGCCGTCGAGGTGGCACGTCGGCATGCAAGCCTGCCGCTCGCGGCGATCGTCTACACCGACATCGCGACCGACGGCATGCTGGCGGGCCCGAATCTCACCGCCCTTGGCGAGATGATCGGGGCCGTGCGTCTGCCGGTGATCGCATCGGGAGGCATCGCCAACGCGGAGGATCTGCGGCAGGTGGCCCGCTGTGGCGCCAGCGGCTGCATCGTCGGCCGCGCGCTCTACGATGGCGGGCTGTCCCTCGCCGACGCGGCCGCCGCCTGCGGCGAGGCCTGAATGCCCGTGGGCAAAAGCCCGCCCCCGGCTCCCGCAGGCTGTTCTGCGGAGTCGCCGCCGGTTCGCTGGATTCGGTCGAGTTCGACGGCCAGGCCCGGCAGAGTTCGCCCCGATCCCCGAGAATACGGCCGCAGCGGCTTTCCTCGGGGGAAACCGGAAGATCCCTCAATTCCGCCCGCCTTGGGGGCCGACCGTACGGGTGTCCGCCTGCAGATGCGCACGGTTTCGACGGGACGGCAATGTTGCCGCTCCGCCGGCCCGCTCTTACGATCCAGTTCCATGGCCACCGACGTCCGCCTGAAGGAGCAGTTGCCCGAGCTCACGCGTCGGATCGTCGAGACGTATCACGACGTCCCCACGATCCATTATCTCGGCCACTGCCCGCTGCCGAATTACGAGTCGATCATCGCCGCCTGCGAGGATCTCAAGGAGATCCTCTACCCCGGCTACCGGCGCCGCGAAAACCTCCACATGGGGAACGTCACCTACCACGTGGGCGATCTCGTGGACGGCCTGCACGACAAGCTCACCACGCAAATTGGCCGTGCCCTGCGGCACAGCGTGGCGGCGCAACGCGCCGCCGCCGAGCAGGGAGTCGATGTTCCGGCTCTGCCTGCCGCGGTGCAGCACTGCACGGAGGAAGCGGATTTCGAGGCGCTCGGGCAGGCTAAGGCGATCGAGTTTCTCGAGCGGATTCCGGAGCTTCGCCGCGTGCTCGCCACGGACGTGCAGGCCGCCTACGACGGCGACCCGGCCGTGCGAACGCTCGACGAGGTGATCTTCTGCTATCCCGGCCTCGAGGCCGTCACGATCCATCGGCTCGCCCATCTGCTGCACCGCCTGGACGTGCCGCTCATTCCGCGAATGATGGCCGAGTGGTCGCATTCACGCACCGGAATCGACATTCATCCCGGGGCCACGATTGGCGACCACTTCTTCATCGATCACGGCACGGGCGTGGTGATCGGCGAAACGTGCGAGATCGGCAGTCGAGTCAAGCTGTATCAGGGCGTGACACTCGGGGCACTCTCGTTCCAGACCGACGGCGACGGCAATCTCGTCCGTGGCACGAAGCGGCATCCGACGATCGAGGACCGGGTCGTGATCTACGCAAACGCGACCGTCCTCGGCGGTGCCACGCGGATCGGCCACGGCTCGGTGATCGGCAGCAACGTCTGGCTGACGCGGTCCGTCGACCCGCACACAACGGTCGTTCTCGAGCGGCCCAAACTCCGGATGCGGGGCGAGGCCCCCGAGCTGGAGAACGATTACCAGATCTAGTTTTTTGCGATCAACGCGAGTCGGCGTCTGTCGGATGCACTCTAGCGACCGCGTTCGGCCGTACGCACGAGGGCGCGGGCGGCTTCGAGGGCCTTGAGCTTGGCGGCGATGGCCTCGTCGCCCGTGGCCGTCGTGCCACGCAGTTTGTCGAGTTCGGCGCGGGCGGCGGCGTCGCTCAGTTTCTCACCCGGGATTGCCCGCTGCGTGATGATTGTGACCGCATCGTGCCCCACCTCGACGAAGCCGCCGTCGGCGAAGAACCGCCGGACAGCGTCGGCTGCGGCCCCCTGTTCGCCGACGATTCGTATCTCACCCGCCCCAAGGCGGCCGATAAACGGCGCGTGGCCGCGGGCCACTCCCCGCTGGCCGTCGAAGAGCGGCAAGGTGACGAACCGGGCCCGGGTGTCGAGGATCGTCGTCTCCGGGGTGACGATGACGCACCGCACACCCTTCTCTTCATCGGCGGTCGATTTCGATTCTGCCATGGATGCTCTTTCTTGACGTGCGGGCTCAGCTCTTGGCGGCCATCTTCTTGGCCTGTTCCTCGGCCTGCTCGATGGCGCCCACGTACATGAACGCCTGCTCCGGCAGGTGATCCCATTTGCCGTCGGCGATCTCCTCGAAGGAGCGGATGGTGTCGGCGAGGCTCGTCTTTTCGCCCTTCTTGCCCGTGAACACCTCGGCTACGAGGAACGGCTGCGAGAGGAACCGCTCCATGCGGCGGGCACGGTGCACGACGAGCTTGTCCTCTTCGGAGAGTTCGTCCACGCCGAGGATGGCGATGATGTCCTGGAGCTCACGGTACCGCTGCAGCGTGCGCTGCACGCGACGGGCGATCTTGTAGTGCCGTTCGCCCACGTATTGCGGGTCGAGAATGCGGCTCGATGAGGCCAGCGGATCGACTGCGGGGTAGATGCCCTTCTCCGAGATCGAACGTTCCAGATAGAGGAAGGCGTCGAGATTGCCGAACGCCGTCGCCGGCGCGGGATCGGTCGGATCGTCGGCCGGCACGTAGACCGCCTGGACCGACGTGATGGCCCCCTTCGTGGTGCTGGTGATCCGCTCCTGCAAGGCGCCCATCTCCGTGGCCAGCGTCGGCTGGTAGCCCACGGCGCTGGGCATGCGGCCCAGGAGCGCGCTCACCTCGCTGCCGGCCTGCGAGAAACGGAAGATATTGTCGACGAACAGCAGCGTGTCGGCGCCCGCCGCCGCCGTGTCGCGGAAATATTCGGCCATCGTCAGCGCCGAAAGGGCCACGCGGAGCCGGGCTCCCGGCGGCTCGTTCATCTGCCCGAAGACCATGCAGGTCTGATCGATGACGCTGCGACCGGTGTCGCCAATCTTGGCCTCCTGCATCTCGAGCCAGAGGTCGGTGCCCTCTCTCGTTCGCTCGCCGACGCCGGCAAACACCGAGTAACCGCCCTGGGCGCTCGTGGCGATGCGGGCGATGAGTTCGGTCAGGATCACCGTCTTGCCGAGGCCCGCACCGCCGAAGAGGCCGGCCTTGCCACCGCGAACGAACGGGGTCAGCAGGTCGATCACCTTGATGCCCGTTTCGAAAAGCTCCGTCTTCGTGGTGAGTTCGGTCAACGGCGGCGGATCACGGTGAATCGGCCAGCGCTCGGCTGTCTTTACCTCTCCGCGGTTGTCGATCGGATCGCCGAGCAGGTTGAAGACGCGGCCGAGCGTCGCCGGCCCGACGGGCACGCTGAGCGGGCCGCCGGTATCGACCACGTCCTCGCCGCGGATCAGGCCGTCGGTGCTGCCGAGCGCCACGCACCGCACCTTGCCGCCACCGAGATGCTGCTGCACCTCGCCGACGAGGTGCAACGCAATCCCCTTCTTGTCGGCGTCGATGCGCACGGCGTTGTAGATCGCCGGGATGGAGTTCTCAGGGTATTCGACGTCGAACGTCGAGCCGATGACCTGGGTGACCTTGCCGATATTTTTGCCGGGCGCCTTCGTTGCGGTTGCCATGCTTCTTCCTGTTCTTCGCGTGGGAAAAATAGTGTTGTGTAGTAGTTGGTTTCTTGAGTGTGGCGGCGGCTGTGCGATTATCTGCGGATTTGTCTGTTTCGTTATTGCTACTGCTTGAGCGCCTCGACGCCGCCGAGGATCTCCATGATTTCACCGGTGATCTGCGATTGTCGGGCGCGGTTGTAGCGGCGCGACAGGTCTTTGATCAGTCCCCCGGCGTTCTCGCTGGCCGCCTTCATCGCCACCATGCGGGCCACCTGCTCGCTGACCGCGGCGTCGAGGAAGCACTTGAAGAGCCGCGACAGAAAACTCGCCGGCAGGATCTCCTCGAGGATGCTCTCCGACGAGGGATAGAAGTCGTAGTCCTGAGACGCCAGCATGGCGGGGCCGGTGGCGGTGCCGCCGGCCGGCTCCGGCGGTTTCAGCGGCAGCAGCATCTCCGTCACCGCCGACTGCCGCGCGATGCTGTCAAACCTCGTGTAGACGACGTCGAGCCGGTCGATCGCGCCCGACGCATAGGCTTCGAGGTAGGAGCGTCCGATCGGCGCAACGGCGTCGAACTCCGGCTTGTCCTCGAAGGTCGTGTAGCGTTCGTCCATGTCGATGCCGCGGAATTTGAGCGCCGCGATTCCCCGCTTGCCCGACACGGACACGTGCGTGGCCACCTGCTCGCTGCGGCACTGCCCCAGGATCGCCAGCGACTGCCGCACCATGTTGGAGTTGTAGCCGCCACAGAGCCCCCGGTTGCCCGTGAGGATCAGCACGGCGGACCGCTTCGTGGGCCGCACGTCGAGCAGCGGGTGCACGACGCCGGCCCCGGCGGCGGCGATATTTTCGAGGATCTTCGCCAGCCGTGCGGTGTAATCCCGCGCCGCGACCGACCGGTCCATCGCCTTCTTGAACCGCGCCGTCGCGATCAACTCCATCGTGCGCGTGATCTTCCGGATGTTCCTGACGGAACGTCGGCGTCGATCGAGTGCGCGGGCCTTGGCCATGCTGAAGGTTTCCTGAAATCAGTTTTCGGTGCGTCTAGCGGGCCCCGGCCAGAGCCGGCCGCGCCGCCTCGGGCCGCTTTGCCGCCCACTGCCTCTTGAATTCCGCGATCGCCGCCTCGAGCTGCCGCTCCGACTCGCCGTCGAGTTCCTTCGAGGTGTCGAGCTTGGCACGCAATTCCGGGACCTGATCACGAACAAAGATCAGGAATTCCTTCTCCCAGGCCGCCACTTCCTCACGCTTCACGGTATCGAGATGGCCGCGGGTGCCGGCGTAGATGCTCATCACCTGGTCGGCCATGTCCATCGGCTGATACTGCCCCTGCTTGAGCAGTTCGACCATCCGATATCCGCGATCGAGACGCGACTGCGTGGCGGCGTCGAGATCCGTGCCGAGCTGCGCAAAAGCCTCGAGTTCACGGAAGCTCGCCAGATCGAGACGCAGACCGCCCGACACCTTCTTCATCGCCTTCGTCTGGGCGGCACCGCCCACGCGCGACACCGAGATGCCGACGTTCATGGCGGGCCGCTGCCCGGCGAAGAAGAGATCGGGCTGCAGGTAGATCTGGCCATCGGTGATCGAGATCACGTTCGTCGGAATGTAGGCCGACACCTCGCCCTCGAGTGTCTCGATGATCGGCAGCGAGGTGAGCGAACCGCCGCCGAGCTCCTTCGAGAGCTTGGCCGACCGTTCGAGCAGACGGCTGTGGGCATAGAACACGTCGCCTGGATAGGCCTCGCGTCCCGGTGGCCGACGCATCAGGAGCGACAGCTGCCGGTAGGCGGCCGCCTGCTTCGAAAGATCGTCATAGACGATGAGGGCGTGCTCGCCCTTGTACATGAAATACTCGGCCATGGCCGTGCCCGAGTAGGGGGCGATGTATTGCAGCGGAGCGGCGGTGCTGGCACCCGAGGCGATCACGGTCGTGTAGTCCATCGCGCCGTGACGCCGGAGAATTTCGATGGCCACGGCCACCGACGAATCCTTCTGGCCGACCGCGACGTAGAAGCACTTCACGCCGGAGTTTTTCTGATTGATGATCGCGTCGATGCCGATGGCCGTCTTGCCGGTCTTGCGGTCGCCGATGATCAATTCCCGCTGGCCACGGCCGATCGGCGTCATCGCATCGATCGCCTTGATGCCGGTCTGGAGCGGCTCGCGCACCGGCGATCTGCCGGCGACACCCGGGGCGAGCGTCTCCACCGGACGTCGTTCGCTGGTGACAACCGGGCCCTTGCCGTCGAGCGGGTTGCCGAGCGGGTCGAGCACGCGGCCGATAACGGCCTCGCCCACCGGCACGCTGAGAAGCTTGCCGGTGCTTCGCACCTCGTCGCCCTCGGTGACTTTCAGGTAATCCCCGAGGATGATCACGCCGACGGAGTTTTCCTCGAGGTTGAAGGCCAGCCCGGTGATGCCACCGGGGAATTCGACCATTTCGCCGGCCATCACGCCCGACAGGCCCCAGACACGGGCGATGCCGTCGCCGACCTCGAGCACGCGACCGACCTCGCGGACGTCGATGGTCGACTCGTAGCGGTCGATTTCCTCACGCAGTACCGAGGCGATCTCGTCTGTATTGAATTTCATGGATACTCCTCTGTTTCAGCCGGTCGCCGAGCCGCGCAAGACTCGTGGCGACGGAATGGTCGTAGACGGTGTCCTCGACGCGGACGACAAGTCCGCCGAGTACAGCCGGATTCACGATGAACGTAGGGGCGAGCGACGCATTGAGCGCCTTGCCGGTTTCGGCCACGATGCGGTCCTGCTCCTGCTTTTCGAGCGGCACCGCGGTGGTGAAGATCGCCTGGCGGCGGCCGTCGAGTTCGTCGGCCAGCAGTTCCGCGGCGCTGACGACCTCGGACAGCATGCCGAGCCGGCCGTGCCGAGCGAGCACATGCAGCGAATGGAGCGTGGTGGGCAGCACTTTGCCACCGCAGATCTTGTCGATCATCGCCCCCTTCTCCTCCGGCGTCACCCGTGGCGAGGCAAAGACGGCGGTCGCGGCGGGAACCTTTCGCAGGACGTCCCGAACGATCGAGCCCAGTTCCGCGAGCACATCGGCCCGGCAGTGCTTCCGATCGGCCGCTTCCACGATCGCCTGGGCATAGACCTTTGCCAACCGGACCGCACCGGTATCGGTCGGCATCTTGGTGGCTTCGGAAGGCTGTTGCGTGGAGTCTGTCATCGGTGGTGTGCCGGGTGTTTTCTCGAGGCCGGGGTCAGTTCATGCTCGGGCCGCGGCCCAGTCTGGACGCTGTCGCGAGGCTCGTCACCGAATCACGCACGAGCCGGGCGTGATCGTCCTTGCCGATCTTTTCCTGGAGAAACTTTCCAGCGACTTCGACGGCGAGATCACCGGCCTTTTGGGCGATCTGCGACAGCGCCTCGTCGCGGGCGAGTCCGATCTCGTGCTTTGCCCGCATCTGCTCCTGTTCGGCGGCCTGGCGGGCCTCGGCCACGATCGACTGTCGGGTGACATCCGCGTCGCGGCGGGCCTCTTCGAGCATGCCCCGCACTTCGTCGGATGCCTCGGTGAGCCGGCGCTCGTAGGAGGCGAGCATCTTTTTGGCGTCATCGCTGGCCGCCTGCGTGGCGGCGATCAGGTCGGCGATGCCCTGCTCCCGCTTGTCGAGGGCCTGCATGATCGGCTTCCAGGCGAATTTGCTGAGCAGTGCCAGCAGGAGCAGAAACACGGCGACCGACCAGATCGCAAGATCTCGGCGAAACTCGGCGGGGCTTTCGAATTCGGCGGCCGTCATGCCCGCCGGCGGCTTGTGGCCGATCTCGACGTGATGCCCGTCGTCATGCCCCGCATGCCCCTTGTCACCGCCGTGGTCAGCGGCGTGAACGCCGTCGGTGGAAGCCGCCAAGGCCATGCAGGTCAGGGCGAGCAGCACCAGAATTTGGGAGCGAAGGCGGTTCACGACGGGTCTCCAATCAGGAAAAGAGGCCAAGACATCAGTGCCCGGTCCAGCCGGACGGGAGCGGGCCGCACGAAGCGGCGCCACTCACGCACCAGCCGTCCGGATGCAGCCGGCAGCCCGGAGGCCACCGACAAGGTCGATCACTTCTGCGAGCAGATGAACAGCGCGTAGAACGTGAAACCCTCGATCAGGGCGGCGGCGATGATCATCGCCGTCTGGATGTTGCCCGAAACCTCAGGCTGACGGGCCATGCTCTCGTAGGCCGAGGCGGCCAGTTTGCTGATGCCCATGGCGGCACCGATCACGACGAGGCCCACGCTGAAGGCCGACGTCAGGTCGATGAGCGAACGGCCGGTGGCGGCGGCTTCCTGGGCACTGGCCACGTCCGCACAGACGAGCGTGATGAGGACGGCTGCGAGGGTGCTGAGCGTACGAACGGAAAGGATCGAGCGAATCTTCACGGATCAGGCTCCTTAGGAGAACGAGGTCCCGGGAACGAACCCCGGAACGGGACAATGGAAAACGCAAAAGTCGGTTGAAAGGCAGGTGTCGAGGCAGCCGGTGTGGACTGCCGTGGAACGGGTTGTTCTACGGAAAATTTGTCGATTTTGAAGGGCCGGTGAACGGGGCGGGCATTTTTGCCGTCCGGCGGCGGACGAGAACCCCGCGGACCGGCCCCGCGGGATCAATGGTGATGAACGGATGCTCCGATGAACAGGGCGGAAAGAAAGGTGAATATGTAGGCCTGCAGGAAGGCCACGAACAGTTCCAGCAGGCTGAAGAGCGTCGCGCTCACCACGCTGATGCCCGTGACGGTGGCCCACATGCCGGTGGAATAACTGGCCGCGGCCGAGATCAGCCCCATGATGCCCAGCAGCACGAGGTGGCCGGCCACCATGTTGGCGAGAAGTCGGACGGCGAGGATCAGGTGCTTGATGCAGAGGCCGAGTATTTCGATCAGGAAAATCAGTAGTTTGAGCGGGCTCAGGAACACTGGCAGATCCATCGACGGCACCTGATTGAAGAAGAAGCCCAGCACGCCAAACTTCCGCATGCCGGCGAGGACGACCGCCGCAAAGGCCACCCCGGCGAGGGCGAGCGTCACGGAAAACGAAGCCGTCGGCGATCCGGCCCACGGCACCATGCCGAACAGGTTGCAGCCCAGCACGAAGAAGAAGAGCGTCCACAGGAGCGGCACGAACGCATCCCCCTCGTGAACCGGCAGGGCGCGGGCGGCATGTGGCTGAGCGCGGCCGTGCGGCTCGTGACTGCCGTGGCCGTCGTGCCCATGGCCATGGTCATCACCATGGTCATGGGGGTGTGGATCGTCGATGGCTGGGCGGGCGATCTGGTCGCGGACGAACAGGAGCATCGATTCGAACAGGTTGAGCATGCGGCCCTTCGGGGCTCCCCCGGCCCGTAGCCGCGCCGCCACCCAACCGAAGATCAGCACCATCACCGCCGCCACGACGAGCTGGAGGATCATGTATTTCGAAATCCCGAATCCCGATTTCACGGCATACAGGCTGTCGAGTTCCGCGAAGGGCTGGGGAATCAGGATTTTCCCGTCCAACGCCTCGTTGAAGACGGCCACGTCGGTGACATCGGGATGGGCTGTTCGCAGAAATGCTGGCACGTCTTCGAGCGACTTCCACCCCTGCCGCCAGAGCGACTTCGGCACCTCGAAAAAGTAGCAGTCCTTCAGGTGATAGATCGGATTGGCCGACATGGACGACTTACCTCGAGAATGGGGCGGGGGCTTTGGGAGCCATCATGATGTGCAGAAGAATGTCGGTGGCAAGAAGGGCCAGGTAAAAAGCGACCAACAGGCCTCCGGCGCCCGCGGCGAGCAGGTCTCGGCCGGCGGAATTGAGCCAGCCGAGGGCCGCCAGGGGCGGCAGAATCCGAACGGCGATCCCGCCGAGGGCGCCGGCCACGGCAACCGCCGGATTGGACTGAAAGCTGCGGGAAACAACCCAGCCACCGAGGGCGGCCACGCCGCAGACGACCGCCGAGAACCCCACGGCTTCAATCCAACGTGGGCTCTGTCCACCGGCAAAGACCGCCACGATCACGACGGCCGCGATGACGGCCACCAGCACGATCGCTCCAGCCATGGTTCCGCGCAGACGCGATCCGGGCTGCAGGCAAATCGCGGAACTCTCGCGGGCGGACACTGGCAGATGCTTCCTGAACCGTCAAAAGCAGAAACTGTCGGCAAACGCAACCGAGGATCGAATTCTACCGCCGCACGATACGGCAATCGGCTTCGTTGAAACAAGCCACGAAGTGATTTTTTAAGCCCGATCAGCCCCGTCGACGACTTCTCGTGGGCCGATCCGGGCTCCTGCCCGCACGTCCCAGTTGCACCAGCCAGAAAATCGCGGTGCCGAACCCGAGCACCAGGCCAATGGGTCCGAGGAAAGTCAGGCCGAAACGGTCGTCGAGCCAGCCGCCGATCACCCCCGGCACGAACATCGTCAGCCCGATCGACATGATCCGGGAGGCCCAAACGAAGGCTTCGCCGATCGGAGAAACATCGGGATCACGTGGCATCTTCGCAGTGTAGCAACCGAGGTGAGGCGGCAGGTTCCCCGGCCCCCGGCTCGACCGCCAGCCGGTTCCGAGGATAATCCTACCGGCCACCTCAAGGGAACTTCCGTGTCGCACCGCAAGCAGCGCCGCCGCCGCCGTCACCGCAGGGTCGATCTTGCGCCGCCCGCCGGCGGAGCGGCTGCTGGAGCATCGTCCCCCCCGCCGGCCATATTGCGGATGCTTGGCTGCGACGGCGCCACCTGCGCGGAGGTCGTGGTCGTCCGGCCGGAGCAGCTCACGAGCGCCCGCGCAACCTGGCCGGTGGTCTGGATCGATGTCGAAGGCCTCGACGATTCAGCGACGACCCGGATGGTCGGCGAGGTCTTCGACATCGGCGAGCTCGCGCTCGAGGACGCCGTCACCCCCGATGAGCGGCCCAAGGTCGAGGTCTTCGGTCACCAGGTGCTGATCGCAGCCCGTACCGCGCGGTTCGAGGGGGAGGCGATCGTCACCGACTCGGTCGCGCTCTTTCTCGGCGACCGCTACGTGATCACCTTTCGTGAACGTCTCGGGCCGGATCCGTTCGCGTCCGTCAGGCAGCGGATTCGCCACGGCCGCACGCGGATCGGCGTCGAGGGGGCGGACGCCCTCTGCGCCCTGCTGCTGGATGTCTTGATCGACGGCTATTTTCCGGTGCTCGAGCACTTCGGCGATCGGCTCGAGGCCCTGGAAGACGAAGCGCTCAATCGGCCCTCGCGGCAGACGCTCGTGGTCATCCACGACGTCCGCAACGATCTGATGACGCTCCGGCGGGCGCTCTGGCCGACCCGCGATCTTCTCCATGCCCTTGGCCGCGAGCCGACGCCGCTGGTGGGCGAGCATGCCCGCGCCCATTTTCGCGATTCCTACGATCACACGATGGAATTGCTCGACCTCATGGAGGGCTACCGCGAAATTGGCAGCGACCTTCGCGACATCTATCTGGCGAGCCTGAACAACCGGATGAACGACGTCATGAAGGTGCTCACCGTGATCGCCACGATCTTCATGCCGCTCACCTTCATCACGGGCTACTACGGCATGAATTTCGACACGCAGTCGCCCTGGAATATGCCGCTGCTCAGCTACCGCTACGGCGGACTCGTGGCCGCGGGGATCATGCTGGCAACGACGGTCGGGATGGTGTCGTTCTTCTGGCGCCGCGGCTGGCTCCGCCGTTGGCACTGATGTTCACGCCCGGCCGAGGAGGAAGGAGGTGTGCATCGAGCCCTTGCCTTTCACGGCGACTTCGCCGCGGTCGGCGAACCGGAAGGCTGTGCCGAGCAGGCTGCGGGTGGCCTCCGAGACGTGGATCCGCGACGGCTCGCCGTGTGATTCCATGCGGCTGGCGAGGTTGACGGTGTCGCCCCAGAGGTCGTACGTGAACTTGTGGCGGCCGATGACTCCGGCGACCACCGGTCCCGAATGGATGCCGATCCGGAGTTCCATGGCGAGGCCCCGGGACTTCATCACGCCGCGGAAGCCGGCGAGCATGCCGAGGGCCATGTCGGCCACGGCTTCGGCATGATCCTCGCGCGGCACGGGCAGGCCCGCCACCGCCATGTAGGCATCGCCGATGGTCTTGATCTTCTCGACGCCGTGGGCCCGGGCGAGGTGGTCGAACGTCGAGAAAATCTCGTCGAGCATGCTCACGAGTTGCTGGGGATCGATGTGCTGGGAGAATTCCGTAAACCCGCAGAGGTCGGCGAACAGCACCGTCACGCTGGAAAAACTCTCGGCGATCGTCGCCTCGCCGTCCTTGAGCCGTTCGGCGATCTTTTCCGGCAGGATGTTGAGCAACAGCCGCTCCGACCGCTCCTGCTCCCGTTTCAGGTCGGCCAGCGATTGCTCGAGCGCGGCAAAAGCAGCGTTGCGTTCCAGGAGCCGTTTGTAGGCATCCGAGTGCACCCGGATCCTGGCGATGAGTTCGACCTGGTCGGGCAGCTTGACGAGGTAGTCATTGGCGCCGGCGTCGAGGAGTTGGGCCTTCACGATCGCCTCCTCCTTTGCGGAGAGCACGATCACGGGAACCTGCGCGGTCGCCGATACGGCGCGAAAACGTCGCACCATGTCGAGCCCGTTGATTCCCGGCATCACGAGATCCTGCAGGATCACGGTCGGCTTGAAGGCGGCCGCCGCGTCGAGGGCGGCGTCGGCATCGTGGCAGAATTCAAAGGCGATGTCGGCCTGATCAGCCAGCATCCTTCGCACCGCCTCGCCGATCATCGCCTGATCATCGATCAGGAGCACGCGGTGGCCGGGGGGAACATCAACGGTCGCGGCGGCGGATACGGCCATGCAATGCAAACTGGGGGCGAGCAAGTCGAACGGACGCCCAGTCGGCAGGCCACCGCCGCGTGAGGTCTCTCCCGGCTGTCCACGAGGACTGCGAGGCAAGGCCACCGCCGCGTGAGGTCTATAAACTGGGGAACTAGGATTCGAACCTAGACTAACTGGTTCAGAGCCAGTCGTGCTACCGTTACACCATTCCCCAAGGGATCGTTCCGTGGACTGGCCGCTGAAACCACCGATCGCTCGCCAGGTGGCTGGAAAACGGGGACCATCACACGAGATCGACCGAAGCCGGTATGCCTCGTTCGATGCCGTGGAGCGTACCTGTTGACCCGGTATGAGGCAATTCCTGTCGCTGCACCGCTGCTGCGCGGCCTGATGGGGACGGGAGCTGGCCTGGCAAAGACTGCCGACGGCACGGGCCGCCGCGGTCTGGGAAACGTGGAGCGTCGCGCCGCCGGACGAGTCGGCGGCGGTAGAGTCTGCCCAAAGGCCGAGAGCCGTCCGTAGTGAGCGGGTGGCTCAATCCGCGCCCCGGCGGGGCCGATACACCTCTTACTGCGGTATGGTTCGGCGGGCTTCGATTTCCGGCCGCTGCTGCCGGGGGAATTTCCAGGGGAGAAGACGAATGAGTTTCTTTCATTGGCTGCGTGAAGGCGTGCGTCAGGCCGTCGTGCTCGGGCTCGCCGATGCGGTCGAGGATGTCGGCACGCGAACCCGTGACGAGGACCTGGGCCCGGCTCTGGCCCAGTCGCTGCGCGAGCGGCTGACCGTGCACCATGACCCGCTCAAGGCGCCTGCAGTGCTCGAATCGACCGGTGGCTCCGCCGCCGGTCGCCGACGCCTGGGGCGGTCGCTCGAGGGCAGCCGAGATGCCTTGCGAAAGGCCGCCTAGCCCTTCGCGCCGCCCAGTTTTTTGCCGCCCAGCTTTTCAGCCCTTGTCTGGAAACGGCGTCTCGCCGGCTCGCGGGCGGGTGTAGGCGACACCGAGCTGCTTGGGCGGCGGGAACGATTCGAAGTCGATTTGCGGCAGGGTGGTGATCGCGTGCCGCAGGGCCTGTTCCCAGGTGGAGCGGATTTCACCGAGTTCTGGATCGCTGGCATCGAGCCGGCGGTAGCGTTTGACCGCGAGATCGTCGTTGGAATAGACGAGCAGATCGATTGGCGGCCCGACGGCGACGTTCGACCGCATGGTCGAATCGAGCGAGATGATCGCATACTTGACCGCCTGCTCCAGCGTGGTTTCGCCGAACCGGATGCCGCGGTCGAGGATCGGTCGGCCATACTTGCTTTCGCCAATCTGCAGATACGGCGAGAGCCGCGTGCAGCGCAGCGGATTGCCCTGAGCATAGATCATGTAGAGCTGCGGCGGCTCACCGCGAATCTGGCCGCCGATGAGCAGGTTGACGGAAAAGTTGATCTTGTCGCGCTCCATGAATTCCCGGTCGAGCACGCCGACCTCGCGAACCTGCCGGCCGACACAGCGGGCGGCGTCGTAAAAATTGGCCACGCTCGCCAAGCCTCTGCCAGACTCGAATTCCTGCTCGAGATGCGTCATCACCGATTGCGTGAGGGAGAGGCTGCCGCTCGACAGGATCGTGAACATCCGCTCGCCGGGAATCACGAAGGTGTGCATCTTGCGGCAGACCTCGACCTGATCGATCCCGGAGTTCGTTCGCGAGTCTGAGGCGAGCACGAGCCCCTGATGGGTGCGAATACCGACGCAGTAGGTCATCGAGTTTCCTTGGAAGTCGTGGAAGTGGCGCGGAAGTTGCTCTGGTACGCTGGCAGACTATCGGACACGGTTCTTTCGTCAAGGAAAAGGCGGGCTAACGCGTTTCGCTTTCAAGCGTTGCCGGGCGTTCGGGCAGCGAATGCGCGATTTCTGCGCAGTAACGGGTGGCAGCCTCCCCAAATTCCAGGCCAGATTCCAGGCGAGATTGCAGGCCAGAGTTTCAATTCAGTCAGGATTTTTTTCCAATGGCACCGCACTCCACTTTTGCCGAACGTGCCGCTGGTGCCACCGTGTCCGGCGGTCTGTTTGCCGACTACGAACTCGGCGCAGCGTATGACGAGATGTTCGGCCCGCAGGCCGGGGCCAAGGTCATGCCCCGGCCCCACTATCAACCCCTGGCCGAACGGCTGCGGCAGACGTCTCCGGAGGACTTTCGCCGTCGCAAGGCGATGACCGATCTGTCGATGCGTCAGGACGGCGTCGGATTCACGGTCTATCGCGCCGAGGAGGGAATCGAACGGGTCTGGCCGATGGATCCGGTGCCGCGGATCATCCCGGCCGCTGAGTGGCGGCAGATCGAGGCCGGGCTCACGCAGCGGATCAACGCGATCAATCTCTTTCTCTGGGACGTCTACCACGAGCAGCACATCCTCCGCGATGGGGTGGTACCCGCGCGGCTCGTGCTTCAGGGATCCTCCTTCCGCAGGGAGTTCGTCGGCGCCAACGTGCCGCGCCGGATTTACATCCACGTCTGCGGCACGGACCTTATTCGGGCCGCAGACGGCGAGTATCTCGTGCTCGAGGACAATGCCCGAACTCCGTCGGGCGTGAGCTACATGCTGCAGAACCGGCAGGTGCTCAAGCGGGTCTTTCCGTCGCTCTTCAACGACTACGACGTGCTGCCCAACGACGACTACCCCGCCGCCCTGCTCGATGTGCTGCAATACATCGCGCCCGAATCAGTGCCCCACCCCACCGTCGTTTTGCTCAGCCCGGGCATGTACAACTCCGCCTATTTCGAGCACAGCTTTCTCGCGCAGCGGATGGGAATCGAACTGGTCGAGGGCCGCGACCTGTTCGTCGACGGTAACCGGGTTTTCATGCGAACCACGCGGGGACGCCAGCGGGTCGACGTCATCTACCGGCGGATCGACGACGACTTCCTCGATCCGCTCACGTTCCGGGCGGACAGCGCCCTCGGTGTGCCGGGGCTCGTGAATGCCTATCGGGCCGGCACCGTGGCCCTCGCCAACAGCATTGGGACGGGGATCGCTGACGACAAGGGTATCTATCCGTTCGTTCCCGACATGATCCGCTACTACCTCAAGCAGGAGCCGTTGCTCAACAACGTCGAGACGTTCCGGCCCGAGATTCCCGCCCAGTTGAGCCACGTGCTGGAAAACCTCGAAAAACTCGTGGTCAAGCGGGTCAACGAGTCGGGCGGCTATGGAATGCTCGTCGGGCCGGCCTCCACGAAGGCGCAGCGCGAGGAGTTCCGCGCGGCCATTCTGGCCAATCCGCGGGATTTCATCGCCCAGCCCACAATCCAGCTGTCCACGCACCCGACGTTCGTCGACGGCCGCCTCGAGGGGCGGCATCTCGACCTGCGGCCGTTCGTGCTCTGCGGAGAGAAGGTCACGATCACGCCCGGGGGGCTGACGCGGGTGGCGCTGCCGAAGGGCAGCCTCGTGGTCAACAGTTCCCAGGGGGGCGGCAGCAAGGACACGTGGATCCTCGCTGACAGAACATCTCCCAGCGGCAACGGAACGTGAGGCAGCGCATGCTCAGCCGTGTGGCCGACGCCCTGTTTTGGATGAGCCGCTACCTGGAGCGGGCGGATCACCTCGCGCGGGCGGTCGACGTGACGTTTCAGATCGATCTCGATCTGCACGGCGTGCTTGCCAATCCCGTGGAACTCGAGTGGAACGCCCTGCTCTCCCTGCTGCGGCAGTCGCCACCGCAGGTTCGCGAGGGCGAGCATGCCGTCGCGGCGGTGCAGCGCTGGCTGCTGCTCGACGGTGCCAATCCCGGCAGCGTGATGTCGTGCCTGAAACGTTCGCGGAACAATGCCCGCAGCATTCGCGGCTCGATCAGCCCGGCAATGTGGCGGGAGCTCAACAAGCTTCACTGGCGGCTGTCCGATACTGCCCTGCAGGCGGGGGTGGCTGAATCACCGCACGATTTCTGCGAGGAGACGCAGATGGGCGTGCTCCTGTTTCATGGCGTCTGCGAGGCCACCCTCACGCACGACGAAGGCTGGCATTTCATCCAGTTGGGCCGGTACCTGGAGCGGGCCGAGAAGGTGCTGCGCATTCTCGACTCCAGGTTCGGGCTGCTCGAACGTTCGGAGTCGGCCGACCTGCCGATCAGCAACCTGCAATGGGGCGCCGTCCTGCGGAATTGTGCCGCGTACGAGTCCTATCAGCGGCTCTACATCAGCCGCGTCGAGCCCGAGCGGGTCGTGGAATTTCTGCTCGTCAACCCTGATTTTCCCCATTCGGTACGGTTCTGCCTCTCCCGGATCATGCAGTCGCTCACCGAGATCAGCGGGCGGCTGCCGGACCGCTGCGACGACGAAATGGTCCGCACCGTCGGCCGGTTGCTCAACGACCTCATCTACCTCGACGGCGGCGTGCTCGACGGTGCCGGCGTGCATCCGTTCCTGGGCAATGCGCTCGCGCGGTGCGCGAGGATCGGCCACCTCCTGCAGCAGCAGTACGCCCTCCACTGACGATCCATGCACCAGCCGGCTCCGAACGGTTTCGTCGCCTGCCCGCCCGCCACCGCCATGCAATGACGCAGCAGATGCAGAGGGAGCCCCACGATGATCCTTGAAATCCAGCACGAGACGTCGATGGAATATTCGCAGTCGGTGAGCGAATGGCTCTGCGAACTGCGGATGGAGCCGGTGAGCGACGCGACGCAGCGATGCCATTCGTTTCAGATCAGCGTCGGCCAGCCGGTGAATCTCAGCAGTTATCTCGACGGCTTCGGCAACCGCGTGCATCACTTCAATATCCTCAAGCCCCCCACGACGGTTCGAGTGCTCGCGGCGAGTGTCGTCGAAACGGAGGCGTCGGGCGTCGGGCCGATCGCCAGCCAGTCGCTCTTCTCCGACCGCCCGCCCGCGGATGAATGGCAGCTGCCGCTCGAGGCCCTCGACTACCTGCTGCTCCGCGGCCCGGTGCGGGCATCGCCGCTCCTGGACCCGTTCCTTGCGGAGCTGCGGCCGCTGCCGCGGATGCTGGTGGGCATGTGGGTCTGCCAGGTCGCCGAGACCATCCGCGGGCGGTTCGAGTATGCCCCCGACGTCACCGGCGCGACCTCGCCGATCGACCACCTTCTCGCGCACGGCAAGGGAGTCTGCCAGGATTTCACCCATCTGATGATCGCCGTCCTGCGGTCGTTCGGCGTGCCGGCCCGATACGTCAGCGGTTACATCCACCGCGACAACAAGGAATCGCAGAGCCATGCCTGGTGCGAGGTTTGGCTGCCGGACCTTGGCTGGACGGGCTTCGATCCGACGAATGGCTGCCCGGTGAACGGCCATTTCGTGAAGACCGCCGTGGGCCGGGATTTCTCCGACGTGCCGCCAAACAAGGGCACCTACCGGGGGGCCGGCGACGAGCGGATCAAGGTTCGCGTCGCCACCCGCACGCTCGACCGGCTGCCCTCCCTCTCGTGGCACGACCAGCTCCCACCACTCGACGTGCCCGTGCATGCCATGCTCCGGGCTGCGCCGAAGTATGCCGACGAGGAAGACATGCAGCAGCAGTGAGGCCGTGGGCCCGGAGGGCTTGCCGCGGAGAGCTAGCTGCTCGTCGCCGAGAGCGGCAGCGTCACCCGGATCGTTGTGCCCGCGCCGGGGCTGCTGGTAATGTCGGCCTCGCTGCCGAAGAGCCGGGCCCGCTGGCGGATGCCCTCGAGACCAAAACGATCCAGCGGCACGCGCTGCGGGTCGAAGCCGATCCCATCGTCGCGGACGACGATGCGGACATGCGTGTCGTCGGGCTGCTCGATCGTGATCTCGACGGACTTCGCCTCGGCATGCTTGCGGGCGTTGGAGAGGGATTCCTGCACGATGCGAAAGATCGTCGTTTCGATGGCTGACGGGAGTCGACCGCCTCCCAGATGGTGCTGAAAATTGACCCCTGGAACGAAGGCCCGGGCCTCTGCGGCCAGCGATTCGATCGCCTCGACGATCCCCAATTCGTCGAGGGCCGGCGGCCGCAGGCCGCCGATCAGGCGCCGGGATTCGTCGACGGCGGCCCGCAGCAGCCGCAGGCTCTCGCCGAGCTCCTGTTGGACAACGTTTCCGAGGGCGCTGTCACCCGTGGCATGCTCGAGCGCCTGCAGGTGCATCATGGCCCCGGCGAGATATTGGGAGAGCCCGTCGTGGATTTCGTACGAGACAAGCTGCCGCTCGCGTTCCTGGATCTGCAGCAGTTGCCGGAGCACGTGCCGTTCGTGGCGGAGGGTCTCCTCCGACGTCTTGAGCGGCAGGATATTTTCGCAACAGATCATCACGGCCACGTTTTCGCCGCCGTGGCTGACCGGGCCCAGCCGCAGTGAAAAGTAGTTCAGGTCACCCCGCAGTGTCTTGACGGTGGTTTCCAGCGATTGTTCCCCGCCGGTGGCGAACACTTCGCCGATAACGCGCCACAGTTCGACAGCCGACTCCGGTGTCGTGAAGTCGAGGATGCTATGGCCGACGACGTGTTCCGGCGTGAATCCATCTCCGACGCGGTTGCAAAACCGCAGGCTGCCAGCCCGATCGACGATCACGATGTAGTCGCCCGACACGCGGCAGACCGATTCCCACAGCGCCGCTGTGTCCCGCATCGCTGCCGCGGCGAGCGAGTCGGCTGCTCCCGATAGGCCGCCCGATTGTTCTGGGGGAAATTGAGAGGCCGGCATGGTGGATGTTCCGGGAGGTGCGCAGGGCTTGCGACGAGTGGGTCAGCGATTCGGCCGGGGGATGCGTCCTTGGGCGGTGCCACCGCTGGGGCGTTTTCCCCGCCGGCCGCCGCCGCGGCCGCCCGCACCGCGGCCGCCCGTCCGCAGGTCGTCGATCCGGTCCCGGATCGACGCGGCCCGTTCGAAGTCGAGTTCTGCCGCCGCCTGCATCATGTCGGCTTCTAGTTGTTCCATGAGCTCGGCCGTTCGCTGCTCGTTTTCCTCCCCCTGCCCCACGGCCTGGAAGGCCACCGTCCGCGAAGCGGATTCCGATTCGATGCCGGCCCGGATTTCCTTACGGATGGTTTCCGGCGTGATGCCGTGGGCGACGTTGTAGGCCTCCTGCAGCGCGCGGCGGCGGCGGGTCTCGTCGATGGCCTGCTGCATCGACTCGGTGACCGTATCGGCATAGAGGATCACACGGGCATCGACATTGCGGGCCGAGCGGCCGATCGTCTGCATCAGCGAGGTCTCGCTCCGCAGAAACCCCTCCTTGTCGGCGTCGAGGATCGCCACGAGCGAGACTTCGGGCAGATCGAGCCCCTCGCGCAGCAGGTTCACGCCGACGAGCACGTCGAACTTTCCCGCGCGGAGGTTTTGCAGCAGCTCGACCCGCTCGAAGGCGTCGAGCTCGCTGTGCAGCCAGCGGCAGCGGACGCTTCGCTCCTGGTAGTAGGCCGTCAGATCCTCGGCAAGCTTCTTGGTGAGCGTGGTGACGAGCACCCGCTGGCCCGCCGCCACCGTCTTTTCGATCTCGCCGGAGAGGTGCGGCACCTGTTGCTTGGCGGGCACGACCTCGATCACGGGATCGAGCAGACCGGTGGGGCGGATCACCTGCTCCACCACCTCGCCGCCGGTGCGGCCCAGCTCCCAGACGCCCGGCGTGGCCGACACGTAGACGGTCTGGTGCAGCCTGGTCTCCCACTCATCGAACTTGAGCGGCCGGTTGTCGAGGGCGCTCGGCAGCCGGAAGCCGTGGTCGACGAGCGTCGTCTTGCGGCTCTTGTCGCCGGCATACATGCCGCGAACCTGCGGCACCGTGACGTGCGACTCATCAACGAAGAACAGAAAGTCGTCGGGGAAATAATTGAAGAGCGTGGTCGGCGTGCTGCCGGCGACGCGGCCGCTCAAGGGCCGCGAGTAGTTTTCGATGCCGGGGCAGAAGCCGGCCTCCATCATCATCTCGATGTCGAACCGGGTGCGGGCATTGAGCCGCTGCGCCTCGAGGAGCTTGCCCTGGCCCTTGAGCTCCTCGAGCCGCGACTCGAGTTCCGCCTTGATCGTCGACACCGCCGCCTTGATCCGGTCCTCCGGCATCACGAAGTGCCTTGCCGGATAAAAATACATCTCGTCCTTGCGGGCGGCCACCTCGCCGCTGGTGGGATGGATGACCGCGATCGACTCGATCGTGTCGCCCCAGAACTCGACCCGGGCGGCCAGTTCGTCGTACGGTGGCCAGATGTCGACCGAATCGCCCCGCACGCGAAACTTGCCCCGCTCGAGCGCGATGTCGCTCCGCTCGTAGTGGATCGACACGAGTTTCTCGAGCAGCGCTTCACGGGTGAGCTGCATGCCGCTGGCCAGCCGGATCACCATCGCCCGGTAGTCATCGGGCGATCCCAGTCCGTAGATGCACGACACGCTTGCCACCACGATCACGTCGCGGCGGCTCACCAGGGCGCTGGTTGCCGCGAGCCGCAGCCGGTCGATTTCCTTGTTGATCGCGGCATCCTTCTCGATGTAGATGTCGCGCTGCGGGATGTAGGCCTCAGGCTGGTAATAGTCGTAGTAGCTGACGAAATAGTGGACGGCGTTGTGGGGGAAGAAGTCACGAAACTCGGCGTAGAGCTGGGCGGCGAGCGTCTTGTTGTGGGAGAGCACGAGGGTCGGCCGGCCCACCCGCTGGATCACGTTGGCCATCGTGAAGGTCTTGCCCGAGCCGGTCACGCCCATGAGCACCTGCGATCCCCGTCCCTCGTCGATGCCGCGGACGAGGGCATCGATCGCCGCCGGCTGGTCGCCGGCCGGCTGGTAGGGGCTCACGAGTTCGAAGACGTGCGGGTCGGAGCTCATGGCGCGGCGGTCACTCTCCACGTGGCGACGGGGCGTTGTCGGCGGGGCGAACCTGCGGCCGATCGGGCCGGATCGGCCGCAGGTGCGGCCGCAGCTCAGACAGCGTGATCGCGCCGATGCCCGGCACCTCGAGCAGCGCCTCGATCGATGGAAAGGCACCGTGCTCGATGCGCTGGTCAACGATCCGCTGGGCCAGCGCCGGACCGAGCCCGGGCAGCTGGGCGAGTTCCACGGCGGTCGCCGTATTGATGTTCACCGTGAAGCGGGCGGGCGCTTGCGGCGGGGCGTCGTGGTCGACGAGTCCTCCGGAGAAACCGCCGGCGAGAAGCATCCAAGCCGCTGCCAACGCCAGACTGCAGGCCAGCAGGCCGGCGATGAGCGGCTGACTCCGCGCCGGAATCAAAGGCTCTGGGAGTGGCTGCGGGATTTCGGAAGGGGGCATGGCTGGGGAGTGCCCGGGGCCGGAGGCTGAAGAGTCGAAAAGACTCCTGTAGGATAGCCCAACTGGACGCTGCGGTGCGTTCCCCTCTGTCCTGCCCTCGAACGGTTCTCCGACATGCCTTCTTCCGCCCGCACTGTCCGCGAATTCCGGCAGTCTGCCTGGGATGATCATTTGGCCCGTCACGTGGCGGACGCCGCCCGGTCATGGTTTGCCGAGGATTTGGGGCACGAATGTGACTGGACGAGCGTGGCCCTCGTGCCAGCCGGTGCCAGCGCGGAACTCGATGTGGTCGCCCGGCGGACCGGAGTGGTCGCAGGCCTCAAGGCCGCGGCCATCGTGGCCCGTGTGGCCGATGAGCAGTTGGAATGGCGGTCGCTCGTCGCGGATGGCGCAGTCGTCGCGGCTGGGGCCGTGGTGGCGACGCTCGGTGGCCCGACGCGAAGTGTGCTGACGGCGGAGCGTGTCGTCCTCAATCTGCTCGGTCGGATGTCGGGCGTGGCAACGGCAACGCGTCAACTTGTCGATGCCGTGGCAGGAACTCCCTGCCGGATCTACGACACCCGTAAGACCGTGCCGGGCTGGCGGTTGCTCGACAAACTGGCCGTGCGGCTCGGCGGTGGCTGGAATCACCGGATGGGGCTCTACGACGCGATCCTCATCAAGGACAATCACCTCGCGGCGGCGGCTGAATCAGATCTCGGTCCGGCCGCCGCCGTGCTGCGGGCGCGGCAGTTCGTTGCGGCGACGTTCCCGCCGCAGCGTGCGGCCGACGTGGTCGTCGAAATCGAGGTCGACTCGCTCGAGCAACTGAAGGCCGCCTTGCCCGCCGGTCCCGATGTTGTCCTGCTCGATAACATGCCCCCCGACGAGATTGCGCGGGCGGTTGGCCTACGGAACGGGCTGGCGCCGGAAGTCGTCCTGGAGGCCTCGGGAGGGGTTCGCCCCGAGACTGTCCGTCTCATTGCGGAAACCGGGGTGGACCGGGTAAGCACGGGCTGGCCCACCCACGGCGCCCCCTGGCTCGATCTCGCCCTCGACTGGACCGTGGACCGGTAAAAGTAGGGAATTTCGTGAAAAAAGCCTGATTCTAGCCGTTTGGACAACGGCCGGAACGATTTTGGCTGGGGCAGAAAAATTTTCGAACCGAACAGTTGACGGGCTGGCAAGGGGCTAGCTATTATTTGAAGGTCGGCGGCTTTTAACCCGCGACATTCCTCGTAATAGGCAGTCCGCTCGTGAGTTCCTCAGGCCGCGCTCGACCCGATTTTCGGGTGCGTGGTCGAAGTTGAGCCGAGTTTTCAGGACAGCCTTTTCTTTTTTCAGCTCTCTTCGCCCGCCGCCCCCGTTTTTTTCAGGCACTCGTGCCTGATGGCTTAGCCAGGGGCGACTCACCGGTTCTTCATCTCCGCACAGTGGGCCGGCGATGCAAGTCGCGACAGGGCCCTTGAGATGCCGGGAAATCACGACGCAGCATGAGGGATTCGCGAGCCATGGCACAAGGCAAAAGTCATGGCAACCTTCGGCATTCAGCGAATCAACTCCTGGCACCGCAGTATGCGTCGTCGTGCGGCGCTGGTATCCGGCGGGCGTTTGGTGGTCGGCCTCCTGACAGCGTTTCTGACGCTCGTTGTTTCCGGCTCGCCCGCGGTTGCCGGGACGATCAACATCCAGCTATCAAACTTCCCCACTTGGGAGGAATTGTCAGGAGTACAGGGGATTCCGCGTTCGGCGTCGGGGCTCTCGACGCTGCAGCGGATGGATGCGGCGTCACAGCCGTATCTCCGCGTTGAAAACAACTCCACGGCACCGCTCGTGGGCTTTCAGATGGACATGAGCGACTGGACTTCAACGATCACGTCGGTCACATGGCTGGCCCCGTTGCCAACGCGGTCAACGTGGAACTGGCACGAGGCGTCGACGTCAGCCTTTTTCCAACTGCTTGATCCCCTACTGCCGGGTGACGCACTGATCGTGCGGCTGGGAACAGAGGCCCAAATCGGCGAGGCGATGACGTACACCATGAACCAGACGCTCTTCAGCCCCGGTGACATCAGTCCCATATTATCTCCAACGGGGGGGGTGGTGTTCAATATGTTTGCAAATACCGGTTCGGGTCCTGTGACCTACGACAGCACGGGGAAGGCGATCGGACCGACGATTTCGACGGGAGTTCTCGACCTGGAAGACTACCCGGTCACTCCCTCAACCCTCTTGAACCCGATCGGCGTCGTGGAGCCAGTAACTATTACGCCCGTACCGGAGCCCGGGACCGTGGCGTTGGCAGCTTCCGCAGCGGCTGTTCTGGCCGCGACGATGATTCGACGTCGCCGGATCTGAATCGGCCCCGTAGTTTGGGTCGACCCGAAAACATGAATCGCAGCGGCAGGCTGGGCAGGCTGCGGTGCCGCTCGGGGTTTTGTTGATTGTTTCGGTTGTGCCGAACCGATTCATTCTTGGTGGAGCGTGGCCTTCGCCTGCTTCAGTTCCGGGAAGTGACCGGTCATGCATAACCCTTCAACCGCAGTTGGACTCCGTTTCGTAGTTGCCGGGATGGCGTTGGCCCTCGGCGCCCTGTTGGCGACTGACGCCGCTGCAACCGATTCGTTCAAATTTCCGGCCGAACTCTGGGGTGGGGATGCCGGTGGCCCTGAGGCAGAGGCCTGCGACGTTGTCGAGCCCGAGCCCACGTGCCCGCCGCGGTGGACGTTCGGCGCCGACTACCTTCTGCTGCGGTCGTCGTTCAGCAACAACACGGCGCTCTTCCAGGCAACGGCCACGAACGCCAATTCGATCGTGATCACGCCCGTAAACTATGACTTCGGCTTCGCCAGCGGCGTGCGGGGCTTCATCGGCTACAACTTTTCTCGCGATACTGCGGTGCGATTCGGGTATCTTGGAATCGACTCCACGGACACCGTCGTGGGAGTTGCCAGCGGGAACTACGCCGGAGGCAATGGCACCGCCTACTTCGGTCCATTCCTTACCCAGGCCATTCCGAATACCGCTTCCATCCGTTCGACCGCGAATGTCAGCCTCGACGTCTACGACATCGAATTGGCACGCCGTTTTGAAATCGACACCGAGGCGGATGAGGCGGCCCGTTGGGATACGGCCGGCAGCGCGGGCATCCGTTTCGTCGACTCGTCAGTGTCGACAACGGTGGACAACTATGGTCCGCAGGGCCCGAGTTATCTGGTCACAACCGATCGTGAGTTTCATGGGGTGGGCCCACGGCTCGCCCTGCAGGGACGGAGATACCTGGGAGAGCGACGCCGCTGGAGCGCCTTTGCCACCGGCGGAGCAGCCCTCCTCGTGGGCAGCTACTCGAACCTCGACACGCGGCTGGTCAAGCAGGACAATCTTTTCGAATCGCAGGCCGTTGGCGGGACGCTGGTCGTGCCCAACTTTGACATCTCACTGGGCACGACGTGGCAGTGGCTCGACCGCACGAGTATCTCTGCCGGCTGGATGCTGATGTACTGGGGGCATCTCGGCTATTCCGAGACGATCGACGACATTATTCCCGGCGATGTCACCACCGTGCCGCTGACGAATTCCAGCCTCGCCTATGATGGCTTCTTCCTCAGGATGACGCACAGTTTCTAGCTACACGCGAAACATCGGCATCCTGCCGATTTTCGCTTGGCGGGCTCCGCCCGCTGGTGCGAACCCGGCTCTTCGGGCCTGGCGCAGTTCAGAGGAATCGCTCAAGAATCGAGCGGCCCTACACGCCGAGGAGGCGGTTGCGCTTGGTACGGCGTTCGGCGCGAAGGCGGGCGCGGCGCTTGGTCTCGCTTGGCTTCTCGAAGAACTCGCGACGCCGCATCTCTTTCTTGATGCCGCTCCGCTCGACCAATTTACGAAAGCGGCGAACCGCCTCTTGGATGCTTTCCCGATCGCGAACAGTGAGTTTGACCATGCGACTTCCGAAACCTGAATGATGTCCAGACAGCCCAACAGGATAGCGAACCCCGGTCGCGGCGTCCATGGCGCGGCGGCCCCCCGCCACCAGGGCGTTTTGCGGCCGTAGTTATTGCCGGGAACCGATTGCCGAGCGGGCGGGAAGCCCGCACAATGCTGCCTTTGCTCCGTCGCCAGGTGGCGAGCGGCAAAGGCGGCCCGGACAGGGCGAGCGGAGGAGCGGCATGCAGACAAACGTCGTCCCGAACGACGCCCTCGATCAGGCCCTCTGGGCTCTCAGCGGCTGGACCGACGTCGTGGCGTCGCGGGAGATCGTGCTGGCAATTGCGGCCCTCGTGGTCTATTTCGCAACCGCCCCACGCGGCCGCCGCTGGCTCGCCTGGGGGCCGATCGCGCTGTTGCTCCTGACGCTCCTGCCGCTTGCCGCCGCGCTCGTCTTGCCGACCGAAGCCGGCGAGCCACCCCGCGGGCACCATCTCGTGCGGTTCCTGGTGGTGGCGTCGCTCCTACAGTCGCTGCTGCTGCTCGTCTGCGTTTCCATTTGGGAGCGTTTCACGCGGCCGATGTCGAAGATTTTTCTCGACGTGCTCCGCTGGCTGATGCTCGCCGCCGCCCTGCTCACCGTGCTCGCGGAGGCTGGTATCGACGCCAGTGAGTTGCTGGCCGGCTCGGCCCTGCTCACCGCGGCGCTCGGTTTCGCCCTCAAGGACACGCTCGGCAACGTCTTCGCCGGCCTCGCCATTCACGCCGAGCATCCCTTCGAGATCGGCGACTGGATACAGTACGACGCGAATCCCGCCCACATCGGCCGTGTCGTGGAGATCAACTGGCGGGCCACGAAGGTGATCACGCTCGACGAGGCCTACGTGATCGTTCCCAACGGTCAACTGGCGCAGGCCTCGATCCGCAATTTCACGAAGCCCGAGCGGTGGTCGCGGCGGTCGCTTTTCGTCGTCACTCCCTACGACGTGTCGCCGCAACGGGTGCAGTCGATCATCCTGGCCGCCATTCGGGGCAGTTTCGGCGTGCTGGAGCACCCGGCCCCGTCGGTCGTCACCAACGACTTCAAGGAACGCGGCGTCGAGCACTGGGTGCGGTTGTTCACGACGGAGTTTGACAAGCGCGACCGTGTGGATGGCATGGCCCGCGACCGCATCTGGTATGCGCTGGCCCGCAACGGCATCGAGATTCCGGTGGCCACGCAGGCCATCCGCCTGACCCAACTCCCGGCCCCGCCTCCGCCCGAGTCTGCGGGAGCAGCCTGCGACCGCCGCATGCTGTGCCTTGGTGCGATCGGGCTGCTCGACGTGCTCGGGGCGGAGCAGTTGCGGTGCCTCGCCGAGGAAAACATCGACCGGGTCTACGCGGCGGGTGAACAGGTGATCCGGCAGGGCGATCCGGGCGGCAGCCTGTTCGTGGTCATGGCGGGCCGCGTGGAAGTGACTGCGGCCGACGCCGGCGGAACCCCCGTCAAACTGGCTCTGCTCGGGGCGGGGGATTATTTTGGCGAGATGTCGCTGATGACCGGCGCTCCGCGGGTGGCCACCGTCACGGCCGTCCAAGAAACCCGCCTGCTGGAGGTGAGCAAGGACTCCTTCAAGAAAATCCTCGCCGCCGAGCCGGGCCTCGTCGAGGTGTTCGGAGAGGCTCTGCGAACCCGGCTTGCCGAACGGGCGCAGGCGATCGCTGGTGCCGAGCGCAGCGTGCCCGAAGTTCAGGATGTCTTCTGCCGGATTCGCGAATTTTTTGCCTTATAGCGTCGTGGCTTGCCAACGCGAGCCACAGTCGGGCATGTCACGAGGGTCATTTTTCCATGCGGGTTGAACTCCTTCCCTCCAGCGTTCCGCCGACCGCTGCGCAGTTTCTCGTGTCGTTTCTCGTGAACGACGAGGTGGCCATCGACGGCGGCGCCATCGGCCTGTTGTCCGACCTGCGCAGGCAGGAGCGGATCCGGCATGTCTTCATCACCCACGAGCACCTCGACCACGTCGCGACGCTCCCGATTTTCCTGGAAAACGTCTACGAGCCCGGTCCGGATGCGGTCGAGGTGCTGGCGTCGCGGGAAGTGCTCGACTTCCTGCACGGCGACTTCTTCAACGACCGTGTCTGGCCCGATTTTCTGGCGCTCTCGCGGCCGGAAGACCCGTTTCTCACGACGGCAATCCTCGAGCCGTTCAAGCCCGTGCGGCGGGCCGGCCTCACGATCACGCCCGTGCCGGTATCCCATGGCGCCGAGACCCTCGGGCTCGTTGTGGACGACGGCACAACGGCGGTGGCATTCCCCTCCGACACCGGACCGACCGAGGAGCTCTGGCGGCATCTGGCAACGGTTCCCAATCTCCGGGCCGTCTTTCTCGAGGTGAGTTTTCCCACGGTGCACTCCGAATTGGCGACGCTGACGGGCCACCATTGCCCACCAACCTTCGCCACGGAGATCCGCAAGTTGCCGGGAAATGTCCGCTGGATCGTCGTGCACCGCAAGGCGCGGTTCGCCGCCGAGATCGCCAGCGAACTCGGCGCCCTCGACCTGCCGAACGTCGAGTTCGTGCAGCCGGGCGTGCCGTACGAGTTTCGATAGCGAGACGGGGGCTCGACAGGCTGAAGCCTGTCCTACTTTTGCCGGCTTTGTCGCTTGCGGTCGTGCTCCGAGAGCAGGATCTTCCGCAGACGGACGACGTCGGGCGTCACCTCGACGAGCTCGTCTTCCTCGATGTACTCGAGCGCCTCCTCGAGCGACATTCGCCGCGGCGGCTTGAGGAGGATGTTGCGGTCGCTGCCGCTGGCCCGCATGTTCGTCAGTTTCTTTTCTTTCGTGGGGTTCACGATCATGTCGTCGCCGCGGGCGTTTTCGCCGCAGACCATGCCCTCGTACACCTCGTCGCCCGGCTCGATGAAGAGCTCGGCCCGCTCCTGCAGGCCGTCGAGTCCGAAGGCCACTGCTTTGCCCGGAACCATCGACACGAGCACGCCGTTGGCCCGGCCGCCCACGTCACCCTCGAGTTCCCGCCAGGCCTCGAAGCGGTGGTGCATGATCGCCGTGCCCTGCGTCGCGTTGAGCACCCGCGTACGCAGGCCGATCAGGCCGCGGGCCGGGATCGAAAAGACGGCGTGGGCGAATTCACCGCGGTTGCCCATGTGGACGAGCTGGCCGCGGCGGGAGCCGGTGAGTTCCATCACGGGGCCGAGTTTGTCATGGGGCACCTCGACGACGAGCGTCTCGAACGGCTCGAGCGTCTTGTCGCCCTCCTTGTGCAGGATCACCCGCGGCTTGCCGACGGAGAGCTCGTAGCCTTCGCGGCGCATCGTCTCGATCAGCACCGAGAGATGGAGCAGGCCGCGGCCGGAGACGGCGAAATTGTCGCTGCCCTCGATCGGCTCGACCCGCAGGGCGACGTTCTTCTCGAGTTCCTTGTTGAGCCGGTCGCGGATGTGTCGCGTCGTCAGATACTTGCCGGAGCGGCCTGCCAGCGGTGAGGAATTCACGCCGAACACCATAGAGAGCGTCGGTTCGTCGACCGTGAGCCGCGTCAGCGGCCGGGGATCGGAAGGATCGCAGAGCGTATCGCCAATCTCGACGTTTTCCACGCCGCTGATCGCCGCGATGTCGCCCGCCGTCGCCTCTTCGGCGTCGACCCGGCCGAGCTTGTCGAACACCTGCAGCCCCACGATCTTCGCCGGGAGCAGCCCGCCGTCGGCCGTCGAACGGACGACCGGCTGTCCCTTGACGAGCTTGCCCGACTCGATACGACCGATGGCGATGCGGCCCACGTAGTCGGACCAGTCGAGCGTGGTGACGAGCATCTGCAGCGGGCCGTTCTTGGCGACCTTCGGCCCCGGGATTTTTGCGAGCACGAGATCGAGCAGCGGTTCCATGGAGCCCGTGCGGACGTTCGGGTCGTGCGTGGCGAAGCCCTCGCGGGACGAAGAATAGACAAAGGGGAAATCGGCGAGTTCGTCGTCGGCGCCCAGTTCGAGAAAGAGTCCGAGCACTTCGTCGAGCACCTCCAGCGGCCGGGCGTCGGGCCGGTCGATCTTGTTGATGACCACCACGGGCAGCAGCCGCGCCTCGAGCGCCTTCGAGAGCACGAACCGCGTCTGCGGCATCGGACCCTCGGCGGCATCGACCAGGACGAGGGCCCCGTCGGCCAT
The DNA here is from genome assembly GCA_026401035.1 of Planctomycetia bacterium. Taxonomy (GTDB): domain Bacteria; phylum Planctomycetota; class Planctomycetia; order Pirellulales; family UBA1268; genus RGVT01. The sequence continues at coordinate 39,649 of JAPLNR010000060.1, read as the reverse complement.
CCGCAGCACCCGCTCCACCTCGCCGCCGAAGTCGGCGTGGCCCGGGGTGTCAATAATGTTGATCTTCACGCCCTTCCACTCGACCGCGATGTTCTTGGCGAGGATCGTGATGCCGCGTTCCCGCTCGAGATCGTTGGAGTCGAGAATCCGCTCGCCGCTGAGTTGGCTGGCCCGGAACTGGCCGCTCTGGCGGAGCAGGCAGTCGACGAGCGTCGTCTTGCCGTGATCGACGTGGGCGATGATCGCGATGTTGCGGATGTCGGCCCGGCGTTCGACGGCGGGCGTGGGGACGGTTGCGGTAACGGACATGAATCGAAACTCGGGGGTGGGTCAGCTCAGAACGGGGGCCGAGCCGGCAGGGACGGGAGGGAGGAGGGGCAGCGACGAGCAGTTTCTCGATTATTCAGGAACGCCGCACGGTTGCATAGAGCCGATTCAAAAGCGCTGCACGGGTATCGTCGGCCTGTGCGACGAGCATCCCGGCCCGCAGTGGCGGACTCGGGGAGCCGTTTGCCAGCAATTTGACGGTCGCAGAGGCCCGCGCAGCGGCTTCCGGGCCGGTGAAGACTGCCACCAGCTCGTCGCCGCCAAGCCGCGCCAGGAGGTCGGCCCCGGCGGCCGCGTTTCGCAGCCGGTCGGCCGCGTTTCGCAGCACGGCGTCGCCGGCGAGGAAATTTTCCTGTTCGTTGACCTGTTTGAGGCCGACCACGTCGCAGATGGTGACCGCCAGGCCGTGAACGCTCGTCAGGCGGCCCTCGAGAAAGGCTTCCAGCGTTCCGCGCGACGCGAACCCGGTCACATGATCCGCGTCGGGCATCGATGCATCTGCAAGCTGTAAGAAGCGACAGTTGGGGGTCGCGCGGATCGCGTAGGTCGCGAAAATAGAACACGAACAGAGACCGCGAACAAATCGATCGCGAGTCCGGCTGGGGCCGTGAACGGCCCCAGCCGGCGCGTATGGAGACGGAGGGGATCGAACCCTCAACCCCCGCCTTGCAAAGGCGGTGCTCTCCCAATTGAGCTACGTCCCCGACGGGATGGTCGCCACGGCCGGGACCGTGACGTACGCCGAATCTACGGCTGGGATCGTGGCCAACGGAATGCGCGCGCCAAGATTCGAACTTGGGACCTCTACCTTATCAGGGTAGCGCTCTAACCAGCTGAGCTACGCGCGCCCGTGCCCGTGGGCCAGGATCGACTTCCCAGGAGTGTAGGTGCGTGCGGTCCGAATTCAAAGGGGGCGGCGGCGGGGGCTGCCGCGGGCAATTCCGGAAAAGTGGGGCTGGCGCCGGCGGCCATTGCCGCTACGTTTTTAAGGTCTCGAACACGAAGGAATCCATCATGCCCACGAAGGTCCGCGTCTCCGCCCTCCGGCACCCCTTTGCATGGCTCGTCGCCGCCGTTCTGACCGCCTTGCTTGGTGGCGTCGCTTCCGCCCAGCCCACCGTTGAATATGCGTTGGGATTGTCCCCCTTCCAGAAGAACGTCGACTTCGACCGGGTCACAGCTGATCAGGCAAAAAGTTGCTCGATCAAGATGGAGAAGGAAGGGGGCGTGAACGCCTGGGTGGTGCGCGGGCCGCGAGGCGAGGTGCTGCGTTCGTTCGCCGACACCAACGCCGACCGCGTGGTCGACCGCTGGAGTTATTACAAGGATGGCTCCGAGGTCTATCGCGACATCGATTCCAATCACAACGCGAAGGCCGATCAGGCCCGTTGGTTGAATGCCGGCGGCAGCCGCTGGGGTGCAGACGAGGACGAAAACGGCACGCTCGACAGCTGGAAGTCGATCTCGGCCGAAGAGACCACCTCGGAACTCGTCGATGCCTTGCGGTCCCGTGATCCCGCGGTGCTCGGCCGGCTCCTTCCCACGAAGACCGATCTCGAGGCGGCGGGGTTTGTGGAGCCGCGGCTGTCGGAACTGGTCGGCCGGGTGGCCGCGGCCGCGAAGGGCTTTCCGGTGCTCGCGGCTGCCGCGCAGAAGCAGCTCGGTTCCGCGGCCAAATGGAACAACATGCTCGCGCCGCAGCCCGGCGTGCTGCCGGCCGGCGCCGATGGGATCACCAAGGATGTCGTGGCCTACGACAACGTCGTGGCGCTCGTCGAGGGCGATGGCGGCAAGAATGGCCAGGTCTACATCGGATCGCTGGTGCGGATTGGCGATACATGGCGGCCCGTCGACCTCCCGCAGTTGCCCGGCGTGCAGGGTGAGATCGCCGACACGATCGGCTTTTTCTCGCCCCGCATGGCCGACCGGAGCGGGGATTTTGGGGGCCAGGAAAATGAGAAACTCAAGCCGATCCTCGCGAAGCTTCGCGACATCGAGGGCAAGCTGTCGGCCGCCAGCGCCGCGGACCGCAAGGATCTGCTCGGCGAACAGGTCGGCCTCCTCGGGCAGGTGGTTGCCGCCGCTGATGCAACCGAGAAGCCATTTTGGGTGAGGCAACTGGCGGAGACCGTTGCCGCCGGCGTTCAGGAAGGGTCGCTGTCGGACGGCATTGGTCGGCTCGAGCAGTTGGCCACCGCCGTTGCCGCCGACGAGCAGCTCGAGGCCTTCGTCACGTTTCGCCTCGCCTCCGCCCGCTATGCGGCCAGCATGCAGCAGCCCGGTGCCGACGTGGGCAAGGTTCAGACCGCTTGGCTCGATGAACTGAAGCAGTTCGTGGAAAAGCATCCCCAGGCTCCCGATGCCGCCGAGGCGATGCTGCAGATGGGAATCTCCGAGGAGTTTTCCGGCAACGAGAAGGAGGCCCTCGAGCGGTACAACGCCATCGTGACGAATTTTCCCGATTCGATTTCGGCGAAGAAGTCCCGCGGTGCCGCGCGAAGGCTGGAGAGCGTGGGCAAGCCGCTCGTACTGGCCGGCACCGGGCTCGACGGCAGATCCGTATCGCTCGAATCGCTGCGGGGCCGCCCCGTGCTCGTGCACTATTGGGCCACCTGGTGCGAACCCTGCAAGGTCGACATCGCTCAGATCCGCGAACTCTACGCCAAGTATGGGCCCAAGAAGTTTGCCGTCGTCGGCATCGCGCTCGATTCCGACAAGGCTCAACTCGCGAAGTATCTCGCCGGCAAGCCGATCCCCTGGCCGCAACTGCATGAATCGGGCGGCCTCGACGGTCGGCTGGCAGAGGAACTCGGTGTGCTCACGCTGCCGACGATGTTTCTGCTCGATGCGGAGGGCCGGGTCGTGGATCGCAACCTCGTGATCACCGACCTGGAAAAGAAGCTGGATTCGCTCGTTGGGGCAAACTGAGCAGCCACGGGCGTCGGCGGGTGGAGCTGCGCCTGGGTTTGCGGTGACGGGGGGCGGTCGCTACTGTCCGCCGCTCCCGTTTCCGATCAGTCGCTCCGAGGCCCCCCGCATGCTGCTTGTCACGATTGCAGTCGGTCCGCTGTTTGCGGCCATGAGTCCCCTGGCCTGCGCGATGAGCGGTGTTCAGATCCTGGGCATCGTCGCTGCGGGCATGGCCAGGCTGGCCGAGGGAACGCGGCACGAGCGGGCCTGCCAGTGGCTCCTGCTTTTGGCGCTGGCGGTCGTGGGTGGCCTCTGCGGATTCGCGCTCCAGTTTGGCGCCGCGGCCGGCGCCGTTTGCGCCGTCACGCTCACGATGATGACGATGATCGCCGTCGTCGATCTGCGGCCGGCAGGCTAGCCAGCCTTGCGCAGCCCGCCCGAACTTCCGGCCCGCGCGGCGCTTCCGCGCAAATCGGAAAAAAACTCCCCTTCGTCACGGACGTTTGCCGAAAAGACTTCCAACGGCGGCGCCGTTGTCCCATGCCGCTCCAAGGAGTCCTTCATGTCCATCTCGAGAGCAACATTTCTCCTGGCGATCGTCGCGGCGTCTCTGGTGACGACGGCGGTGAAAGCTGACGATCTGGCCGCCACGGTGGCGAATAAACTCCGTGATTCGGGTGCCATGAAGGGGTATCGGGTCAACGTGAAGGCCAAGTCGGGCACCGTCTGGCTAGAAGGCACGGTTTCCGAACCGCGGCAGATCGAGGCGGCGGTCGCGGCCGCCGAAAACGTGGCTGGTGTGGAGCGTGTCGTGAATCGGCTGACGATCGGGGAGCAGGCCCCGTCGGTCGTCGGCGACTCGTTCTCCCTGCCGTCTTCGGTCCGTGCGCGTGCCGGCCTGCCGGCCGCCGCCGAGCCAGAACCGTCTGAGGCCGCCCCGGCTGCCGAAGAATCTGCAGCCATCCAGTTGACGCAGGCCGTGGTCGATTCGAGGCCGGTGAAGGCCGCTTCGCGGCCTGGGACCACCCAAAAATCGAAGGCCCGCACGAGCTCGGCGAAAAGTGGCGGACCGCGGCCGCTCGGGGCGCCGATCGCCCGCCCCATGCAGCCACCCCGCACGGCCGGACGGCAGCAGGCGGTTCGCACCAGCGCACGGCAGCCAATGACGATGCCGGTTCCAGCCGAATACCCAAATCAAATGATGGGCGACCCGGTCGTCGATGGCGGCGGGTATCAGGCCGAGGGCTTCGTCGGTGACGGCCAGATGGTGCCGGGATCGATGCGGATGACCGAGGGGCCGATGGGCGGCGTCAACTGCCCGCCCGGCCAAGGCGGTGGCATGGGGCCGGCGGGCGCCCTCGACGGGATGGGTGGCCGGCCGATGCCCATGGGTGCCATGGGGCCCGGTGGTCCCGGTGGTGGCATGGGCGGTGCGGGCGGCATGCCGGTGCCGGTCCGCGGCAACGGTCCCAACATGCCGAACTACGCCTGGCCGAGCTATGCCGCCTCCCCCAACTATGCGGCAGTGCAGTATCCGACCCAGTATTCGCCAACCGCCTGGCCCTACATCGGCCCCTTCTATCCGTATCCGCAGGTGCCGCTGGGCTGGCGGCGGGTATCGCTCGAATGGGACGACGGCTGGTGGTGGCTCGACTTCGACGAGCGGCACATTCACAGCCACCACCGCTAGGAGTCCGCCGGTTCGAGTCTGACCGAAAACAACGAATCACCCACCCGCGCTCCGGCACGGGTGGGTTTTTTCGTGGACTGCGGCCCGGCGTACCGTCCTTGCCTTGTCGGAAAAATCCGCAAGTTCGGGGGCCGGAAGGTCGATACAACCCGCAGGTTCCCACCAGTCGACCGCTTTGAAGGCTGCCCGAGGAGATCGCCATGATGGTTCGTGCACGGTTGTTCGCGATGGCTCTGCTGCTTGCTGCCGGAGCTGTTTCGCAAAGCGGCTGCTTCTGGCTCACATCGCAGGGACCGAATCTCGGGCCCCTCGCCATTCCGATCCCCGTGCCCGTCTTCATGCAGAAGAGCAAGGAAGACCAGTTCTGGAACTACGAGCGGTATGAGCGGACGCCCGTCCTTGGGCCGATCCCGGCCGGCGGCCCCTGCGAGGCGCTCGACGAGCCGAGCGACGACGAGGTGATGCGGGCGTTGGAAAAAGCCCGCCCCGTGCAGGGCAACTGGCCGTTCCTCTACGAGGTTCAACGCAACCACGTGCGGATCACCAAGTGCAAGATCTCCGACTACGTCGATCCGCCCCGGCATTACCCGCTGGCCGGCCCCGCCCAGTTGCATCACGCCCACTACAAGTGCACGGTCTATTTTCAGGAAGTGAAGCGGATCGGCTGGCCCGTGCCCCACACGCTCGTCGACGAAGACTGCCAGGAAGTCCTCTACATCGACCACGACCACCTGCACATGGTGGGCGACGTCGACACCGGCTGCAACGCAAACTTTTAGATCGCATCCGAGATACGGGTCGAGCGGCTGAAAGCCGCCGGGGCTGGTGAAAACCTCGGCTTCGGAGGCAAGGATATGCCAACTCGACTCGATTTCCCCTCGGCCCCGGCTCGTTCGGTTGTGAGTCGGCGCAGCGACCCGTCCGACAGTAGCGGTCGTGCCGGCGGGTGCTTGGCTCGTCGAAGGAATCGTCGCGGGCCGCCGGGGCGGTCGATGACAAGAACAGATACGGCGCTGTGTCTCGAGGGAATGAGACCGTCGCGTGTCTGGAGCGGCTTTTCATGGTGCCAAGGACGGCCCCCCGGATGTTGGCGCGGCTGACGGCGAGTTGCCTCGTCGCCATCGTCGCCATCGTCGTTGTCGTCCTGTGCGGGCCGCCTGCCGTCGCGCAGGGACCGCGGGCCTGGGCCGGGTCCGACGCGCCGTCGCGGGCCGGTGTCGACCAGCCGCGGGATCCGCTACGGGTGGCGGCCAACGTGAGTGCCGCCGGCTCCGAGAAGGCCGTCGGGTCGGCCGACGACGAGAAGCTCATCCCCACCGGAAACCTGCTCGCCACGATCCGTGACGGCGGCATCCTGATGGTCCCCCTGCTGGGCTGTTCGTTCCTGCTGGCCGTGTTCGGCTTCGAGCGGCTGGTCAGCCTGCGGTGGAGCCGCGTGGTGCCGAAACTCTTCGTGAATCGCTTTCTCGAGCAACTGCAGTCGGGACAGCTCTCACGCGGCGAGGCGCTGGATGCCTGCGAGGAAAATGGCAGCCCTGCGGCGAAGGTGTTTGCCGCGGCGGTGCGGCGCTGGGGAAAACCCGCGGTCGAGATCGAGCAGGCGGCGATCGATGCCTGCGAGCGCGAGGTCAACCACCTGCGCCGCTACCGGCGGGTGTTCAACGGCATCGCCACGATCGGCCCGTTGCTCGGGCTGCTCGGCACGGTCTTCGGGCTGATTCGCTCGTTCAACGACGTCGCCGGATCGGGCGCCATGGGGCGGCCAGACCTGCTCGCCCGCGGATTCGGCGAGGCACTGATCACGACCGCGATGGGGCTGCTCGTCGCCATCCCGGCGATGGTGCTCCACTGGCTCTTCACGAGCCGCGTCGACCGGCTGGCGATGCGGCTCGACGAGACCTGCCAGCAGGTGATCGACGAGATCTCCCTGGAGGCCGCGGCCGATGCCCGGCGGCCAGGGCCACGGCCGAAGGCCCGCGCGGCGGCCGCGGTGGAGGCCTGAGCGATGCCGTTGGTTCGCCTCTCCGACGACGACGAGCCGGCGCCGAACCTGGCGCCGATGATCGACGTGGTGCTCGTGCTCACGATCTTCTTCATGTGCGCCACGAAGTTTTCGGGTGACGAACGGAAGTTCGACATCGAGCTGCCGCAGGTGAACGCCGCCACGACGGTCGGGGCTACCCGGCCGGAGATCGTCGAGGTCGAGGCGTCGGGAACGCTGCGGCTGGGGGCCGCGGAGGTGACGATCGACGAACTGCCCGCGCGGCTGCGGGAACTCCGCCTGGCGCAGTCCGATCTCGCCGTGATGATCCGCGGTGCCAAGTCGGTGCCGCACGGGCGGATGGCGGAGGTCTATGAGGCCTGTCGTACGGCCGATGTCCGGCATGTGGCCATCTCGGTGCAGACGCGGACGGATGCCCGGGGCGGGCCGCCCACCTCGATCCGCAAGTGATGGTGAGCGGTGATGGACGCAGGCTGGATTCTCTGGGGCGGGCTGATCGGCCTCTGTGCGGCCGGCGTCGCAGCGCTTGCCCGCACCAGGTGGCTGCAGTCACAGACGCTGAAGAAGTGCGTGCTGCTGTCGGTCGTGTTTCATGGCGTGCTGGCGGTGATCGCCGCCTGCCTGGGCGGCATGCGGCCGGCGTCGTGGGGGCAGAGCGAAGACGGCCGGATGACGATGACGGTCGTGCTCGCGGACGAGCCGCTGGCTGAGGCGGCGCTGCTGCCGTCCGCCGCCGCTGAAGTCGATGCGGCCGACGAAGAGCCGGTGGAGGACGAATCCGCCGCCGTGTCGGGAGTGTCGGTGGCTGCGGACGCTGCCGGGGCTCCCGCCGACTTCGTGCCGCTGCTGACGGCCGCCGTCGAGCCGCCGGAGAAGCAGGCGGAGAAGCAGGCGGAGAAGCAGGCGGAGAAGCAGGCGGAAAACGAGCCGGAAAATCAGGTAGATGCCGCCGCCGCGGGCAACGCCAAGTCGCAGCCAGCCCGTGACGTTTCGCAGGGGTCGTGGCGGGCAGTGCCGGAACTGTATGCCGATCGCGTTGGCCCGCGGCGGACGGCGGCGGCCGCCGCCCGGGGCGGTTCGCAGGATACGGAGCGGGCCGTGCAGGCGGCGCTAGCCTGGCTCGCGGCGGCCCAATCGGGTGACGGCCGCTGGATTGCCGCCGCGCACGGCGGCGGCGTCGAGCGGTCCGTGCAGGGGCATCATCGACACGGGGCCGGCGCCAAGAGCGATCACGGCGTGACGGGCCTGGCCCTGCTGGCGTTTCTCGGTGCGGGCAACACGCACCGAGAAGGCACCTATGCCGAAAACGTCTCGCGCGGGCTGCGCAGCCTCGTCGAACGACAGCGCGACGACGGTTCGCTGGCGGGTGACGCGGAATTTTTTGCGGCGCTCTACTGCCACGGCATGGCGACGATCGCGTTGGCCGAGGCCTGCGCGATGACGGGAGACGAGGCGTTGCGGCCGGCACTCGATCGGGCCGTGCGGTATACGCTCTCGATGCAAAACGCGGCGACCGGCGGCTGGCGGTATGCGGCCGGCGATCGCGGCGATACCAGTCAGCATGGCTGGCAGGTGATGGTGCTCTCGAGCAGCCGCCAGGCGGGCGTCGGCGGGCTCGAGCCCGCGGCCGTCCGCGCCCGGACGTTTCTGCAGAGTGTCTCCTCCGGCCGAGCGGGCGGTCTGGCTGCCTATCGGCCGGGCGAGCGGCCGACCGTAGCGATGACGGCGGAGGCGCTCGTCTGCCGGTTGTTTCTCGGGCTGCCGGCCGATGATCGGGCCGCCGTCGAGGCCGTGGAAATGCTCGCGCAGGCGCTCCCCAGCCGTGAGAACCCCAACGCCTACACGTGGTATTACGCGACCTTGGCCTCCTTCCACGTCGGCGGGCCGCAATGGGAGCGGTGGAATGCGGGCCTTCAGGCGGCACTCCTGCCGCTGCAGCGTCGCGAATCGACCAGTCTCGACGGCAGTTGGGATCCGGATTCGGTATGGGGAGGCCACGGCGGCCGCGTCTACTCGACGGCGCTCTCCGCGATGACGCTCGAGGTCTACTACCGTCATCTGCCGATGCACAGGCAGCGAACCGGCGTGGTGGCCAGGCTGCCGTGAGACCGACGCTGCCGTAAGAATTGCAGGGAATTTGCTTCTGGAGCCGGTGGGATTAGACTTCAACATATCGCGATCGCGGTTCTCTTGCCCTCTGGCAGGCTGCCGCCCAACAGGGAATGTCAGGTGCAACCAATGTTTGCGTTCATGGGATTGGGAACGGTCGAGTTGATCATCGTGGCTGGCGTGGTTCTGCTTCTTTTCGGCTCGCGGCTGCCAAAGGTGATGCGTTCTCTCGGCGAAGGCATCGTCGAGTTCAAGCGCGGCGTGCAGGGCATTGAAGACGAGAGTGCCAGCCGTGGCGACGGCCACCGGTAAGCGAGGCTCCGCGGATGTTTGGACTCGGCCCTGTCGAGATCATGTTGATCGGCGCCATTGCCGTAATGCTCTACGGCAAGCGTCTCCCGGAAGTGGGCCGCTCGGTCGGCCAGAGCATTGGTGAATTGCGGAAGCAGATGGCGACGCTCTCCCGCGACATGGATTTTTCTGCCCACCTCGACGCGGCTCCCGGCAAGCGGGTAACGCGACGGTTCGACGACGACGGTGGTCAGCCGCATGCCGCTGCGCCGCGGTTCGATCCGCCGTCCGAATCGGGCGAAACGGCTTCGTAGTGACGGAGATCGGGCCGGATGCTACGATCCAGACGGAATTTTTCCGGGCGGCTAGCTCAGTTGGTTAGAGCGCTACGTTCACACCGTAGAGGTCACAGGTTCGAATCCTGTGCCGCCCACTTTCCGATATGAGCGAGCCAGCAGACTTCTCCGGCAGTCCGACGTGCAGCACCTGCTGCTTCTGGCGCCCGGAAAGCCGCAACGACACCGGCACGGGCTGGGGCCAGTGCCGGCGGATGCCGCCCGCGCTGCCTGCCGAGCGGGAGGATAAGCTTGTCGTCGTGGGCGTTTGGCCGCACACGGAAGATCGCGATTGGTGCGGCGAGTGGCAGTCGGTTGCGTCGCCCGTCCGCACGGCAGGCGATTGATGCCGGCCGCCCGGCTCGGGGCTTCTCCCGCCACCGTCTGAGAGTCTTGTTTGGTGCCTTTTTTCGCGGTTTGCCCCCGCCCACTGTTGTTCACCCTGTCCCGAGATGCTAGAAACTTCCGCGTTCGACGGACTATTCGTCTGCACCCACCCCGGTCGGGAGTTGAGGTTCGTGCAATGGGCGATGGTCGACAAGTCGATGGGTTTCTTGATTCAACTCCCGAGTCCTTGAGGTTTTGTTTATGTCCCGGAAGATTTACGTGGGGAACCTCCCCTGGTCCACCACGTCCTCCGATCTGGAGGCGATGTTTTCTCCGCACGGCGCCGTGCGGAGTGCCGAGGTGATCTCCGATCGCGAGACCGGCCGTTCGCGCGGTTTTGGTTTCGTGGAAATGGAGACCGACGACGGCCTGCAGGCCGCGATCAATGCCCTCAACGGGCAGGAGATCAACGGTCGTCCCCTGACGGTGAATGAAGCCCGTGAGCGCACGCCCCGTCCGGGCGGAGGCGGCGGTCGCTCTGGCGGCGGCGGTGGTGGTGGCGGCCGTGGTTACGGCGGCGGTGGTGGTGGCGGCGGTTATGGTGGTGGTGGCGGCGGTGGCGGCGGCTACCGTGGCGGCGACCGCTACTAGTCGGCTCTTCCCCGGCGATACTCCACGTATCCCAAACACATGACATCACAGGGGTCGGGTCGATCATCCTCCCGGCCCCTGTGATCCATGCGATTCGCATTCGCAAGTATTTTCAATCGTTCTCGATTACAATCCGTTTCGATCAGACAAACGCATACAGACTGAAGACTTCTCAATGCCCCCAGCCAATCCAAAGTTTGCAAAGTTCGCCAAGAAAAAAGCCAAGCCGCGCACGAAGGTGAAGCGGAAGGATCCGATCTTCATCGACGGTGCCCGTCCTCGTCCGATGTATGTCGACTACAAGGATCTCGAATTGCTTGGCAAGCTCATCAATCGGCAGGGGAAGATTCTCGGTCGCCGCAAGAGCGGCTGCACGGCTGCCAGCCAGCACGCCGTGACCAGCGCCATCAAGCGGGCACGGTTCATGGCCCTTCTGCCCTACGTCGGCGAGTAATGCCCGCACTTTAAAATGCCCTTTCTGGCGACCCGCCGGCGCGTTGAATTTCGCGACACCGATGCCGCCGGAATCGTCCATTTCTCGGCATTTTTTTTCTGGACGGAGTCGGCAGAACACGAACTGCTGCGTGCCGCCGGTGTGCACGTGGTCGACCGGCTGCCGTCCGACGACACCGGGGAGAGTGTGACGGCGAGTTGGCCACGGGTTTCGGCCGCCTGTGATTACAAGGCGGCAATCCGCTTTGGCGACGAGGTCGATATCCGGGTGGGTATTGAAGACATCGGTCATTCCAGCATCACCTTCTCGTTTCGATTCGAGCACGAGGGAATCTGGGTGGCGCAGGGGCGGATCGTCGCGGTGCGATGCCTGATGCGGCCGGGTCGGAAGCCCGAGCCTGTCGCCATCCCTGCCGACATCCGCAGCCGGCTCGAGCCATTTCGGGCCGGTGGAACGTCCGCCTAGCCTGCGGGGCCGCTCATTTTTCAGGGGCCACGCATGCTCGAGGTTGACCGCATCTCGAAATCGTTCGCCACGCCCAGCGGACCGCTGTCGGTGCTCGACGACGTGTCGTTTGTGCTCGCCGCCGGCGGGCGGCTGGCCATCATGGGGCCGAGCGGCTCGGGCAAGAGCACGCTGCTCTCCATCCTGGGAACGCTCGAGGAGCCAACGTCCGGCACGGTGCGGCTTGGTGGCCTCGACCCCTTCGCCGCGCTCCCGGCGGGTCGGGCGGCCTTTCGCAATCGGCAGATCGGTTTTGTCTTTCAAGAGCATCAACTACTCGGCAGCCTGACCGCGCTCGACAATGTCGTGGTGCCCGCAATCGCTTCGGGCAGGGTGACGCCGGGCATCGAAACGCGGGCCCGAGAGTTGCTTGATCGCGTCGGGCTGGGGAGCCGCCTGGGGCACCTGCCCGCCGAACTCTCGGGGGGCGAGCGGCAGCGGGTGGCCGTGGCCCGGGCGCTCCTGCTCGAGCCTCGACTGGTCCTCGCCGACGAGCCGACGGGGCAGCTCGATGCCAGGACGGCGGCCACCGTCACCGATCTTCTCGTGGAGCTCGCGTCTGAATCGGGCCGCATGCTCGTGGTGGTGACCCATGCCGACGCAGTGGCCCGCCGCATCGGCGCGGTCCGGCATCTCTCCGACGGTCGGCTCCTGCCATGAACGATCCCACCCCCGGTGCCACGGGCGATCCCCGGGCGGTGCGCTCGATCCTGCCGCTGGCCCTGCGGCTGGCGCGGCAGTGGTGGCCGCAACTGGCGGCGCTGGCGGCCGCCTGCGGCGTGTTGGCGGCCACCGTGACGGGCGCCCTCGGCGTGGGCGATGCGCTTGAACGCGGACTGAAGTCGCTTGCTCTCGCCCGGCTCGGCCGGATCGATGCGGCAGTGCTCAGTGATGATTTTTTTCGGGCGGCGCTCGCCGTCGAACTCGGTTTATCGATGGGGCCCGATGACGCTGGATTCCCCTCTGCCCGGCTGGTGCCGGCGCTCGTCATCGAAGCTGCGGTCGAGTCTGCGGCCGGATCTGCGGCCACTGCCGACGGGCAGCGGCGGGGCGGCCGTGCCACCGTGCTCGCCTGCGACGATCCCGCCGCGATGGGCTTCGCGCTGCCGCCGGAACTGCTCGAGCCGGATGCCGTGGCGGTCAATGCGGTGCTCGCCGAGTCGCTTGGGCTGCGAGTCGGGGATCCGCTCGTGCTGCGGTTCGCCGACCGCTCCAGCGTGCCGGCAGACAGCCCGCTGGGGCGGCGCACCGGCGGCTCGAGTGGCAAGCGTCTGCGGGTCGGCCAGGTGCTGCCTCGTGACGGGCTGGGGCAGTTTGCGCTGCGGCCGGCGCAGGTCACCCAGCCGCTCGTGGTGGCCTCGCTCTCGACGGTTCAGAGAATCCTGCGTCAGGGGGACGTCGCCAACGCGATCTTCGCGATCCCCGATCGGCCGGCAGCAGATGCGGCGGCTCTCGAGAGCCTGTCCACGCGGCTTCGGCAGCGACTGCGACCCACGCTCGAGGATTACGGACTCGCGCTGGAGGCAGCCGCAGGCGGGGCGCCGGGGTCGGCACCGCTGCGGCTGACAAGCCGTCGGCTGATCCTGTCGGCCGAAGCCGATCGGGCCGCCGGGGAGGTGCTCGCGCCGCGTGGTGGGCAGCCCACGCTCGTCTTTCTCGCCAACGCGCTGACAACCGTCGGCCCCGCCGGCGAGACCCCGGCCACGATCCCCTACTCGACCGTTCTCGGTGTCGGCTCCATGTCGTTGCCGAGCGGCGCTCTCGTCGGTGCCGACGGCGGCGTACTGCCCCTGCCCGGCCCCGAGGAGATCGTGATCGACCGCTGGATGGCTGAAGACCTTGCGGCGCAGGGGAGCCGGATCGCCGTCGGCGATCCGCTCGAAGTCAGATTTTTCCTGCCTGAGGCGTTGCACGGCCGGATCGAGGAGACGAGCCACGTGCTGCGGGTCAGCGGGATCGCCGAGATGCGGGCCGCGGCGATCGCGCAGGATCTTGTGCCCGAGGTCGAGGGAGTCAGCGATGAAAAGTCGATCGCCGACTGGGACCCCCCCTTCCCCTTCGATGCCCAGCGGGTGCGGACGACGCCACCCAACGACGCCGACGACCGCTACTGGAAGGAGCACGGCACGACTCCGAAGGCATTCGTGTCGCTCGAGACGGCGCGTCGGCTGGCCGGCAGCCGGTTTGGGCGATCAACCGCGTGGCATCTGCCCCGGCCGGCTACGGGGACGGAAGAGATCCGCCAGTCTCTGGCCGCGGCGATCCGACCCGAGCCGATGGGGCTGCGGGTCGTGCCGTTACGGATACAGGCCCTCGCTGCGGCGCGGGGTTCGACGCCGTTCGGCAGCCTGTTCCTTGCGCTCTCGAGCTTCGTGGTCGCGTCCGGTTTGCTGCTTGAATGGCTGCTCTTCAAACTGCTCGTCGCCGCGCGGCGGCGAGATGTCGGCATTCTCGCGGCCGTCGGCTGGCCGCCGGCGCGGATCGCGGGGCTGCTGACCATCGTCGGTGGGATCGCGGCAGTCGGTGGCGTCGCGATCGGCACGCTGCTGGGGCCGCCGTGGTCCGCGATCCTCCTGCGGGCCCTCGGCGCCTCGTGGAATGCATCCGTGGCGAACGGTTCGAGCCAAGTGTTTGGAACAGCCACGCCTGCGTTCTTCGCCATCTGGCCAGGGGCGCTCGCCAGCGCTGCCGTATCGCTCGTGGCGATCGCGGCAGCCGCTCGCCGCGCCGGCCGGGTGCCGCCGCTGTCGCTCCTGCGCGGCAGCGGCGACGATGCATCGGCCACGCGGCCAGGAACCAGCGTGGGAACCCGCACCGTGGCGGTGGCGCTTGTCATGCTGGCCGCGGCGGTCGCCTCTGGCTGGCTGGCACGGGCCGCTGAACCGCAGCAGGCCGTGTTGCTTTTCTTTCTCTCCGGCGCCGCAGCGCTCGCCGGGCTCTTGGCGATTGTGCGCCTCTGGCTGGGCCGCTCCGGCCGCACACGCCAGTTCCCACTCAAGACGCTCTTCGGACTCGCCTGGCGGGGGATAACCCAGCGGCCGGCGCGGGCATTTTCGGTCGTTGCGATCGTGGCGTTGGCGGAGTTTCTGATCGTGGCCGTCTCGTCGTTTGCCATCGTTCCGGTCGATCAGCCGGGCGACCGGCGGTCGCCCACCGGCGGCTGGACCCACATCGCCACGTTCGGCACGCCGACCGGCATCGATCCAACCGATCCAGCCCAGCGGGACGGGCTCGGGCTCACGGCGGACGAACAGGCGTCCCTTGCAGACTGCACGATCGCGCGGCTGCGGTCGAATACCGGCGACGATGCCAGTTGCACGAATCTCTATGCGCCGGGGCAGCCCAACGTGCTCGGCGTCGGCCCGGCGTTCATCGATCGCGGCGGGTTTCGGTTCGTGGCCCACACGCCGCTCGATGCCGGCGAGACAAACCCTTGGATGCTCCTCGAACGCGACCAGTCCGCCGCCGGAACGCCGCCGATCCCTGCGATCATCGATCAGGCCACGGCGCAGTGGGCGCTCAAACTTGGCGGCGTTAACGCGCGGTTCACGATTCCCAATGCCGACCAGTCCGACGGCGGCGCGGACCTCGTGCTCGAGATCGTCGGCCTGCTGGAGCCTGGGATTCTGCAGGGCTCAGTGGTCGTGGCCGAACGGGAATTCGAGCGGATGTTTCCCCGACGTTCGGGCTATTCCGTGGCGCTGGTCGAGGCGCCGGCCGCGCTGCTGCCGGCCGGTCTGCCACCTGCCGCGGGCCGCCCGGATCGCGTGGCGGCGGCGGTTGCGGCGGCGTGGGCCGACGCGGCGGTGAGCGTACAAACAGCCGGCGCACGGTTCGCGACCCTGTCGGCCGTCCAAAACACGTTTCTCGCCGGCTTTCAGGCTCTGGGCACGCTCGGCCTCCTGCTCGGCACGGCGGGGCTCGCGGCGGTGCAATTCGAGCGGGTGCTCGAGAGCCGCGGTCAATTCAGCCTCCTGCGGGCGATCGGATTCGGGGCCGGTCGAATCCGCAACCTGATCGTGATCGAGACGCTTCTGATGGTCGGCCTCGGGCTGGCCGTGGGGGCGGTTGCGGGCGTGATTGCCAGCCTGCCGTCCCTGGCCAGCGGCCGTGCGGCCGTGCCCGTCGGCTGGATCGGGACGACATGCGGGCTCACGCTCGCCGTCGGGCTCGTCGCGGGGCTCGCGGCAGCCCGCAGGGCGACCCGTCTCGCGCTGCGCGAGGCACTGCAGCCGGACTGAGCGACAGTTTTTGGCTTTGCCCTTCCGCCGCCCTGACAGGTAGGGTTTTCCCATGCAAAGCCCGGTGCACATCGTCGTATTCCTCCCCCGCTGGGTCGGCGACTTCGTCATGGCGACTCCCATGCTGCGAGCCCTGCGCGACCATTTTGGTGACTCTGCCCGCATCACCGGCGTCATGAAGCCGATGCTCGCCGAATTGCTCGAGGGCACCCACTGGCTCGATCGAATGGTCTTCTACGACCGTCGTAGCCGCGATCCCTCCCGGCGGTTTGCCGCAGTTGCCCGGCAGTTGCGGGCCGATCGTGCCGACATCGCCCTGCTCGTTCCCAACTCGCTGTCGTCGGCCGCGCTTGCGTTTTTTGGCGGCGGGCGGCGGCGGGTCGGCTTTGCGCGGCACGGCCGCAGGCTTCTGCTGACGGATCCACTCAAGCCGTTGCAGGACCGCGGCCGCCTCGTGCCGGTATCGACGGCCGAACATGCGATGGATCTCGCGGCGCACATTGGCGTGCCCCGCCGGCCGCTCACGCTCGAACTCGTGACGACCCCCGCCGACGAGGCCCTGGCCGATGCCATGCTTGCACGACTGTTTCCGCCCGGCGAGAGCGGCCGAAGCGCCGGGCCGCTGGTTGTCTTCAACGACAACGGCGCCTTTGGGCCGGCGAAGGCCTGGGGCACGGAAAAGTTTGCGGCTCTGGGCCGGCTGCTGGCCGAGCGGCTTCCGCACGCCCGCATGCTCGTGCACTGTGGCCCCGGCGATCGCGACGAAGCCCAAGGCATCGTCCGTCTGGCAGGCATTCCCGCCGTCCAGAGCATGGCGGAGGAGGCGAAACTGCCCTTCGGTCTGGCGAAGGCGGTCCTGCGGCGGGCCGACCTGCTCGTGACCTCCGACAGCGGGCCGCGGCACATCGCTGCGGCGTTCCAGACACCGACCATCGTCCTGCACGGGCCGATGGATCCGCGGCTCAGTCGATCCGACCAGCCGCACCTCGTCGAGATGCGGCTCGACCTCTCCTGCTCCCCGTGTGGCAGGCGTTCCTGCCCACTGGGGCATCACGATTGCATGCGGCTGCTCACCGTCGATGATGTGGGCCGGACCGCGCTCGGGCTTCTCGACACCGCGGGGCATGCCGCGGCGCGCGTGGCCTGATCGATCCTGCCAAACACCGCCCGACCTGGGCCGAATTCTGGAGAACACAGATGCTGCAATTCCTGGGCATGATCGCCGCCATCGCCCTGACCGCGTCCTGCTGGGGCATCTACGGACCGGTGCTCCACTTCGGTCGCGAGGCGATGCATTCGAGCCTGCGGCCCTTCGTCTGCGTGGGGCTGGCCTATTTCCTGATCGCCGTGCTGATTCCGCTGGTGCTGCTGGCTCGGGGCGAACGCGGCGGCTGGACCAGCAAGGGGGTGATCTGGAGCCTGCTCGCCGGTGTGGCCGGATCGCTCGGTGCGCTCGGCGTGATTCTTGCGCTCGGCTTCGGCGGCAAGCCGATCTACGTGATGCCGCTGGTGTTCGGCGGCGCACCAGTCGTCAACACGCTGCTCACCGCCTTCATGAACAGGTCGTTCAATCAGCTCCGGGCGCCGTTCCTCGCCGGGCTCATCCTCGTGATCCTCGGGGCCGTCACGGTGCTCGTATTCAAGCCGCAGCCAGCCGCTCAGCCCGCCGCGCAGCCGGCCGTGGTGGCCGGTGCGGACGCGACGGAAGCCGGGCCGCAAACGATGGCGGAGAAGACGGAGCGGTTCGTCGAGGTGCTGCTGTCGGTGGCGCTGGCGCTCTTCAACTGGGGCGCCTACGGGCCCGTGCTGCATCGCGGCCAGGGGGCCATGGGGGGCAGCCGGCTGCGGCCGCTGATCTGCATCGGCGGCGCTTATTTCCTGATCGCGGTCATCGTGCCGCTGCTGCTGCTCGCACCGCTGGGGGATACCGGGTCGTGGGATTTTGCGGGGGGCATCTGGAGCCTCGGGGCAGGATCCCTCGGGGCGCTCGGCGCCCTCGGCACGATCCTCGCCTTCGCCTGCGGCGGCAAGCCGTTCACCGTGATGCCGGTCGTCTTCGGCTGTGCTCCCGTCATCAACACGCTCGCCACGCTCGCGCTTGCCCACACGCCGACGAGCGCCGTCAGCCCCTTCTTCCTCGCCGGCATGCTGATCGTGGCCATCGGCGCGGCGATCGTGCTGCTCTTCGGCCCCCGGGGCCACGCGCCCGCAAAGTAGGACAGGCTTTAGCCTGTCTTGCCTCAACTTCGCCCAATCCGGCTTCGGGCTCCCCGTGCCCCCGTCGCCGGACCTTCACTGCGCCCATCCTGGGCTCCGTTCACTCGATGCTGACGGCGCTTCGGCATCCATGCCTGCGCTTGTCAGCAACGCCGGCTCCCGGGGCACGGGGAGCCCGAAGCCTCCCGCAGGGAGAGCATTGCAGAAATAGGTGAAGGCACGGGTCGAGACCGACCGCTGCTGCGCGTATGTGGCAAAGCCGACCGCTGTACCGAACAGGATTGGGACGGGCTCGAGCCTGGCAGTTCACGTGCCCCTGGTATTTCCAAACCAGGTGATGTGGTGCCGCGGAGCGAGGCGAATGCCCGTGCGGAGGCATTCGCCGGCGAGCCAGGCGGTCGTGCGTTCCAGTTCCTCGGTCGTGCGGCCCTGCGGCATGAAGAGCACGCGGTCGCGGTCGATGCCGCCGGGCTGCGCCCTGTTGAGATCGTCGATCCAGGCCAGCGTCTCCTCGATGTCGTCGGCTGAATCGACGACGAACTTCAGCTGATATGGCCCCTGGGCCATGAGCGTCAGGAGCACGTCGTCGCGACGGCGGGCCGCCTCGTGCCGCGCCGCCCAGCCCGCGGGTGTGTCGGCCGGCGGTGCCGACGACGCGAGTTTCGGGCTGATCGACATCAGGTCGGCCGGGGCATCGAGGGGCACGGTGCCGGCCGTCTCGATCGTGACGTGATAGCCCTGCATCCGCAGCCGGCGGCAGAGATCCGCCACGTCGTCGAAGAGCAGCGGCTCGCCGCCGGTCACGACGACATGCTTTGGCTCCAACGCCGCGACAGCCGCTAGGATCGACTCGATCGACTGCTCCGCGCCGGTCGGTTCCCAGGAGGTGAACGGCGTGTCGCACCAGCGGCACCGCAGGTTGCAGCCGCTGGTGCGGACGAACGTGCTCGGCGTGCCCGCGAGCAGGCCCTCACCCTGAAGCGACGCGTAGATTTCGGCGATGCGCACGTGCCGGCGGCTCCCTTCAGACGGCGGCTGCCCGCGGATCGACGGCGCCGGCCGCAGCGAACCCCGCCGCCCGCAGGAGGCAGGAGTCGCATGCGCCGCACGGGCGGCCTCTGGCGTCGGGATCGTAGCAACTGGTCGTGAGACCGTAGTCGAGACCCAACGCCAGGCCGAGCCGGATGATCTCCGGCTTCGAGAGCGTGGCCAGCGGCGCGAGCACCTCCAGCGGCCGTCCCTCCACGCCCGCCTGGGTGGCGAGCCGGGCCAGCGTCGCGAAGGCGTCGATAAATTCCGGCCGGCAGTCGGGATAGCCGCTGTAGTCGATCGTGTTGACGCCGATCACGAGCGCCTCCGCCCCGCGGGTTTCGGCCATCGCCAGGCTGAGCGCGAGAAAAACGGTGTTGCGGGCGGGCACATACGTCACGGGAACCCCCTGCCCGATCTCATCGTGCGAGCGGCCCTTCGGCACGGCGACGGACGTATCGACCAGCGCACTGCCGCCAAAGGCCGCAAGATCGACCGCCATCGTGATGTGGTCGGTGATGCCGAGCGACGCCGCGACGGCCCGCGCACTGTCGAGTTCGCAGCGGTGCCGCTGGCCATAGTCGATCGACAGTGCCGACAGACGGTAGCCCCGATCCCGGGCCCAGGCCGCCGCCGTGGCGGAATCGAGCCCACCCGAAAGCAGCACGACGGCTGCTGCGGCGTCTTTCCGTCGGTCGCTTTTCATGGCACACTCTGCAACATGACTACATCAAACCAGAAGCCGTCCCGCGACCAGTTGGAAACCTTCGCCAACACATTTCCCGGCCGTGACTACCAGATCGAGATCCTCTGCCCGGAGTTCACGTCGGTGTGCCCGAAGACGGGACAGCCCGACTTCGGATCGCTGACGTTCCGCTACATCCCGGACAAACTCTGCGTGGAACTCAAGAGCCTGAAATTGTACCTGCAGTCGTTTCGCAACGAAGGCATCTTCTACGAGAACGTCACCAACCGCATCCTCGACGATCTGGCGGCCGTTCTCCAGCCCCGCCGTCTGACGCTGGTCGCCCAGTTCACTCCCCGCGGTGGCATCTCCTCGCGGATCGTCGTTTCGCATCCCTCCGGCGACCACCTGCCCGCTGCCGGCTGATTTCCGGACCATCCCCGCACCGAAAGGCCCCCGCCCATGGCATCGTCTTCTCGCGTCCTGCTCTCGGCCCTCGCCGACGAGTCGGCATTTCATCTCACCGCGGTCGAGCAGTTCACGGCACTGGCGGCGATCGGACTCGAGTATTACAGCCTCCGGTTCATCGACGTCGGCAAGGGCGTGAAGAACGTGATGAAACTCACGATGCCCGAGATCCAGAAGATCCGGCATCTGGAGGATGAATACGGCCTCAACGTGGCCTCGATCGCCTCGCCGATCGGCAAGATCAAACTCGTCGACAAGCCCGACGGCACCAAGAACCTGTTCGTGCCATTCAAGAAGTATCTCGCCCAGGACGTGCCGCGGGCCTGCGAGCTGGCCCATGCTTTCGAGACGAAACTCATTCGCGGCTTCTCGTTCTACCCGCCCCGCGGTGCGAAGCCGGCGGACTATCTGGAGGAGGCCGTCGAGCGGATCGGGCAGATCGCCGAGGCCTGCCACCGCTCCGATCTCACCTTCGGACTCGAGGTCGAGGCCAACCTCGTCGGCCAGACGGGCGAACTGCTCGCCGAGATCCACCGCCGCGTCAACCACCCGGGCCTCGTGCTCGTGTTCGACGCCGCCAATCTCATCGTGCAGGGCTTTTCCACCGCCGAGGTCTACCGGCAGTGGGAGGTGATGAAGCCCGGCCTCGGCTGGGTGCATGTAAAGGATTATCGCAAGGTCTCGAGCAAGGCCCGCGGCAAGCACGTCGAGGAGGATGCGCTGGCGAACTTCGTGCCGGCCGACCTCGGTGCCGCCGGCCATGAGCGGATCCTCGCCGATCTCCGCACGATGCTGCCGACGCTGTCGAAGAAGCTCGAACGGCGGGGAATTCCGGGCGTGTTTCTCGATCTCGAGCCGCACGTCCGTGGCGGCGGGCAGTTTGGCGGCACCAGCGGGCCCGACGGCATGGGCATCTCGCTGCGCGGCCTCTGCCGGGTGCTCGACAAGACGAAGATCGCCTACCATCTGCGCGACTTCGACGATCTCCTCGCGGCCCGAGGGTTATGAGCGACGCGACCGAGCCGGGCAGTTATTTCGTCGCCAACTATCCACCGTTTGCCCGGTGGAACAAGGCCGCGGTGCCCGACGTCCTCGCCGCCTTCGCCGCCCCGCCGACCCAGGAACCGCTCGGGCTTTACCTCCACATTCCGTTTTGCCGCAAGCGGTGCAAGTTCTGCTACTTCCGCGTCTACACCGACGTGGCGGCCGCCGATGTCGAGCGGTATTCGCGGGCGCTTGCCGCAGAGGCCGGCATCGCGGCCAGCCAGCCGGCCGTTACGGGCCGCAGGCTGCGGTATGTCTATTTCGGTGGCGGCACGCCGTCGTTTCTGAGCGTGAAGCAACTGGAGCGGCTCGTCGGCGGGATCCACGGGAGCTTCGGCTGGGACGACGCCGAGGAGGTGACGTTCGAGTGCGAGCCGGGCACGCTCTCGGAGCCGAAGGTGCAGGCCCTCAAGTCGCTGGGGATGACACGGATCTCGCTCGGGGTCGAGAACTTCACCGACAGCGTGCTCGAGGTCAACGGCCGCGCCCACCTCTCGGCAGAAATTCTTCGCGCCTGGGATTGGATCAAGGCGGCGGAATTCCCCAGCACCAACGTCGACCTGATCGCTGGCATGGTCGGCGAGACCACGGACACCTGGCAGCAGACGGTCGAGAAAACGCTCGCGCTCGAGCCCGACAGCGTCACGATCTATCAGATGGAACTGCCCCCCAATACCGTCTTCGTGCACGATGCGAAGGAAACGGGGGCGACCACGGCCGTTGCCGACTGGCCGACGAAGCGGGCCTGGGTCGACTGGGCGTTTGGCCGCTTTCTCGACCGCGGCTATTCCGTCTCGAGCGGGTACACGCTCGTCCGCGATCCCGCGCGGGTGCATTTTCGATATCGGGACATGCTCTGGGAGGGAAGCGATCTGGTGGCGCTGGGCGTGGCGAGCTTTGGTCACCTCTCCGGCGTCCACTATCAGAACGCAACCCATTGGGACGACTACCTGTCGGCCGTTGAATCCGGCCGGCTGCCGATCGCCCGCGGCCTGCGACCCACGAAACGCGAACTGCTGATCCGCGAGCTTGTGCTCAATCTCAAGAAGGGCCGCCTCGATGTGGAGCGGCTGCGGCACAAGTTCGGCGTGGATCCCCTGGAAGAGTGGGCGCATGAGTGGCGGTGGCTCGAGGCAGAGGGGTTTCTGGACGAGATCGCCCCGCAGCCAGTGCTGTCACGCCGCGGCCTGCTCCAGGTGGACGCCCTGCTCCATCGATTCTTCGGGCCGGAGCCGGCTGCTGAGAGCGGCTGATTTCCAGCGGTTTCAGGCATCGTCGCTACACTCTGCGACGAATCGGCCTAAACTTGGCTGGCACCGATTTTCCCGAACAGACACCGCGAGATTCCTTCCGTGAGCCATCCCACCGTAGCGCGGGGTTCAGTGCCGGCGCCGGCTTCCCGTCCTGCGGTCAGCGATTCCGCGGGGCTGTCCTGCCCCGATTCCAAACCCCTGCGCGAGCGGCTCCGCGCAATGGCCTCGGATCTCGTCGCTTCATGGCGATCAGGCGGCATGCCGCCGGCTGCCAAGACCGCGGCCGGCCTGCGGGCCCAGGCCGCGGCACTCGTGGCCCGCGCGGCGGCCCGGCCGGATCACATTGGCTGGACGATGGTCACGATCGTGTCTGAATACTGGCGAACGCGGCTGAGCGCGGGGCCGTCTGGCCGCCGTCTGTTGCTGCTGCCCGACTGCTCCGTGGCGGCGGAGCCGACGGCTGCCGGTGCGGAACCGCCGGCCGGATCGATGCCCCGGGTCTGCGGCCCGAGTTGTGCGATCGGCACGCTCTGGTCGGCGGCCCATGACAGCGGCTGGGTCGTTGAATCGACCGGTCGGGCTGTGCCGGCGATCGGCTCGCTGCTGACCGGCCAGTACGACGGCATTCTCGGAGTCGCAAAGCTCGACCATCTGGAAAAGGCCTTCGCGATGCTGCCCGCCTTTGCCCTGCCGATCGCGGCAGTGCCGTATGAGCCGCAGACGAGCGGTGTCAGCGGTGGCCGCTCCTGCGCGGAGGCTGCGGCTGCGGCGGCGATCGACGTGGAGTGGGTGCTGGGGCTGCTCGGCGTGGCCGGCGGCGCGTCGGCCCCGGTGGGCGATTATCTGCCGCTGTTACGCGAGGCGGCCGACTTTTTTTCGGCTCCGTCGCTCGCCGGTCTCGAGAACCGGCTGGCATTACCGGGAGCGTTTGGCGGGTTGAGCAGCGTTGCCGATCAGGCGTTCGAGCCGCTCGAGGCCACCGCCGGCATGGCGGGCGACTTTCTCAAGCGCGGCGGGAAGTTTTTGCGGCCCTTCATCGCGTTGGCGGCCTTCGATGCCGTGCGTGCCGATCGGCCGCAGCGTGACGCGGCGCCGCGGGAGGCGGTGCAGGCGGCCGCCGTGGCAATCGAGATCTTCCACAAGGCCTCGCTCGTGCACGACGACATCGAGGACGACGACCAGATGCGGTATGGCCAGCCCACGCTGCACGTGCAGCGCGGCATCCCGTCCGCGATCAACGCGGGCGACTACCTCCTGGGGCTGGGATATAAGATCGTCACTGCGCTGCCGGGCGTCGATGCCGCCTGTCAGCGGGACCTCGTGGCGATTCTTGCCGACGCCCATGTGAAGCTCGCCCAGGGCCAGGGGGCCGAATTGTGGTGGCGAGATGCCGGCGACAAGCGGCTCTCGCCCGATGAATCACTCACCATCTACGGGCTCAAGACCGCGCCCGCATTTGAAGCGGCCGTGGCGATGGGCATCCGCCTCGCCGGGCTCGTGCCGGCCGAAGCGGCCGCCATCGACCGCTATGCTCGGCACGTCGGCACCGGCTTTCAGGTGCTCAACGACCTGAAGGATTGGGGCGGCGACCTGGAAAACAATCGCCATGCCGCCGGCGACCTGCTCGGCGGTCGGCCGACGCTCATGTGGGCGTTGGCGTTGGAGCGGCTGCCGGCCGACGCAGTGGATCGGCTCGTGGAACTTGCCCGGTTGGCCGGTGGTGAGCAGGTCGTCGAGGCGGAAGCAGTGGCGGCGTTGGCGGAGGCGCGGCGGCTGTACGAACAGGCTGATGTTTTTATGCGGGCCGCCACGATTGTGGAGGAGGAACGACGACGCGCGACCGCAGCCGTTGCCGGCTGCCGCCTCGGCAGGCTTCGCGAAGTGCTTGAATTCCTTCTGGACCTCGCGGTGCCCGAGCAGGCGGCGCTGCAATTCGCGGCACGATCCTGACTGCATGGACGCGACCCAAGACGATCATGATCCGGTCCAGCGGGCACAGCGTCTGGTCAGACTTTTTTATCCGCAGGCCGACGACTTCGGCGGATTGCAAGCCGTGCCGTCCGCCTCAATGCCCGAGCCCTACCGTGGCCTGCTCGATCACCGGAGCCACATGACGGTGGCGATGGAAGGGTTTCACGGAGCACCGGTGAGCCTGCGGGTTGTGGCAAGCAAAGCGGGACCGGCCGGTGCGGCAGGCTGCCGAGGCTGGTACGGGAGGGAGATCCTGTTGCTGCGACCGGATGGTTGCGTTGTTCAGTACGGCATCGTGCGAATCGATCTGGATCAGGTCGACGATGCCTCCGCGGCAGCCATCCGCGCCGCGGAGATTCCGCTGGGCAGAATCCTGATCCAGGCGAATCTGTTGCGTGACGTGCACGATGTGCAGTTGCTCGAGATCGAGCCCGGGCCGCGATTGCAGCAGCTTTTTGCAGGCGCGGCGGTGTCCACCGGTCGCCAGGGCCATACGTTCGGACGCGTTGCCGAGATCTCCCTTGGTGGCCAGCCTGCCGTGGAGTTGCTGGAAATTGCCGCTCCAGGGCTTTTACCCAAGGCATTGCGGTGAAGGTGTTTGCGTCGAATACATCGATATTGACTCACTGCGCAAGCTGGCTGTACAGTTGGGCATCGGGCAAGGATGGCAAGCAGGGCAGCGAGTTTTAGGAACTAGATTCCTTTCGCAGTCCCCCCGGAGCTTGGATTCCTTCCGGATTGCGTCGGCATGGATCGCGACGCAGAACCTTTGGTCGGCCGTTCATGCCGTGAACTGCCGATCGCTGTGTTCAAAGATGGCAATCAGGAGGCCTAGGTGTTCGGGGCTGCCTTGCGGACAAGGCTTTCCCCGAGCTCCGTTTTGACTAGCTGCACCACGGCTAGGGAGAGGGTGGTTAAGCAGATGCAGAAGACCGTCTATACAACCGGCGAAGCGGCCAAGATTTGCAAAGTGAGTCAGCAGACGATCATTCGCTGCTTCGACTCTGGACAATTGAAGGGATTCCGGGTTCCGGGCAGCCGGTTCCGCCGGATTCCCCGCGATCAGTTGTTTTTGTTCATGCGGGACAATGGCATTCCGACCGATGCCCTCGAGAGTGGTCGCCGCAAGATTCTCGTCGTCGACGACGATCAGGATCTCGTCGAACTGATCACGGACGTCCTCGAGCGGGACGGCCGGTTCGAGACCCGCAGCGTCAATAACGGCTTCGATGCCGGCATGATGGTGAAGGACTATCGTCCCGACCTGATCGTGCTCGACGTCATGCTGCCGGATATCAACGGCAAGGAAGTCTGCCAGCGGGTCCGCAGCGACTCGACCATGGACGAGGTGCGGATCATCTGCATTTCCGGCATGTGCGAGCCTGACAAGATCGAGGACCTCAAGGCATCCGGTGCCAACGAGTTCCTGCAGAAGCCGTTCGAGGCAGAAATGCTCGTCGACCGGATCTGCGGTCTTTTGGATATTGAGTCGGTCGCCGCGGGTTCGTAAGTCGGCGATTCCCGCCGACTGCAACGACTGCTCAGAGTGGAGCTTGACGGTGTCGCAAGATTCCGGTGTCTGGCTCCTTGTGCAGCCTGCAGCAACGTCCAACATCGCATACACGGTTCCGCGTCAGGCCTGTCTGGGCCTGACGCGGGCCGTGCTCGCGGGGGGCGATGACCCTGCTCTCTGGTGGTCGTATGCCGGTGGAGACCCGGTAGTTGCGGCCTGGCTGGAGGGACAGCGGCGGCTGGCGACGTTGGCCCCTGTCGCGTCGATAGCCTTTGCCGCACCGACTGGCTTACGCCGGATTGGATGCCTCCCCGGGAATTCGCTCGTGAGCCGCCTGGCAGCGACCCTCGTCGTGGGGGGGCCTCCCCCGGGCTGCACGGTCGCCGGCGGAATGGCGGGTGCCGAAGCAGCGCTTCAGTCAGCGATTCATTCAGCGCTGGAGCCATCGTCGGAAGCGCTGCTGCTTTTGTCGGCCATCGAACGCATGCGCGCCCACGAGCAACTCGTGGCCCGGTTCGACGAGGCCCTGGCCGAGGCCCGGCTCGAGGCGATGCGCGAACTGGCGTACGGCGCCGGCCATGAGATCAATAATCCGCTGGCCAACATCGCCACCCGCGCTCAGGCGCTCCTGCTCGAGGAAAAGGATTCGGAACGCCGCCGGCGTCTGGCCACGATCGTCGACCAGGCCTTTCGGGCCCGCGACATGATCGGGGGACTGATGCTGTTTGCGCGGCCGCCGAAAGCCCAGCCTGTCGACACGGACGTCGGTGGCCTCGTCGCCGCGGTGATCGATTCCATCCAGGCCGCCGCGGCCGGCCGCGGCGTGCGGCTCGAGTACAGTCCGCCGCCGGCGCCGATCAGCGCTCATGTCGATCGCAGTCAGACCGAGGAGGCGGTGCGGGCGATCGCCGTGAACGCGATCGAGGCCGTCGAGGAAGGTGGTCGCGTGTCGCTGTCGGCGGGGCTCATGGCGGCCGCTGCCGGCGCGGTGGTGGGCCGCGAGTGGTGCGAGATCGCCGTGGCGGACAACGGCAGGGGCATGGATGCGGCCACGCTGCGGCGGGCTTTCGATCCATTTTTTAGTGGCCGCGAGGCTGGCCGCGGAGCCGGGCTGGGGCTGTCGAAGGCGTGGCGATTCACGGAGGCCAGCGGTGGCCACGTGGTGGTCGAGTCGCGTCCGGGCGGAGGAACGCGGGTATCGGTCATGCTGCCGGCGTCGGAAAGAACCCCGACAGCGCGTTAGAGTCTGCCCAGATTTCCTGCAGTGTTACCCGCGCCTGTTTCGGGCACGGTCGAACGTCGTCGTCGGCGCTTTTTCAAGGGTCTATCGAACGTCCGCCCTTGTCGGTATCCCCGGGTTTATCTATTCTCCGCGGGCTTTGTTTACCGGGCTCATGGTTTGAAGCCCGGCGGCTTGGAGCATGGATGCCTCTATGAGCTACACAGGATCAAGCGGCGCAGGAACGAACCTGGCGGAATCAACAACGACCGATTCGGTCGCATCGCACCCGTCGGCCGAACAGTTGGCCCCACGCGGCGGCCCGGGGACCGGCATTCCCAAGCCGAGCGTGGTGCAGGCGGTTGTCGGACAGGGCACTCGAGACCTGCAGGCGGTGGTTCGCGACATCGTGGGGGCTGCTGCACCGCAGGATCGGCTGTCGCCCGTGCTCGACGCCGTGGGCCTCACCGCCGATTGGCTGCGGAGCCGGCAGGCCGACGACGGCCATTGGCGTGCACCGCTCGAGGGCGACACGATCCTCGAAAGCGAATACATCCTGATCCTCGCCTGGGCCGGCAAACTCGACGAGCCGCACGTTCCCGGCGCCGCCCAACGCATCCTGCGGGAACAACTCCCGACCGGCGGCTGGGCGATCTATCCGGGGGGGCCGGTTGATGTCAGCGCGAGCGTCAAGGCGTATCTCGCGCTCAAGCTCACCGGCCACGACAGGAATGCAGAGCCGCTGCGCAGGGCGCGGCGGGCCATCGAGTTGGCGGGCGGGCCGTGGGCGGTGAACAGTTTCACACGGTTCTATCTCGCGCTGCTCGGGCAGATGTCCTACGCGGCGTGTCCCGCGGTGCCACCGGAGATGGTGCTCCTGCCCCGCTGGTTCCCGATCAATCTTGATCGCGTCTCCGCCTGGTCACGCACGATGATCGTGCCGCTGTCGCTCATCTGGGCCTTCAAGCCGGTTCGCCACGTCGACCCCGAGCGCGGTATCGCCGAACTCTTTCGGCCGGAGGACCTGCACCGCTCGCCGCCGCAGTCCGGTGGCAACGATGCCTGGGCGCGGCTCTTTCGCGGTGTCGATCGCGCCGTAAAAGTCTGTGATGCCCTCGGCTTTCGGCCGTTGCGCAGCCGTGCCGTTGCCGAGTGCCGCCGGTGGATGCTCGAGCGGTTCGAGGGCAGCGCCGGCCTGGGGGCGATCTTTCCGCCAATCGTCTGGAGCATTGTGGCGCTGCGGTCGCTGGGCTGCGAGGATGCATCTCCCGAGGTGCAGGAGTGTTGGCAGCAACTGGCAAGGCTCGTCGAGATCGAGCCGGATGGTTCGACCCGCGTCGAGCCGTGCCGCTCGCCCGTCTGGGATACGGCGATCACGCTGCGGGCGCTCACCGATGCCTTCACAGCAGCCGGCAATCTCGACGTCGCGGGCGGCATTGCCGCCGCGAAGCAGCTGAACGACGCCGTCGACTGGCTGCTCGACAACGAAGTGCGCGGGCCCGGCGACTGGATCCGCAGCGCCGCCGTGACCGAGCCGTCCGGCTGGTGTTTCCAGTATGCAAATCGCTTCTATCCCGATGTCGACGACACGGCCATGGTGCTGATCTCGCTGGCCACTTGGCGTGCGGCGGCTGAGCAGACGCTGTCGACCGATCCGGCCATGCAGCAGCGTCTGGCCCGCACCGCGGCGGCCATGGAACGGGCCACGGCCTGGGTCGAAGCCATGCAGAACACCGACGGCGGGTGGGGGGCGTTTGATCGAGACAACAACCTCGAATTGCTCTGCAAGGTGCCGTTCGCCGATCACAACGCCATGATTGATCCGAGTTCGCCCGATCTCGCCGGCCGCGTGCTCGAGGCCTTTGGGAAACTCGGGCTTCGGGTCGGGCATCCCGCCATCGATCGCGCAATCCGGTATCTGCGCGACCAGCAGCGGGCCGATGGTTCGTGGTATGGCCGCTGGGGCATCAACTACATCTACGGCACGTGGCAGGCCATCGAGGGCCTGCGGGCGGTGGGCGTGCCCGCGGACGACCCGGTGGTGGCCAATGGCGCCGAATGGCTCGCCGATCACCAGCAGCGGGGGGGCGGCTGGGGCGAAACGCCCGCGAGCTATGCCGATGAACGGCTGGCCGGCAAGGGGCCGCCCACGGCATCGCAGACGGCCTGGGCGTTGGCAGGCCTCGTGGCCGCAGGCCGGCACGATTCGCCGGCGGCCCGGCGGGGCGTGCAGTGGCTCGTCGGGCAGCAGTGCTCCGATGGCTCTTGGCATGAGCCGGAGTTCACGGGCACGGGTTTCCCGAAGGTCTTCTATCTCCGCTACCACTATTATCCGATCTATTTTCCGCTCATGGCGCTGGCGAGATGGTGTGCAGCCCAGAAGGAATCGCCCCGGATCGCGGACTGCCGGGCCAGGGAGCGCGTCGCATGAGTGTGCCAGTCGGACAGATGATGGCGGTGCTGCGGCACGTGGCCGTGCAGCGGTTGCGGGGCAATGACCGGTATCCGCTCGTGCTCATGCTCGAGCCGCTCTTTCGCTGCAATCTCGCCTGCGGCGGATGCGGCAAGATTCAACACCCGGCCGAAGTGCTGCGGTCGAACCTCACGCCCGAGCAGTGCTTTCAGGCGGTCGACGAATGCGGCGCCCCGATGGTCTCGATTCCCGGCGGCGAGCCGCTCCTGCATCCGCAGATCGAGCAGATCGTGGCCGGCATCGTGGCCCGCAAACGGTATCTCTATCTCTGCACGAATGCGATCAAGCTCGAGGAGATGCTGCCTCATTTCACGCCCTCGCCCTACCTCGCCTTCTCCGTGCACTTGGATGGGCCGCGGGAGGAGCACGATGCGGCCGTTTGTCGCGATGGGATCTTCGACATGGCCGTGTCGGCGATCCGCGCCGCCCGCAAGGCGGGCTTTCGCGTCACGACGAATTCCACGCTCTTCACCGATGCGAATCCCGAGCGGTATCGGAGGTTTTTCGACGAGGTGATGGCCCTCGGCGTCGAGGGAATGATGATCTCCCCCGGCTATTCCTACGCCAAGGCGCCCGATCAGGAGCACTTCCTGCGGCGCGAGCGGAGCCAGTCGCTCTTCCGCAGAATCCTCGACAACGCGCCCGCCCGCTGGAAATTCAACCAGTCGCCGGTGTTCCTCGAGTTTCTCAAGGGAGCCTGGGATCTCGAATGTCGTCCCTGGGGCACGCCCACCTACAACCTCTTTGGCTGGCAACGCCCTTGCTATCTGCTCGACGAAAGTTATGCGACGACGTTTCGCGAGTTGATGGAGGAAACCAATTGGGATGCCTACGGCCGGGCGAGCGGCAACCCGAAGTGCCAAGACTGCATGGTGCACTGCGGCTACGAGCCGGCCGCTGTCGAGGCCACGTTTAGGTCGCTCGGCGGCCTGCTGGCCACGGCACGGCTGATGCTGCTGGGGCCGCCCAAGCCGAAGCGGGGGCCTGCGGCCCTGCCGGGGCATGCCGTGCCGCAGCCCGCTCTCGGAAGCACGCTGGGCGCCAACGGCCTGCCCGTGCTGCCCGTCCTCGACCGTGTTGCCTGAATATTCCTGGAAAAAGCCATCCAAGATCCTGGGATCCTGGGATCCCGGCTGCAAGGCAGCCGTCAATCCCTGCCGGCCTCCAGAATCACCGGCACGCCGCAACGCTCTTGAAGCGATCAGCGGACGAGTTTCACCGCATCGAGCGCTGCGCCACGGGCGCCGGCCGTGTCGCCGTTTGGGATCACGTGCAGTTGGATGCTGGCCTGTTCCTCGCGCTGCAGTGGCATGCCGGCGCGGATTTCGTCGATGAACCAGCGGCGGAATTCAGCCCCGGTCTCGACCGCCCCGCCGCCGACGATGAGCGCGTCGGGGTCGAAGACGTTGATCATTTCGTCGAAGAACAGGCCCAGGGCGTGGGCCTGCACACGGAAGATCTCTCGGCAGAGTGGATCGCTCTGCTCCGCCAGCCCACGGACAAGTTTTGCGGCTTGGCCGACGTCATGTTTTGCGAGTTCGTGGCCGGGTTCGCGCCGCAGGAAATACGGCAGCAGCGACTGTCGGATCGCCGTCAGTGAGCAGAGCGACTCGAGGTCGCCGATCCGACCGCAGTTGCACGTCGGCACGAGGCCGTCGATGCCCCGGATCAGGCCGTACGGAATCAGCACGTGGCCCAGTTCGCCGCCGAATCCGTTGCGGCCGACGATCGCCTTGCCCGCCGTGATCACGCCGCCCCCGAGTCCGGTCCCGATGATCGCGGAGACGCTCGTGGCCGCGTTTTCCGAGCCGAAGATCGACACGTGGCCCCAGAGAGCGGCCGCGTTGCCATCGTTGAGGTAGCTCACCGGCAGGCCGATTTTCCGCTCGAGCCCTGCCCGGATGTCATAGCCCGCCCACTGCGGATGCACGAAGTTGGTCGAGCCGCGCCGGCTGAGCACGCCCGTGGCGCTGGCCGGGCCGGGAGTGTCGAGGCCGATGGCGACGACATCAGCCATGCGAACATTGGCGTGGGCAGCCGCCAGCGCCAGTCCGTCGGCGATCTGCGCGAGGCAGATGTCGGGACCCTCGACGCTGCGGGCGGGATGCTCGCAGAGTCCGTCGATCAGGAATTGCCCCCGCTCGTCCAGGAACGTGTAGTTGACGGCGGTGCCGCCCAAGTCGATGCCCGCCACGATTCGCGCTGTCACGACGTCTCCCCTTCTTCGACCGCCATGCCTGATCTCAACCCTGCGTCGCCTTGGTGGCGATGCCCCGCTTCACGTGTCCGATGATGGCCCGCAGGCCGCGGGTTCGCAGCATGCCGAGCACCGGGGCCAGCCCCATTCGCTCGAGCAGGTCTTCGGGAATCTCCGCCGCCTCGGCCGCGGGCCGGCCCTCCACTGCTTCGGCGAGAATCGCAACGAATCCCTTTACAGTCGGTGCTTCGGGGGCGACCTCGGCGACGAGCCGTGCGATCCCCTGCTCCACCTCGGGCCACAGAAACACCTGCGTCTGGCACTCGTGCACCCGTCGGTCTTCGATCGTCTTCTTCGCCTCATAGGCGGCCGACAATGGCGGCAAGCGGCCGGCAAAATCGAGAAGCAGTTCGAGTTTTTCCCGGCCATCGAGGTCGGAGAATTCACCGACGATCGAGTCGAGTCTGCCGCTGACGCTGTTCATGCGATCGCGATGGGTATGGGCTTGGGGGGTCAGGCTTGGCCTTCGGGCGTGGCACCCTTCACGATCGGCACACCGACGCAGTTGCCCCATTCCATCCATGAGCCGTCATAGTTTTTCACGTTGCCGAACCCAAGCAGGTATTTCAGCACGAACCACGTCAGGCTCGAACGTTCGCCGATCCGGCAATACGCGATGGTGGGCGACCGCCGTTTGAGGTGCACTTCCTTGAGGTAGAGCTTCTCGAGGTCTTTGACGGACTTGAACGTGCCGTCCTCGTTGACCGACAGGGGCCAGGGGACGTTCATCGCGCCTGGGATGTGGCCGCCACGTAGGGCACCCTCGTTGGGGTAGTCGGGCATGTGGAGCCGCTCGCCGCTGTATTCCTCGGGGCTCCGCACGTCGATGAGCGCCCGGCCTGCCTTCTGGTGCTTGAGCACCTCGTCCCGCAGGGCCCGGACGGATGCGTCTTGTTCGGGCGCCGTGTATGTCGTGGGCGGATAACTGACCCGGTCGGTCGACCAGGCCCGGCCGTCGAGTTGCCATTTCTTGCGGCCGCCGTTCATGACTCGGCAGTCGGGGTGGCCGTAGAGCTTGAACACCCAGAATGCGTAGCAAGCCCACCAGTTGTTCTTGTCGCCGTAGAACACGACGGTTGTGTCGTTGGAGATGCCGTTCTCGCGGCAGATTTTCTCGAACCCGGCGCGGTCGACGTAGTCGCGGCGCACCTGGTCCTGCAGGTCGACCTGCCAGTCGATCTCGACGGCTCCCGGAACGTGTCCCTGCGTGTAGAGCGCGCGATCCTCGTTGGATTCCACGATCCGCACCTTGGGGTCGCTCAGGTGCTCGGACACCCACTCGGTGGACACGAGCACGTCGGGATTCGCGTATTCAGCCATGGGTTCAACTCCTTCTCAAAACCGTCGATGTCGACGCGGGAATGGTAGTGGATGGCTGCCCCACCTGCAACGAGCCCTGTGCCTGCTTGCCGCCTGCGGTAGAATCATCCGGACACCACCTCAAGGAGCGACACGCTGTCCGATGGGCCCAGCCTTCATCTATCAGATCACCGATCTCACCAAAAAATTTGGTCAGCGCGAACTGCTGAAGAACGTCAGTCTCGCGTTTTACCCCGGCGCGAAGATCGGACTGCTCGGCCGCAATGGTGCCGGCAAGAGCACGCTCATGAAGATCATGGCGGGCATCGACAAGGAGTACGACGGCGAGACACGGCTCGCCGATGGCTACACCGTCGGCTACCTGCAGCAGGAGCCGCAGCTCGATCCCACGAAAACGGTCTTCGAAAACGTGATGGACGCGGTGGACCACTCCCGCGCCGTCCTGCGGCGGTTCGAGGAGATCAATGCGAAGCTCGGCGAGCCGATGAAGCCCGAGGAGATGGAAAAGCTGCTCACCGAGCAGGCCACCGTTCAGGACGAGATCGACGCCAAGAATCTCTGGGATCTCGATCGCCAGGTTGAGATCGCGATGGATGCGATGAACCTGCCACCGGCCGAATGGGCCGTCACGAATCTTTCTGGTGGCGAGCGTCGCCGTGTCGCGCTGTGCAAGCTGCTGCTCGAGAAGCCCGACATGCTCCTGCTCGACGAGCCGACGAACCATCTCGACGCCGAGAGCGTCGACTGGCTCGAGCGGCATCTCGCCGAGTACGCCGGCACGGTCGTGGCCGTGACCCACGATCGCTACTTTCTCGACAATGTCGCCAAATGGATTCTCGAGGTCGATCATGGCCGCGGCATTCCCTTCGAGGGCAACTACACGTCGTGGCTCGAGCAGAAGAAGGCCCGCCTCGAAATGGAGGAGAAGCAGGCCAGCACGCGGCAGAAGACACTCGACAAGGAGCTCGAGTGGATTCGCATGTCGCCCAAGGCCCGGCAGGCCAAGAGCAAGGCCCGTGTCTCGTCGTATGAAAAACTTGCCGCCGAGCAGGCGGCCGCCCGCGACTCCGAGATCGAAATCTTCATTCCAGCCAGTCGGTCGCTCGGCGACCAGGTGATCGACGTTGAGAACATCTCGAAGGCCTTCGGCGACAAGCTGCTCTTCGAAAACCTCACGTTCCGCCTGCCGCCAGGCGGCATCGTGGGCATCATCGGCCCCAATGGCGCCGGCAAGACCACGCTCTTCCGCATGCTCGTCGGCCAGGAGAAGCCCGACTCCGGCACGATCAAGGTCGGAGCGACGGTCGACATCGGCTACGTCGACCAGAATCGTGATGCCCTCGATCCCGGGAAGACGGTGTTCGAGGAGATCTCCGGCGGCCACGACACGATCGAACTTGGGAAGCGGACGGTCAACGCCCGCAGCTATGTCGCCAAGTTCAATTTCATGGGCCCCGACCAGCAGAAAAAGGTGGGCACGCTCTCCGGCGGTGAACGCAACCGCGTGCACCTGTCGAAGTTGCTCCGCGGCGGCGCAAACTTGCTTCTGCTCGACGAGCCGACGAACGACCTCGACGTCGACACGCTGCGGTCGCTCGAGGAGGGCATTTCCAACTTCGCCGGCTCGGTCGTTGTGATCACCCACGACCGCTGGTTTCTTGACCGGCTCGCCACGCACATCATCGCCTTCGAGGGGGACGGCTACGTGCATGTCTGCGAGGGCAATTTCGAAGTCTACGAGCGCAGCCGCAAGGAGCGGCTCGGCATCGGTGCCGACGAGCCGCACCGCTTCCGCCACAAGAAACTCACGCTCTAGCTTTACGCCTGCAGGGCCATCCATGGCCCCTGCAGGCTTGCGCCTCCTCCACCACAGGTCGCTGCGGCGAACGAGGGCCGTCTTCCAGGCGGCCAGTCCATGGTCGCGGACGTGCAGGATTGCGATTTTTGCCCCTTGGTAGGCTCGCTCTCGCCATATTCAGTAGGAGGAGTCTGCAGTGAGCGACCGCTTGCCGACTGGGCAACCGCCGAAGCTTTTGGCCCGCGTTCGGGATGCGGCGCGGCTTCGGCATTTGGCTGCGAGTACGGAAAAAGCCTATGTGCATTGGGCCAAGCGGTATGTCCTGTTTCATCACAAGCGACATCCTCAAGAGATGGGCGAGCCGGAAGTCAACGCGTTTCTCACGCACTTGGCCGTGACACAGCGCGTCGCAGCGTCGACACAAAACCAGGCGCTCGCGGGCCTGCTGTTTCTGTACGACAAGGTTCTTGGCCGGCCGCTGAATCAGTTGGATGGCGTGGTGCGGGCCAAGCGTCCGAAACGACTACCGACGGTGCTGACGGTAGACGAAGTAGAGCGAGTGATCGGGTGCCTTTCGGGCGAGCGGTGGTTGATCGGGATGCTTCTGTATGGCGCGGGCCTGAGGTTACTCGAGGCACTCCGGCTGCGGGTCAAGGACGTCGATGTCGACCGGGCTGAGGTGACGATCCGGGAGGCCAAGGGCAACAAGGACCGTGTGACAGTGTTGCCGAAATGTTTGCGGGAGCCGCTCTTGCGACACCTTGAAAGCCGTCGGAGGTCGCACGCTGTTGAGGTGGAGGAAGGACGCGGAAGGGTCGGGCTTCCGGGGGCATTTGCTCGAAAACACCCGACGGCTGAGCAGGCATGGGCGTGGCAGTGGGTCTTTGCGGCGAAGGCGGATTTCCGGGATCGGCAGAGCGGCCGGTTCTATCGCCACCACCTTCACGAAACGGTGATGCAGCGGGCGGTTCGGGAAGCAGTGATCACCGCGGGAATTACGAAACGGGCGAGCAGCCACACGTTTCGGCATTCATTTGCGACGCATCTGCTCGAACAGGGCTACGACATTCGCACGGTGCAGGAGTTGCTGGGGCACAACGACGTGAAGACGACGATGATCTACACCCACGTGCTCAACCGAGGCGGCAGGGGCGTGCAGAGTCCTGCAGACCGGCTGGGAAGGGGCGGATGAGAGGCGTCCGAGTGACCAAGCAGTAGTGGCGTTTCCCGCCGGGATAGACGGGTTTAAGCACCGTTCGTCGGTTCACGCCGCAATCCGCGGGAGGCCCCTCCAATCCGTCTTGGCAGCGGGCGTTTATGCTGCAGATAATGTCGCACTTCACACCGGCCTGAATTCGAGCCTCACCTCGTAAGCAACGTCGTCATAAACACTTCCATCAGCTTATGGAAACGTGCCCGGGTACGTTACCCAGCAAACTGTTCACATTATCGAGTTCTGTAGAATTACTGGTTAGGCCAGTTTCATGTCGCATCCGCTCTACGATCTGTTGCTGCGATTGGAGGATGCCAAGATCCCGTTCACGCTATCGCGTAATCGGAGCGACTCATTGCTCGTGACGCTCACGCTTGTCGGTGAGCGAGTCGAAATCGACGTCTTCGAGGACGGCCATATGGAGGTGTGCCGTTTTACGGGCAGCGAAGACATCGTTGGCGGGGCCGAGGTGGTAGAGAAAGTGATCGCAGGTAGCCGAGAGTGAAGGGCCTAACCACGCGCTGGATCAGACGGCGGATAGAATCCAGCGGTGAGGCGGAGTCGAGCGTCCGCCGCTGATCAGCTTCACCGTTCGGCAACCGGAGATTCCCACTTGGCGGAAATGTCACAAAAGCTTGCCGCTCTTTCGGATACGGACTTGGTGAGCACCTTTCGCGAGGCACTTCTAGCGGTTTATCCGGTCATGCTTCGGCTGGACTGCTTGGAAGACGACAGCCAGCCGTATGACGATTTCGAGGAGGTGGCGGAGTGTCTTTGGCGAGTCATTGTGTGCAGTAGCATCGGCTGGCGAGAGGGCTTTGAAAGGCGCATCCAGTTGAGTCGCCACGGCTGGGATGAGGTTGGCCCGGACGGATTCATCGGTGTGTCAGGCGGCGGTTTGCCGCACTCCGCGCGTTTCGTGGGCCTGATAGGTGATCGGCGCTTTGGCCCGGAACCATTCAACGCAGTCCAGTGCATACTTGAGCCCGGCAATGTGCTATCGATAGCGTGGTCGCCATCCTTGCATTTCAGGTGGGTACGAAGCATTGCCGAACCAGCCGATGCAATGGACTCGCGATGAAGCCCGGCGGTGTGGATAATCCCTTGGCCGCGAGCCATTGATCGGGAACGTTCGCCCATAGGGTCTATGCGTCCAGTTCCACCACGCATTCATGTGCTTCTCGCAAGCGACTCGCCACGTGCGCTCGTGATTCGTCGTGGCCCGTCCGATTGCGTTGCAACCGTCCTCTGGGACAGGCATCGCGACGAGTTTCAGCTGGGTCAATGGCTCAAGGGCCGCATCTACGAGCGACGCTCGGATATCTCCCCTGACGGCCAGTATGCGATCTATTTCGCAATGAACGGCAAGTGGCAGTCCGAGTCAAAGGGGTCGTGGACCGCAATCTCACGTGTCCCATACTTGAAGGCAATCGCCTTTCTGCCAAAAGGTGATTGCTGGCATGGCGGCGGGCTGTGGACTGGCAAGAACTCCTACTGGCTTAATGACGGTCATGGGCACTCGACTGGGCTTGCCTCGCCTGCGGTGCATCGTGATCACGACTATCAGCCATGCGAGTATTTCGGTGGGGAATGCCTGGGCGTCTACTATGTTCGTCTACTTCGTGACGGATGGAGGATGGCGGGAGAGCGGATACATGTTGCCGATTGGAAGGTGAAAGATATGTTCGAGAAAAGCATCGGCAAGGGATGGGTGCTCCGAAAGATCGCTCACGCTGAGCATGACGCTCCGATTGGCAAAGGCGTGTACTGGGACGAACACGAACTCGTTGGGCCTGCCGAATCCCAAACCATTGCCTGTCCGGATTGGGAGTGGGCTGATCTGGATGGGGATCGGTTAGTCTGGGCGGCAAAGGGAAAGCTGTTTGCCGCTTCAGTCGCGATGAATGGACTCAATGACATGGTTGAGTTGCATGATTTCAATGCCATGCAGTTTGAGGCAATCGAGGCTCCGTACTGAGAGAAGGGCGAACCAGGCGTTGGAGCAGACTCGCGATAGCGTCCTTCGGTATGGTGAGTCTGTTGGCTGCGAGCTGCTCAACTTTTTCGTTCGCTGAAAGCAGCCAGGAGCCTTGCATTCCGCGGTTTGAGTGACTACCCCAGGCCCTGCGGGTATAATCTTTCCGCCACCCCGGGAGTTCGGCTTATGACGCTTACCGATCGAATCACCGTTCATCCACAGCAATGCGGTGGCCGTCCGTGCGTGCGTGGAATGCGCATCCGGGTAAGCGATGTCCTCGATCTTCTTGCCGCGGGGCTCTCGCCCGCTGAAGTCGTGGACGAACTACCCGACTTAGAGATTGAAGATGTCACTGCTTGCCTGAAGTTCGCTAGCCTCCAGGCGTCACAACCTGGGGCCGCAGCGTGATCATCTGGCTTGATGCTCACCTCTCACCGTCGATCGCTCGATGGATTGCCGAAACCTTCGCTGTAGAGTGTGCTTCCGCACGCGACCTTGGGCTGCGTGACGCCCTCGACCCGCCAATCTTTGCTGCAGCCCGGGCGGCTGGTGCAGCCGTCATGACGAAGGATGCTGACTTCGCAAAAATGGTGGAGCGACTTGGTCCACCGCCGCGTGTTATCTGGCTCCGATGTGGCAATACATCAAACGCTGCATTGAAACATCTCCTCATCCGTGAGTTGCCGGAGTGCATTGTCAGGCTGGCAGATGGTGACTCGATCGTCGAGTTGGGACAGGATCCAGACAGCGAACCAGGCATTGGAGCAGACTCGCGATAGCGTCCTGCGGTATGGTGAGGTTGTTGGCTGCGAGCTGCTCAACTTTTTCGTTAGGCACTGGTAGCGCTGCGCGTGCGAATCACTGTTGCCAAGCTCGTAGCGACCGTCATCGCCTGCGGCTACGTTGTCGCCATGATCGTCGAGGCCAACGGCGCGACTCCGAATGTCGTTAAAGGCTCCCTCGGCCTGCTCCTGCCGATGGCGCTGATTTGGTTCCCAGATGCGATTGGTGGGTTCACGGGATATGTTGGTCGCGGTGGCCGCATTGACACGGAAACGCCGCCGTTTTTAGTGTCCGCGGCCGGGTGGATTCTTCTCATAGTTGTGCCCGTGGCCATCTACCTGCTTCGTTGATGGAGCGCGGATCGTGCCTAACCAATCGCTGGATCAGACGGCGGATAGAATCCAGCGGTGTGGCGAGCCGATGGTCCGCCGCTGATCAGCTCAAGCGTTCGGCGGAGTTCCGCATATGTCTAGATTCTTCAAGACCGCTATCTTTGCCGGGGTGCCTTTTGGGCTCCTTATGGGGCTATTCTTCGCGTTGCGGTACGGCAGTGCCTTCGGATGCGCCGGCGGCTTGGCGGGTGGTGT